>CAVVFG010000008.1:0-228876 GCA_963747405.1 uncultured Actinomycetota bacterium
CTCGGTGAGGTCCGCGAGGGTGGCCACCGAGTCGGCTGCCAGCTCGCCGTAGAAGCGGTCGGGATCCGTCTGTTCGACGAGGAAGCTGCGAAAGAGCACCACCGAGCGCCGCAGGCCACGCCTCTGGGTCACCGAGGTCCTCGCTCCGCTGTCAGGCAAAGCGTGGCCCGAGTCCGAGGAGCCACCACCCGCAGGCCCGCGACGACCGGGGACGAGGCGAGCGAGGCGAGGCGCACCGGGCCGCTCGCGAGCGCGCCCGCAGGGCCAGGTGGGCGCAGGGTCCGCACGGCGGAGGCGACGTCGACGCTGAGGCTGTCGACCACCATCCGCTCGACCCTGATGTTGGTGAGGCCCGCCGTGCTGGCCATCCGGGCCAGCGAGTCCTCGGTGAAGAACCTGACGTGCGTGGGGTCCTCGAGCATCCACCAGGCGGACCCGAAGGTCGACAACCCCCACGAGTCACCCGCAGGGGTGAGCAGCACCAGCCGGCCCCTCTCGGTGAGCAGCGAGGCGGCCTTGTGGACCGTCAGCATCGGGTCGGTCACGTGCTCGATGACGTGGACCCCCACGACGAGATCGGCAGCGACGGCGCCGTCCGGGACGTCCTCCATCGTGCCGTGCCACAGGGTGGCCTCCCGGCGGACGACCTCGTCGAGCCCGACGCCCAGCTGGTCGGGGTCCACGCCGGCGATGCTCGCCCCGTCGTCGTGGAAGCGCCGCAGCAGCGCACCGCTTCCGAACCCGATCTCGAAGACCGACGCCGGGCGTCCGATGGCGCGCAGCATGCGGTAGGTCAGAGCCGTGCGTGCCGAGTCCATGGACGGGTCGCCACCGTAGGCGGCGTCGCGATGGTTGCCCGGAGCGTCGGTCAGGGAACGGCGGACGTGACCGCACACCCGGCATCGGTCCACGTGACCACCGTGCTTCAGGTGCCAGGGACCGGTGGGTCCGGAACAGACCTCACAGGGGCCGGCGGGCAGATCCGGTCGTGCTCGGCTGCCCATCCGAGTACCATAACCGAGCCTGTCGGGGATCCCTGCCAGGATCCGTGGAAGGGGCACGCGTGGGCGTCCAGCCGGCCGGGAACGGCAACCGCGCGCTGCGCATCCTCATCCTGACGTGGCGCGACGGCGATCACCCGGAGGCGGGTGGCGCCGAGGTCTACGTGGAGCGCACGTCGCAGATCCTCAGTGCGCACGGCCACACCGTGACGGTGTTCTCCGCTGCCTTCCCCGGTGCGTCCCGTCGCGTCGACCGCGGCGACGTGCGGATCATCCGTCGAGGCGGCCGGCTGACCTGCTACCTCCGCGGTCTCCAGCTCCTGCGCAAGGTCCGCCGCGACGTCGACGTCGTCATCGACGTCCACAACGGGGTCCCCTTCTGGTCACCACTCGCCCGCAGCGCCCCGGTGGTGAGCCTGGTCCATCACGTGCACCGCGACCAGTGGCCGATCATCTTCGGTCCCGTCCTCGGGCGGCTCGGGTGGCTCATCGAGTCCCGGCTGGCCCCGATCGTCTACCGCCGGTGTCAGTACGTCACGGTGTCGAAGGCGACCAAGGCCGACCTGTCGACTCTCGGTGTCGATCCCGACCGCATCGCGATCACCTACTCGGGCAACGACATCCCGACGGATCTCAACTCGTATGCGGATCTCGAGCGATCGGACACACCCAGCCTGATGGTGCTGGGCCGCCTGGTGCCGCACAAGCACTTCGAGACCGCGATCGACATCGTGGCCGACCTGACCACGCGCTTCCCCGACCTCACCCTCGACGTCGTGGGCGGTGGGTACTGGGATGACGAGCTTCGTGCGCACGCCATCGCGCGCGGGGTGTCCGACCGGGTCCGGTTCCATGGTTTCGTCGACGAGCACACCAAGAGAACCCTCCTCTCCCGCGCGTGGGTCGTGCTCCTGCCGTCCCACAAGGAGGGATGGGGACTCACCATCGTCGAGGCCGGCCTCCACGGGACGCCGTCCGTGGCCTTCTCCTTCGCCGGGGGCGTGACCGAGTCGATCATCGACGACGAGACCGGGATGCTCGCCGACACCGTCGCCCAGATGACGGCCCAGGTCGAACAGCTGCTCACTGACGCACCCCTCCGGCAGAAGTACGGCGACAACGCCCGGCGTCACGCGCAGTCGTTCTCCTGGGAGAACACCACGCTGCAGCTCGAGGCAGCGCTGAACCAGGCCGTCGACGGTCAGCCGGCGCTGTCCCGACGGCCCCTGCGGGCGCCGACGGCGTAGGCGCCGGCCTCGAGGCCACGCAGCCCGAGCATTCCGACGGACTGCAGCGGCTGGTGAGCCAGGAGCCGCCAGTTGCGCAGGTACGAGCGGGCCACGGTCCGGCCCTGTCGGGCCACCTCCCCCTCATGGCTGTCCGCGAAGGCGGGCAGGCTGCGCCCGTAGTAGTAGCGCTTCTCCATGACCGACCGGATCGTCAACCGGCCCTCGTCGTGGTCGACCAGCACCGGTGCCAGCTCGATGCGGGCGCCGGCCGCCCGCAACCGCAGGCGAAGATCGGCATCCTCCGGCCCCGACATCGAGAGGGCGAAGCCCCCGTCACCGGTCAGGACCTCACGGCGGATCAGTCGCGGGTTGTGGAGCAGTGGGTCGTCGAGGTAGCACTCCCTCTCGAGAGCACGACACGCGGTCCAGAACCCCGAACCGATGGTTCGTTCGGGCAGCGCGATCGCGACCGCGCCCGTCGTCGTCGCCGTGCGCAGCGCCTGGGCGACCGTCTCGGGCGGCATGATCATGTCGCTGTCGAGCCAGAGCACCCATTCGCCTCGCGCCAGCTCGATGCCGCGGTTGCGCTGGGCGCTGCGCTCCGGGCCGCCCGCCACGACACGGTCGGCGAGCTCCTCGGCGATCGCCCACGTCGCGTCGTCGCTCGCGTTGTCCACGACGATGAGCTCGATGGCCGGATGCGTCTGGCGACGAACCGAGGCGAGGCACTCCTCGATCGTCCGCTCGTTGTTGCGGGTGGGGACGACGACGCTGACCAGGACGTTGCTCGCGGATTCGGTCACCGCTGGCTCCTTCTCGTGTGTTCACCGACTCGGTGACCGTCATCGGCGATGCCGGGACCGCGTCGCTCACCCTGCACCATCACCGCGCGACATCATGACCCGGGTCCCGTCCTACCCGGTGGATCCGCTGCCGAGCCAGGTGCCTGCCGGTAGCCTGACCCCTGACCATGGTGGATCGAGTCGTTGTGAGCCGTCACTCCCGAGAACGCCCCTTGGGCAGGACGGCCTTCGGCGACGCCCTGCTCGGCCTCGGCATGGCCGCCGCGAGCGCCATGAGCTACGTGTTCGTCGTCATCCTGTCGCGGGCCCTCGGCCCAGCCGACTTCGGCGGCTTCTCCTCGTTCAACAGCATCGGTCTGGTGCTCGCCATCCCCGCCGCCGCGTTCCAGGTGCTCTACGCACGCAGGGTCGCCCGTCGCGGACCAGCAGCGTTCGACCTGCGGCTTCCTCTCCTCGTCGGCGCCGTCGGGTGCCTGCTCACCATCGCCCTCTCCCCCCTCCTGGCCCACGTGACCCGAGTCGACTCGGTGGTTCCGCCCATCGTCGTGGCGCTCGGGTTGCCTGCCCTGATCCTCAACGGGGCCCTGATGGGCGGGCTGCTCGGGCTGGGGCGCATCGGCGCCCTGTCGCTGGCCTACGTCGCGATCGGCATCAGTCGGGTGCTGGCTGCGACGACCGCCGCCTGGCTGGGTTTCGGCCTCACCGGTGCCCTGGCCCTGGTCAGCCTGGCCACCTGTGTCATGGCCGCGATCCTGTGGTGGGTCTGCCGCGGTCAGGCGCACCTGCCCTGGTCCGCGCCACGCGGAGCCCCGGGCGCCGTCGCGCGGTCACTGGTGCGGTCGAACTCCGCGATCGGTGTGCTGATGGCGCTGACCACCATCGACGTGGTGCTCGCCCGGTACGTCCTGGCGCCGGTCGAGTCCGGGGAGTACGCGCTCATCTCGACGCTCGGCCGCTCGCCCATCTGGGTGACGCAGTTCCTCGCCCTCGCGCTGATCCCGACCTTGGCCACCTCCGGGTCACGCCGCTCGATCGTGCGGGCCGGCGGTCTCGTGCTGGGTGTGTGCCTCCTCGGCACCGCTGTGGCCGCGATGGCGCCAGAGCTCTGGATCGGGCTGCTCGGCGGGTCTGCCTACCATGCTGCCGAGGACCTCCTGCTCCCCTACCTTGCGCTGGGAACACTCCTCGCGCTGGTCCAGGTCCTCGTGATGGCCGAGATGGCCCAGGGTCGCCACCTCCTGGTCAAGGTCGCCTGGCTGGCCGTCGTCCTCGAAGTGGTCCTCTGCCTCACCTACGCGCGCGGCAGTGCCTTCCACGTCCTCGGGGCCGCGATCGTGGCAGCAAGTCTCGTGGTCGTGGTCGGAGTCGCCGAGCTCGTGCTCGGGATCCGGCGCGAGCCGGACCCAGTGGCCGCCGCGCTGCCCGAATCGCCCCTCATCGCCGTGCACCGCGGTCAGGGTGACGCATGAGTCGGGTGGTCGCCCCACCCGTGCCCTCGTCCACTGTCGCCATCGTCCTCGCCGGCGGACTCGGAACACGCATGGGCGCGCTGTCGGCGGACCGCCCCAAGCACCTCCTGGAGGTCGCGGGGGAACCGTTCATCGTCCATCAGCTCCGGTGGCTGGCTTCTCACGGTGTCGTCGATGTGGTCCTGGCGACCTCTCACCTGGCTGACCAGTTCGAGCCCGTGCTGGGCGATGGAAGCGCATGGGGTGTGCGTCTGCGCTACTCAACCGAGCCCCAACCCGCCGGGACCGCCGGAGGTCTGCGGGCGGCCGCCGCCACCCTCACGTCCATCCCCGAGCGCGTGGTCGTCGTCAACGGTGACCTGCTCACCGCTCACGACCTCACCCGTCAGCGCGTGCTGGGTGCCGAGAACCCGACCGCAGATGCCGTGCTGCACCTTCGAGAGGTTCCGGACGCCCGCACGTTCGGCTCGGTCGTGGCCGATCGCAGCGGTCTGGTGTCGAGCTTCTCGGAGAAGAGCTCGGCGCCCGCGAGTCTTGAGGTGAACGCCGGCACCTATGTCTTAAGCCGTTCGCTGGTGCAGTCGATACCGGAAGGGGTCGTGTCGCTGGAGAGGGACGTCCTGCCCCGGTTCGTGGCCCGCGGCCGAGTCCTGGCCTACCGCGAGGACGCGTTGTGGGAGGACGTCGGCAGTCCCGAGGCGCTGGTGCGGGCATCGCGCGCGCTCGTCCTGCGTTCCGGGCGGGACGCGCACATCGATGCGACCGCCCTGGTGGATGAGGCGGCCCAGGTCTCGGGTGGGTCCGCGGTGGGTCCCCGAGCCGTGGTCCAGGCAGGCGCACGCGTGGTGGGCTCGGTGGTCATGACCCAGGCCGTCGTCGAGGCCGGGGCCCTGGTCGAGGACAGCGCTGTGGCACCGGGCCGGATAGTCAGGCGAGGCGAGGTCCTTCGAGGCGTCGGCGACTAGGCCGGGGCCGGAACAGCCGGAGGTGGGTCGGGGTCTGCTCCCCGCCGCTGGGGGCTGTCATCCGGGTCGGCATCACGCCATGCCCCGACGACGACCAGCACGAGGGACAGCACGACCAGCACTGACGGCGCGGGATTCGCGAGCACGAGCTGCGGGCTGACCTCACCCCACCGGGAGAGGTTGCCGAGCACCCACGCCACCGGGGCGAGCACCATGGCGACCACCGACAGCCGAAGCAGCGTTCGCGGCGCCGGAGCCCCGGTGACGCTCCACAGGGCCACGCCGGCGCCCGCCACCAGCCCGGGCAGGCCTGCGAACACACCGCACCCGAGCGCGAAGAGGAACCAGCCACCCCACTGGAGTCCACGCCGACGCTGCCGCCTCCCGCCCACCGCACCTTCCACAGGCGTCGGTGACGACGGTGACGGCGACGGTAACGGCCGATCACCAAGGGGACGTCCCGGCACCAGGAGCAGACCTGAGGCGAGGAGGAGGGCACCACCCGAGGTCGCCATCGCGATGTCCGAGGGCCCCTGTGGGCTGTACTCGACCTCGAACACGTGGGGGTCCAGGTCGCGTACCCACCAGCCCATGGCATAGCCGTCGACGACGACCGGGGGACCTAGCGGGTCGCCATCCATCGTGGCCCGCCACCCCGCATTGACGTTCTGCCCCACGACGAGAAGGTAGGGCGAGTCGGCTGCGCCGGCGTCGACCCGGTACGACGAGGAGGACTTCCGGTCGACGTCGACGACCGGACCCGACCTGCCGGGCTGAGCCGCCTCGCCCTGGCTGTCGCGCAGGACCAACGAGTCCGTCGTCCAACCGGGCCGGCTCCGCAGCCGGTGCTCTCCCGGTCCGAGCCGTACCGGTTCACAGCCGGCGAAGAGGCGCTGTCCCTCCCCGTCGACCCCGCCCACCAGGCGAACCTGCACCGGTTCGTCGTCGATCGTGCCGACCGTGACGCAGCGCTTCGCTGCTGCCTCGGGGTCGCTGGACATGCGGGCCCCGCCGAGGTCGACCTCGCTCACGATGGGGAACCCCTCGCCCTCGTGAGCCACCACCTGAAGGCGCACCGTGCTGGCCTGCGTTTCCGGCACCGCGACCTCGACCCGACCGCGGGTCAGCGTGGTGGTGGCCACCCGTCGACCGTCCACGATGATGTCGGCCTCGGAGACCCAGGCCGTCGCCTTCTCGGGTTGCTCGATGACCACCTGGGTCAGCGTTCGCTCCTGGTCGAACGAGGCGGACAGCCACTCCCCGTCGATCGCCCGGCCCGGGACCCAGCCGGTGTTGGGGTCACCGTCGAAAGCTCGGGAGCCGCGGACCGTGGTGGCTCCGAACGCCCGCGACGACGACGTGGCGGCAACGTCCCCGGTGACCCCCTGCAGGGCGTCCAGGAGCACGTCCGCGGCGCCGCGGTCCGGCCGGGCCAGTCCGTAGACCCGGTACTGGCGGGCGTCCGGCGAGGTGAAGTCGCGATCGAGTCGCGCCTCCTCGTCGTCATCGAACTCTGCGTCCTTGCCGAGCACCCTGCTCAGCACGATGTCCGTGGGCGTCTGCCCGAGCCGGGTTCGCGCAGGACCGGTCAGTGCCTGCATGGCCTGCGCGGTGGACACGGGCAGCCGAGCCACGCGCCGCACCTGCAGTCCGGGAACGGCCACCTCGGCGATGGAGACGGGGTTGTCGCCCTCACCGGCGACGTCGGTCACCGTGACGGTCAGGCGCTCCGCGGAGCGGCCGGGGAACGTGACGGAGACCCGCCCGTCCGGTGGGACGACCACCTCCTGTGCGGCGTCGTCCGCCTGCACTCGCAGTGTGGCGATGCGTCGACCCGTGGTCGGTGGGACGTCCAGGTCGACACGGTCGACCCGCAGGGGCTGCGCGGCACGAACCGTGACGGACTGCCCCTGGGCGCGACCGAAGTCACCGAACGTCCACGCGGTCATCGGGTCACCGTCGAAGGCGTTCTCGGCGGACGTGCTCGGGTTCACGCCGAACAGCGGTTCGTCCAGGGTCGACGTGACCTCGGCACCCTCGACGCGCAGCACCGTCTGCTCATCGGGGCCCGCCAGGGCGATGGTCGGTCCCGGGTCGGTGTCGGCCGTGACCAGTGGACCGTAGGCGTCGGTCAGCCGGTTGGGCACGACCTCACGCCGACGGTTGGTGTCGGTGAGCACCAGACGGGTCGTGACGTCCGAGCGCATCGGCCAGGTCGCCGACGTCGCTCGCAGCCGTGAAGAGGAAGGGTGGCTGTTTCGGGAGCAGACCGGCGAGGACCAACGACGGCAGGGCCCAGCCGTCCCCGTCCACGAGGACCAGTCCGTCGGCACTCTCCGTCCGCACGAGGTCCCGCCCGTCGCTCACCTCGTAGCGCTGCAGGGGCGGCAGCTGGAGCTCGAGCTCGGGTTGGTCGGGCGTGCGCACCAGCCCCTCTCCCGGTTTGCCATAGTCACCCCGGAAGGCGAGGCCCTTGTCGAAGCCCACGTCGAAGGCCACGTCCAGCGGGCGGGCACCCCCGGCCTTGTCCCACCGGACGTCGTTGCGGACGAGGACGTCGCCCACACCCAGGTAGCGCGCCGCAGCCGAGAGGGTGCCGCTCGGCAGCGATCCCTCCTGGAGCCCGGTGTCGACCGCGGCGAGCAGGCTGGCGCCGTAGGGCGAGGACTCGGGCAGGGTGACCCGCACGAAGGAAGGACGCGCCAGCAGAGCGTTGTTGAGGTCGTCCGGCCGGTCCTCGCTCCACGTGTACTGAGGCTGGGCGACCCCTGGAACGAACCACACCCTCCGATCGGCCGGCCCCTGGTCCAGCGCGCGAGTCGCCTCGTACCAGTGCTCCGGCACGGGCATGGGGAGGCTGTACAGGCCTCCGGTCCAGGCCGGCCAAGTTGCGAGCACCACGCCGGCAGCAGCCACCGATGCGATCACTGGGCGGGGTGCGATCCGTCGTGCGCGGCGCACCAGCGCCGGGGCCGCCAGACCAGCCAGCACGGCCAACCCCAGCAGCAGGACTGCTCCCACCTTGTTGGTGGTCCGGAAGGCCGCAGCGCCGGGCACGTTCTCGAAGGACCAGAGCAGCGCTCGACCGAACGGCGACGGGTTGTCGGCCGGGTGGACGCCGACCATGAGGACGGCAGCCGGAACCACGAGCAGCAACGCCAGCCGACGCGACGGTCCACGTACCACCAGCGCGGACGCGACGAGCAGGATGGGTGCGAAGAAGCTGGCCACGACGATGAGCGGGTTGGTCAGGTAGGACACGAACCCGGGTTGCCAGGGACCATCGACGTCCTGTCCGTACAGCGGCCAGAGTCCAAGGCCGCGCATCACCTCGCCGAACGAGGACGGGGCGGCGATGCCGTCGAGGGACTCGCTGAACTGGGTCACGTGACTTCCGGCACCCAGGGCTGCCAACGACGGCACGAGCCAGTAGGCCGAGAGCAGGCCGGCGAGGAGCGCCCACTTCGCGGCGGCGGTGAGCACCATCCGCCAGCTCGCGCCGAGCCCGGTGTGGGCGTACCAGAGCAGGGCAGGCAGGCACAGGAGCTGGATCAACGGGATGACCGCGACGTTCATCCCGCTCATGGCGGCGAAGGCCAGCGCCGACGCCGCCGGGTACCGCCATCCGCCCCGGACCGTCGCCCGCAGCAGGAACAGCGCCATCCAGGGCAACATCGCCGCAGGGAGGACGATCGCGAGGAAGTCGCCGGCCGTGACCATGTAGGGGGTGGCGACGTAGAGGACCGCCACGGTCACCCGCCCCAGCCTGCTGGCCCGCGATCCGGCGACGAGTGAGTAGAAGCGGACCGCGCCCCAGCTGCCGAGCAGCAGGAGGGCAAAACGCAGCAGGCGCATCGAGAGGTCTGCGCCGATGCCGAGCTGCTGGATGACACCGACCAGCGCAGCGACCGGGAAGAGCCCCACGTTGAAGTTGGGCTCACCCAGCTTCGGGCTCTCTCGCCACGCTCTACTCAAAGCCTCGGCCTCACGCCAGGGGGCCATGTAGATTTCGGGCTTGATGTCCGGAGCCAGCACCCCGGCCTTGTTGAGCAGGAGAACGAGCAGCAGGATGGTCGCGAGCACCACGGGCACTCTGGCTCGCCTCAGCACCATTTACCTTTCCATGCGGTCGTGACGCGTCATTGTGCCGCAGCCCCCTGAACCGGAGACGCGGAGGTCGTCCGTGACAGCGGAGACTGACGAGCGCCCGGTTCCGGCGACGTCCTCAGGTCGTGGGGCGCACCTGGGCTACCGCCCGGCGCTGGACGGGTTGCGCGCCGTGGCAGTGGTCGCCGTCATGCTCTACCACGGCGGGGTGTCGTGGACAGCCGGTGGGTTCCTCGGGGTCGACGTCTTCTTCGTGCTCTCCGGATTCCTGATCACGTCCCTGCTCGTGAAGGAGTGGACGCGAGCAGGCCGGATCGGACTGCGTGCGTTCTGGCTCCGGCGCGCTCGCCGGCTCCTGCCGGCCATGCTCCTGGTCCTGCTGGCGGTCGCCGCGTACTCCGGCGCCGCACCGCAGCCTCAGTCGCGCCTGCGCGGTGACTCGTTGGCGACGCTGGGCTACGTGTCGAACTGGTGGTTCATGCTGAGCGGCCAGTCGTACTTCGCGCAGTTCGTCGCGCCGTCACCGTTGCGGCACACCTGGTCGCTCGCGATCGAGGAGCAGTTCTACATCCTCTTCCCGTTGTTGTTGGTGGCACTGCTCGGAACCGCACGGCTGCGGGTGCCCGCGTTGCGGATCGTGCTCCTGGGTGGTGCCATCGGGTCGGCTGCTCTCATGGCCGCCCTCTATCACCCGCTGTCCGACCCGTCCCGGGCCTACTACGGCACTGACACCCGTATGCAGGCGCTGCTGCTGGGTGCCGTTCTGGCCCTGACACCGTCGCTGCTCCAGCCGTCGAAGCGGCTGTACACCCGCGTCGGCGGACGGCTCGTCCGGCTCCCGGGCATCGGACTGTTGGGGGTGCTTGCCCTCGGCGGGCTCCTCGCCATGGTCCTGGTGGCCCGCGAGCTTGCACCCTGGATGTACCGCGGCGGCTTCCTGCTTGCCGCAGCCCTGTCAGCGGTCGTCATCGCCTCCGTGACCGCGGCCCCTCGCTCGGCACTGGGGCGCGTGCTGTCGTGGCGCCCGATCGTGGCGGTCGGCGTGGTGTCGTACGGCCTCTACCTGTGGCACTGGCCGGTCTTCGTTGCCCTGAATCACGAGCGCACCGGACTGGAAGGCCCGTCGCTCCTCATCGCGCGCTTCGCCGTGACAGGCGGGCTGGCCTACGTCTCGTTCAGGCTGGTCGAGGAGCCGATCCGCACCCAACGACTACAGCGGTGGTTCACGCCGACGCAGTGGGCCAGGACGGTCTCGGCGACGATGATCGGCGTGGTCGCCGCCATGCTGTTGACCACCGCCTCCGCGCCGCCAGTCAGCAAGTCGCCGCAACGGGCCGGAGGTCGCCCCGCGCCCGTGCCCGACTCCCACGGTCGACTCCGCAACGTGTTCCTCCTCGGTGACTCCCAGTCACTGCGACTGCGCGACCAGTTCTACAACCAGGTGGCCGGGCTGGCTGTGGGCGGCAGTACCCAGCTCGGCTGCGGCACGCTCCTCCCGGAGCGCCAGATCGACGGCCAGGCGGTCCCGAATCTGCCTGCGTGTGCCGAGTGGGAGCCCAGGTGGACCCAAGAGGTGGCTCGGGAGAAGCCGGACATGGTGCTCCTCATGCTCGGGCTCGGCGAGCTCTACGACCGCCGCGTCGACGGGGCGGTCCTTCGGTTCGGCACACCGGAGTACCGAGAGTGGCTGTACCGGGAGATGGACCAGAGGCGGGAGCTGGTGTCGCCGAACGCCCGGCGCTTCGCGGTCGCGACCGTCCTGTGCATGGGAATCAGCGCCGATGCCGCGAACCAGACCACCAGGATCGCCAACGACCCCGACCGCCTTCGGTGGCTCAACGACTCCATCCGCTCCTACGCGAACGAGCGGCTCGGGGTCGACCTGATCGACCTGAACGGCACCGTGTGTGCCGACGGCTACACGAACGAGGTCGACGGCATCACACTGCGCGACGATGGAATCCACCTGAACGAGCAGGGGGCTGCCCTGGTCTGGCAACGGATCGGCCCCGCGGTGATCGCCGCCGCGGAGTAGTCAGTCAGCCACCGGAGGTGCTCGCACCCGCCTCCGAGGACTGTTCGCTCCCGATCAGAGCCTCCCTGCGCCGACGTAGCCCGAACGCGTACACCGAACCCACGGCCACGATGACCGCGGCCACCGCCAGGCTGCCCGCCTGCCACTGGCGGATCTCGTTCACCTTGCCGCACGACGCACTGCCCAGCGCGTCTCCCGGCAAGCGCGCTCCGCTGCCACACAGGATCGGGAAGCCATCGCTGGGGTACAGCTGAATCGGTGACCACAGCAGGTAGCCGGCGCCCACGAGCAGCACCAGTGCGATGACCGCGCCGACTCGTGCGCCCACGGACAGCGTCACGACGGTGCGGGTGCCGTCCTCGCTCTCAGACATGATGCTGTGCAGCTCCACTTCGGTCGGCGCCTGCGGACGGCGGACGGCTGTCCTTCCTGCGCGGGGGCGGAGAGTCCGGCACACGTTCGGCCGGCTCGGCCATCACGAGGAGGTCGGAGGCGATCGACGGGAACCTAGCACAGAGGCGGTCGACCCGATCGACGGGCGAGGGGAACTCCCCCGGCATCCCCAGGACCCGCAGAACCGTGAAGCCGGTGCGCTCCAGGATCTCGATCAGGGCACGGTGCGAGAACACCTTGAGATGGCCCTGAACCTGGTTGCCCTGGCCGAGGGCCCGCCACCGCCGGCCGAGGTGCACCTCGCTCGAGGTCTCGGTGAACAGCGGCTGGATGCCGAGCGGAACGAGCACCCGGTTGGCCCAGCCGACGATGTTCGGCGTGGAGAGCAGGAGACGGCCGCCGGGGGTCAGCACCCGCCGGATCTCCGCGAGCATGAGGTCCGGGTGCGGGACGTGCTCGAGCACCTCGCCGGCGACCACCACGTCGAAGGCGTCGTCCGCGAAGGGAAGGCGGCCTGCGATGTCACCTGTCACGGCGCGCCACGAACCGCCCTCGGGTGGAGGAACGACGTCCATGCCCACCAGCCGTGACTCCGCGGGAAGCAGCGAGGCGAGCGCGTCCAGCAGCACCCCTTCACCGCAGCCCAGGTCCAAGGTGCGGATCGGGCGCTCGGAGGCGACCAGGTGCGCGATGGTGGACAACCGCCGATCGAGGGAACCGACCCAGGTGACGTTGTCCCGGTAGTAGTCCGCGACGCTGGTCATCGGGCACCGGGACGTGCGGCCGGGTGGGAGGGGCGGGCTGGCACGTCGGCAGTATCGCAGAGGCGTCGCGACAGGGAACGCACGACGGTGTGCTCGTCAGTGCGCAGCCTGGTGCCAGCTGCGACCCACGCCCACGCTGACATCGAGGGGCACGTCCATCGCCACAGCCGACCCCATCTCGCGCCGCACCAGCGCCTCGACGACCTCGCGCTCCCCCGGCGCGACCTCGAGCACGAGCTCGTCGTGCACCTGGAGCAGGATGCGCGACCCCAGCCCCTCGGCCGTGAGCGCGGCGTCGACGCCCTTCATCGCGAGCTTGATGATGTCCGCGGCCGAGCCCTGGATGGGCGCGTTGAGCGCCATCCGCTCGGCGCCCTCACGCCGCTGCCGGTTGTCGCTCAGCAGGTCGGGCAGGTAGCGGCGCCGACCGAGCATCGTGGCGGTGTAGCCGGAGGCGCGCGCCTCGGCCACGATCTCGCGTAGGTAGTCGCGCACCCCGCCGAACCGGGCGAAGTACTCGTCCATCAGGCCCTGCGCCTCACCGGTGGAGATGGTGAGCTGCTTGGACAGCCCGAACGCCGACAGCCCGTAGGCCAGGCCGTAGCTCATTGCCTTGACCTTGCTGCGCATCGCGGGGGTGACGTCGGCGGGCTCGACGCCGAAGACCCGCGCCCCGACGAACCGGTGCAGGTCCTCCCCCGTGCGGAACGCCTCGATCAGGCCCTCGTCGCCGGAGAGGTGCGCCATGATCCGCATCTCGATCTGGCTGTAGTCGGCCGACATCAGCGACTCGTAGCCCTCGCCGACGACGAACACCTCGCGGATGCGGCGCCCCTCCTCGGTGCGGATCGGCACGTTCTGCAGGTTCGGGTCGGTGGACGACAGCCGCCCGGTGGCGGCGATGGTCTGGATGTAGGTGGTGTGGATGCGCCGGTCGGTGGCGACCGACTTGATCAGCCCCTCGACGGTGACCCGCAGCCGGGCGGTGTCGCGGTGGCGCAGCAGCGCCTCGAGGAACGGGTGCTCGGTCTTGGCGAACAGGTCGGCGAGCGCGTCGGCATCGGTGGTGTAGCCGGTCTTGGTTCGCTTGGTCCTGGGCATGTTCAGCTGGTCGAAGAGCACCTCCTGCAGCTGCTTGGGGCTGCCGAGGTTGACGTCCTGGCGGCCGATGGCGTCGTAGGCGTCGAGCTGGGCCTGGCGCATCTTGGCCGCGAAGTCGGCCTCGAGCTCGGCCAGCGCCGGCTCGTCGACCGCGATGCCGGTGCGCTCCATCCGCGCCAGGATCTCCACCAGCGGCAGCTCGAGGTCGCGCAGCAGCTCGGTGCCGCCGGTCTCGTCGAGCCGCTCGTCGAGCACGGCCGACAGCTCGAGCACCGCCCGGGCCCGCACCATGGCGTCGCGCGCCGCGGTGTCGTCGTCAGCGGCGAAGTCGAGCATGCCTTGGGGGCTCGCAGCCTCCTCGGCCTTGAGCTCGCGGCCCAGGTGGCGCACCACGAGGTCCTCGAGGTCGAAGGAGCGCTGGTCGGGGCGCACGAGGTAGGCCGCCAGCGCGGTGTCGCTGGTGACCCCGGCCAGCGTCAGGCCGCGGGTCGACAGCGCCTGGAGCTGCTCCTTGGAGTCGTGCAGCACCTTGGGGGCGGCGGGGTCGGCCAGCCAGCCGGCCAGCACGTCCTCCTGCTCGCGGGTGAGCTCGGTGAGGTCGAGGTAGGCCGTGCTGCCGTCGGCGCCCGCCAGGGCGACGTTGCCGGCATCCCCATTGCCGCCGCGGTACTGACCGACGACGACCACGCCGTGCGGCACCGTGCGCCCCACAGCGCCGTCGCCGAAGCGCACCCCGAGGTCGTCGGCGGTGAAGACGTCGCCCTCGAGGTCGAACCCGCCCTCGACCTCGTCCTGCTCGACCTCGAAGGTCGCGAAGAGCCGCTCGCGCAGCACCCGGAACTCCAGCCCGTCGAAGACCTGGTGCACCTCCTCGCGGTCCCACGACTGGCGCTCGAGGTCGTCGACCGACAGCGGCAGCTCGAGGTCGTCGACGAGCCGGTTGAGCCGCCGGTTGCGCAGCACGCCGTCGAGGTGCTCGCGTAGGCTCTCGCCGGCCTTGCCCTTGATCTCGTCGACGTGCGCCACGACGCCGGCGAGGTCGCCGTACTGCCCCAGCCACTTGGCCGCGGTCTTCGGCCCCACCCCGGGCACGCCGGGCAGGTTGTCGCTGCTCTCGCCCACGAGCGCCGCCAGGTCGCTGTAGCGCTCGGGCGGCACGAGGTACTTCTCGGTGACGGCGGCCGGGTCCATCCGCCACACCTCGGACACCCCGCGCACCGGGTAGATCAGGCTGACCGAGTCGCTGACCAGCTGGAACGCGTCGCGGTCGCCGGTGCAGATCACGACCTGGGCACCCTGCGCGACGGCCTGGTGCGTGAGGGTGGCGATGACGTCGTCGGCCTCGAAGCCCTCGACCCCCACGTGCCGGATGCGCAGGGCGTCGAGCACCTCGCGCAGCAGCGGCAGCTGCCCTGAGAACTCGGTGGGCGTGGCCGACCGGCCGGCCTTGTATTCGGGGTACTCGGCGGCCCGGAAGGTCTTGCGGGAGACGTCGAACGCCACCCCGACGTGGCTGGGCGCCTCGTCGCGCAGCACGTTGATCAGCATCGAGGTGAAGCCGTAGACGGCGTTCGTGTGCTGGCCGGTGCTGGTCGAGAAGTTCTCGACCGGGAGGGCGAAGAAGGCCCGGTAGGCGAGCGAGTGTCCGTCGAGGAGGAGGAGCTTCACGCGTGACACCCTAGCCACCATGACCGACACCCCTGGCACCCACGACGCTCCGGACCCGACCCCCGGCGACGGCCCCGCACCGGCGGCCGGAGCAGCCCCGATTCAGGCCATGGAACCCGACTCGCTGCTGCAGCGGATGGGCATCGAGATGGTCGAGGCGACCCCCGAGCGCCTGGTCGCGACGATGCCCGTCGCGGGCAACACCCAGCCCTACGGCCTGCTGCACGGCGGCGCGTCCGTCGTGCTCGCCGAGACCCTCGGCTCCTTCGGCGCCGCGCTGCACGCCGGCCCGGGCAAGGCCGTCGTCGGCCTCGACATCAACGCCACCCATCACCGCGCGGCCCGCTCCGGCCGGGTCACGGGCATCGCGACCCCGATCACCCTGGGCCGCACGCTGGCCTGCTACGAGGTGGTCGTCACCGACGAGGACGGCCGGCGCATCTGCACCAGCCGGATCACCTGCCTGGTCCGGGATGCCGCCCCGGGCGCCTAGAGCGGGGAGTGGGGGTCCTCAGACCACCGTGCGCGTGGATGCCGTGAACGCGCGGCTGCGCAGCGAGCGACGGCGGCGCAGCAACTCGTGGCCGGTGTCGACGCCCTCGGGCGTGAGCTTGCGGCGCAGCTGGCCGGTCGAGACGATGCGACGCACGATGACCGAGGAGAACCCGAGGCGGGCGAAGAACCGGTTGGCGTCGCGGCTCGTGGTGGGCACGTTCGAGACGACGAGCTCGCACCCCGCGCGCTCCGCCGTGGACAGCACCGCGGCGATCAGGGCCTTCGCCACGCCGTGCCGGCGGGCGTCGGGGCCGACCCAGAGCTGCTCGATGGCCAGCTCGGCCTGGGGGCTGAGCCCGAACGGGTTCTCGGTGGTGATGGCGTAGCCGACGGCCTCACCGTCGAGCCGGGCCACGAACGCGTGCACACCGGGTCGGCGCAGCGCCGTCGACAGCCGCCCGTCGGTGACGCACCTGGAGGCGGCCTCCTTGCTGGAGCCGGAGTCGACCCGGGCTGCCAACCAGAGACCGGTGACGTCCCGCAGGTCGTCCCGGTCCACCGGCACCACGTCAACCGTCCGCCTGGCCACAGCACCTCCGTCATCGGTCACTTCGTGCGCTCCGCAGGCGCCGTGCCCGGCCCGGTCGAGCGGGACGGACGCACGTGCGCGGACCCGACCCTACCCCGCGGGGCGGCCCTCGGGACCCTGATAGATGAGGATTGAACCACCCCGTAGGGTGGCGTGGTGACCTCGCTGTTCCCCGGTTTCGGGACCCTCCTCAACGTGGTGACGGTCATCATCGGTGCGGGTCTGGGGATGCTGGTCGGCCACCGCCTGCGCGAGCACACCCGCTCGGTCGTCACCGACGTGCTCGGCCTGGTCACCCTCCTCGTGGCTGGCCTGTCGGCCGTCGCCGTCACCGACCCCGCCCTGCGCGACGCGGTCGGCGCCGGCTTCCCGCTGCTCGTCGTGCTGGGGTCGCTGCTCATCGGGTCCATCGCCGGGTCGGCGCTGCGCATCGAGGACCGGCTCGAGGGCCTCGCCGGCCACATCCAGGCGTGGGTGGCCCGACGGTCCCGCACCGAGGGGGGCACCGACTCCGCTGCGCGGGAACGGTTCATCGAGGGGTGGCTCACGGCATCCCTGCTCTTCTGCGTCGGGCCGCTGACCATCCTCGGCTCGCTCAACGACGGGCTGGGCCGCGGGATCGACCAGCTGGCGCTGAAGTCGGTGCTCGACGGGTTCGCCGCGATGGCGTTCGCCGCCAGCTTCGGTGTCGGAGTGATGATGTCGGCCGTCTCGGTGCTCGTCGTGCAGGGCCTGCTCACGCTGTTCGGCGTGCTGCTCGGCGGCCTGGTACCCGACGCGCACATCTCGGCGCTCACCGCCACCGGCGGGCTGCTGCTGGCCGGCATCGGGCTGCGACTGCTGCGCATCCGCGACGTGCCGGTCGGCGACATGCTGCCGGCGCTACTGGTCGCGCCGCTGCTCACCCAAGTCGTCGTCTGGCTCCGCTGACCGTTGCGCCGCGTCCTCTTCCCGCTAGCACCCACCCGCCGGTCGCTCCAGCCGGCCTCTGCAGCAACGCGCTTGGATGACGGGAGGCCGGCTCCACGATGGACTCGCCCTGCGCTGACTACCCGGCGCCACTTCGATCCGTTGCGCATCAACGGTGGACGCGATCGGTGGCATCACCCGGTAGGTCCCATCGTTCGCCCCGAAAAGGAAGTTGGCTGACCTGCAATCACATCCACCTGTGGACAACCCTTGGATCCGTACGTGTGTTCGGATATGATGAGGTATGTCGACCAGCGAGCTCCGCGACCGGATCGCCGCCCTGCGGGCCGAGGCGTTCGCGATCGGGGCCGAGCTGGCCGGGCAGGCACCCCGGATGGAGTCCGACCTGTTCGAGGTCGCCGGTGAGCTGCAGGGCGCGGTGAACGCTGCCGAAGGTGCGCAGCTGGTCGCGATCGCGCACGCGTCGTCGCTGGAGATCCGGCTGACCGAGCGCGGACCGGTCGACGTGCAGCACGACGTCGGGTTCGTCGACGCGATGGCCTCCTCGGCAGTCTCGCTGGCCACGGGGGTCGGGCAGTGGGCGGCCGGCCGCAAGGTCGGCCTCGCCGCGCAGCTGTCCTCCCGCTTCCCCAGCCTGCTCGAACAGGTCATCGCCGGCGACCTCGCCCCGGTCACCGCGGGCAAGGTCGTCACCGCCTGCGACGGCCTGGACGACGCCGCCCAGCGCACGAACCGCAAGGACCGCCTCGTGCAGGTCTCGCCCGGCCCCGACGGCAGCACCGACTGGTGGGCTCGATCGACTGCCTGCCGCCCCCTCCGCCGCCGCCTGGGCCGCGGTGCGCGACCTTGGCGACCAGTACGCCCGCAGGGACCCCGACCTCACCCTCGACCAAGCCCGAGCCGACGCACTGATCGACCTGCTCCTGACCAACGTCACTGTCAACGCCACGGTGACCCTCGGCATCCCCGTGCTCACCGGCCCCGACGCCGAGACCGCCCGCGAGGCCGCCGCCCGGATCCATGCCACGGAGAACCCCGCCGAAACCGACGAGGCCACCGATCCCGACCAGAGCACCGGTGCCGACCAGGCCACCAGTGCCGCGGCGACTGCGGACGGCCTTACCAGCACGGACATCTGCGACCCGGGGTGGATGCGGCCGGCGTTCGCCACCGGCGGCCTGGGCTCGGGTGGCTCGTTCTCCCTCTCCGCGGCCCTGCTGTCCGGGTGCGAGATCCCCGGCGTCGGCTGGGTCGACGCCGAGACCGTCGAGACACTGCTCAGCGTGGTGCCCACCGACATCGGCCGCGCCCTGCTCGACGCACGCACCGGCACGCTCATGGAATCAGTGAGCAACGCCTACCGACCCAGCAAGAACGTCACCGACTTCGTCACCACCAGAGATGGCACCTGCCGCATGTGGGGCTGCACCCGTCCCGCCCGACGCTGCGACATCGACCACGCCCGACCCTGGCCCGACGGACCCACCAGCCCGGCCAACCTCGGCGGCCTGTGCCGACGCCACCACCGACTCAAGCAACGCCGCCGCTGGACCTACCACCTCGAGCCCGACGGCACCGCCACCTGGGCCTCACCCACCGGCACCAACCGCATCACCCACCCCGGCCACGCCACCATCCCCCCGCCCAAGCCTGAGCCAGTGCCACCGGCCGCGCAGCTCACCCCAGTTCTCGTCGCCGATGACCCGCCGCCCTTGTGATGGGCAGTGGCGGAGCGATCCGACGGTCAGGCCTTCTCCATTCCGGCGACCACGGCATCCGCGACCTCGCGCATGCCCATCCGGCGGTCCATGGCGGTCTTCTGGATCCAGCGGAAGGCGTCGGCCTCGGTGATCTTCAGCTTGGCCATCAGCACGCCCTTGGCGCGGTCGACGGCCTTGCGGGTCTCGAGCCGGTCGCCGAGGTCGGCCACCTCGGCCTCGAGCGCCTTCAGCTCGCTCCACCTCGACAGCGCGATGTCGAGCGCCGGGGTGACGTCGCCGGCGGTGAACGGCTTGACGACGTAGGCCATGACGCCGGCGTCGCGGGCCCGCTCGACCAGCTCGGTCTGGCTGAACGCCGTGAGCATGACGACCGGGCAGATGCGCTCCTTGCCGATCTGCTCGGCGGCGGTGATGCCGTCCATGACCGGCATCTTGACGTCCATGATGACGATGTCGGGCTTGAGGTCGAGCGCCATGGCGACGGCCTGCTCGCCGTCGCCGGCCTGGCCGACGACCTCGTAGCCGGCCTCCCCCAGCATCTCGGCGAGGTCGAGGCGGATGATCGCCTCGTCCTCGGCCACGAGGACGCGCTTGGTCGACGAGGGGGCCGCGGGCGGCGTGGTCTCACTCATGTGCCGGGAGCGGGACTTGAACCCGCACGCCCTTGCGGGCAGCGGATTTTGAGTCCGCCGTGTCTGCCATTCCACCACCCCGGCCGGGGCTCGGTCAGTCTATCGACGGGCCACCCCGACCTCGGACGGAGCCTTCACGATGTCGCTGTACGCGGGCGCGACCCGGTTCTTCGCGTCCCCGACGCGGTGCACGCGCAGGGCGTTGGTCGAGCCGGGGATGCCGGGGGGCGAGCCGGCGACGATGACCACGTTGTCGCCCTCGACGACCCGCCCGGCGGCCAGCAGCACCTCGTCGACCTGCATGGCCATCTCGTCGGTGTGCCGGGCGTCGCCGACGAGGAAGGTCTCGACGCCCCAGGTCAGCGCCAGCTGGCTGCGCGTCGCCTGGTTGGGGGTGAACGCCAGCATGGGGATCCGGGGGCGCACGCGCGACAGCCGGCGGGTCGAGTCGCCGCTAGAGGTGAAGGTGATGAGGTACTTGCAGCCGAGCAGCTCGCCGATCTCGGCGGCGGCGGCGGTGACCGCACCCCCCTTGGAGTTGGGACGGGTGCCGAGGGGCCGGATGCGGTGCAGCCCGTGGTCCTCGGTGTTCTCGATGATGCGTGCCATGGTGCGCACCGCGGCGAACGCGTGCTTGCCGACACTGGTCTCGCCCGAGAGCATCAGCGCGTCGGCGCCGTCGAGCACCGCGTTGGCGGCGTCGGAGGCCTCCGCGCGGGTGGGCCGGCTGTTCTCGATCATCGACTCGAGCACCTGGGTCGCGACGATGACCGGCTTGGCCCGGCGGCGGGCGATCTCGCAGGCCCGCTTCTGCACCAGCGGCACCTCCTCGAGCGGCATCTCGACGCCGAGGTCACCGCGGGCGACCATCACGCCGTCGAAGGCCCGGATGATCTCGTCGAGGTTCTCGACCGCCTGCGGCTTCTCGATCTTGGCGATCACCGGCAACCGCAGCCCCTCCTCGTCCATGATCTGGTGCACGTCGCGGATGTCTTCGGCGGAGCGCACGAACGACAGCGCGATCATGTCGACGCGGGTGCGCAGCGCCCAGCGCAGGTCGTCCTTGTCCTTCTCCGACATCGCGGGCACCGACACCGCGACCCCCGGCAGGTTGATGCCCTTGTTGTTCGACAGGGTGCCGCCCTCGAGCACCTGGCACACGACGTCGGTCTCGGTCACCGACGTGGCGATCAGCGCGAGCTTGCCGTCGTCGATGAGGATGCGGTCGCCGGCGCTGACGTCGCCCGGGAGCCCGTCGTAGGTGGTGCCGACCTCCTTGAGGTCACCGGGCACGTCGCGGGTGGTGATGGTGAAGGACGCGCCCGGGACGAGCTGCACCGGGCCGTCCTTGAACCGGGCGGTGCGGATCTTGGGCCCCTGCAGGTCGACGAGGATGCCGACCGCTCGACCGGTCTGGTCACTCGCCTTGCGCACGTCGCGGTAGACCTGCTCGTGGTCGGCGTGGTTGCCGTGGCTCAGGTTGAGCCGGGCGACGTCCATGCCCGCCCGGACCAGCTCTCGCAGGTTCTCGGTGGAGCTGGTGGCAGGCCCGAGGGTGCAGACGATCTTCGCGCGACGCATGGTGTCGAGCGTAGCGGTGCAAGCGCTTCCATCGTGACGGCGGCCACATCCCGAAACGGCCCTGCGGGCCGCTGAGTCAGGGCATCAGCGGGCGGTCGGTGGGGTTGATCGGGCGCGGCAGGCGGGACGGCTTGCCCATCAGCCAGCCATCGACCTCGTGTGCGGCAGAACGCCCCTCGGCGATCGCCCAGACGATGAGCGACTGCCCGCGGCCGGCGTCGCCCGCCACGAAGACGCCGGGAACGTTGGTCATGTACGAGTCGTCGCGCGCGGCGTTGCTGCGGGGGTCACGTTCGACAGCGAGCTGGTCGAGCAGCTCCTGCTGCGGGCCCAGGAAGCCCATCGCGAGCAGCACGAGCTGCGCTGGAACCTCCCGGTCGCTGCCCTCGACCTTCTCGAAGCCGCCCTCGCCCATGACCACCTCGTGCAGCCGCAGCGCCGCCACCTTGCCGTCGGCGTCGCCGAGGATCTCGCTGGTCGACACGGCGTACACCCGGTCGCCGCCCTCCTCGTGGGCCGAGGCGATGCGGAAGGTCATCGGGTAGGTCGGCCACGGCTGGTGCGCGGCGCGCTCGGCCGGTGGCTGCGGCATGATCTCGAGGCTGGTCACCGAGCGGGCGCCCTGCCGGTGCGCCGTGCCGATGCAGTCGGCCCCGGTGTCGCCGCCACCGATGACGATGACGTCCTTGCCCTCGGCGGTGACCTGGCCGCTGACGCTCTGGCCCAGGGCGACCCGGTTGGCCGGCGGCAGGTAGTCCATCGCCTGCATCACCCCGTCGAGCTCGCGACCCGGCACCGGCAGGTCGCGCGGCACGGTGGCGCCGATCGCGACGACCACGGCGTCGAAGCGCTTGCGTAGGTCGGCACCGGTGAGGTCCTTGCCGACCTCGACCCCGGTGCGGAAGCGGGTGCCCTCGGACTTCATCTGGGCGATCCGCCGGTCGAGGACGGCCTTCTCCATCTTGAACTCGGGGATGCCGTAGCGCAGCAGGCCGCCGGGGGCGTCCGCTCGCTCGTAGACGGCCACGGTGTGGCCGGCACGGGTCAGCTGCTGAGCGGCCGCGAGGCCGGCCGGGCCGGAGCCGACCACCGCCACGGTCTTGCCCGACAGCCGCTCGGGCGCCTCCGGGTTGACCGTGCCGTTGGCGAAAGCCCGGTCGATGATGCTGACCTCGACCTGCTTGATCGTGACCGCGGGCTGGTTGATGCCGAGCACGCACGCCGTCTCGCAGGGCGCGGGGCAGAGCCGGCCGGTGAACTCGGGGAAGTTGTTGGTGGCGTGCAGCCGGTCGATGGCCTGCCGCCACTCGCCCTTCCAGGCCAGGTCGTTCCACTCGGGGATGAGGTTGCCCAACGGACAACCGCTGTGGCAGAAGGGGATGCCGCAGTCCATGCAGCGGCCGGCCTGCCGTTGCAGCTCGGTGACGGGCTGCTCCTCGTAGACCTCCTTCCAGTCACGGATGCGGACCGGCACGGGCCGCCGCCGCGGCAGCTCGCGCTCGCGCGTTGTGAGGAAACCCTGGGGGTCAGCCACGGGAGGCCTCCATGATCCGCTCCCACACCTGGGCGCCGTCGGGGTCGAGGCCCTCCGCCGCCGCCGTGGACCGCACGTCGATGACGCGCTGGTAGGCGCGGGGAAGGACCATGGTGAAGGCCGACCGGGCACTGCCCCAGTCGGCGAGGAGCCGCGCCGCGACCGGCGAGTCGGTCCAGGCGACGTGACGCTCGAGCAGGTCGTGCACGACCAGCTCGTCCGGCGCCCGCAGCGGGCCGAGGTCGACGAGCTCACGGTTGACGTTCGCGTGGTCGAGGTCGAGCACGTAGGCGACGCCGCCCGACATCCCGGCCGCGACGTTGCGACCGGTGGGCCCGAGGATGAGCGCGGTGCCGCCGGTCATGTACTCCAGGCCGTGGTCGCCCACGCCCTCGACGACCGCCGTGGCACCGGAGTTGCGCACGCAGAATCGCTCACCGACCCGGCCACGAAGGAACACCTCGCCCGACGTCGCGCCGTAGCCGATGACGTTGCCGCCGATGACGTTCTCCTCGGCCACCAGCGCGGACCCCGGGGCGGGGCGCACGACGACCCGACCGCCGGACAGGCCCTTGGCGACGTAGTCGTTCGCGTCGCCCTCGAGCCGCAGGGTGATACCGGCCGGCAGGAACGCGCCGAAGCTCTGGCCCGCCGACCCGGTGAGCGTGATGTCGATGGTGCCGTCGTCCAGGCCCTGCGGGTGCGCCTTGGTGACCTCGTGACCGAGCATCGTGCCGACCGTGCGGTTGACGTTGCGGATCGGGAACCGCGCGGTCACCGGGGCCGCGTGGTCGATGGCGTCGCGGGCGGCGGCGATGAGCTGGTGGTCGAGGGCCTTCTCGAGTCCGTGGTCCTGGGCGACCGCGTGGTGCGTGCCCGACCCGTCGGGGCTGCTCACCTCGGCGAGGATCGGGCTGAGGTCGAGCCCGGAGGCCTTCCAGTGGTTGATCGCCTTCGACGTGTCGAGCGAGCGGATCTGCCCGATGGCCTCCTCGATGCTGCGCAAGCCCAGCGCGGCGAGGTGCTCGCGCACCTCCTCGGCGATGTACTCGAAGAAGGTCTCGACGAACTCCGGGGCGCCGGAGAAGCGGGCCCGCAGCTCGGGGTTCTGGGTGGCGATTCCGACCGGACAGGTGTCGAGGTGGCACACCCGCATCAGCACGCAGCCGCTCACCACGAGAGGTGCGGTGGCGAATCCGAACTCCTCGGCACCGAGCAGCGCGGCGATCACGACGTCGCGGCCGGTCTTGAGCTGGCCGTCGACCTGCACGACGATGCGGTCGCGCAGGCCGTTGAGCACGAGGGTCTGCTGGGTCTCGGCGAGGCCGAGCTCCCACGGGCCGCCGGCGTGCTTGAGGCTGGTGAGCGGGCTCGCCCCGGTGCCGCCGTCGTGGCCGGAGATGAGCACGACGTCGGCGTGCGCCTTGCTGACGCCCGCGGCGACCGTGCCGACGCCCACCTCGGAGACCAGCTTGACGTGGATGCGAGCCTGCGGGTTGGCGTTCTTGAGGTCGTGGATCAGCTGGGCGAGGTCCTCGATGGAGTAGATGTCGTGGTGCGGCGGCGGGCTGATCAGGCCCACGCCCGGGGTCGAGTGCCGGGTCTTGGCGATCCACGGGTAGACCTTGGGGCCGGGCAGCTGGCCGCCCTCCCCCGGCTTGGCGCCCTGCGCCATCTTGATCTGGATGTCGTCGGCATGGGTGAGGTAGAGCGAGGTCACGCCGAACCGCCCGGAGGCGACCTGCTTGATCGCCGAGCGGCGCTCGGGGTCCATGAGGCGCTCGGCATCCTCGCCGCCCTCGCCGGTGTTCGAGCGCGCCTTGAGCCGGTTCATCGCGATCGCGAGCGTCTCGTGGGCCTCCATGCTGATCGAGCCGTAGCTCATCGCCCCGGTGTTGAAACGCTGCACGATCGCGCTGACCGGCTCGACCTCGTCGATCGGCACGGGCGGGCGCGGGTCGGTGCCGCCGAGCTCGAAGAGCCCGCGCAGCGTCATCAGCCGGCCGGACTGCTCGTCGATCCGCGAGGTGTACTGCTTGAAGACGTCGTAGCGCCGGGACCGGGTGGCGTGCTGCAGCCGGAAGACGGTGTCGGGGTCGAACAGGTGCGGCTCGCCCTCGCGGCGCCACTGGTACTCGCCGCCGACGAGCAGCTTGCGGTGCGCCTGCCGGATGCCGTCGGGCGGGTAGGCGGCCGCGTGCCGGGCGGCGACCTCGGCCGCGAGGACGTCGAGGCCGACGCCGCCGAGCTGGCTGACCGTGCCCGTGAAGAACTCGTCGACGAGCTCCTGGCTCAGGCCGATCGCCTCGAACACCTGGGCGCCGCGGTAGGAGGCCACCGTCGAGATGCCCATCTTCGACATCACCTTGAGCACGCCCTTGCCGAGCGCCTTGATCAGGTTGGCGACCGCCGTCTCCTCGCTGACGTCGGTGATGGCGCCGTGCCGCACCATGTCCTCGACGGTCTCCATGGCGAGGTAGGGGTTGATCGCTGCAGCGCCGTAGCCCACGAGCAGCGCCACGTGGTGCACCTCGCGCACGTCGCCGGCCTCGACGACCAGGCCCACCTGGGTGCGGGTCTTCTCGCGGATCAGGTGGTGGTGTACCGCGGAGGTGATCAGCAGCGACGGGATGGGCGCGAGGTCGCGGTCGGAGTCGCGGTCGGAGAGCACCACGAAACGGGCGCCGGTGCGGATCGCCTCGGAGACCTCGGCGAAGATCTCGTGCAGGCGGGCGCGCAGGGCGGCCGCGCCGCCGCCCGCGTCGAAGGTGCCCTTGACCACCACCGTGCCGTAGCCGGGGAGGTCACCGTCGGCGTTGATGTGCACGATCTTGGCGAGCTCGTCGTTGTCGATGACCGGGAACGGCAGGACGACCTGGCGGGCGTGCGCCGGCGTGGCGGCCAGGACGTTGCCCTCGGGGCCGATCGAGCTGCCCAGTGAGGTGACGAGCTCCTCACGGATGGCGTCGAGGGGCGGGTTGGTGACCTGGGCGAAGAGCTGGGTGAAGTAGTCGAAGACGAGCCGCGGCCGCTCCGAGAGCACCGCGATGGGGGTGTCGGTGCCCATCGAGCCGAGCGCCTCCCCGCCGGTGGCTGCCATCGGGGCGAGGAGGATCTTCAGCTCCTCCTCGGTGTAGCCGAAGGTGCGCTGGCGCCGGGCCACCGAGGCCGGGGTGTGGATGATGTGCTCGCGCTCGGGCAGGTGGGCCAGCTCGATCAGGCCGGCGTGCAGCCACTCCTCGTAGGGGTGCTCGCCGGCGAGGGTGGACTTGACCTCCTCGTCGCTGACGATGCGCCCGGCGGCGGTGTCGACGAGGAACATCCGGCCCGGCTGGAGGCGACCGCGGCGCACCACGCGCTCGGGCTCGATGTCGAGCACGCCGGCCTCGGAGGCCAGCACGACCAGGCCGTCGTCGGTGACCCAGTAGCGCCCCGGACGCAGGCCGTTGCGGTCGAGCACGGCGCCGATCAGGGTGCCGTCGGTGAAGGTGACGCAGGCCGGGCCGTCCCAGGGCTCCATGAAGGTGGAGTGGAACTCGTAGAACGCGCGTCGGGCGGGGTCCATCGTCGCGTGGTTCTCCCATGCCTCCGGGATCATCATCAGCACCGCGTGCGGCAGCGACCGGCCGCCGAGGTGCAGCAGCTCGAGCACCTCGTCGAAGGTGGCCGAGTCGGACGCTCCCGGGGTGCAGACCGGGAAGACCCGGTTCAGGTCGCCCGGGAAGAGCTCGGAGCGGATCTGGCTCTCGCGGGCTCGCATCCAGTTGCGGTTGCCCTTGACGGTGTTGATCTCGCCGTTGTGCGCGATCATCCGGTACGGGTGGGCCAGCGGCCAGCTCGGGAAGGTGTTGGTCGAGAAGCGCGAGTGCACCAGGGCCAGCTCGGAGGTGAAGCGCTCGTCGGACAAGTCGGGAAAGAACGGCTCGAGCTGCCCGGTGGTGAGCATGCCCTTGTAGACGACGGTGCGGGCCGACAGCGACGGGAAGTAGACCGCGGCCTCGTGCTCGGCGCGCTTGCGCAGGCAGAAGGCGACCCGGTCGAGCTCGATGCCGGTCAGTCCGGCTTCGGACGCCACGAACAGCTGGCGGAAGACCGGCATGCACTCGCGGGCCGCCCGGCCGACCAGGTCGGGCGTCACCGGCACGTCGCGCCAGGCGAGCACGCGCAGGCCCTCGCTCGCGGCGATGTCCTCGATGCAGGCCTCGGCGGCGGCGCGCTCCGCGGTGTCGTCGGGCAGGTAGGCCATGCCCACGGCGTAGGCACCCGCCGGCGGCAGGGCGGCATCGAGCACGGCCCGGAAGAACGCGTCAGGCATCTGGGTGAGGATGCCGGCGCCGTCGCCGACCAGCGGGTCGGCGCCGGTGGCGCCGCGGTGGTCGAGGTTGCGCAGCGCGTCGAGGGCGTGGACGACGATGTCGTGGCCCGCGGTGCCCCGCATCGTCGCCACCATGGCCACACCGCAGGCGTCGTGCTCCTGCTCGGTGCGGTAGAGGCCGGTGTCGGCGGGCTGGGCGGAGAAGCGGGCGACGGTCACGTCGCATCACCGTCCTCGGGGTCGTCGGCCGCGTAGCGGACCGGGCACGGCAAGGTCAGGCGCGGACGGCTCTGGCCACGTCCCGGAAGGATATCCGCCGCCCTCCGCGTCTTGCCATTCGAACCACGCTATCCCACATCCTGGGACTTGGGCGCCTCGTCGGCACGGGCCTCGCGGTCGGTGTCGCCGGGTGGTTCCCCAGGTTCCCCGGCCTGCGCCGTGGGTTCGGCGGCGGCCGCCTTACGCCCGGTGAACCAGATGATCCAGATGCCCAGGAGGAACACCACGATGCTGGTCCACACGTTGAGCCGCTGGCCGAGGACGAGCTCGGCCTCGTCGGTGCGCATCTTCTCGATCACGATGCGGCCCACCGGGTAGCCCGCGACGTAGAGCCCCATCAGCTGGCCCGGAGCGAGCGAGCGCCGCTTGTCGACGACCAGCAGCACGGTGCCGAGCAGCACCAGGAAGAGCGACTCGTAGAGGAAGGTCGGCTGGAACACCCCGAGCAGCACCGGCTTGCCCGACGAGTCGACCACGGCGCGGCCGGCCCCCTGGTCCCACTTGTGGATCTCCAGGCCCCACGGCAGCGTCGTCGGGGCACCGTAGAGCTCGTTGTTGAACCAGTTGCCGAACCGGCCGATGGCCTGCGCGAACGCGACGCCGGGCACGGCGGCATCGGTGAAGGTGAGGAAGCCGATGCCCGCGCGGCGGCAGCCGATCCAGACCCCGAGCGCGCCCAGGGCGATGGCACCCCAGATGCCCAGGCCGCCGTTCCAGATCTTCAGGGCGTCGAGCGGGTGGCCGCCCTCGCCCCAGTACGGGCCGGGCGTGGTGATGACGTGGTACAGCCGGCCACCGACGATGCCGAACAGCACCCCCCAGGCCGCGACGTCGAGGGCCTGCCCCGGGTGCCCGCCACGAGGGACCAGCCGGCGGCCGGTGAGCCACACGGCCACGACGATGCCGAGCAGGATGCACATCGCGTACATCCGGATCGGCAGCGGTCCGATGGTGAAGACCCCGACGGTGGGGCTCGGGAGGTACGAGGTCACTTGGTGGCGTTCTGGATGGCCTGGGTGAGCAGCTCGGGGGTCTTGATCGAGTTCAGGTCGACGGTCTCGCCGTTGATGATGACCGTCGGGGTGCCCTGGAACCCAGGGATCTTGAAGGCGGCCTCGTTCACCGAGGTGACGTACTTGGTGTACGTGCCGTCGGCCACGCACTGCTTCCACGTGGCCAGGGAGTCACCGGTGATGCCGGCCGTGGTCGCCCAGGCGCCGAGCTCGGCGTCGGTGACGTCCTGGCCCTCGGGTGCCTGGCTGGAGAAGGCGGCGTTGTGGAACTCCTGGAACTTGCCCAGGCTCGCGGCGCAGAAGGCGCCGTTGGCGGCGGGCGTGGAGTTCTCCGCGCCGGTCTTGTCGTCGAGGAAGTTCAGCACGTGGTAGTTGAGCTTGAGCTTGCCCTGCGCCGCGAGGTCCTGGAAGGTCGGGCCGAGCGCCGCCTCGAACTGGCCGCAGATCGGGCACTGGAAGTCCTCGTAGAGGTCGACCGTGGGCACGCCCGCCGCCGGCGTGGCGGTCGAGGCGAAGGCGGGGTAGCCCTGGCCCATCGACGCCCCGGCCGGGACGGCCGTCGACGTGCCGGTGGCCGCCTCCTTCTGGCTCTGCGACCAGACGACGCCGCCCACGACGGCGATGATGGCGACGACCGCCACGACGGTGGCGACCACGATCTTGTTCGCCGCCCCACCCTGCTTGCCCTGCACGGCCTGGATCTTGGCCTGGCGTGCCGAGGTCGGCGAGGTCTTCTGTTTCTTGGCCATGGTGGCTCAGGTCTCCTTCAGTGTCCGAACAGGTAGCGGTCGAGCGACGCCAGGGTGCGCGGGCGCCACCACAACCAGGCACCGGCGAGGGCGAAGACGGCATCCCGGGCGATCTCGAACGGGTACGCGGTGTCCTTCGCGCCGATCTCGCCACCGCCGCCGAAGCAGCCGCAGTCGATGGTCAGCCCACGCGCCCAGGCCTGGGCGATGCCGATGATGAACGCCACCATGAGCAGCGTCGAGATGATGGCGACCGGCCGGGTGAACAGGCCGAGCACGAGCAGCACGCCGAGGATGATCTCGAGGAAGGGCAGCGCCAGCCCGATGGTGTTGGCCAGGCCGTCGGGGAAGATCTCGTAGGCCTGCACCGCGCGCTGGGCGGTGAGCGGGTGCCCCACCTTGCTCGCACCGGCCCAGATGAGCACGACTCCCAGGAAGAGCCGGGCGAGGGTCCCCACGACGTCGAGCAGGCGCTCGCGGCCCGGCGAGGCCTCGTCGGCGGTCGCCGGGGTCGCCGGTGTCGCGCCGTCCATCTCGGTGCTCATCGCCTCGCCCTCACTCCGTCGGCCAGCTCGGCCGTCAGAGCGCGCAACGCCTCGAGCCGGTCGCCGAGTTCCCCGTCGCCGGAGAGAGTGCGCACCAGCGCGGACCCGACGATGACGCCGTCGGCGTAGGCCGCCAGCTCGGCGGCCTGCGCCCCGGTGGACACGCCGAGCCCGACGCACACCGGCAGGTCGGTGACGGCGCGGGTGCGGGCCACCAGCCCCTCCGCGTCGCCGTCGACGCTCGCCCGCGCGCCGGTCACACCCATCGTGGATGCCGCGTAGACGAAACCGCGGCAGGCGGCGGTCACCTTGGTGAGCCGCTCGGGCGTGGACGACGGCGCCACGAGGAAGACCCGGTCGAGACCGTGCTCGTCGCTGGCGGCGATCCAGTCCTGCGCCTCCTCGGGGATGAGGTCGGGGGTGATCAGGCCGGCGCCGCCGTGCCCCGCCAGGTCGGTGGCGAAGCGCTCGACCCCGCGGTGCAGCACGAGGTTCCAGTAGGTCATGACCAGCGGGGTGCCACCGGCCTCGCGCACCGCGGCCGTGGCGCGGAAGACGTCGTCGACCCGGCTGCCGCCGGCCAGGGCCGTGGCGGCTGCGTGCTGGATGACCGGGCCGTCCATCAGCGGGTCGCTGTAGGGCACGCCCACCTCGACGACGTCGCAGCCGGCCTCGACCAGCACCCGCATCGCCTCGAGCGAGCCCTCGACGGTCGGGAACCCGACCGGCAGGTAGCCGACCAGTGCGGCGCGGCCCTCCTCGCGGCAGCGGCGCAGCACGTCCTCGACCCCGCGCACCGTGGTGGTCATGACGTCCCCTCGAGCAGGCCGAACCAGGCGGCGGCGGTCTCCATGTCCTTGTCGCCGCGGCCGGAGAGGTTGACGAGCAGCAGGGCGTCGGGGCCGAGCTCGCGCCCCACCTCCATGGCGCCGACCAGGGCGTGTGCCGACTCGATGGCCGGGATGATGCCCTCGGTGCGGCTGAGCAGGCGGAACGCCTCCATGACCCGTTCGTCGGTGGCGTAGCGGTACTCGGCCCGGCCGCTGTCGCGCAGCCACGCGTGCTCGGGCCCGACGCTCGGGTAGTCCAGGCCCGCGGAGATCGAGTGCGACTCGACGGTCTGGCCGTCGGCGTCCTGCATGAGGTAGCTCATCGCGCCGTGCAGCACCCCGGGCGTCGCGGTCGAGGCGAAGCGCGCCGCGTGCCGGCCCGACTCGATGCCCTCGCCGCCGGCCTCGATGCCGATCAGCCGCACCCCGGCATCGGGCACGAAGCGGTGGAAGATGCCCATGGCGTTGGAGCCGCCGCCGACGCACGCGATGACCGCGCTGGGCAGTCGGCCGGTGAGCTCGAGCACCTGCTCGCGGGCCTCCTCGCCGATCAGCTTGTGGAAGTCGCGCACCATCTCGGGGAACGGGTGCGGGCCGGTGACGGTGCCGATCAGGTAGTGCGTCGTGCCGACGTTGGTGACCCAGTCGCGCAGCGCCTCGTTGATGGCGTCCTTGAGGGTGGCGCTGCCGTGCTCGACCGGCACCACCTCGGCGCCGAGGATCTTCATCCGGGCGACGTTGAGGGCCTGCCGCTCGGTGTCGACCTTGCCCATGTAGATGCGGCACTCCAGCCCCATCAGGGCGGCCGCGGTGGCCGTGGCGACGCCGTGCTGGCCGGCGCCGGTCTCGGCGATGACCCGGGTCTTGCCCATCCGCTTGGTGAGCAGGGCCTGGGCCAGCACGTTGTTGATCTTGTGCGAGCCGGTGTGGTTGAGGTCCTCGCGCTTGAGGATGACGCGCGCGCCGCCGCAGTGCGCGGCGAACCGCGGCACCTCGGTGATGATGCTCGGCCGGCCGGTGTAGGTGCGGTGCAGCCGGGCCAGCTCGTCGATGAACTCGGGGTCGACCGCGGCCTTCTGGCGCGCCTCGTCGAGCTGCTCCAGCGCCGGGACCAGCGCCTCGGGCACGTAGCGCCCGCCGAACGGCCCGAAGCGACCCGGGCGAGCGAGCGGCTCGGGCACCAGGTCGCCGACGTCGGCTGGGGTGGTGGTGGTGGGGTCAGGCACGGGGGTCCTCGGAGGTGTCGGTTCTCGGGGCGCCGGCCGCGACGATCGCGGCGGCACCGGCGCGCGGGTCGCCGGTGCGCACCAGCGCCTCACCCACGAGCACGGCGTCGGCACCCTGCTGAGCGTAGGCGGCGGCCGTCGCGGTGTCGGGGATGCCGGACTCGGCGACCGTCACGCAGCCGGGCGGGATCAGGGGGCGCAGCCGCGAGAAGGTCTCGGGGTGGATCTCGAGCGTCTTGAGGTTGCGGGCGTTGACGCCGATGACGCGGGCTCCGGCGTCGATGGCCCGCTGGGTCTCGTCCTCGTCGTGCACCTCGACCAGCGCGGTCATGCCGAGCTCGTGCACCCGGGCGAGGAGGGCGGCGAGCTCGATGTCGGTGAGCGCCGCGACGATGAGGAGCACCAGGTCGGCTCCGTGGGCGCGGGATTCCCACACCTGGTAGTCGGTGACCACGAAGTCCTTGCGCAGCACCGGCACCCGCACCGCGGCCCGCACGGCGTCGAGGTCGTCGAGGCTGCCCCCGAAGCGACGCTGCTCGGTGAGCACCGAGACCGCCGACGCTCCCCCGGCCTCGTAGTCCACCGCGAGGGCGGCCGGGTCGGGGATGTCGGACAGCGCGCCCTTGCTCGGGCTGGCCCGCTTGACCTCGGCGATGAGCGACAGCCCGGGCCGCCGCAGCACGGCATCGGCGTCGATCGCCGGGCCGGTGGCGAGCACCGCCTGCTCGACTTCGGACAGCGAGGTGCGGCGCTCGCGGAGCGCGAGGTCCTCGCGCACTCCGGCGACGATGGAGTCGAGCACCGTGCTCATCGGGCGGCCGCCATCAGCGGATGGAGGGTGCCTCGCCGCGGTCGCGCTCGGCAGAGCCATAGCCGGCCATGGACAGCACCTTCCCCGCGACCACGCCGACGATCGCGACGATCACACCGGCGACGAACAGCCAGACGTTGGGGAAGAGCACCGCGAGCGACATGATCGCCGAGGCCACGATGAGGATGGTCACCGCGGTCCAGGCGGCAACGCTGTGCCCGTGGTTGTCGTCGTGCTCGCTCATGCCGTCAACTTTCGTGCGGGGGTCGATGGACCCGTTGGCTGCGGTCGATTCTGTCAGGTCGGGGCGTCGGGACCCACATCGGTCGGGTCGCGCCCCGAGCTGAGCTCGTCCCAGTCGCTCGCGACCCGTTCGCCGCGGGGCCCGGCCGCGACGGCGGCGCTGCCGTCGGGCACCTCGTAGCGCCGGGTCGGTCCGCCCCAGCGGCGCATCCCGACCACCGCGCCGGCCAGCCCGAGCAGGGCCACGCCGCACCCGACCAGGGCCACCCACGGCCAGAGCGTGGTGTCGGCGACAGTCTCGACCGAGCCGGTGCGTCCGACCCGAGAGGCCGCGACCGGCCCGAGCACCGCCTCCGGGGCGAGCAGCACGCGCACCGCGAGGCCGGCGGCGACCGCGACGCACACGGCATACGCGACGACGGCGACGACGCGGGCGATGCGCCCGGCGGCCACCATGGCGATGGCGGCGGCGGCGACGGCCAGCGCGACCGCGCTCAGGCCGGGGGCGACCTCCGCGCCGGTGGCGCTCAGCCGGGTGGCGCCGAGCACGTCCTTGACCGAGCCGGTCACCCAGGGCCGGAACGCGCTCACCAGGAGCAGGCCGGCACCGAGCAGCGCGAGCAGCACGACGCCGCCCTTGGACGACACCCGCCTCACGTGACGACCCGCATCGCCCCGGCCGTCGCGACCGCCCGCAGTGCCGCGGTCGCCTTGTGCACGCACTCCTCGAACTCGCGGGCCGGCACCGAGTCGGCGACGATGCCGGCCCCGGCCTGCACGTGCGCCACGCCGTCCTTGACCACGGCCGTGCGGATCGCGATGGCCATGTCGAGGTCGCCGTGGAAGTCGAGGTAGCCGACGACCCCGCCGTACACCCCCCGCCGGGACGGCTCGTACTGCTCGATGAGGGCGAGCGCCCGGGGCTTGGGAGCACCGGAGAGCGTGCCGGCCGGGAAGGTGGACACGAGCACGTCGTAGGCGCTGGCGCCCGGTCGGGTCTCGCCGACCACCGTGGACTCGATGTGCATGACGTGGCTGTACCGGCGCACGTCCATGAACTCGACGACGTCGACGGTGCCGGGGCGGCACACCCGCTGCAGGTCGTTGCGGCCGAGGTCGACGAGCATGACGTGCTCGGAGCGCTCCTTGGGGTCGGCGAGCAGCTCCTCGGCGAGGCGCACGTCGTCCTCGGGCGTCTTCCCGCGGGGCCGCGAACCGGCGATGGGGTGGGTGATGGCCCGCTCCCCCGTCACCCGGACCAGCGCCTCGGGGCTGCTGCCGACGACGGCGTAGGACGAGCCGTCGGGGTGCGGCAGGCGGAAGAGGTACATGTAGGGGCTCGGGTTGCCCGCGCGCAGGGCCCGGTAGACGTCGAGCGGGTCGGCGGCGCAGTCCATCGAGAACCGCTGCGAGAGGACCACCTGGAACACCTCGCCGGCGCGGATGTCCTCCTTGGCGAGCTCGACCACCTCCTCGTAGCGCTCGCGGGTGGTGTTCGACCGCACCTGCGCCATCGCGGTGTCGACGGCGGAGGTGTCGACGACGGCGACCGTGCTGTCGGCCGGCGCGGCCAGGGCGCGGGTCATCGCGTCGAGGCGCGCCACGGCATCGGCCCAGGCGAGCTCGACGCGCTCGTCGGTGTCGTCGTAGTTGATTGCGTTGGCGACGAGGAGGATGGAGCCGTCGGTGTGGTCGAGCACCGCGAGGTCGGTGGCCAGCATCAGGGCCAGCTCGGGCAGCTCGAGCGCGTCGGGGGTGGTCGCCGGCACCTTCTCCCAGCGGCGCACGGCGTCGTAGGTGATGGCGCCGACCATGCCCCCGGTGAGCGGCGGGAGGCCGGCGATCGGGTCGGTGGCCAGCGCCTCCATGGTGCCGCGCAGCGCCTCGGTGGCCAGGCCGGTGGTGGGCACGCCGACAGGTGGGGTGCCGACCCAGTGGGCCCGGCCGTCGCGCTCGGTGAGGGTGGCGGCGCTGGCGGCGCCCACGATCGACCAGCGCGACCAGACGCCGCCGTGCTCGGCGGACTCGAGCAGGAACGTGCCCGGCCGGTCGCCGGCGAGCTTGCGGTAGACCCCGACCGGGGTCTCTGCGTCGCCCATCAGGCGACGCACGACCGGGATGACGCGGCGGTCGCGGGCCAGTACGCCGAACACGTCGAGGGTGGGCCAGGTCTGCCCGTAGTGCAGGTCGGGTGTGGTCGCCGACGCGGATGCCGTGCTCACGCCGTCGCGTCCGGCCTGCCGACGACCGCGCCGACGTCGCCGGCGTCGAAGCAGGTGCGGTCGCCGGTGTGGCAGGCCGCGCCCACCTGGTCGACCCGCACCAGCAGGGCGTCGCCGTCGCAGTCGAGCGCGACGGAGCGCACGTGCTGCGCGTGGCCGGAGGTGTCGCCCTTGCGCCAGTACTCGGCCCGACTGCGCGACCAGTAGGTGACCCGGCCCTCGGTGAGCGTGCGGCGCAGGGCCTCGTCGTCCATCCAGCCGAGCATGAGCACCTCGCCGGTGTCGTGCTGCTGCACGACGGCGGCGACGAGGCCGGCCGCGTCGCGCTTCAGGCGCGCGGCGATCATGGGGTCGAGCACGGCATCCGGGGTGGTGGGGGTGGGCACCCGGTCATTCTGCCGTGGCCGTGGCCACCGCCGGTGCGGCGGCCGCCCGGCGGACCGGTGCGGGCGGCATCCGGCGGTCGAGCCACGACAGCAGGGCGGCCAGGGCGAGGAACAGCACGGTCACCCCGAGGCAGGTGACCGCGACCGAGGCGGCACCCTGGTCGCCGACGTCGAGGAAGGGGTAGGGGTACCAGGCGGTGACGGTGCCGACGACGAGGGTCCAGGCGAGCCACCCGACCGGCCAGGCGAGGGCGCTCAGGGCGTCACGCCACGGCGCGCGCGGTCGTGGGCCGGCGAGCAGCCAGCCGAGGATCGCGAGCAGCGGCACCACCATGTGCAGCAGCTTGTCGGCGGCCCAGCTCGCGCCGTGCAGGTCGAGCAGCGGGCGCAGCAGCACGAAGTGCACCAGGCCGGTGACGGTGATGCCCACCAGCGCCGCGGCGCGCACCGGCCGCCACCAGCGTCCGTCGCGCTGCGGGTCGCGGGCGAGCTGCACGGCCGTGAGGGCGACCAGCAGGTTGCTCTGGATCGTGAAGTAGGAGACCAGCCGCCCGAGGCGGGTGAGCAGCGGTGGCACCTGCGTCTCGGCGAGCACCGCGTCACCGGTGACGACCAGCACCGTCTGCAGCACCAGGGCCGTGACCGCGACGACGGCGGTGACGGTGTGGACGACACGGGCCCGGGAGACGGTCACCCGGCGAGCGTAGGGCCGCGCGGTCCGTGACGGTCCGCGTGGTGGAACCTTCGACCGTCGATGACCGGGCGGGCCCCGGGCGCCCTGACAATGGGGCGCATGACCACCGACTCGAACGTCCCCGTCGCCCAGGCCGAGCGCCACGCCCTGTGCGACACCTTTCTCGAGCTCGGGCCCGAGGCGCCGACCCTCTGCGACCCGTGGCTCACCCGCGACCTCGCTGCGCACCTCGTGCTGCGCGAGCGCCGTCCCGACCTCGCGGCCGGCATGTTCGTCCCGCCGTTGCACGGCCGACTCGAGCGAGCCCAGGCCGACCTCGCAGCCGGCAGCTGGCCGGCGCTCGTCGAGACGGTGCGCACCGGCCCGCCGTGGTGGACTCCGATGCACTTCGCGAAGGTCGACGCGCTGGTCAACACCAGCGAGTTCGTCATCCACCACGAGGACGTGCTGCGCGGCGACGGGGCCGTCGGACCGCGCCGGGAGGTGTCCGAGCGCACCGCTCGGGCCGTGCTCTCGGCACTGCGCTCGGGGGCGTCGTTGATGTTCCGCCGCTCGCCCGTCGGCGTGCGGCTCGTGGCACCGGGGGCCGAGCCGATCGCCGCCGGCCCGAAGTCGGCCGTCGCCGAGGGGCGGGTCGTCACCGTCACCGGGGAGCCGGTCGAACTGCTGCTCGTCGCGTTCGGGCGGATGCGGGTCGCGGACGTGGCCCTGGAGGGCTCACCCACCGACGTCTCGGGTCTCAAGGGCGCGTCGCTCGGCGTCTGAGCGGACCCCCCGGAACGCAGCACTTCCGATCGCACGCAGATATTGCTGCGTGCTCCTCGAACTTCTGCGTGCCACGGCTGCCGAGAGACGCACGGAGTAGCGTCGCGCCATGCGCTCGTCGTCGCCCGGATGGGCCACCGACCTGGCCATCCTCGAGCACACCGGCTCCTTGGTCGATGAGCACCCTGACCACCTCGTCGTGCGCACGCCGGACAACCCCGACTTCCACTGGGGCAACTTCGTGCTGGTCACCGACGAGGAGGCCGTGGATGACGCGGACCGCTGGGTGGGTGTGTTCGGGGCGGCCTTCCCGGGGGCGAGCTGGGTGTCGGTCGGGCTGCCCCGGATGCCGGGAGCGCGCGACCCGTGGGCCGCGCTGGGACTGGACCTCGAGCTCGAGGACGTGCTGACCACCCGCACCCTGCCGCGCCCCGCCCCGCTCCCCGCGGGCTACACCGTGCGCCGCCTCGAGGGAGGGGACTGGGAGCAGGACCTGGCGCGGTCGGTGGCCGAGAACGACGCCACCGGTGAGGAGGACCCGGCGTCGTTCCTGCGCTTCGCACGTGGGCAGTTGCGCGCCCGGAAGGACCTCAGCGCCCGCGGCCTCGGCGCGTGGTTCGGAGCCTTCGCCGCCGACGACGTGCTCGTGGCCGACCTCGGCATCGTGCGGTGCGGCTCCACCGCGCGCTACCAGGACGTCACCACCGACGACGCGCACCGACGGCAGGGTCTTGCGTCGCACCTGCTCGGCGTCGCGGCGCAGTGGGCCGCCGACGCAGGGTGCGAGCAGTGGGTGATCGTCACCGCGGCCACCAACCCGGCCGGCCGGGTCTACCGCAGGCTGGGGTTCGCCCCGCACACCGCGACCGTCCAGGCCTACCGGCGAGCCCCGCGGCGGCCAGGCGGTCCGGGACAGCCGGGCGTGTCCTGAGATCGACCTATTGGTCGATCCGGGGACGGGCGGGCGTGTCCTGAGATCGACCTATTGGTCGATCCGGGGACGGCCGGCGAGGTCAGCGCACGGGGAGGCCGTCCTCGCGCAGGGCGTCCTTGACCTCGCCGATGGTCAGCTCGCCGAAGTGGAAGACGCTGGCCGCCAACACGGCATCCGCGCCGGCCCGGACCGCGGGGGCGAAGTCGCCCACGGCCCCGGCGCCGCCCGAGGCGATCACCGGAACGGTCACCTCGGCCCGCACGAGCCGGATCAGCTCGAGGTCGAAGCCGTCCTTGGTGCCGTCGGCATCCATCGAGTTGAGCAGGATCTCGCCGGCGCCGAGCTCCTCGGCGCGCAGGCACCACTCCACCGCGTCGATGCCTGTGCGGGTGCGACCGCCGTGGGTCGTCACCTCGAACCCGCCGGTGGCGCGCCCGGTGTCGTCGCGCCGGCGGCGCACATCCGCCGACAGCACGAGCACCTGCGCCCCGAACCGGTCGGCGGTCTCGGCGATGAGGGCCGGGCGGGCGATGGCGGCGGTGTTGACCCCGACCTTGTCGGCGCCGGCGCGCAGCAGCCGGTCGACGTCGTCGACGGTGCGCACCCCTCCCCCGACGGTCAGCGGGATGAAGACCTCCTCGGCCGTGCGCGCCACGACGTCGAACATCGTCGCGCGGTCACCGCTGCTGGCCGTGACGTCGAGGAAGGTCAGCTCGTCGGCCCCCTGCTCGCCGTAGCGGCGGGCCAGCGCGACCGGGTCGCCGGCATCGCGCAGGTTCACGAAGTTGACGCCCTTGACGACCCGACCGTCGTCGACGTCGAGGCATGGGATGACGCGTACCGCCACGGACATGCGACCAACCTACCCAGCACTAGAGTCGCCGCCATGACCCTCCCGCCGGTCGAGCGGCCCGGCCCCGTCGACACCGCCGATCCCGCGCAGGTCGCGGCGGTGGTCGAGGCAGCCCGGGGCGCTCGAGCGACCCACGGCACGACGGTGGTCGTCGCCGTCGACGGCCGTAGCGGGTCGGGAAAGACGTTGCTGGGGACCGCCGTCGCGCGAACCCTGGCCTGCCCCGTGGTGCACCTCGACGCGATCTACCCCGGCTGGGACGGCCTGGCGGCCGGGGTCGAGCTGGCGACCACGCACGTGCTCGAGCCGGTCGCGCGCGGCGAGCACGCGGCATACCCGCGGTGGGACTGGATGCGCTCGCGCCCAGGGCGCACGGTCGTCGTGGATGCCGGGCCGCACCTCGTGCTCGAGGGCTGCGGCGCGCTGGTGCCCCCGGCGGCGGCGTTCGCCGACGTGCGGGTGTGGGTGGAGGCGCCTACCGAGGTGCGCAAGGAGCGCGCGCTGTCGCGCGACGGGGAGACGTACGCGCCGCACTGGGACCGGTGGGCCGCCCAGGAGGATGCCGTCTACGCGCAGGCACGGCCGTGGGAGTCGGCTGACCTGGTGCTGCGGACGGTGACGCCGTGAACTTCGACGACCTTGGCCCGGAGGTCCGGCGACGCCTGGGCCGGTTGCGCACCCGGTGGGTGTTCCTCGTGCAGATCGGCGTCGGGGTGCTCCTCGCCTGGCTGGTGGCCAGCATGCTGCTCGGCCACGCCAACCCGTTCTTCGCCCCGGTCACGGCGATCCTGTGCCTCGGGCTGACCTACGGCCAGCGGCTGCGGCGGATCATTGAGGTGACCGTCGGCGTCGCGATCGGGGTGCTCGTCGGCGACCTCATCGTCACCGTGCTGGGGAACGGCCCGTGGCAGATGGCGGTGGTCGTCGTACTGGCGATGGCGATCGCGATCGTCGTGTCGTCGGGGCAGCTGCTCGTCATCCAGGCCGGCGTGCAGTCGGTGTTCATCGTGGCGCTCGTCGCCAGCCAGAGCGCGGCCTTCTCGCGCTGGCTCGACGCCGTCGTGGGGGGCGTCGTGGCATTGATCATCGGAGTCGTGGCGCCGACCTCGCCGGTGCGCCGGCCCCGGGCCGAGGCCGCCCGCACCGTGCGCGCGGTGTCGTCGACGCTGCGCGACGTCGTCGCGGCCCTGCGCCGGCGGGACCGGGTGCTGGCCTCCGCGGCCCTGGACGGCGCCCGCTCGATCGAGGAGCAGCTCACCGAGCTGCGCACCGCCGCCGCTGAGGGGGTGGCCGTGGTGCGCCAGTCGCCGCTGCTGCGCGGGCACGCCCCCACCGCCGAGGCGGCCTCCGCCCTGGTGGTCCCGCTCGACCGGTGCGTGCGCAACCTGCGGGTGCTGGCCCGGCGAGCATCCGTCGCCATCGCCCGCGACGAGGCGGTGCCGGCGCACTACGTCGACCTCGTCGAGACGCTCGCCGACGCCGCCGACGACCTGGCCCGGGTGCTCGACGAGCACACCCTGCCCTCGGCCGCCCGCGCGGTGCTCGAGCGGGTCGCCGGGCTGTCGGCGCGGGTCGACCCGACCGCCGGCCTGAGCGCGGAGATGATCAGGGGCCAGGTTCGCTCGATCGTCGTCGACCTGCTCGTGGTGTCCGGGGTCGACGACGACGAGGCCCTGCAGATCGTGCCGGAGTCCTACCTGCCCTGACCGCGCTCGTCACCCGATCGACCGGCGGTGCGCGGGGGTGGCACGGTCGCCACACCCCCAGGCTCTGGAATGCTCGGGGCGGTGACCACTCCCCGCCCGGCTGCCGCCGCGTCGCGCCACCCCCACGGGGCGCCGGCCTGGGTGGTGGTCACGGCCCTGGTGCTCGTGGCCGCGAACCTGCGCACCCTGATGGCCAGCCTGCCGCCGCTGGCCCAGAGCATCAGCGCGGACCTGGGCCTCAGCAGCGCGTGGATGGGCGTGCTCACCACCTTGCCGGTGCTCTGCATGGGCCTGCTCGCCCCGGTCGCCAACCAGGTGGGGCGTCGGGTCGGCACGGCGGCTGCGGTGGGCGGCGGCATCGTGCTCGTCCTGCTCGGGCTGGTGCTGCGCGGCCTGGGCGGCGGGCAGGTGTGGTCGCTCTACGCGGGCACGGTCGTCGCCGGTGCCGGCATCGCGCTGGCCGGCACGCTGCTCCCCGGGGTGGTCAAGACCGTCTTCCGCTCGAACCGCTCGGGGCTGGGCACCGGGCTGACCATGGTGGCGATGATGGGCCTGGCCGCCGTCGCCTCGGCGACGTCGGTGCCGCTGGCGCAGGCGCTCGGCGGCTGGTCGGCATCCCTGCTCGCCTGGGTGCCGCTCGCGGCCCTGGCCGTGCTCGCCTGGGTGCCGATGGCGCGCGCCGTGCGGCGGCACGCCGTCCGGGACCAGCCGCCCCCCGACGTCTCGCACGCCCTGCCCTGGGGCAGTCTCACCGCCTGGCTCCTCGCCCTGTTCCTCGCCTGCCAGTCGTGGCAGTTCTACTCCTCGCTCGCCTGGCTGGCGCCGACCTACGAGTCGGCCGGGTGGACCGCCCGTGACGCCGGGCTGCTGATGGCGGTGTTCACCGGCGCCCAGCTCGTCTCCGGGCTGGTGGCCCCCGCCCTGCTCGACCACGTCGGCGACCCACGGGTGCTGCTCGTCACCGCCACCCTGCTCGGCGGGTCGGGAGAGCTCGGAGTCTGGCTGGCGCCGCAGGCCCTGCCCTGGGTGTGGGCGCCGCTGCTCGGCGCGGGCCAGGGCGCCTGCTTCGCGCTCGGTCTCGCCCTGCTCGTGCGCTACGCCGCCACGCCGCGCGACAGTGCCCGGCTCACCGCGATGGCGTTCCTGGTGAGCTACACCATCGCGGCGTTCGGGCCCACGACCATGGGAGCCGTCGAGGACCTCACCGCCAGCTTCGCGGTGCTGTGGGCGCTGCTGGCGCTGGTGGCGGTGCCGCAGCTGGGGTTCGCGGTGCGGCTGCGCCCGGACCTCCCGCGGGTCGGCGGCGAGGTGGAGGTGCCCCAGCCGGTCAGTCCCTGAGGTCGCGCAGCTGGCCGGTGTGCGCCGGCAGGTGGACGCTCGCCTGGGTGTCGAGCGCGAGCCGGCCCCACGGCATCGCGGCGTCGAGCACCACCTCGCCGTCGTGGAACAGCCGGCAGGGCACCTCGGTGGCCAGCTGGTCGGGGTCGAGCCGGGCGACGGCCGCCATCGCCACCCCGGCGAGCGTCCGCCCCCTGGCCACGAGCGCGATGAGGTCGCCGGTCGTCGCGACCCAGTCGGCGAGCACCTGCGGGTCCTGGCAGGTGGTGTTGCCGAAGGTGACGCCGGTGCGGCCGTGCACCAGGGCGTGCGCCACCGCGGTGGTGGCGAGGTCGTTGAGCGCCACGTGGGCGAGCACGCGTGGTGCGTCCCACTCCCCTGCCGACGGCTCCCCGAACCCGCCCCGCTCGGCCTCGGCGAAGAACGCCTCGTAGGCCGCGGCCAGGGCGGTGAGGTCGGTGGGGTCAGGTCTCGGGTCGGCGACGCCGGCGAAGTGGTCGAGCACGGCCCCCCAGGCGCCGGGCCCGACGTAGCCGTGGCGGCGACGGAGCGCGCGGTCGCCGAACCGTTCCCAACCGCGGTGCTCGAGCTCGACCCGGGTGCCGCCGTCGTCGGATGCCGTGAACCGCACCTCGACCTCGGACGCGGCCGTGTCGCCCTCGCCCGGGTGCCAGGTGATCACGATGCGGTGCGGGGCGTCCCAGTGCACGACCTCGCCCCACACGCTCGTGCGACCGTCCACGGCGCGCTCGACGAGCCGGCCCTCCTCGAAGGCCAGCCCACCGGCATCCGGGCCGAACAGCCCGTGGGTGGGCAGCGGCCACCACGCACCGATCTGCTCGGTGAACACCGCGAACGTCTCGTCGAGCGGCCTGGCCACGTGCGCCGAGCGCAGCACCGGAGGGGGCACCGCGCCGCTCACCGCCGGGCCTCGCCCTCGGCGTGCGCGACGAACGCCGCCAGGGCGTCGTCCCAGAAACCGTCGACCCAGGCGCGCAGGCCGGCCAGCCCGTCGAGGTCGACGCGGTAGAGGCGGCGGGCGCCCTCGGGGCGCACCGTGACCAGCCCGGCACCACGCAGCACCCGCAGGTGCTGGGAGACGGCGGGCTGGCTCACCGCGGTGGCGTCGGTCAGCTCGCGGACGCTGTGCTCGCCACCGCGCAGCAGCTCGAGGACGGCCCGCCGGGTGGGGTCGCCGAGGGCGTCGAGGACGCGTGCTTCATCGGCCATGACTTATCATAAGCCTGAACCGATGGATGCCGTCAAGCCCGGGCGTTCCAGTGCCGGTCGACCATCCGCGCCAGCCGCATCGCCTCGTCCCGACCGAGCTGCCCGTCGGCGCGCTGGATGGCCATCACGGCCAGCTCGTCGGTGTCGTCGAGCTCGAGGGTGACCCAGGGTGCGCCGTCGGGAAAGCGCACCTCGAGGATCTCGTCCCAGGCCACCCGTCGGGTGAGCAGCAGGTTGCGCACCGTAATGCCCGCAGCATCGGGCACGGCCTTGATGCTCGCGTAGCGGCCGAGGAAGGCCGCCAGGGCGAGCCCCAGGCCGACCAGCGCGAGCTGGTCGCCGACCCGCCAGCCACCACCGGCCCCCATCCCGATGGCGACGACGGTGCAGACTCCGACCGCCACGCCGGCCAGGACGAGCGGCAGCACCCGCCCACGGCGCGGGCGGAAGGCCGGCTCCGCCGCCGAGGCGGTCGAGGCGGCGTCCGCGGGGCCGTCGCTCACAGCCGGCAGGCGGTGATGTCGGTGACCAGGATGGCCCGCGCACCGAGGTCGTAGAGCTCGTCCATCACGGCGTTGGTGCTCGAGCGGGGCACCATCGCACGCACCGCGAACCAGTCCCGGTTCTGCAGGTGCGAGACGGTGGGCGACTCCAGGCCCGGGGTGATGGCGCAGGCCCGGTCGACGAGCGTGGCGGGCACGTCGTAGTCCAGCATCACGTAGTGGCGGGCGGTGATGACGCCCAGCAGCCGGCGGCGCAGCACCTCGACGGCGGCCTGCTCCTCGCTGCCCTCGCGCCGCACCAGCACCGCCTCGCTGCGCAGGATCGGCTCGCCGAACACCTCGAGCCCCTGGCTGCGCAGGGTCTGCCCGGTCTCGACGACGTCGGCGATGACATCGGCCACGCCGAGCGTGATGGCGGTCTCGACGGCGCCGTCGAGGCGCACCACCGACGCGTCGATGCCGTGGTCGGCGAGGTGCTTCTCGACCAGGCCCTGGTAGCTGGTGGCCACCCGGTGGCCCGAGACGTCGGCGAGCGCGCTCGCTGTGCCCGGGCGGGCGGCGTACCGGAAGGTGGACGCGCCGAAGCCGAGGGCCATCAGCTCGACCGCGGCCGAGCCCGAGTCGAGCAGCAGGTCACGGCCGGTGATGCCGCAGTCGACGGTGCCCGAGCCGACGTAGACGGCGATGTCGCGCGGGCGCAGGTAGAACAGCTCGACCCCGTTGCCGGCATCGGTGACCACGAGCTCCTTGGGGTCGCGGCGGGTGCGGTAACCGGCCTCCTTGAGCATGGCCGCCGCGGGCTCGGACAGGGACCCCTTGTTGGGGACGGCGATGCGCAGCATGGGTGGTCGAGGCTCTCGGGTCAGAGGTGCGTGTAGACGTCGTCGGGCGAGATGTCGCAGGCCAGCATGAGCACCTGCAGGTGGTAGAGCAGCTGGCTGATCTCCTCCGCGGTGCGCTCGCTGCCCTCGTACTCGGCGGCCATCCACACCTCGGCGGCCTCCTCGACGATCTTCTTGCCGATGGCGTGCACGCCGGCATCCAGCGCGGTGACGGTGCCCGACCCCGGGGGGCGGGTGCGGGCCTTGTCGGCCAGCTCGGCATACAGGTCGTCGAACGTCTTCACGAGGGTCAAGGGTACGGGGGCGAGGAGGTGTCTCCTCGCCCCCGTCCGTCGGCGGGCGTCAGGCGACGGGTGCCGGCTGCTCCACGTCCCGCGTTGAGCGGGCCGCCTCGGCGCGGGTCACCTTGACCCACTGGGTGAAGCCGTAGATGACGAACATCCCGTAGAAGGTGTACATCACGGCCGTCGGCACGTAGCCGGTGGCGAAGCCGAGCGGGACGCCGACCAGGTCGACGGCGATCCAGGCCAGCCAGAACTCGTTCCAGCCGCGCGCCATCGCGTAGGTCGCGGCGATCGAGCCGACGAAGATCCACGCGTCGCACCAGTAGAACCACCACTGCGGGGTGAAGAAGGGGTTGGGCGAGAGCTCCCACAGGGCCACGAAGGCCTGGTGGACGATGACCGTGCCGACCAGCCAGCCCACGACGAGGACGAGGCGCTCGCGCTGCCTCATCCAGCGCGGCACGATGGCCGGAGCGTCGCTGGCGGCGCCCACGGCCCGGCGGTGCTGGGACCACCGCACCCAGCCGTAGATGCTGACCATGATGAAGAAGACCTGCCGGCCGGACTGGCCGAACAGGGGAACGCGCTGGTCCTCGAGCCCGAAGGCGCCGCCGATGTAGACGAAGAACAGCATGATGTTGGCGGTGATGCCGACCGGCCACGCCCAGACGAGGCGTTTCATGCCGAGCCAGGCGGAGGCGACGCCGATCGTGACGCCGATCAGCTCGAGCCAGTAGAGCTTGTACTGGCCGATGGGGATGTACGCGTCGATGATCGTCTTGAAGACGTTCTGCGACGGGTCAGTGGCCGCGATGAGAGTGTTCATGAGAGGTGTTCGTCCTTTGGGGTTCGTTGTGCTTCTCGGACGAACTCCGGGGAACGTGCACCACGGGCGGACCGGAGGCCGACAGACCTCCGGTACAACCGTCGTACGTGCTTCCTACCATCCGGACTTTCACCGTCGGTCCAGGATTTCCACCTGGTCAACCGGCCGCTGGCTGCGGCCGGGTCGCGGACTGTCACCGCCGGCTCGGAGTTTCACCGACCCCGGAGCACGTGGGACGCAGTATGCCGCAGATCGCCGTGCGGCGTCGGTGCCGTCGCCCTGTGGGCTCGCTCACGGATGCCGGCCGGCTGCCGAACCTCCGACAAACCCCTCGCTCGTGGGCCGGCATCGCCCGACGTGGCGCATCATGGTCAACGTCGAGGACGAGGAGCATCATGGCACCGGGGTCAGGGTCTGAGGTGACGGTCAACGGCGAGGTCGTCTCCCTCGCCGGCACCGAGCCGTGGACCAACGCGCTGGACTGGCTGCGCGGCGTGGGCCTCACCGGCGCCAAGGAGGGCTGTGCGGAGGGCGAGTGCGGAGCGTGCGCGGTGATGGTGGCCCGCTCCGACGACGCGGGCGGCACCCGCTGGGCGGCGGTCAACTCCTGCCTGCTGCCGGCCGGTTCCCTGGCCGGCCAGGAGGTCGTCACCGCGGAGGGGCTGGGCACTCCCGAGGCGCTGCACCCCGTCCAGCACGAGATGGCGGTGCGGGGCGGCTCGCAGTGCGGCTACTGCACTCCCGGCTTCGTCTGCTCGATGGCCGCGGAGTACTACCGCGCCGCCCCCGACGGCTTCGACCTCGAGGCGATCTCGGGCAACCTGTGCCGTTGCACGGGGTACCGCCCCATCCGAGATGCCGCCCACGCCCTCGGGCGCCCGGCGCCCGACGACCCGGTGGCCAGCCGGATGCGGGGCGCGGCACCGGCGGCCGACCCCAGCCGGGTCGAGGGCGGGACGGGGTCCTACGTGCGGCCCACGGACCTGGCCGAGGCGCTGCGCCTGCTCGAGGAGAACCCGGGTGCCGTGCTCGTCGCGGGGTCGACCGACTGGGGTGTCGACGTGAACCTGCGCGGCGCCCGCTCACCGCTCGTCGTCGGCATCGACCGGCTCGCGGAGCTGCGGGGCCTGACCTGGGCACCGGACCACGTCGAGCTCGGCGCCGGGCTCCCCCTCACCGAGCTGGAGCGGCGCCTCGCCGGCGGCATCCCCCTGCTCGCTGCGGTCTTCCCCCAGTTCGCCTCCCCCCTCATCCGCAACGGCGCCACCGTCGGCGGCAACCTGGCCACCGGCTCCCCGATCGGCGACCTGGCCCCCGCGCTCCTCGCCCTCGACGCGTCGGTGGTGCTGCAGGGCCTGCGGGGTGAGCGGCTGGTGCCACTCGACGAGTTCTTCACGGGCTACCGGCGCAGCGTGCGCCGGCCGGACGAGCTCATCCGGGCCGTGCGAGTCCCCTTGCCGCTCAGCGACGTCGCCGCCTTCTACAAGGTCACCAAGCGGCGGTTCGACGACATCTCGAGCGTGGCGGTGGGCGTGGCGCTCGACATCGAGGACGGTGTGGTCCGCCGCGCCCGGGTCGGCGCCGGCGGCATCGCGGCCACGCCGGTGCGCGCGACCGCCACCGAGTCGGTACTGGAAGGTCGGCCCTGGACGGCGCAGACCGCCCGGGAGGCCGGCGCGGTGCTGCGTGAGGAGGGCACCCCGATCGACGACCATCGGGCCAGCGCCGCCTACCGCCGCGCCACGCTGGCCACCATGCTGGTGAGGCTGCACGCTGAGGGTGCGGCACCGGCATCCGAGGGGGTGGGGTCGTGAGCACGTCCGCCCCCGGTGCCGGCAGCCGGGTCGTCGGCACCCCGCTCCCCCACGAGTCCGCCGCCCTGCACGTCACCGGCGCGGCGCTCTACACCGACGACCTCGTGGGACGGGTGCCGGGGGTGCTGCACGCCCACCCGGTGCAGGCGCCGCACGCCCACGCGCTCGTCCGCCACCTCGACACCTCGCCCGCCCTGGCGGTGCCGGGTGTCGTACGGGTGCTCACCGGGCAGGACGTGCCCGGGGTCGGTGACTCCGGCGTCAAGGGCGACGAGCCGCTGTTCCCCACTGAGGTGATGTTCCGCGGCCAGGCGGTGTGCTGGGTGCTCGGCGAGACGCTGGAGGCCGCGCGGCTGGGCGCGCTGGCCGTGGCGGTCGACTACGCACCGCTGCCCGCCGTGGTGACGGTCCGCGAGGCGATCGAGACGGGCAGCTTCCAGGGCGGCATGCCGCAGCTCGAGCGCGGCGACGTCGAGACCGCCTTCGCGGGCGCCCCGCACGTCTTCAGCGGGGTGACGGAGTGCTCGGGACAGGAGCACTTCTACCTCGAGACGCACTGCTCCATCGCGCAGGTCGACGAGAGCGGGCAGGTGTTCGTGCAGTGCAGCACGCAGCACCCCACCGAGACCCAGGAGATCGTCGCCCGGGTGCTCGACCGGCCGAGCCACGCGGTGACCGTGCAGTGCCTGCGGATGGGGGGCGGGTTCGGCGGCAAGGAGATGCAGCCGCACGGCCTGGCCGCCGTGGCCGCGCTCGGCGCCGTACTCACCGGGCGCCCGGTTCGGTTGCGGCTCAACCGCGCCCAGGACATGACGATGACCGGCAAGCGGCACGGCTTCCACACCCGGTGGCGGGTGGCGTTCGACCACGACGGGAGGCTGCTGGCGCTCGACGCGACGCTCACCTCCGACGGCGGCTGGAGCCTGGACCTGTCCGAGCCCGTGATGGCCCGTGCGCTGTGCCACGTCGACAACGCGTACTGGATCCCGCACGTGCGGGTCCACGGCCGCATCGCGCGCACCCACAAGACGTCGCAGACCGCCTTCCGCGGGTTCGGTGGCCCGCAGGGGATGCTCGTCATCGAGGACGCGCTCGGCCGCTGCGCCCCGCGGCTGGGCTTGGACCCCGTCGAGCTGCGCCGGCGCAACGTCTACCGCGAGGGTCAGCGCACTCCCTACGGCCAGGTGGTGCGCCATGCCGAGCGGCTCGTCACCTGCTGGGAGCAGGTGCTCGAGACCGGGGACGTGGCGCGCCGCCGCGAGCTGGTCGCCCGGTTCAACGCGGGTTCCGAGCACACCAAGCGCGCGATCGCGGTGACGCCCGTGAAGTTCGGGATCGCCTTCAACTACACGGCGTTCAACCAGGCCGGCGCCCTCGTGCACGTCTACAAGGACGGCTCGGTGCTGGTCAACCACGGTGGCACCGAGATGGGCCAGGGGCTGCACACGAAGATGCTGCAGATCGCCGCCACCGCGCTGGGGCTGCCGCTCGAGCTGGTACGGCTCGCCCCGACGCGCACCGACAAGGTGCCCAACACCTCGGCCACGGCGGCCAGCTCCGGGGCCGACCTCAACGGTGGGGCCGTCCTCGACGCCTGCACCCAGATCCTCGACCGGCTCAGGCCGGTGGCGGCGGGGCTGCTCGGCTGCGACCCGGCCGACGTGCGGGTGCACGACGGGAGGGTCGGTGTGGGGGGCGCGGCGGCTGACGGCGATGCCGCGCGCGCTGCAGGTGCAGCGGGCGCCGGCAGCGGAGACACCGTCACGTCGATGCGCTGGGCGGACCTGGTCGTGGCGGCCTACGTGCAACGAGTCCAGCTGTGGGCGGCCGGCTTCCACCGCACCGAGGGCCTGCACTGGGACTCGACCACGATGCAGGGCTCGCCCTTCAAGTACTTCTCCTACGGCGCGGCGGCCACCGAGGTGGAGGTCGACGGGTTCACCGGCGCCTACCGCGTGCGGCGCGTCGACCTCGTCCACGACGTCGGCGACTCGCTGTCGCCGCTGGTCGACGTCGGGCAGGTCGAGGGAGCGTTCGTGCAGGGCGCCGGCTGGCTGACCCTGGAGGACCTGCGCTGGGACGAGTCGCACGGGCCGACCCGTGGCCGGCTGGCGACAGCCTCGGCGAGCACCTACAAGCTGCCGAGCCTGTCGGAGATGCCGGCCGACTTCCGGGTGGCGCTGCTCGAGCGGGCCGCCGAGGACGGTGCGGTCTTCGGCTCGAAGGCCGTCGGCGAGCCGCCCCTGATGCTGGCGTTCTCGGTGCGCGAGGCCCTGCGCCAGGCCGCTGCGGCGTTCGGGCCGCCGGGTGTGGCGGTCGACCTGGCGTCCCCAGCCACCCCCGAGGCGGTCTTCTGGGCGGTCGAGCAGGCCCGGGGCGGGCCGGTGCCACCGGGGCTGGAGGGCATGGTCGAGGGTGCACCGGGGGCCGTGCCCGACCGGCCGCCCGCGCAGGCGCACCCGCTCGAGCCGGCATCCGAGGAGCTCCTCCCGCACCCCGGAACGGTGGCCTGACCGTGCACTGGCTCGCGGCGGTCGAGCGGCTGCGGAGCCGGCGCGAGCCGGGCGTGCTCGTGACCCTCGTGTCGGTGCGGGGGCACGCCCCGCGCGAGGCTGGCGCGAAGATGGTGGTGTCCGCCGAGGCCGTCTGGGGCAGCATCGGAGGCGGCAACCTCGAGCAGACCGCCGTCGAGCGGTGCCGGAGGATGCTCGAATCAGGTTCGGCCGCACCGGAACAGCTGGATGTCACGCTCAGTGACAAGGCGCGCACCGAACACGGCCGCCAGTGCTGCGGTGGGGAGGTCGGCATCCTCCTCGAGCCGCTCGCCGTCGTGCCGTGCGTCGCCGTGTTCGGCGTGGGCCACGTGGGCTCCGAGCTCGCCCGCATCCTCAGCCGGCACGACCTCGACCTCCACCTCGTCGACTCGCGCGAGGAGCACGTCTCGCACGCGCGGATGCCGTGGCTCGCCGACGCCGTCGCGCGCGTGCACGCGCACCACTCCCCGCTCCCCGAGATGGTGCTCGACGCGCTCCCGGTCGGCGCGCACGTGCTGGTCATGACCCACGACCACGCCGAGGACTTCGCCCTCTGCGACGCCGCGCTGCGGTGCCCGCACCTCGGCTCGGTCGGGCTGATCGGGTCGTCGGCCAAGTGGGGCCGGTTCCGGCGCCGGCTCACCGACGGGGGTCACTCGCCCGACGCCGTGGCCCGCATCCGGACGCCGATCGGGCTGCCCGACCTGCCGGGGAAGGAGCCCGCGACCATCGCCGTCGCGGTCGCGGCCGACCTGTTGCGAACGCTGTCCGGTGACCGGCGGGCGGTCGACGTCATCCCCTGAGCCGGTCCGGTCACCCCGGTGGTGGGGCCGGCCAGGCGCGCGAGACGGCGTCGTGCGCGCGCTGCGCGCCCGGCACCTCCCGGAGCGACGCACCGAGCTTGGCCGCGGCATCCCGGATGCCGTTGCCGGACAACAGCTCTCGCACCGCATCGCGGATGCCGCGTGGGGTGGTGGTGTTGGGGTCGAGGCACAGCCCGACCGCAGCCCGCTCGACGGCGGCCGCCCCGGCGAACTGGTCGGTCGACAGCGGGAGCACGAGCAGCGGGACCCCTGCGGTCAGGGCCTCGGTGACGCTGTTGTTGCCGCCGTGCGAGACGGCGACGGCCGTGTCGGCGAGGAGCCGTACCTGGGGCAGGAAGGCCCGCACGAGCCACTCAGGGGGAAGCGGCCCGAGCAGCTCGGGCGGCGCGGACCCGGTGGCGAGGGCCACCCGCACGTCGAGTCCGCGCAGTGCCTCGGCCACGATGGCCAGCACGTCCACGCGCGCGGAGAGGAAGCTGCCCAGGCTGACGTAGACGACGGGGCGGTCGTCCCCGGCGAGCCACGCCTCCACCTCGACGTCGCGCGGTTCCTCGCGCACAGCCGACCCCAGGAAGGTGTGGGCGGGCAGCTGCGCGGTGCGCTCGGGCTCGTGGAGGCCGGCGGGGTAGTTGAGCAACAGCAGGTCGCCCGTCTCGGCGAACGCGTCGGCGCTGGGCGCTGCGGCCGGGTCGAGCTCGGCGAGGGCGGCGTTCCACTGCGACGTGAAGGTCTCGCGGACGTCGACGCACCGGGCGTGGAGGGCTGCGAGCTCCTGCTCGCAGGGCTGGAAGGCGCGCGGCCAGGCCGGTGGGTAGCCGTAGACCTCGTTGCCCACCGTGAGCGCCGAGGGATGCCCGAGGACCACGTCCGCGTGCGGCACCCGTGCGCTCACCAGTCCCAGCCGGGCCCCGAACGCGAGGTGGTCGACCAGCACGGCGTCCGGGCGGACCCGCTCGACGAGGTCGTGCACCTCCCGCGCCACGCCGACGGCGTTCCAGAGCAGGTCGTCGCCCCGCGCGCGGGCCTGGAAGGTCAGCGCCGCCACGGCGCCCGCGCGGGTGGCCGCGAAGAACCCCCGAAGCGAGTCGTCCTCCCCCGGTGGCTGCTCCTCGGCGCGGATGACGCCCGGGTTCGAGCCCCGGCCGAGCCGGAGGTGCTCGCGCCGGTAGCCGAACGCGCGGACCACCGCGTCGGTGGCAGGGCCGGTCGCGACGACGACACGCTCCCCCACGTCGCGCCACGCGGTGGCCAGGGTGGCCAGCGGGTATAGGTGTGACGCGTAGTCGGGGCTGATGACGAGCAGGGTCATGGGGTGGCTGCGACCCTCCCGGCATCCCGCGCCGCCACCGCGCGATAGACCTCGCCGAGCGCGGCGGCCATCGTGTCGATGCCGAACCGCTCGCGCACCACGGCCCTGGACCGGTGGTCGCGCAGGGTGGCCCCGGAGGAGGCCGACAGGTCGAGGGCCCGGGTGATCGCCGCCGCGAGGGCCGGCTCGTGCGCGGTGTCGGCCAGCACGCCGGTGACGCCGTCGTCGACGTAGCTGGCCGGGCCACCGCCGTTCGGGGCGACGACGACCAGCCCGACGGTCATGGCCTCGAGGATGGCGATGCCGAACTCCTCCTTGAGGCTGGCGCACACGTAGACGCCGCTCGCGGCGGCCGTCCCTGGTCGGCCCTCGCGTGCGGCGGCGAGCCAGGCCGTGGCGGTGGCGTTGGGGCGGTGGCCGGCGAGGAGCAGCCCGGCGCCGGCGGACGCGTCGGTGGACACGAGGTCGCGGATGAGGGAGAGCTCGGTGGCCTCCTCGGGGCTCGGGTCGTCGAGGTCGCCGCCGATGACCAGCAGGTTGCAGCGACGGCGCAGCGAGGGGTCGTTGAGCCAGGCGGAGACCAGGGTCGCCATGCCCTTGACCGGCGCCAGCCGGCCGATCGAGAGCGCGAGCGGTAGCGACCGGCGGTCGGCGGGCAGGGTGGCGAGGAGGGCGTCGAGCCCGTCGAGCGCGGCCGACGTGGTCGGGCGCCGCGGCGCGTCGCCCCGCACCTCCTTGGCCACGCGCTCGAGGCCTCCGACGTCGATGCCCTCACCGACGACGAGCGCGCGCTCGGGGTGCGCCGCCACGTCGATGCCGACGAGGCGCGCGATGCTGCGCTCGACGTCGGGGCGGGGGAAGAGGACCAGGTGCTCGGCCTGCTCGGCGAGGCGCCGCAACAGGCGGTCGCGGAACCAGAGGTGTTCGTGCTGGTCGGCCGCGCCGAAGTTCGCGCGGGTCAACGTGCCCTCGGCCTCTCGCGACGCGATCAGCGCCTGCGGGTCAGGAGCGACGGTCAGAACGACCGGGATGCCGAGCTCGGCGGCCACCTCGGCCGCCACCAACGACCCGACGTCGGCCATCCGCAGGTGCAGCACGTCCACCTGCCCGGCAGCCCGCAGGACGCGACGGATGCCGCGCCGCGCCTCGACCCGTCGTGGCCACGCCGTCGACATGCCGGTGGAGTGGCCCCACATCGGCACCCGGGCGTAGAGGTGGCGCGCCGGCGAGAGGTCGTCGGCCAGGGAGCGCCCCACTGTCGCGTGAACGGCGCCGGCACCCGGCCCGGTAGTGCCCGCCGCCGTTGCTCCTCCGGTCATCGAGCTGACCGCGGACACCAGGCCCCAGCCACCGGAGATGGTGAGGACCCGGTGGACCCGGCTTCCCCGCCGCAGCAGGGCGTCGCCGAGGTGCACGAGCAGGGTGGCGATGCCGCCGGTGTCGCCCTGGCCGGAGTGGCGCAGGGTGCCGTCGACATCACCGTGGAGGAAGAGCTGGGCCACGGTCAGCCCGTCGCACGCCACCGACGGACGGGGCGGGACGAGCCCGTCGGATCGGGCGAGGGCGGCGGCCTGGTGGAGCGAGCCGGCGGCTGCGGTCGGGCCGGGCGTGCCCGTCGGGCCGGTCGTGCCCGTCGGGCCGGTCGAGCCGGCGACCGAGTCGAGAGCGGCTCGGGCCGCCGCAGCGTCGGGAGCCGTACGGCATCCGGGGTCGTCGAGGAGGTCTCCGAGAGCCGCCACCGCGGCGGCTCGTACCCCCACCCCTTCGCCGTCGTCCAACGCCATGTCAGTCAGCGGCTGAAGGGCCGAAGGCGACAGCACGAGGCCCACCGTCTCCACGAGTCGGGCGCGGGCTCCGGGCTCGCGCTCGATGGCGAGGGCAGCGGTCGCGCCGCCGATCACGGCATCCGGGGCCGTGATCGCCCAGCGCTCGAGGGTGCGCTGGGAGAGCATCCCGGCGAATCCCCCCTGCGCGCAACGCTGCACCAGGTGGGGGATGCCGGCAGGTTGCGGGGGCACGTGGCCGAGCGCCTCGACGGCGTGCTCGGCCACGTGCCCGCGGTCGTCATCGAGCAGCGTGACGAGGTGCGAGGCTGCCGGCGCGCCGCCGTGGGCGCCGAGGGCACGCACGGCGGCGATCGCGGTGATCGGGTCGGGGTCGACGGTGGCGGCCACGAGCAGGTCGACCGCGCGTTGCGACGAGCGCTCGACGGCCATTCGCGCGGCGTCCTCGAGTCGCTCGCCGGCCCGCAACCCCTCGAGGATGGTGCCGGACGACCTCACGGCCGCAAGGGCGACGCCGACGTCCATACGGCGACCCTAAGCGAGCAGACGGCTCTCATCCGCATCGTCGACCGTCCGGAAACTGCATTCTGTCAAAGGTTTGTCGCAGGTTCGGCGACGTGTGCCGACGGAGGGGGGCGCCGGGGATGGCCGAAAACTCCATGGACCCGCGTGCGTGCGCGGTGCTGCACTGGTCGGCGTGCCGTCCCCCACCCCCGACCGCTTCCGCGGCCTCGCTCGCTCGTCGCCCTGGCGCTGGCGCGCGCTCGCATTCGACCTGCACCGCCGACCGCTGCACGGGCCCGACCACACGGTGAGCGTGCTGGTGGAACGGGGCGTGGGGCTCGAGGTGCGGCTCGCCGACGGCGAGCGGCGGCGCGAGCCGGCCCGACGCAACATCGCGGGGATGACCCACCTGGGCGGTGGCGATCGCGGGCCCGGCACCGTCGAGCTGCCGTACGCGTGGGAGGTGCCGGTGGAGGTCGACGACAACGGTTTCGTCGTTCGGCGGCCACGGAACCCGGTGTCGGACGACCCGATGTGGCAGGACTACCAGTTCGTGGCGATGCTCGACCCGGTCGAGCTCGGCGACGGTCAGTGGCGCCATCCCGTGCCCGATTCCACCCCGGATGGTGCGGCGGATGCCGTGCCGCCCCCCGCGCTCGACGTGCACCGCCTCGACGCTGCGGTGCGGGGTGGGCGCCAGACCTGGTGGGCCGAGGTGTCCCCGCGTGCGGAGTACGAGCCGCGCTGCTCGTGCTGCCCCCTGCTGTTCGGGCAGGTCAGCGTCGACCTCGAGGCCCTGGCCGGTGGGCCGAAGGCGAGGGACCGGACGACTGAACTCAGTTACGCCACGCGCTACCTGGTCGCCCTCGACGTCGTCACCGGCATCTGTGTGCACGTCGAGCATCTCGACGGCGACCACGCCGGCCGGGGCTTCTCGGTGGACATCCACTCGGTCGACGGTGGCGCCGAAAGACATTGACAGGGCCGGGTGGGGTTCAACCGGAGGGTCACCAAATCGGTTCTATGGCAGCGAAACTCGCTCTCTCGAACACTTGTGCGAATCGTGCTGAGCCATTAGAATCGAGCCAAGGGAAGGGGGAGACATGACCGCAATTGCGCAGTACGGCGAGGCGTTGGCCGACGAGGTCACGTCTGCGTCCAGCCCTGCTGGTGGTGGGGTCCACAAGGTGGTGCTGACAGGTGCCGCTCGGGTCGCGACCGCGCTCACCGACGGTGGTGGGCCCAGCGACCGCGGTGAGTGGCTGTCGGTGGTGGGGAGCTGCCAGGGGTTGATCAACACTCTGACTGCGGTGCAGGACAACGCTTTGGCCCAGGCGGCACGGCGCGAGAGCGACTGGAGCGAGGACGGCACCCTGGGCGAGAGCGTCCACGCGTATGGCCGGATCACGCTGGACGCCGCCGACCTGGCCGCGCCGCTGCTCGGTGCTTCGCACACGCAGGCGCAGCGCCGGGTCGAGCTGGCCGTCCGCCTGGCCGCCGACCGGGTGCCGGTGCCGGCAGAGCACCGTGACCTCCCCGAGGCCAGCGGTCTGCGTGCGCTGCATGCTGCGATGGCGGAGGGCCGCCTCGACAGGTACCGGGCCGGGGTCGTCGCGTTCGAGCTCGAGATCGCGCCGGCCGACGTCGCCGACGCGGTCGTCACCGCCCTCGACCCGCATCTGGGCGACGACTCCTCCAAGCTGCGCCAGCGCACCCGGGTGTTGCTCTCACGCATCTCCCCCGACCTGGTCCGCGAACGCGCCAAGCGTGCCCGAGCCGCGACCGGCCTGCGCCGGTGGGTCGGCGAGCCCGGGGTCGACGAGTGGCACGGCACGTTCCCGAGTGAGGATGCCGCATCAGCTTGGGCCGCGATCGACAAGCTGGCCCACGACCTGGTCTCCGACGGCACCTGCTCGAACATCGAGCAGGCCCGCGGCAAGGCGCTCACCGACCTCGTCACCGGCCACGCGACCGTCGACGTGCACGTCGTGCTCACCGTGCCCGCTGACAGCGTGCCGATGAGTGCACGTGCCTCACGTGATGACGAGCCCGATGCGACGATTCCGACCTCGGTACCGGCCACCGATGAGATTGTGCACCTCCGCGCTGCTGAGGATCCACCGCCATCGCGAGCCACCAGCGACGACGAGTCCGCCCGCGCTGCTGAGGATCCGACCTCGTCGCCTCTTCCCGACCAGACGGACGCCGTTCTCCTGAACCGGCTCACCGGCGATCCCGACCGCGCCCACACGGCGCTTCCGGGCGAAGCACCGGTGGTCGACCCGACTCACTCCGCCACTGCACTTCCGGGCGGAAGCGACGACGCTCTGCTGCAGGTGCAGGGCGCCCGACCCTCGGAACCGCTGCTTGTCCAGCGGGGCTGGCTACGCGACCACCTGACCAAGCAGCCGCCACGACCACGGCGCGGGCGCCCGAAGGTCATCCGCGTCTTCGTACCGTGTGACCCACTCACCGGTGCCCGGCTCGACCCGCACGACCACCTCGCCACGGACGCCTACCGCCCCAGCGCCGAGCTCGTGGCCCTGGTCAGGGCCCGCGACGGCCGCTGCCGATTTCCCGGCTGCTCCGTTGCCGCCCGGTTCTGCGACCTCGACCACGTGCGGCCCTGGCCGACCGGCCGCACCGCCGCGCGCAACCTGCTCACCCTGTGCCGACGGCACCACCGCATCAAACAACGCCCCGGATGGCAGGTGCGCCTGGCCGTCGACGGCACCACCACCTGGACCGACCCCATCGGGCGGGTCCGCACCACCGCACCTCTCGACGCCCTGCAGTCCCTGGTGCTGGCGCCAGAGCCCACCGAGCACGCGCCCAGCACCCCCACCGCCGACACCACCGCCCGCAGTGACACCCCCACGTCGAGCTGGAGCGTGCTCGAGACCATCCTCGAGCTCAGGCTCGAACACACCCAGGCAGTGGGTCACGACTGGTTCGGTGGCTCCGCACACCGGCGCTGCACCTCCACCGCCGACGTGCGAGCCGGCATCGCCCGACGACGAGCACACGTGCGCTACCCCGACCAGCCGCCCTTCTGATCAACTCCGTGGAACGTCGAGTAGCGCCCCCACCACCATCGCCCGTCGCCGGACACGACGTCAGGGCTCGACGACCAGTCCCATGGCCGCCAACAGGCCCGCAGCACCGGACGCCTCGACCCGCAGTCCGCGCACCCGGTTCTCCGAGGGGTCGAAGGCGTAGCCCACCGCCCCGACCAGGCTCGCCCCACGCAGGTCGGTGCCGACGAACACGGCGCCGCTGAGGTCGCTCCCGCCGAAGTCGACCCGTTGCGCGTCGGCCCGACCGAGGTCGGCCTCACGCAGCGAGCAGCCCACCAGCCGCGACCCGGCGATCGACCCCTCCTGGAACGAGGCCAGGTCCAGCCGGCACCGCTCGAAGTCCCACGGTCGCGCCGACAGCGTCGCCTCTCCCGCCCGGGTCCAGATCACGGCCAGCGCGGTGCACTCCACGAAGGTGCAGTCGACGAACCGCGACCCCGACAGGTCGACCCGGTTCAGGTTGCACCCGGTGAACACGCAGTCGGTGAAGGTGCAGTCGCGCAGCACCGCCCCCTCGAGCACCGCACGCTCGAACCGGCAGCCCTCGAGCTCGACCGCGTCGAGCACCTCGCCGGGCTCCAGCCCCTCGGTGAGCGTCAGGTCGACGGCGTACCCGTCGCTGTCGGCCAGCCGCTCGAGCAGGGATGCCGGCCCGCTCATCCGTGCGTGTGCCCCGCCACGAGCGCGCGCAGCTCGTCGATGGCGGCGGCGGCCGACTCGGCGCCATACACGGCCGACCCGGCGACGAACACGTCGGCCCCGGCCTCGGCGCACTGCTCGATGGTGGAGGCCGAGACGCCGCCGTCGACCTGGATCCACACCTCGCCCCCGTACCGCCGCACCGCCTCGCGCACCTCGCGCACCTTGGGCATCTGGTCAGCCATGAACGACTGCCCGCCGAACCCCGGCTCGACCGTCATCACGAGCACCATGTCGACCTCGGGCAGCAGGTCGGCGTACGGCGCGAAGGGCGTGCCCGGCTTCACGGCGAACGCGGCCCGCGCGCCGGCCGCACGGATCGCGCGAGCGGTGCGCACGGCATCCGACACCGCCTCGACGTGGAAGGTGACCGACCCGGCTCCCGCCTCGGCGTAGCCCGGTGCCCAGCGGTCGGGGTCCTCGATCATCAGGTGGCAGTCGACGGGCACCGGCGACACCTCGAGCAGCGCCTCGACGACCGGCAACCCGAGGGTCAGGTTGGGCACGAAGTGGTTGTCCATGACGTCGACGTGCGCCCAGTCGGCGGTCGCGATGGCGTCGAGCTCGCGCTCGAGGTTGGCGAAGTCGGCCGACAGGATCGACGGGGAGATCTGCACCCGCGACACCCTAGCGAGCCCGAGGGCCACGGATGCCGGGCGGTACCGCGGTCGGTCAGCGCACCATCCGCACCTCGACCAGCGGCGGGTTGTCGGCCGCGAGCTCGGTGCCGTCGTCGCGGAAGCCGTTGCGGCGGTAGAAGGCGGCCGCCCGCTCGTTGCCCTTGGCCCGCCACAGCTGCGCCGGCAGGTCGGCGACCGCCCAGTCCAGCAGCGCCTGGCCCAGCCCACTGCCCAGCAGCGACCGGTCGACGTACAGGCCCCACAGCTCGTGCTCGCGCACCGGCGGTGCTCCTTCGTTCCCGCGAGAGACCCCCGCGACACACCACGCGACGGGTTCGCCACCCGTCAGGAACACCGCCGTGCGCCGCACACCGGCCGGCGGCGGGGCGGCGAGCACCCGGTGCCAGAGGTCGATGCGGTTCTGTGGGCCGTGCTCGTCGAACCACCCCGGGGGCACGAGGTCGGAGTAGCTGTCGACCCACGACCGGTGGTGCATCAGGCCCAGGGCCTCGGCGTCGGCCGGCCCCGGCGCGCGCCAGACCAGGTCGTGCGGGGCGGCCATGCTCAGGCCGACTTCCGCAGCAGCGCGACGAACATCGCGTCGGTGCCGTGCACGTGCGGCCAGAGCTGCACGTAGGGGCCCTGCCCCAGGCCCTCGAGCGGTCGACCCACGGCATCGGTGAAGAACGGCCGCGCATCGACCACCTCCACGTCGTGGCGGCGCTTGAGCACGTCACTGACCACGAAGCGGGTCTCGGCGACGTGCGGGCTGCACGTGGCGTAGGCGACGACACCGCCGGGGGCGACGGCATCCAGCGCCGAGCCGAGCAGGGCGCGCTGGAGCGGTGCGAGCTCGGCGAGGTCGGCGGGCTGGCGGCGCCAGCGTGCCTCGGGCCGGCGCCGCAGGGCCCCCAGCCCGGTGCAGGGGGCATCGACGAGCACCTTGGCGTAGGCGGCCGGCTCGTCGTCGCCGACGACCCGCCCGTCGGCGGTGCGCACCTCGATGCGGCGGCCCAGGGTCGTGGCGTGCCTGCCGAGGGTCCGCAGGGTGTTGCGCACCAGGTCGGCGCGGTGGGGCGTGACCTCGACGGCGGTGAGGTCGGCGCCCGCCTGCACGGCCAGCGCGCCGAGCACCCCGGCCTTGCCACCGGGGCCGGCGCACAGGTCGAGCCAGCGTGCGGGCAGGTCGTCGGAGACCTCGGCCGCCCCCAGGGCCAGGGCGACGAGCTGCGACCCCTCGTCCTGCACGGCGGCGCGCCCGTCGCGGATCTCGGGGATCAGCCCCGGGTCGCCGGAGCCGAGCACGATGCCGATCGGGGACACCGGGCTGGGCTCGACGTCGTCGTAGCGGCTCAGCTCGTCGACGGAGGTCAGACCCGGCCGGGCCACGACGTGTACCTGCGGAGGCTCGTTGTCGGCGGTGAGCAGCGCAGCCAGCTCGGCGTCGACGGTGGCTGCCGTGGCGCGCCCGTGGCCGAGCAGGGCCGCGCGCAGGGCGCTGACCACCCACTCCGGGTGGCTGTGCCGCACCGCGAGCGCGGCGGCTCCCCCGCCCTCGGGCACCACGACGTCGCGCCACTCCTCGAGCGACCGCTCGCTGATCCGCCGCATCACGGCGTTGACGAAGCCACCCGCGCCTGCCCCGGCCACGACCTTGGCCAGGCCCACGGTCTGGTCCGCCGCGGCGTGGGTGGCCACCCGCATCCCGAGCAGCTGGTGCGCGCCGAGCCGCAGCACGTCGAGCACCTGCGGGTCGACCCGGTCGGTCGGGCGGCCGGCCGCCTCGGCGATGACGGCGTCGTAGAACCCCTGCCAGCGGATGGTGCCGAAGCCCAGCTCGGTGGCGAACGCCGCGTCGCGGCCCTCGAGGCGGTGCCGCCGCAGGATGCCGGGCATCTCGAGGTTGGCGTACGACCCGTCGGCGACCGCGCGGAGCAGCGTGTAGGCGGCGAACCGGGTGGGCTCGGCGCGCCGGGTGCGCTCGGAGGGTGCCGTGGCGCTGCGCCGGCGCGGGCCACGACCCCGGCCGCCGGTGCCGCGACCGCCACCGCCACCGCCACCGCCTCCACCGCCGCCCCCTCCCCCCGGCGGGCGCTCCCCGTCAGCCATCGAAGCGCTCCCCGGTGGCGATCCGCACCCCGCGCGCCCAGTCGGCCGCGGCCATCGGCTTCTTGCCGTGCGGGCGCACCTCACCGAGCTCGACGGGGACGGAGGCCGTGCCCACGAGCACCGCCTGCTTGGTGGCGTGCAGCTCGCCGGGGGCCAGCTGCACCGCGTCTCGGGCCGCCATCACCCGGTTCGGACCGGCCGTGCCGGCCGCGCCGGCCGCTCCCGCCTGACCGGCACCGCCCGGCTCCGCACCCGGCCGGACGACCCGCACCGGCCCCACCTTCACCCGCTCGCCGCGAAAGGTGGTCCAGGCCCCCGGCGCCGGCGTGCAGCCGCGCACCTGCCGGTCGACGACGTGGGCCGGCAGCGACCAGCGCACCCGGGCCTCGTCGGTGCTCAGCTTGGGCGCCAGGCTGACGCCGTCGCCGGGCTGCGGCACGGCGTGCAGCGAGCCGTCGGCCAGGCCGTCCATCGTGGCGACGAGCAGCCCGGCGCCCGCTGCGGCCAGCCGGTCGAGCAGGGTGCCGGCGGTGTCGTCGGGGCGCACGGTCTCGGTGAGCGTGCCGAGCACCGGGCCGGTGTCGAGCCCCTCCTCGATGACGAAGGTGGTGGCACCGGTGACGTCGTCGCCCGCCATCAGCGCGCGCTGCACCGGTGCGGCCCCCCGCCACGCCGGCAGCAGGGAGAAGTGCAGGTTGACCCAGCCGTGCACCGGCACGTCGAGGGCGACGCGCGGCAGGAGGGCCCCGTACGCGACCACCGGGCAGCAGTCGGGCGCCAGCTCGCGCAGCCGCGCCAGAAACTCCGGGTCGCGCGGGGTGGGCGGCGTCAGCACCTCGAGGCCGTGCTCGAGCGCGACCTGCTTCACCGCCGACGGTGCGAGTGCGCGGCCCCTTCCGGCTCGGGCGTCCGGGCGGGTGACGACGGCCGCCACCTCGTGGCGCGAGCCGAGCAGGGCCAGCAGCGAGGGGACCGCGGTCTGCGGCGTGCCGGCGAGGACGAGTCGCACTCAGCGCCTCCCGAAGCTGTCGGAGTGCGGGCTGGCCTTGACCACGGGGGCGGCGGCACCCCAGTCGGCCTCGCGCACCAGCCGCATCGCCTCGCGACGCTGCTCGGGGTCGAGCCGGTCGACGAACAGGATGCCGTCGAGGTGGTCGGTCTCGTGCTGCACCGCACGGGCCAGCAGATGCGTGCCCTCGACGGTGACCGGCTCGCCGAAGGCGTTCCAGCCGCGGGCCACGACCTGCACCGCCCGCGGGGTGTCGAAGCGCATCCCGGGCAGCGACAGGCAGCCCTCGGGGCCCACCTCCTCGTCGTCGCCGAGGGAGAGGTCTGGGTTGACGAGGTGGCCGACCAGCCCGTCGGCACGGTAGGTGAACACCCGCAGCCCCACCCCCAGCTGGGGGGCAGCGAGCCCGGCCGCGCCGGCATCCAGCATGGTGTCGGTGAGGTCGCCGACGAGGCGGCGCAGCTCGGCGTCGAAGTCGACGACCGGTGCCGCGGGGGTGCGCAGGACCGGGTCGCCGAAGAGGCGGATGGGGGTGACGCTCACGCCCGGGAGTCTAGGTGCCACCGGCCGCTGACGGTCACGCCGTGGGGTCTGGTGGGTCGACCCGCACCGACAACGGGTCGGGGTCCTTGCGGGCCGACGCCCGGGCGCGCAGCGCCGCGAGCTCGCGGGCCAGGGCCCGGCCGTCGGGCCGGGGAACGGTGACGATGGTGCGCCACCGGTCGGTGGCCGGGTGCGGGAGCGGGCCGAGCACGGATGCCGTGCCGGGCAGCTCGAGCTCGGCGATGCCCCCCTCGAGGGCGGGCCGGGCGCCGGTGAGCACCGCCAGCCGGGATGCCGGGGGCAGCGACAGCTCGCGGCGCTCCTCGAGCTCGCGCTCGGCGAACCACGTGGGGTCCCAGCGCACGAGCGCCTCGACCGCCGGGACCGACACCTCGGTGGGGGCCCCGGCCAGCACGACCCGGCCCCCCTGCGATGCCGGCCGCACCAGGGCCGCAGCCGCCAGCCAGCGACGCAGTGCCTCCTCACCCGCGGTGAGGCTGGGGCGCTCGAGCAGGGCCCAGGCGTCGAGCAGCAGGGCCGCGGCGTACCCGCCCGGGGCGACCGGCTCGGCGCCCGGCGTGCAGACCACCAGGCGCGGGCCGGCTGCCACGGTGCCGAGCACGGTGCCGGCGCCGGAGCGCTCGACGGGCACCCCCGGGAACGCGCGGCCGAGCTCCTCGGCGGTGCGCCGCGCGCCGACGACCGACGAGCGCAGCCGGTGGCCACCACAGGCCGGGCAGGTGAAGCCGGTCTCGACCCGGCCGCACCAGCGGCAGGCCGGCGGACCGTTCGGCCCGGGCAGCCCGAGCGGCCCGGCGCACACCGTGCAGCGGGCCGGCCGGCGGCAGTCCTGGCAGGACAGCGAGGGCAGGTACCCCCGCCGCGGCACCTGCACGAGCACCGGCCCGGTGGCCAGCGCCTCCTTCGCCGTGCGCCACGCCACGGTGGGCAGGTGGGCGGCGGCCACGGCCGGGTCGCGCTCGGCGTCGTGCCCCTCACCGGCGACCCGCACCGGCGGCACGGCCCGGCGCACGGTCTCGCGCGGCGCCTCGACGGCGGTTAGCGCGCCGCGGGCGACGAGGTCGGCGACGGCCACCGAGCGGCTGAAGCCGGCCGAGAGCACCGCGGCCCCGTGCTCTTCGGCGCGGGCCAGCAGCACCTCGCGCACATGCGGGTAGGGGGCCCGGGGCTCGTCGAGCAGGTCGTCGCCGTCGTCCCACCAGGCGACCAGGCCGAGGTGGCGCACCGGCGCGAAGGCCGCCGCCCGGGTGCCCACGACCACCGGGGTGTGCCCGCGCAGCGCCTTGAGGTAGGCCGTGTAGCGGGCCTGCGGCCCCTGGTCGGCACTGAGCCGGGTGTGCCGGCCGGGCCCGAGCACCTCGAGCAGGGCCGCCTCGACGCGCGCGACGTCACGGTGGTCGGGCACGACGAGCACCGCACCCCGGCCGCCCTCGACCGCGGCTCGCGCCGCCTCGGCGAGCAGCGCCGGCCAGTCGGCGGCCGCGGCCACCGACGGCAGGGCCAGCAGGGAAGCCGTGGGGGCACCGCCCGAGGTCAGGTGCGACAGGAACGCAGCGCCGGCGGCGTACGGCGACCAGGCGAGCGGCACCCGCGCGGGCAGCGACGACTGCTCGGGCGGCTCGAGCGCGAGGGCCTTCTCGGCCGCGGCGTGCCGTGGTGGGACGGCGAGCCGCAGCACGTCACCGAGCGAGCCGGCATACCGGTCGGCGACCGCGCGGGCCGTGGCGAGCACCGGCGGCGTGAGCACCGGCTCGGGTGAGACGACCCGGCGCAAAGGGCTGAGCCGGCCCGGGTGGTCGGCGCCGGCCCGGCGCTCGAGCACGAAGCCGCCGAGGTCCTGGCCCGCGAAGCGCACCTTGACCCTGGCCCCTTGCACGGCGGTGTCGGCCATCGACGTGGGGACGGTGTACTCGAAGGGCCGGTCGAGGTGCGGCAGGCCGGTGTCGACCTGCACCAGGGCGACGGGCAGGGTCGGCGCGGTCGGGTCGTCACCGGCGAGGCGACGGGGCCGGCGCACGCGCGCAGCGGAGGACAGCAGCGCGAGCTGCTCCCCGGCATCGGTGTCGTCGGCCGTCGTCATGGGCCCGAAACTAGCGGAGCCCACCGACCCGGCGAGGGGTCGGTGGGCTCGCGCTGTGGATGACGCGGGGTCAGCCGTGGGCGGCGCGCTGCAGCGCCTCGACGCGGTCGGTGCGCTCCCAGGTGAAGCCGTTGTCGACGCCGTCGGCGTGGGTGCGGCCGAAGTGGCCGTAGGCCGCCGTCGCCTTGTAGATGGGGCGGAGCAGGTCGAGGTCCTCGAGGATCGCGGCGGGGCGCAGGTCGAAGGTCTTCTGGATCGCTGCCTGGATCTTCTGGGCGGGCACGGTCTCGGTGCCGAAGGTCTCGACGTAGAGGCCGACCGGCTGGGCCTTGCCGATGGCGTAGGCGACCTGCACCTCGCAGCGGCGGGCCAGGCCCGCGGCGACGACGTTCTTGGCGACCCAGCGGGTGGCGTAGGCGGCCGACCGGTCGACCTTGCTCGGGTCCTTGCCGGAGAAGGCGCCACCACCGTGGCGGGCCATGCCGCCGTAGGTGTCGACGATGATCTTGCGGCCGGTGAGGCCGGCATCCCCCATCGGGCCACCGATGACGAACTTGCCGGTGGGGTTGATGTACGCGCGGTAGTCGTCGGTGCTCAGGTCGGTGCCCGCGTCGTGCAGCTCGGCGAGCACCGGGCTGATCACGTGCTGGCGCACGTCGGGCTCGAGCAGGCCGTCGAGCGAGACGTCCTCGGCGTGCTGGCTGGAGACGACCACGGCGTCGAGGGAGACGGCGCGGGCGCCGTCGTAGGCGATCGTGACCTGGGTCTTGCCGTCGGGGCGCAGGTAGGGCAGCTCGCCGCTCTTGCGCACCGCTGTGAGCCGCTCGGCGAGGCGGTGGGCCAGGAAGATCGGCAGCGGCATCAGCTCGGCGGTGTCGTCGCAGGCGTAGCCGAACATCAAGCCCTGGTCGCCGGCGCCCTGCTTGTCGAGCGGGTCGACCGCACCCGTGCGGCTCTCGAAGGCGGTGTCGACGCCCTGCGCGATGTCGGGGCTCTGCTGGCCGATCGACGCGCTGACGCCGCACGAGGCGCCGTCGAAGCCCTTGGTCGAGCTGTCGTAGCCGATCGTGAGCACGGTGTCGCGCACGATCTTCGGGATCTCGACGTAGGCCTCGGTGGTGACCTCGCCGGCCACGTGGACCAGGCCGGTGGTCACCATCGTCTCGACGGCGACGCGGCTGCGGGGATCCTGCGCGAGCATCGCGTCGAGGATCGCGTCGGAGATCTGGTCACAGATCTTGTCGGGGTGTCCCTCGGTGACCGACTCGGACGTGAACAGGCGTGCGGACACGCGGAACTCCTTCGTGGGTGGGGCTACCGCGGCCATCGGCCGCCGTGTGCGCGTGCCAATCTACCGGGCCCGGCGTCCGGCGACCGACACGGTCCATCGCGCGCTGCGAGGTCTGCGATCATGGTCCGCGTGTCAGACGGGTCGGCGCTCGAGGCGACGGGAGACGCGGGCCGGGCCGCACCCGTGAGCCCCGTCGACGAAGCGCTGTCCCTGCTCACCCGGGCGCAGAGACTGGCCGACCAGCTGCGGGCCGACGCCAACCGCGAGGCCGGGGAGGCGCGGGCGGAGGCCGGCCGGCTGCGCGCAGAGACCCAGCAGGCGACCCTCGAGCTCGCCCAGCTGCAGGCGAGGGTGGCGTCGTCGCGCGAGGAGGCCCGGCGCCGGCTCGAGGAGACCCACGCGGAGGTCGAGGTCATGCTCGCCGACGCCGCCGACCAGGCCGCCCTGCTGCGGGCCCGCGCCACCAAGGCCAGCGACGAGGCCGTTGCGCTGGCCGAGGAGGACGCCCGGGCCTGCGTGGCGCAGGCGCAGGCGCAGGCCGCCGCGCTGATCGAGCGGGCCCGCGTCGAGCACGAGGGCACCATGGCCCGCCTCGCGCAGGAGGAGCTCGCCCACCAGGAGCGCTGGACCCACGAGCACGCGGCGCACGCCGCCGAGCTCGACCAGCTGCGCGACTCCACGGTCGCCGACCTCGACCGGCTGCGCGACGAGACGCACGAGTACGCCAGCCGGCACCGCAGCGACGCCGCGGCCGAGGTCGCGGCCCTGCTCGCCGCCATCGAGGCGCGCGACGCCGGCTCGCGCACCGACGCCGAGCATGTGCTCGACCGGGCCCGCGCCGAGGCGGCAGCCCTGCTCGCCGACGCGCAGAGCGAGGCCGACGACCTGGTCGCGGGGGCCCAGGCCCACCTGGCGTGGGCGCAGGGCACGGTCCGCGAGATCCTCGCCAGGGCAGAGACCGACGCCGATACCCGGGCCCGGGCGCACCACGACGACCTCGCCGAGCGCTCGCGCACCCACCGGCACCGGGTGCAGACGCTGCTGGGCAGCGCCACCGCCAAGAGCCGCGACCGGCTCGCCGAGGCCGAGTCGGAGTCCACGCGGATGCGCGAGCTCGCCCAGGCGGTGCTCGCCGAGGCGCAGGCGGATGCCGTCCGCACCCGTGCAGCCGCGCAGCGAGAGTCCGCGCGGCTGCTCGACGACGCCCGCACCCGCGAGGCCGAGGCGCTCGAGCGTGCCGAGCGGCGGTCCGCTGAGGCCGAGCTGGGCGCCCGGCAGGTGCGGCAGAGCGCTGCCGAGGACATCGAGCGGATGCACCGTGAGGCCCACCAGTACCACGCTGCCGCACGAGCGGAGATCATGAGAGCCTCGCAGGAGGCTCGACAGCGCGCCGACACCGTGCGCGCCGAGGCCCAGGCCGCCGTCGAGCGCGCCCGCGCCGAGGTGCACACCCTGGTCGCCCGCCGGGACGCCATCACCGCGCAGCTCGCCAACCTCACCGGCGTCATCGACGCCCTCGCGGTCAGCGACGACCGCAACCCGACCGGCGACCGCAGCCCGAGCGGCGACCGCAGCCCGAGCGACGACCGGCCCTCCAGCGACAGCACCGCAGGTCCCCTCGCCGCCGGCGAACCCACCCCCTCCGAAAACCCCGCCACCCCTGACCAGGAGTCCCCATGAACCAGCCGGAGTTCCCGACCGTCTTCCGCGGCTACGACCCCGTCCAGGTCGAGCAGCACGTCGCCGCGCTCCAGCAGGCGGCCGACGCCGCCCGCCAGGAGGCTGCCGCGAGCTCCGTCGAGCTGACCAAGCTGCGCCAGTCGCACGACCAGCTCACCGACGAGCTCGAGGACCAGGGGCGCAGCCTGGCCGAGCTCGAGGAGCAGGCCCGCAAGGTGTCCAGCCCCACCTTCGCCGACCTCGGTGAGCGCATCGGGGCGATGCTCGGCCTGGCCGACGAGGAAGCCGTCGCCATCCGCTCGGCCGCCGCCGACGACGTCGAGCAGGCCCGCCAGGACGCCACCAACGACGCGGCGCTGATGCGTGCCGAGGCCGACCGGTACGCCGAGGAGATCCGTTCCAAGGCCGACGTCGCGGCATCCCAGGTGGTCTCGCGCGCCAAGCAGGAGGCCGACTCGATCATCGACGACGCCGTGCGCGAGGCCGCCGCCCGCCGTGAGGAGGCGGAGGCCTACTACGAGAAGCAGCGCGCGACCGCTGCTGCCGCGGCCGCCGACTTCGAGCGGACCCTGGGCGAGCGCCGCGACAGGTCGGCCGCCGACTTCACCGCCCAGATGGCCCAGCAGGACCAGTCGCTGGCCGCGGTGCAGGAGCGCGCCGACCTGCTCGGGCGCGAGGCCGAGGAGGACCGCCGCACTGCCGCTGCCGAGTCGGCCCGGGCCCTCGAGGCCGCCCGCGCCGAGGCCGCCGCGCTGGTCAGCTCGGCCAAGGAGCACGCCGACCGGATCCGCCGCGACTCCGAGCGCGAGCTCGCCGCCGCCACGGCCCGCCGCGACAGCATCACCGCCCAGCTGAGCAACGTGCGCAACATGCTCGCCACCCTCGGCGGCGGGGCCGAGGGCGCGGCCCCCCAGGGCGACGAGGCCGCGGCGGACGTCACCGACGAGACTGCGGAGGCCGACGAGGGCGGGGCCGTGGATGCCGGCCCGGACACCGCCGATCAGGTCGACCAGGTCGAGCAGGTCGAGGAGGGCACCACGACGAGCAAGGCGCACTCCCGCCGCTGACCCAAGCACGCCGAAGGGCCTCGGCACCACCCGTGGCGGGGCCCTTCGGTCCGCGTCAGAGCAGGGGCAGGACGGCGTCCCAGACGGCGTGCGCCACGACCAGCTTGGATGTCGGCCCCACCTGGGTCGCGTCGTCGGACCCCTGCCGCAGCAGGTGCACGGTGCTGTCGTCGTGGCCGAAGGTCGTGTCGGTGCCGACCTCGTTGACGACGAGCAGGTCGCAGCCCTTGCGGGCGAGCTTGGCGCGGGCGTGGTCGAGCACCGACCCCTCGTCGTCGCCGGTCTCGGCGGCGAACCCGACGATCACCGGCATCCGCGCGCTCCCCCGGGCGGCCACCAGCCCGGCCAGCACGTCGGGGTTGCGCACCAGCTCGACGGTCGGCGCCGACTCGTCGACCGCCCCATCGGCACCGGGCGCGTGCGTCTTCTTGATCTTGGAGCCGGCGTAGGTCGCCGGCCGGAAGTCGGCCACGGCGGCGGCCATGACGACGACGTCGGCGCCGCGCACGGCATCGGTCACCGCGGCCTGCAGCTCGAGCGCGGTCTCGACGGGCACCACCGCCACCCCTTCGGGCGCGGGCAGCGACGCCGCCGACACCAGGGTCACCTGCGCCCCCCGCTCGGCGGCGGCCCGGGCCAGCGCGTGGCCCTGCTTGCCCGAGCTGCGGTTGCCCAGGTAGCGCACCGGGTCGAGCGGCTCGCGGGTACCGCCGGCGCTGACCACGACCCGGCGACCGGCCAGATCACCCCCACTGTGCAGTCGAGAAGCCGCGGGTTCGGCGTCGGAGCGGCGTGTTGCCCGGCCGCCCGTAGGGGAAGTCTGGGAGGCGTGGGCCAGCTCGCGCTCGCACACGGCGTACAGCTCCTCGGGCTCGGGCAGCCGGCCCGGCCCGGTGTCTCGCCCGGTGAGCCGCCCGGACGCCGGCGGCACCACGTGCACCCCGCGCTCGCTGAGCGTGGCGACGTTGGCCTGCGTCGCGGGGTGGTCCCACATCTCGGTGTGCATCGCCGGGGCCATCACCACCGGGCAGCGCGCGGTGAGCAGCACGGTGGTGAGCAGGTCGTCGGCCTGGCCCGTGGCGGCGCGGGCCAGCAGGTCGGCGGTCGCCGGGGCCACGACTACGAGGTCGGCCTCCTGGCCGATGCGCACGTGCGGCACCGAGGTGATGTCGCTCCACACGTCGGTGTGCACCGGTGTGCCGGACAGCGCCGCCCAGGTGGCCTCGCCCACGAAGTGCAGGGCGGATGCCGTGGGCACGACGGTGACGTCGTGGCCGGCCTCGGTGAGCAGCCGCAGGAGCGAGCAGGCCTTGTACGCCGCGATGCCCCCAGCCACCCCGAGGACGACCTTCATGCGGTCACTCCTCGGTGGGAGTGGAGGTCAGCAGACCCTCGTTGATCTCGCGCAGGGCGATGGACATCGGCTTCTCGTGCACCTCGGAGTCGACGAGCGGGCCGACGTACTCGAGCAGGCCCTCCTGCAGCTGGGCGTAGTAGGCGTTGATCTGTCGGGCCCGCTTCGCCGAGTAGAGGACGAGTGCGTACTTGGAGTCCGCACGCTCCAGCAGCTCGTCGATCGGCGGGTTGGTGATGCCGATGGGGTCGGCCTTGGTTCCGGACACGCGTCAGTCTCGCTTCGCTTCGGGTACGGGGGATCTCATCAATGATACGAGTTCCTCGGCCGCCCGCCGAACGTCGTCGTTGAGCACGGCGACGTCGAACTCCTGCGCGGCGGCCAGCTCGACCCGGGCGGTGGCCAGCCGGGCCTCGCGCTCCTCCTCGTCCTCGGTGCCGCGGCCGACGAGCCGGCGGACCAGCTCGTCCCAGGTGGGCGGGGCGAGGAAGACGAACAGCGCCCCCGGCATGGTGTCGCGCACCTGGCGCGCGCCCTGCAGGTCGATCTCGAGCAGCGCCGGGCGCCCGGCCGCGAGCGCCTCCTCGACCGGGCGGCGCGGCGTGCCGTACTTCGCCCGGCCGTGCACGACGGCCCACTCCAGCAGCTCGCCGGCGGCGGCCATCCGCTCGAACTCGGCGTCGGAGACGAAGTGGTAGTGGACGCCGTCGACCTCGCCCGGGCGGGGCTCGCGGGTGGTCGCCGAGACCGACAGCCAGACCTCGGGGTGGTGCCGGCGGACGTAGGCCGCGACGGTCCCCTTGCCGACGGCGGTCGGTCCGGCGAGGACGGTGAGGCGGGACGAACCCGTCACGACCGCCCGAAACGATCGAGCAGCGAGGCCACCTGGTTCTGGCCGAGGCCACGCACCCGGCGGCTCTCGGAGATGCCGACCTCCTCCATGATCTGGCGGGCCCGCACCCGGCCGACGCCGGGCATCGACTCGAGCAGGGCGGACACCCGCATCTTGCCGATGACGTCGTTGGTGCGGCCCTCGGCGATGACGTCGGCGAGGGTGATGCCGGAGTGCTTCAGCCGGTGCTTGACCTCGGCGCGCTCGCGCCGGGAGGCCGCGGCCTTCTCGAGGGCGGCGGCCCGCTGTTCTGGGGTGAGCGGCGGTAGTGCCACGGGAGTGAGTCCTTCGTCGACAGGCAGGCGCTGGCTTCTCAACACCCGGCGTTACGCGCTTGACTCTAGCGCGACGACCGGTCCGCGACGAGACGCTCGCGAGCGTCGGTCCGGCCTTCCCCGGCGTGCCGCTCAGCCTGCCCTCAGCCTGCCGCGGCGGAGGCCAGGTCGCCGGCGGCGCGGCGGGCGGCGGCGCGCAGGGAGCCGACGTCGGGGCCCGCCACGAGCACCTCGCGGCTGCTCGTTCCGAGAACCTGCGACAGGGCCGCACCGAAGGTCTCGCGCAGCGCCGCCGGGGTGCCGCCCTGGGCGCCGAGCCCCGGGGCGAGCAGCGGCCCGGCGGCGGCCGCGACGTCGAGCCCGAGGTCGGTGACCGCGCTGCCCACCGTCGCGCCGACCACCATCCCGACACTGCCGAGGCGCCCGGATGCCGCCGCGTGGGCGTTGTCGCGCGCGACGCCCGCCACGACGGATGCCGCGACGGTGGCCCCCTCGTGCACGGCGTGCTGCACCGACCGGCCCTCGGGGTTGGAGGTCAAGGTCAGCACGAACACGCCGCGCCCGGTGGCCGCGGCGAGGTCGAGCGCCGGGCGCAGCGACTCATAGCCCAGATAGGGGCTCACCGTGATGGCGTCGGCCCGCAGCGGCGACCCGTCGCAGAGGTAGGCCTGCGCGTAGCCGGCCATCGTGGTGCCGATGTCGCCGCGCTTGACGTCGAGCAGCGACATGGTGCCGGCGTCGCGCAGCCCGGCCAGCGTGCGCTCGAGCACGGCCACGCCGGCCGACCCGAACCGCTCGAAGAACGCCGACTGCGGCTTCACCGCGGCCACCGCTCCCCCGAACGCCTCGACGCAGGTCATCGCGAAGGTCTCGAGCCCACCGACGGTGTCGGGCAGCCCCCACCGCTCGAGCAGGGCGGCGTGCGGGTCGATGCCGGGGCAGAACGGCCCCAGCTCGTCCATCGCGGCGCGCAGCCGATCTCCATAGGGGGTGGTGCTCATCGGGCCGTCCTCTCGTGGGCGATGCCGACGACGTCGGCGAAGCGGACGAACCCGTGCCGCGCGACCTCGGCCTCGAGCTCGTCGACGACGCGCCGCGGCGCGCCCGGGTCGTTGAACGTGGCGGTGCCCACCTGCACTGCCGATGCGCCGGCGGCGACCAGCTCGAGGGCGTCGCGCCCGGTGCGCACTCCCCCGACGCCGATCAGCGGCGCGGTGGGCAGCCTCCCCTCGCGCATCGCGGCGGTCACCTGCCACAGCGCCCGCACGGCGACCGGCCGCACGGCCGGCCCGGACAGGCCACCGGTGACGCCGGCCAGCTGGGGCCGCAGCCGGTCGGTGTCGATGACCATGCCGAGCAGCGTGTTGATCATGGTGAGGCCGTCGGCGCCGGCCTTGAGGGCGGCGTGCGCGATGGTGACGATGTCGGTGACGTCGGGGGTGAGCTTGGCGAAGATCGGGGTGTGCGCGGGCAGCCGCTCGCGCACGAGGCGCACCACCCGCTCCGACGACAGCGCGTCGCAGGCGAAGACCAGCCCGCGGTTGGCGACGTTGGGGCACGAGATGTTGACCTCGACGCCCACCACCGCGTCGTAGGCCGGGCTGGCGGCCAGCGCCTCGGCCACGTCGCCGAACTCCTCGGCGGTGTTGCCGGCGATCGACACCAGCGCCCGCGCCCCCGTGGACCTCAGCCAGGCGAGGTCCTTCTCGACGAAGGCGTCGATGCCCGGCCCCTGCAGCCCGATCGAGTTGAGCATCCCGGATGCCGTCTCGGCCATCCGCGGCGTCCCGCGCCCCGAGCGGGGCTGTGCCATCACGGTCTTGGTGACGAACGCGCCCAGGTCGGACACCGGGAAGAAGCGGTGCAGCTCCTGCCCGTTGGCCGCGCAGCCGGATGCCGTCATCACCGGGTTGGGCAGCACCACCGGCCCCAGCGCGGTCGTCATGTCGACCATCAGCGACCGCCCGCCCGCGGGGCACCCAGCGCGTCGTCGGGCACCCGGCCGATGCCGTCGGCGAACGCGTCCCAGCGCACCCGGTCGCCCCGGAACACCGGCCCCTCGACGCAGGACCGCACCATCCGGGTGACGCCGTCGTTGCCGGTGACCGGCATGACGCAGGTCATGCAGACCCCGACGCCGCACGCCATCGACTCCTCGACGGCGACCTGCGCCACCGCGCCGTGCGCGGTGGCGACCTCGGTGACCGAGCGGAGCATCGCCATCGGGCCGCAGCCGTAGACCACGCCGGCGCAGGTGCGGTCGATGACGTCGCCGAGCACGTCGCTCACCCAGCCGCGCCGCCCCGAGGAGCCATCGTCGGTGGTGACGGTCACCCCGTCGGCCGTGCGGCGCGCCTCGACGACGCCGAAGAGGCGGTCCTCGGAGGCGGCGCCGAGCACCATCTCGACGTGGCAGCCGCGCTCGCGCAGCGCCTCGGCCAGCCAGAACAGCGGTGCGGACCCGTACCCGCCCCCGACCAGCACGCAGGGCACCGGCTCGGCGGGCAGCGGGAACGGCCGCCCGAGCGGGCCGACGACGTCGACCGGGTCGTGGGCCCGCAGGCCGGTGAGCCAGACCGTGCCCGGCCCGTGGGCGGCGACGACGACGTCGACGGTGCCGCCGTAGGTGCCCGACGGCTTGACCTTGTGCAGGGAGAAGCACCGGCGCAGCAGGTTGGCCGAGGTCGGGCCACCCACGGCGAGCGCGACGAACTGGCCGGGGCGGGCCAGCTCGGCGACGCCCGGGGCCACCAGGGTGAGGTGGTGGTAGGCACCGACCCGGCGGGTGGCGATCAGCTCGCCGGACACCTGGACGACCCCGCTCACGCCGGGGCCTGCACGCCGTAGAGGTCGAGGGCCGCCGCGTGGTCCTGCAGCGAGGTGACGTCGAGGTCGCCGGTGATGACCGCCTCGATGGCCTGCACGGCCGCGGCGAGCTGCTGGACGGTGGTGATGATCGGCTTGTCCATCGCCGTCGTGGCCGCGCGGATGGCGTAGCCGTCTGCCCGGGCGGAGGCGCTCGGGCCGCTCGGGCTGTTGACGACCATGTCGATCTCACCGGCGTTGATCCAGTCGACGATGGAGCGCCCCCCGGCACCGCGCTCGGCGTGCTTGAGCACCACCTCCGCCTCGATGGAGTTGCGCCGCAACACGTCTGCGGTGCCCGAGGTCGACACGATGCGGAAGCCGAGGTCGACCAGGCGCTTGACCGGGAAGATGATCGCGCGCTTGTCGCGGTTGGCGACCGACACGAAGACCGTTCCCTTGGTGGGCAGCCCGCTGATCGCGCCGAGCTGGGCCTTGGCGAATGCCCGGCCGAAGTCGGTGTCGATGCCCATGACCTCGCCGGTGGAGCGCATCTCCGGCCCGAGCAGGCTGTCGACGACGAGACCCTCGGCGGTGCGGAACCGCTTGAACGGCAGCACGGCCTCCTTCACCGACATCGGTGCGTGCACCGGCATCCGGCCGCCGTCGGTGTGCGCGGGGAGCACGCCCTCGGCGCGCAGCTCGGCGATGGTAGCGCCGAGCATGATCCGGGCCGCGGCGTTGGCCAGGGGCACGCCGGTGGCCTTGGCGACGAACGGCACGGTGCGCGAGGCGCGGGGGTTGGCCTCGAGCACGTAGAGGATGTCCTGGGCCAGGGCGAACTGCACGTTCATCAGGCCGCGCACGCCGATGCCCTCGGCCAGCTTGAGCGTCGACTCGCGCACCCGCTCGAGCTCGCCGGCCCCGAGGGTGACCGGGGGCAGGGTGCACGAGGAGTCGCCGGAGTGGATGCCGGCCTCCTCGATGTGCTCCATGATGCCGCCGAGGTACATCTCGGTGCCGTCGAAGAGCACGTCGACGTCGATCTCGATGGCGTCGTCGAGGAAGCGGTCGACGAGCACCGGGTGGTCGGGGCTCGCGACGGTCGCCCGCTCCACGTAGCCCGAGAGGGTCTCGTCGTCGTAGACGATCTCCATCCCGCGGCCACCGAGCACGTACGACGGCCGCACCAGCACCGGGTAGCCGATCTCCGTGGCGATCTCGACCGCCTCGGGGGCGCTGTAGGCGGTGCCGTGCTTGGGGGCGGGCAGGTCGGCGTCGTGCAGCACACGGCCGAACGCGCCGCGGTCCTCGGCGAGGTCGATCGCCTCGGGCGAGGTGCCGACGATCGGCACCCCCTCGGCCTTGAGCGCCTTGGCCAGGCCGAGCGGGGTCTGCCCGCCGAGCTGCACGATGACGCCGGCGATCGGGCCGGCCTGGGCCTCGGCGTGCACCACCTCGAGCACGTCCTCGAGGGTGAGCGGCTCGAAGTAGAGCCTGCTGCTGGTGTCGTAGTCGGTGGAGACCGTCTCGGGGTTGCAGTTGACCATCACCGTGTCGTAGCCGACGTCGCGCAGCGCGAAGCTGGCGTGCACGCACGAGTAGTCGAACTCGACGCCCTGGCCGATCCGGTTGGGGCCGGAGCCGAGGATGAGCACCGCGGGCCGCTCGCGCGGGGCGACCTCGGTCTCCTCGTCGTAGGTGCTGTAGTGGTAGGGCGTCAGCGCGGCGAACTCGGCCGCGCAGGTGTCGACCGTCTTGTACACCGGGCGCACTCCCAGGGCGTGGCGCACCCCCCGCACGACCGGCTCGGGCATCGCCCGCAGCGACGCGAGCTGCGCGTCGCTGAAGCCGTGCCGCTTGGCCAGCCGGAGCAGGTCGGGGGTGAGCACCGGCGCCTCGACCACGGCATCCGCGACGTCCTCGATCAGCGCCATCTGGTCGAGGAACCACGGGTCGATGCCGGTGGCCTCGTGCACCTCCTCGACCGACAGGCCGCCGCGCAGCGCCTGCTGCACGAGCACGATGCGCCCGTCGGTGGGGCGGCGGGCCTCGTCGAGCAGCGCCCGGGCCTGCTCGGTCGTGGGCCGCGGGCCGTCCCAGGAGAAGCTGCTGCCCTTCTTCTCGAGCGAGCGCAGCGCCTTCTGCAGGGCCTCGGTGAAGCTGCGGCCGATCGCCATCGCCTCGCCGACCGACTTCATCGTCGTGGTGAGGGTGTCGTCGGCGGCCGGGAACTTCTCGAACGCGAACCGCGGCACCTTGACCACGACGTAGTCGAGCGTCGGTTCAAATGCGGAGGAGTACCAGGAGGGGTCTTTTCGGGGGGATTCCGGGGGGCGCAGCCCCCCGGAGGTGTCTTTCCGGGGGGAGTCCGGGGGGCGGAGCCCCCCGGAGGTGATGTCGTTGGGCACCTCGTCGAGGGTGTAGCCGATCGCCATCTTCGCCGCGATCTTGGCGATCGGGAACCCCGTCGCCTTGGAGGCCAGCGCCGACGACCGCGACACCCGCGGGTTCATCTCGATGACGATGATCCGCCCGTCGGCGGGGTTGACGGCGAACTGGATGTTGCAGCCACCGGTGTCGACGCCCACCTCGCGGATGACTGCGATGCCGATGTCGCGCAGCCGCTGGTACTCGCGGTCGGTGAGGGTCAGGGCCGGGGCGACGGTGATGGAGTCGCCGGTGTGCACGCCCATCGGGTCGAGGTTCTCGATCGAGCACACCACCACGACGTTGTCGGCGTGGTCGCGCATCACCTCGAGCTCGTACTCCTTCCAGCCCAGGATCGACTCCTCGAGCAGCACCTCGGTGACCGGGGAGTACTGCAGGCCGGCTCCGGCGATGCGCCGCAGCTCGGCCTCGTCGTGGGCGAAGCCGGAGCCGAGCCCACCCATGGTGAACGACGGCCGGACCACGACCGGGTAGCCGAGGTCGTCGGCGGCGGCGAGCGCCTCGTCCATCGAGTGGCAGATGGACGAGCGGGCCGACTCGGCGCCACAGCGGGCGACGACTCCCTTGAACTTCTCGCGGTCCTCGCCGAGCATGATCGCCTCGACGTTGGCCCCGATCAGCGGGCAGTCGTACTTCTCCAGGACGCCGCGCTCGTGCAGGTCCATCGCGCAGTTCAGCGCCGTCTGGCCGCCCAGCGTCGCCAGCACGGCATCCGGCCGCTCCTTGGCGATGATCTTCTCGACGATCTCGGGGGTGATCGGCTCGACGTAGGTGGCGTCGGCGAACTCCGGGTCGGTCATGATCGTGGCCGGGTTGGAGTTGACCAGGATGACGCGGATGCCCTCCTCGCGCAGCACCCGGCAGGCCTGGGTGCCGGAGTAGTCGAACTCGCAGGCCTGGCCGATGACGATCGGGCCGGAGCCGATGACCAGCACGCTCTTGAGGTCGTCCCGCTTCGGCATCTCAGGCACCCACCTTCGCGGACGCGGTCATCAGGTCGACGAAGCGGTCGAAGAGGTAGGCGGCGTCGTGCGGGCCGGCCGCGGCCTCGGGGTGGTACTGCACCGAGAAGGCCACCAGCCGCCCGTCGCGGCGCACCTCGAGCCCCTCGACGACGTCGTCGTTGAGGCAGACGTGGCTGACCGTGGCGGTGCCGAACGGCGTCTGCGTCGCGGCGTCGAGCGGCGCGTCGACGGCGAACCCGTGGTTGTGTGCGGTCACCTCGACCTTGCCGGTGGTGCGGTCCATGACCGGCTGGTTGATGCCGCGGTGGCCGTACTTCAGCTTGTAGGTGCCGAAGCCGAGCGCCTTGCCGAGGATCTGGTTGCCGAAGCAGATGCCGAAGTAGGGGATGCCGTCGCCGAGCACCTCGCGCAGCAGGGCAGCCTGCACGTCGGCCGTGGCCGGGTCGCCGGGGCCGTTGGAGAAGAACACGCCGTCGGGCGCGACGGCGCGCACGTCGTCGACCGTCGCCGTGGCCGGCAGCACGTGCACCTCGATGCCCCGCTCGGCCATCATCCGCGGTGTCATCGACTTGATGCCGAGGTCGACCGCGGCGACCGTGTGGCGCCGCTCACCCACGGCCTCGACCACGTAGGCCGTGTCGGTCGCCACCTCCTCGGCGAGTGCCGCCCCGGTCATCGACGGTGCGTCGATGACCTGGGTGAGGAGGCGCTCTCGCGGCGCGCCCGCGGCATCCCCGCTGAAGATGCCGACCCGCATGGCGCCGCGCTCGCGCAGGTGGCGGGTGAGTGCGCGGGTGTCGAGGTCGCAGATGCCGACGACCCCCTGGGCGTCGAGCTCGTCCTCGAGCGGGCGCGTGGAGCGCCAGTTGCTCGGACGCAGCGCGGGGTCGCGCACGACGTAGCCGGCGACCCAGATGCGGCCGGACTCGTCGTCCTCGTCGTTCCAGCCGGTGTTGCCGACGTGCGGCGCGGTCATGACGACCACCTGGCGGTGGTAGCTCGGGTCGGTGAGGGTCTCCTGGTATCCGGTCATGCCGGTGGAGAAGACGGCCTCGCCGACGGTCGAGCCCCGGCGGCCGTAGGCGCGGCCGGCGAAGGTGCGGCCGTCCTCGAGGACGAGGACGGCGGGCTCGCGGGCGGTCAGCATGCGGTGGGCTCCCCTCCGCGCGCGCTCACGCGTCCGCGCAGGATCGTCGTGTGCACGGCGCCGGTGAGGCGCGAGCCGTGCCACGGGGTGTTGCGGGACAGGGACTGCGAGGTGTCGCGGTCGACGGTGACCGTGGCGGTGGGGTCGACGAGCACCAGGTTGGCCGGCGCCCCCGGGGCCACCGGGTGGCCGTGGTCGGCGAGCCCGGCGATGCGGGCCGGGCCCGTGGACATCAGCCGGGCGAGGTCGGCCCAGCCGAGCCGCCCGTCGGCCACGAGCAGGTCGTGCACCACCGCGAAGGCGGTCTCCAGCCCGAGCATGCCGAACGCCGCGTCGACGAAGGCGTGCTCCTTGTCGTGCCGCGCGTGCGGGGCGTGGTCGGTGGCGATGGCGTCGATGGTGCCGTCGAGCAGGCCCTCGACGAGGGCCTCGCGGTCGGCGGTGGGCCGCAGCGGCGGGTTGACCTTGTAGACCGGGTCGTAGCCGGTGAGCAGGTCGGTGCCCAGCGCCAGGTGGTGCGGGGTCACCTCGGCGGTCATCGCGATGCCGCGCGCCTTGGCCCAGCGCACGACGTCGAGGCCCTCGGCGGTGCTGACGTGCGCGACGTGCACCCGACTGCGGGTGTGCTCGGCGAGCAGGGCGTCGCGGGCGATGATGCTCGCCTCGGCGACGGGCGGCCAACCGGGCAGGCCCAGCCGGCCGGAGGTCTCGCCCTCGTGGCAGCAGGCCGAGGGCCCGGCGAGCGTGGGGTCCTGGCTGTGCTGGGAGACCACGCCACCGAAGGCGCGCACGTACTCCAGAGCCCGGCGCATGACCCGCCCGTCGGCGACACAGTGGCCGTCGTCGGAGAAGACCGAGGTGGCGGCCCGCGAGCGGTGCATCAGGCCCAGCTCGGCGAGCTCGGCGCCCTGCAGGCCCTTGGTGACCGCGCCCACCGGCACGACGTCGACCAGCCCGGCGGTCCGGCCGAGGTCGAGGATGCGCTCGGCGGCCTCGGCGGTGTCGGTGACGGGGTTGGTGTTGGCCATGGCGAGCACGGCGGTGAAGCCACCGACGGCCGCGGCCCTGCTGCCGGAGGCGATGGTCTCGGTGTCCTCGCGGCCCGGCTCGCGCAGGTGAGTGTGCAGGTCGACGAACCCGGGCAGCAGAGTGAGCCCGTCGGCGTCGATGCGCTCGGCATCCTGGGGGGCGTCGACGCGGCCGGCCTGGGCGACCGTGCCCTCGCGCAGCAGCACGTCGCCGGTGGTGGCGGCGCCGTTCTGGGTGTACCAGGTGGGTCCGGTGAGGACGATGACGCTCACGCGGCCGCCTCCTCTCCGGCGAGGAGGTGGTAGAGCACGGACATCCGCACCGCCACCCCTGCCGAGACCTGGTCGAGCACGAGGCTCTGGGCGGCGTCGGCGGCATCCGCGCTGATCTCGAGGCCGCGGTTCATCGGGCCGGGGTGGCAGATGACGGCCTGCGCGTTGGCGTCGGAGAGTGCGCGCAGGCGCTCACGGGTCAGGCCGAAGCCCACCGTGTACTCGCGGGCGGTCGGGAAGAAGCCGCCGCTCATCCGCTCGCGCTGCACTCTGAGCATCATCACGGCGTCCGGGCCGGAGGCGAGCACGGCGTCGAGGTCGTCGGTGAGGGTCAGGCCGTCGGCGGCGGCCCAGTCGCCGATGCCGCTCGGCATCAGCGTCGGCGGGGCGACCAGGGTGACGTGCGCGCCGAGGGTGCGCAGGGTGATCGCGTTGGAGCGGAAGACCCGGCTGTGGGTGAGGTCGCCGACGATGGCGACATGGGCGCCGTCGAGGTCGCCGAGACGCTGCTCGATGGTGTAGGCGTCGAGCAGGGCCTGGGTGGGGTGCTCGTGGGTGCCGTCGCCGGCGTTGATCACGCTGGCGTCGACCCACTGGCTGACCTGGTGGGCGGCGCCGCTGGCCATGTGCCTCATGACGATGGCGTCGACCGACATGGCGTCGATGGTGCGCACCGTGTCGCGCAGGCTCTCGCCCTTGCTGGCGCTGCTGCCCTTGCCGGTGATGTTGATCGTGTCGGCGCTCATCCACTTGCCGGCGATCTCGAAGCTGGAGCGGGTGCGGGTGGAGTCCTCGAAGAAGAGGTTGATGACGGTGCGGCCGCGCAGGGTGGGCAGCTTCTTGACGTCGCGGTGCTGGACCTCGTGCATCTCGGTGGCGGTCGCCAGCAGCATCCGCACGTCGTCGCGGGTGAGGTCGGCGCTGGAGAGCAGGTGTCGGTTCATCGGGCCTCACCACCGGCGATGCGCACGACGTCCTCGACGCCGTCGAACCCGGACAGGCGAACCTGCACCTTCTCGCTGTGGCTGGTCGGCAGGTTCTTGCCCACGTGGTCGGCCCGGATCGGCAGCTCGCGGTGGCCGCGGTCGACGAGCACCGCGAGGCGCACGGCGCGGGGGCGGCCGAGGTCGGAGAGCGCGTCGAGGGCGGCACGGATCGTGCGGCCGCTGTAGAGCACGTCGTCGACGAGCACGACGACCTTGTCGTCGACGCCGCCCGTCGGGATGGCGGTGTGCATCGGCGCGCGGGTGGGCTGGGAGCGCAGGTCGTCGCGGTGCATCGTGATGTCGAGGCTGCCCACCGGCACCTCGGTGCCCTCGACCTCGCGGACCAGGTCGGCGAGGCGGTGGGCCAGCTCGACGCCACGGCTCGGGATGCCGAGCAGCACGAGGTCGTCGGCCCCCTTGTTGTGCTCGAGGATCTCGTGCGCGATGCGGCGCAGGGCCCGGGACACGTCGCTCGCGGTGAGGACGGTGCGACCGGACGGGTCGAGCGGGTGCCCCGGGGGCACGGTCATGTCGGCGCGCGTCAAGACGCGGACCTCCTTCCCTGCCTCACGGGACAGGTCGTTAAAGGATGTCGGGGTGCTGCGGCGCCCACTCTACGGGGTGGGTGCGGCGGCGGTGCAGGCGGCTCGCGGGGCGGTGCGGTCCTGGGCCGCTGCCCACCCCCTGCGGTCCAGATCGCGAGATGTCCATAACGAATGGGTATGCCTGACCCAACAATGTGTGATGGACTGGCTGCATCCACCAGCGCCGCGAAGGAGGCACGCCGTGAACGTTTCCGCTCCGACCGACCCCCGCGGTGCGCAGTGTGCCGTCTCCCCCGTACAGCCGCTCGGGCCGGCGCCTGCCGCCGAGTCGCTTCCCAGCCAGCCGCTGTTCCCGCCGAAGGACGCGGACGCCGAGACCCGTCGACGCTGGCTGGCCGGCTCGCCCTGGCCCGAGGTCGTCTTCGCCGCTGCGTTCTGACCTCGAACGTGGGTGAGGATCCTCGCCTCGCCGACGGTTCCGACCCACGTCCCGGGTCGCGGCAGGGTCAGCGACCGGTGAGGTCGCGCACCATCGCCGCTCGCCGGCCGTGCCGTGGCAGGCCCACCCGTTCCTCGGTCTCGCGCAGCGGTTCGAGCCACGACGGCAGCGGGTCGAGCTCGACGTAGCCGTGCCGCGCGTAGAACGGGCCGTTCCAGGGGACGTCGGCGTAGGTGCGCAAGGTCACCTGGCGGGCACCGCGTCGGGCGAGCTCGTCGTGGGTGGCCTCGAGCAGCGCACTGCCGATGCCGTGCCGGCCGTGCGCGGGGTCCACCGCGATCTGCTCGAGGTACCAGTGCCCGTCGAGGTCGAGCACGTGGCTGAACCCCACGACCGTCCCGTCGTCGTCGACCGCCACGAGCAGGATGCCGGGCTCGGCGGCCCGCTCCTCCCCCGGTGACGCGGCCGGCCAGGTCACCTCGCCGAACCGCTGCCCGAAGAGCGCGTCGGCGGCATCCTCGACGGCCGCCAGCAGCGGAAGGTCGGTGTCCTGCGCGACGCGGATGCTCGTCATCCGGCGCAGTATGCCGTGGGCGCCGGCCTCGGGGGTGGCCGTGCGCGGTCGGTCCGAGGATCATTCGGGGAGAGGGCGCCGGATGGGCGCCCCCGGACGAAGGGCGAGCGCCATGGCACACACGTACGGCATCAGCGAGGTCGTCGGCACGTCGACCACCTCGATCGACGACGCCATCTCGACGGCGGTCGCGCGGGCGTCGACCACGGTGCGCGGGCTGGACTGGTTCGAGGTGACCGAGATCCGCGGCCACCTGGCCGACGGCGCAGTGGCGCACTACCAGGTGGGGCTCAAGCTCGGCTTCCGCCTGGAGGAGTGACGACGGCGGGACGGCGCGACGACCGGAGCCCAGCAGCCCCGGTAGGAGGTCCGTCCGGGGACGTCCGGATGCTTCACATGGTGAGCCAGAACCGAGCTCACGAATCGAGGAGCAGCCCCACGGGGCGCGGCCCAACCAGTGCCCGGTCGCCTCACCTCGCGAAGCAACCCCCCATGTGGTGCCGGTCGGCTCACCCGCTGAAGCAACCCCCCATGTGGTGCCGGTCGGCTCACCCGCTGAAGCAACCCCCCATGTGGTGCCGGTCGGCTCACCCGCTGAAGCATCCGGACGTCTCGTGCCGAGACACCTGCGGGCTCCGGCTCCGTACCGCCGGCGGACCGGTCGCCGCACCGCTCAGGCCAGGGTCGGCTTGACCTCGGCGAGGCGGGCGAGCAGCCCGTTGACGAAGCGCGGGCTGTCGTCGGTCGACAGCTCGGTGGCCAGCCCGACCCACTCGCTGATCGCCACCGGCTCGGGCACGTCGCCCGACCAGATCACCTCGAAGGCACCGAGGCGCAGGATCGCCCGGTCGACGGCCGGCATCCGGCCCAGTGTCCAGCCCTGCGAGTAGGTCTCGATCAGCTCGTCGACCTGGCCCCAGTGCTCGACCACGCCCATCACCAGGTCGGCGGTGAATTCCGACAGCGGCGCCTCGGTCACCGGCGCCGCCAGCCGCTCACGCAGCAGGTCAGCGGCATTGACCCCGCGCTGCTCGGCCTCGAAGAGGAGGTCGAGGGCGCGCTTGCGGGCCTTGGTGCGGGCGGCCACGGGTCAACTGACCCGGCCGAGGTAGGACCCGTCGCGGGTGTCGACCTTGATCTTGGTGCCGGTCTCGAGGAACAGCGGCACCGCCACCTCGGCACCGGTCTCGACCGTGGCGGGCTTGGTGCCACCAGTGGACCGGTCGCCCTGCAGGCCCGGCTCGGTGTAGGTGATCTCGAGCACGACCGACGCAGGCAGCTCGATGAACAGCACGTTGCCCTCGTGGCGCGCGACGACGACGTCCTGGTTCTCGAGCAGGAACTTCGAGGCGTCGCCCACGGTCTCCGGGCTCACCGGGATCTGGTCGTAGGTGTCGCCGTCCATGAAGATGAAGTCGGTGCCGTCGTTGTAGAGGTACTGCATGTTGCGCTTGTCGACGTTCGCGGTCTCCACCTTGACGCCGGCGTTGAAGGTCTTGTCGACGACCTTGCCGCTCATGACGTTCTTGAGCTTGGTGCGCACGAACGCCGGGCCCTTGCCGGGCTTGACGTGCTGGAACTCCACGACGGTCCACAGCTGGCCCTCGATGTTGAGGACGAGGCCGTTCTTGAGGTCGTTGGTCGATGCCACGGGTGGTTCTTCGCTTTCGTCACGACGGTGCGACGCAGCGACCGGAAGCGGGCGCGCGTCACCCCCGCGAGGGGATGGGAATCGACCGATCCTATCGCGCCCGCGCGGGTCCCCCGTCCGCCACGGGCCGCGGGCGCACGCGTGCGCTGCGCTCTGGTCCACCTCGCCGGATGGCGGCGGTAAGTGCGACTGGCGGTGCCACAGCGCCACCATTCGGCCGGGCGGACGCCACCCCGACAGCCGGACCAGAGCCGGGGCTCACCGATCCCCGCTCACGAGGCGGCGGCGCCAGGTCGATCCAGGTGTTGCGTGCCTGCGCGCGAACGCCCTGTTCAGCCAGGATGCCGGCCAGCGTGCGGTCGTCGCGCGCGTCGGCCCAGACCCACCGCGCCACCCGGACCTGCCGGCGGAACCGGTCCTCGCGACGCTTCTCGCGCCACAGCACCTCGGCGGCCTCGGTCGGGTCGGAGCCGGGCGCCACGCCGGACTTGCGCCGACCGTCGAACTCGCCGACGACGCCGGGCCAGCCGAAGTCGGCCATCCCGATCAGGCCCTGGGCGTCCTCGACCGGCACCTGGAGGTCGGGTCGGGGCAGGTTGAGCCGGAACATGGCGGCGCGGGACAGGCTCTCGCCCGCCGACATCGAACGCGGGTCTGCGAGCTCGACCGTGAGCAGCGCCCGGGACGTCCCCTGACCCTCGCGGGCACGGCGGACGCGGCGTCCCTGAGCTGCGCCCGGGTGCACAGGCCGTGCCTGAGGGCGTGGTCGGCAGCCGCCAGCCGCCGAGCGAGCGAACCGGTGCGCGCCAGGTCGACCACGGTTCGCGGGACGTCGGTGACGAGCAGGCCGTGCATCACCACGGCCTCGGCCGGGGCACCGACGTGCACCTCGATGAGCCGCGACCCCCGGGTTCGGGGCCCGGTGGCCAACCGTGACACATGCGCCGGGAAACACTCCACGGTCGGCAGGCCCCACACGGCTGCCGCCGACTCCAGAGCGAAGACGTGCTCGCCCGGCACCTGCGACACCAGGTCAGTGGCGTGCACCAACGCCGCATGCCGCTGCTCGGGGGTGAGGACGTGCCAGGTCGCCGCCTCGATCCAGACCCCCTGCCGCACGTGGTGCCAGCCGTGGCGAGCCGGGTGCTCGCCGAGTCGGCGCAGGTCCTGGCCCAGGCGAAGCAGCCCCCGGTCGAAGGGAGTCGGAGCGGGATCGCCGAGCATCCCAGCACGATGCCAGAGTCCGCCACCTGACCTCCCGCGTCATCCACAGCCCACCCTCGCCCACGGCCCCGCCGAACCTGCATGCGGCTTGGCTCTGGCCCGAATGCCCGAGTCATGGTGATCTGGCCGGATGGCGTTGCCGCGGCACCACCACCCCTGCAGCCCACCGCCACACCAGCAGATGAACCAGAGCACGGGAGCACCTCCGGCGTCAGCGTGCAGGCCCGCCTGCCGCGCGAGCCGTGCTCAGGTGGAGATGGCCTCGAACGCCTCGTGCAGCAAGGCCTCGTCGGGGCCCTCGAGCCGCACCGGCCGCCCGATGCCGTCGAGCACGACGAAGCGCAGCAGGTCGCCGCGCGACTTCTTGTCGCGCCGCATCACCGCGAGCAGGGCGTCGAACGAGCCGCCGGGGTACGACGTGGGCAGCCCCACTGACGTCAGCACCGACCGGTGCCGCGCCACGTCCTCCGCGTCCAGGTGGCCCGAGTGTCGCCCGAGCTCGGCGGCGAACACCATTCCGATGGCCACCGCCTCCCCGTGCCGCCGCCGGTAGCCTTCGGCCTGCTCGATGGCGTGCCCGAGGGTGTGCCCGTAGTTCAAGATCTCGCGCAGCCACGACTCGGTGAGGTCCTGGGCGACCACCTCGGCCTTGACGGCGATGGCGCGCTCCACGAGCTCACGGGTGTGCGGGCCGTCCCAGCGGGTGGCGCCCGCGGGGTCGGCCTCCACGAGGTCCAGGATCTGCGGGTCGGCGATGAACCCGGCCTTGACGACCTCCGCCAGCCCCGCCACCACGTCGGCCGTCGGCAGCGTCGACAGCGCGTCGAGGTCGCACAGCACGCCGGCGGGCTGGTGGAACGCGCCCACCAGGTTCTTGCCCTCGGCGGTGTTGATGCCGGTCTTGCCCCCGACCGCGGCGTCGACCATCGCGAGCAGCGTCGTGGGTACGTGCACCACCGCCACACCGCGCAGCCAGGTGGCCGCCACGAAACCAGCGAGGTCGGTGACCGTTCCGCCGCCCACCGCCACCACGGCATCCGAGCGAGTGAACGCATGCTGCCCCAGCGTGGCCCACAACCCCGCCGCCACCTGCGCGGTCTTGGCCACCTCGTTGTCGGGGACCGGCGCCTCGTGCACGACGAGACCGGCCCCACGCAGCTGATCCACCACCGGAACGGCGAGCGCGGCCAGCGACTCGGGCCGCACCACGAGTACCTGCCGCACCCCCGGGTCGAGGAGCGCCACCACCCGGTCGGACACCCCGTGCCCCACCACGACGTCGTAGGCGTCACCGACCCGGATGACGGTGGCGGCCTCGCCGTCGCGGTCGCCCGCGCCCGCCCCCGCGCTCACGACTCCCCCAGCAGCCCGGCGATCTCCGCCGCGACCTCGCCGGGGGTGCGCCCCGCGGTGTCGACCCGGAAGGTCGCCACCCGCTCGTAGACGGGACGCCGTTCGTTCATCAGCCGCACCCACGCGGCCCGCGGGTTGACCGCGAGCAGCGGCCGGCTCCGGTCGAAGCCGACCCGCTTCGAGGCGTCGGCGATGCCGACGTCGAGGAACACCACCGTCTGCCCCGCGAGCAGCTGCTCGGTCAGCGGGTCGACCGGCGCGCCCCCGCCCAGCGCCAGCACGCCGGCGTCCTCGGCCACCGCCCGCGCCACCTCCGCCCGCTCGAGCGCGCGGAAGGCGGGCTCGCCGTCCTCGACGAAGATGTCGGAGATCGTGCGCCCCTCGGCGGCCTCGATCGCGGCATCCGTGTCGTGCAGCGGCAGCCCGAGCAGCTCGGCCAGGGCCGCACCCACGGTGCTCTTGCCCGACCCGGGCGGTCCGACGAGCACGACGCGCGCCATCAGTGCTCCCAGGTGCGCATGGCTGCCGGGATGGCCGCGAGGTAGCCCGCGTGGTTGCGTGCGGTCTCGCTCACCGAGTCGCCGCCGAACTTCTCCAGGCACGCCTCGGCCAGCACCAGCGCGACCATCGCCTCGGCCACCACCCCCGCGGCGGGCACGGCGCACACGTCTGACCGCTGGTGGATGGCGCGGGCCGGCTCGTCGGAGGCCACGTCGACCGTCTCGAGCGCCCGCGGCACGGTGGAGATCGGCTTCATCGCCGCGCGCACGCGCAGCAGCCCGCCGACCGACATCCCGCCCTCGGTGCCCCCGGCCCGGCCGGTGCGGCGACGGATGACGCCGTCGGGGCCCCGCTCCATCTCGTCGTGGGCGACCGACCCGCGGCGGGCCGCCGTGCGGAAGCCGTCGCCGACCTCGACGCCCTTGATCGCCTGGACGCCCATCAGCGCCCCCGCGAGCTTCGCGTCGAGGCGACGGTCCCAGTGCACGTGCGAGCCCAGCCCCGGCGGCAGACCGGTGACGACCACCTCGACCACGCCGCCGAGGGTGTCGCCGTCCTTGTGCGCGGCCTCGATCTCCGCGACCATCGCCGCCGACCCCTCGGCGTCGAACGCCCGCACCGGGTCGGCGTCGAGCGCCGCGACGTCGTCGGCGGTCGGCAGCGGGGCGTCGTCGGACACCGAGGCCCAGCCGATCGCCACGGTGTGCGAGACCAGCCGGATGCCGTAGGCCTGCTCGAGGAAGCGCGCCGCCACCTCGCCGAGGGCGACCCGGGCCGCGGTCTCGCGCGCGGAGGCCCGCTCGAGCACCGGGCGGGCGTCGTCGAAGGCGTACTTCTGCATGCCCACGAGGTCGGCGTGCCCCGGGCGGGGCCGGGTGAGCGGCCGGTTGCGGGCGATCTCCTTCTCGGCGTTCACGTCGTCGGCGGCCGCCAGGGCAGCGGCGTCGACCGGGTCGGGGCTCATCACCGTGTGCCACTTGGGCCACTCCGAGTTGCCCACCCGGATCGCGACCGGCGAGCCCAGGGTCAGCCCGTGCCGCACCCCGCCGAGGAACTCCACCTCGTCCTGCTCGAACTTCATCCGGGCGCCGCGCCCGTAGCCCAGCCGCCGGCGCGCCAGGGCCCGGGCGACGTCGGCCGTGGTGACCTCGACCCCCGCGGGCAGCCCGTCGACGGTCGCGACGAGCGCGGGCCCGTGCGACTCCCCGGCGGTCAGCCAGCGCAGCATGGGCCGAATCCTTCCACGCCGGCCTCAGCTGCCCAGCAGCCAGGTCAGGATCTGGTCAGCCCAGCCGACGGCCACCCACGCCCCAAGGCACATCGCCGGCCCGTAGGCGATCGAGCTGCGCAGGCCCACCCGGCGCAGGGCGAGCAGCGCCACGGCGGCCAGCCCGCCGACCAGGATGCCGGCCAGCAGGCCCACCACGACCGAACCCGCGCCGAGCCAGCCGAGCAGCCCCCCGATGACCGGCGCCAGCCGCACGTCGCCCCCGCCCACGCCGCCGCCGGGCAGCACCGCGAGCAGCAGGTAGACCGCCCCCATCGCGAGTGCCCCGGCGACCGCTCCCAGCCACCGCCGGTCGAGGGTCGCCACCGAGGCCACCATCAGCAGCACCACCAGCCACCCGGCCGTGGGCACCACCAGCCCCACCGGCAGCCGGTGCACGTCGAGGTCGATCCAGGTCAGGCCCACGGTCAGCCACGCGAAGAGCAGGTAGGCGGGCAGCGCGGCCCACCCGCCCAGGCCGCCGACCGACCAGGCCGCCAGCCCGGCGAGGGCGGCCGTCGCGAGGCCCGGCCACCAGTTGCGACCCGGCGCGTGGCCGGCCTCGTCCTCGTCGATGCGGTAGCCGCCGGTCGCGAGCCGGCGCCCGGTGAGGTGCCCGACCACACCCATGGCTGCTGCCGCGCCGAGGACCACCCACAGGGGCGTCACTCCTGCCCCAGCGCCGCTCGCCCCGCAGCCGCCATGGCCTCCAGCGGGGCGTCGTGACCCGTGAACAGCCGGAACTGCTCCCCCGCCTGGTGCACCAGCAGGTCGAGCCCGCCGACCACCGTCATCCCGGCCCCGGCCGCGGCGCGTGCCAGGGGGGTGGGCCAGCCGGCGTAGACGACGTCGAGCAGCACACCGGCATGGGCCGCCGGCACGGTGGCCGCGGCCGCCTCCCCCGCCGACCCCGGCAGGGTCGACACCACCACGTCGTCGCGGGTGGTCACCCACGGCCCCAGCCCCGCCACCGACCCGCTGCGGATGCCGGCACCGAGGTCGAGCGCCCACGCCAGCAGGTCGGCGGCCCGGGAGGTGTCGCGCGCCCGCACGGTGAGCGTGGTGACGCCGAGCTCGGCCAGGGCCAGCACCGCCGAGCGGGCCGTGGCACCGGCGCCGAGCACCAGGGCGCGCGACGGCGCCTGCGCCAGGTGCGGGGCGAGCGCCCGGACGACCCCGACGACGTCGGTGTTCATGGCGTCCCACCCGCCGTCGTCGCGGCGCACCAGGGTGTTGGCGGCGCCGGCCCGCTGCGCCACGGCATCCACCGTGGTGGCGACGTCGGCGGCCACCTCCTTCAGCGGCATGGTCAGCGACAGCCCGCGCCACTGCGGGCCGAGGCCGCCGACGAACACCGCCAGCCCGGCGGCCCCCACCTCGTGGGCGTCGTACTCCCAGCCCGACAGCCCAGCCGCGAGGTAGCCGGCGCGGTGCAGCGCCGGGGAGAGGGAGTGCGTGATGGGCGAGCCGAGGACGGCCGCCCTCACTGACCACAGTCCTTCGGCTTGGCCTTGCAGTAGGCGTTCAGCTCGGCGACGTTGGCGTTGTGCTCGGCCAGCGTCGTGCCGTACTTGGTCTCACCGGTGATCGGGTTGACCGCCACGAAGAAGAACCACGGGCCGTCGGCGGGGTTGGCGGCCGCCTCGATGGAGGCCGCCCCGGGGTTGCTGATCGGCCCGGGCGGCAGGCCCGGGTGGATGCGGGTGTTGTAGGGGTTGCTCGCGTCGTCGAGCTCGGCCTTGGTGGGGAACAGCGACCGGCGCTGCGCGCCGTACGACACCGCGGCGTCGGACTGGATGAGCCCGTAGGCCGGGGCGCCCTCGGTCTCGATCCGGTTCAGGAACACCCGGGCGATCTTGGGCCGGTCGACGTCGAGCTTGGCCTCGGCCTCGACGAGCGAGGCCAGGGTGAGCACCTTCTCGCGGTTCTCGGGCTCGACCCCGGCCTCGTCGAGCACCCTGACGGTCTGGGCGACCATCGCCTTTAGCTGCTCGGTGGCGGTGGAGTTCTCGGCGAACTCGTAGCTCGACGGGAACAGCCAGCCCTCGATCTTGCCCTTGGCCTCCTTGGGCAGGCCGATGGCCTTGGTGTCCTTGGCCGCCTTGACGTACTCCTTGACCGGGATGCCGGTCTGCTTCGACAACGCCGCGAAGGTCTCGCTCGCCCACAGGCCCTCGCGCACGGTGGTGCGGTTGATGTCGCGGTTGCCCGGGTCGGCCAGCAGGTCGAACGCCGCCTGGGCCGACATCCCCTTGAGCAGCACGTAGGTGCCGGGCTGGATCGCCGCCGCCCGCTTCGGGTCGCTGGTGGCCACCTCGAGGTAGGCACTGCGCGACTTGACGACGCCCGCGTCGCGCAGGGTGGTGGCGATGTCCTGACCGGTCTGGCCGGGCTCGACGACGACGTCGACCTCACCCTGCCCCGGCCCCGCGAAGTCGGCCACCTCGGACTTGGTGAACAGGCCGGTCACCATCGGCGAGAGCACGCTGTAGGCGGCGTAGGCGCCGCCCCCCACCATCACCACCGCGAGCAGGAGGACGAGCCAGCGGCGCCCGCCCTTGCGTGGCCCGCGGTGCCGGTGCGCGTCGCGGCGGTGGTGCGACGAGGGTGGCGGTTCCCCGAAGAGCGACTCGGTGACGTCGTGCTGCTGGGTCACGGCCTCGTGTCCTTCGTCCGTGGCTTGCGCCGTCCGCGTCCGACCTGTTCCCCGGGAGGGGAGCCGGTGCTGCGCTCCGTGTCGAGGGCTGTCTGCAGGATGAGCACGGCGGCGGCCTGGTCGACCACAGCGCGCTGCCGCCTGCCGGCGACCCCGCTCTCACGGAGCGTGCGGTGCGCATCGACACTGGTGAGTCGCTCGTCGACGAGACGGACCCAGACCGGCGCGATGCGCGCCGCCACCACGGCAGCATACTGGCGCGCCCGGGCCGCAGCGGGGCCTTCGTCCCCGGAGAGCGAACGGGGCAGCCCGACCACGACGCCGATCGCGGCGTGCTCGACCACCAGTGCGGCGATCGCCTCGACGTCGGCATCGCCCGGCGCGGGGTCGCCGCCGGCCGTGCGTGCCACGGTCGCGACCGGGGTCGCGAGGATGCCGTCGGGGTCGCTCACGGCGACCCCGACGCGCACCGAGCCCACGTCGACACCGAGGCGGGCACCGCGCTCACGGGGTCTCGGCATCAGCCGGCGAGCTCCCCGACGCGCCACTCGACGGCCGCCAACGCGTCGCCGACCTTCGACGCGTCCTGACCGCCGCCCTGGGCGATGTCGTCCTTGCCGCCACCCCCACCGCCGAGCGCCGTGGCGGCTACCCGCACCAGCTCACCGGCCCGGATGCCGCGCGACCGAGCCGGCTCGTTGGTGGCCACCACGACGACCGGCCGGCCCTTTGCCGCGCCGGTGATGGCGACCACGCTGGGCCGCTCGGAGCCGAGCCGGCCGCGCAGGTCAAGCACCATGGTGCGCACGTCGTCGGCGCCGGCCGCGCCGGCGTCGTGCCCGAGGAAGGTGACGCCGTTGACGTCACGGGCCCGCTCGGTGAGGTTGCCCGCGGCCGCCTGCACCGACTCGCGGCGGGCGCGCTCGAGCTCGCGCTCGGCATCCTTGAGCCGGGCGACCATGGCGCCGACCCGCTCGGCGAGCTCGTCGGGCCGGGCCCCGACCAGGCCGGTGAGCTCGGCCACGATCGCCCGCTCCCTGGCGAGGTAGCGCAACGCCTCCATGCCGACGAATGCCTCGACGCGGCGCACCCCGGACCCCACCGACGACTCGCCGGTCACCGTGAGGGCGCCGATCTGGCTGGAGTGCTGCACGTGGGTGCCACCGCACAGCTCGCGGCTCCACGGGCCACCGATCTCGACGACCCGCACGTCCTCGCCGTAGGTCTCGCCGAACAGCGCGAGCGCGCCGATCTCGCGGGCCCGCGGCAGCGGCATGTAGGTGGCCGAGACGGGCAGGTCCTGGCGCACCGCGAGGTTGGCGACCTCCTCGATCTCGCTGCGGGTGGCCGCCGACAGGGCGGAGCCCCAGGCGAAGTCGAGCCGCAGGTAGCCGGGCTTGTTGTACGACCCCGACTGCAGTGCCGAGGGGCCGAGCACCTGGCGCAGCGCCGCGTGCACGACGTGGGTGCCGGAGTGCGCCTGGCAGGCGGAGATGCGCCACTCCGGGTCGACCTCGGCGAGCACCGGTGCCCCGGTACGCAGCGGCCCGGTGAGCACCTCGACGGTGTGCGCGATGAGCCCCTTGACCGGGCGCTGCACGTCGACGACCTTGAGGTGCACGCCGTCGGCCGTGATGACCCCCTCGTCGGCGATCTGCCCACCGGACTCCGCGTAGAACGGCGTGCGGTCGAGCACCACCTGGCCGCGCTGGCCCGGCTCGATCTCGGCGACGGTCTCGCCGTCGACGACCAGGCCGACGACCGTCGCCTCGCTGGTGAGCTCGGAGTAGGCCCGGAATTCGTTCTCTCCCAACGCCCGCAGGTCGCGCCACACCTCGGTGTGGGCGTGCCCGCTCTTCTTCGACCTCGCGTCGGCCTTGGCGCGCTGGCGCTGCTCGGTCATCAGCCGGGTGAAGCCCTCGCGGTCGACCCGCAGGCCCTGTTCCTGCGCCATCTCCAGGGTGAGGTCGATCGGGAAGCCGTAGGTGTCGTGCAGCTGGAATGCCTGGTCGCCCGCGAGCGTGGCGCCGCCGGAGGCCTTGGTACGCGCCACCGCGGTGTCGAGGATGGTGGTGCCCGCGGCGAGGGTGCGCCGGAACGCCTCCTCCTCCGCGTACGCGATCTGGCTGATCCGGCCGAAGCCGCTCTCCAGCTCGGGGTAGGACTGCCTCATCCGCTCCAGCGACACCGGCATCAGCTCGGGCAGGCACGGGTCCTCGTAGCCGAGCAGCCGCATCGAGCGCACCGCGCGACGCAGCATCCGGCGCAGCACGTAGCCGCGGCCCTCGTTGCCGGGGGTCACGCCGTCGCCGATGAGCATCAGCGAGGAGCGCACGTGGTCGGCGACGACGCGCAGCCGCACGTCGTCGGGGTGGCTCTCGCTGACCATGTGGCCGGAGTTGACCCCGTAGCGCTTGCCGGTGAGCTCGGCCGCCCGCTCGAGCACGGGGTAGACCTCGTCGATCTCGTAGAGGTTGTCGACGCCCTGCAGCAACGTCGCCATCCGCTCCAGGCCCATGCCGGTGTCGATGTTGCGCTTGGGCAGCGGGCCGGAGATGTCGAAGTCGTCCTTGGCCCGCACGGCCGAGAGCTCCTCCTGCATGAACACCAGGTTCCAGAACTCCAGGTAGCGGTCCTCGTCGACGGCCGGGCCTCCCTCGCGGCCGTACTCCGGCCCGCGGTCGAGGTAGATCTCGCTGCACGGGCCGCCCGGGCCGGGCACGCCCATGTGCCAGTAGTTGTCGAGCTTGCCGCGGCGGGTGATCCGGGCCTCCGGCACGCCGACGCCGTCGCGCCAGATCGCGAACGCCTCGTCGTCGTCCTCGTAGACGGTGGGCCAGATCAGGTCGGGGTCGAGCCCGTAGCCGCCCTGGGCCTGCGAGGTGGTGATCAGCTGCCAGGCGAGGGTGATGGCCCCCTCCTTGAAGTAGTCACCGAACGCGAAGTTGCCGTTCATCTGGAAGAAGGTGCCGTGCCGCGAGGTCTTGCCGACCTCCTCGATGTCACCGGTGCGCACGCACTTCTGCACGCTCGTGGCCCGGATCCACTGCGGGGTCTCCTGGCCCAGGAAGTAGGGCTTGAAGGGCACCATGCCGGCGTTGACGAACAGCAGGTTCGGGTCGTCGTGGATCAGCGGCGCGGAGGGCACGACGGTGTGGCCGTTCTTCTCGAAGAACGCCAGCCAGCGACGCCGGATCTCAGCGGTTTCCATGGGGAATCAGTCCTCGGGTGTTCGGTCTGCCACCGGGCACGGGCACGCGACATCGTATGCCGGTCCGGGTCGGGGTCGGTCGGGTCAGGAGTGGGGTGCTGTCGGTGGGGGCGCCGCGGCCCCTACGGAGCTCGCTCGCCGGTGGGGTCGAGCAGCAGCGCTCGCGCCTCCTCGGGCGTGAGGGACCGACCAGGGTCGTCGGCGCCCAGCGCGGATGCCGGGCTCGCGGCGGCGCGCTCGCTGCTGCGGTCCCAGCCGGCATCCACGTCGAGGTCGGGGGTCTGCGCCCACGCGGCGTGCCGCGGGGCGCGGCTGGTCGCGTCGGTCTCGACCGCCACCTCGACGGCCCGGCGCAGCTCTGCCTCGCGACGGGCCGCGGCCTCGCGGTAGGTCGCCACGAAGCGCTGGGTGACCGGCAGCTTCCACACGCCGTAGCCGACCCCGGCCGCGACGGCGGCCAGCAGCACGGTGCGGCGCCTCACGACGCGTCCTTGCCGCCGAGGCCACGCACCGCGGTGCGCACGCCGTAGCTGAACGCCGCCACCTTGATCAGCGGGGTGCCGATCGTCGCCGCGGTGAGCGAGGTGAGCGCCGACGCGTTGGTCGTCATCGTGGTCACCGAGCTGGTGATCGAGTCGACCCTGGTCAGCTGGTCGTTGGTGAGGCTGACGGTGTCGGTGAGGCCCTTGAGGGTCGGCTGCACGTTGTCGGTGGTGGTGCGCAGGCTCACGGTCGTCTCGTCGAGGATCTGGCCGGCCTTGCCGAGCAGCCCGCCGACCCGCACCACGAGGTACAGGAACGCGAGCGCGGCGATGAGAGCAGCGATCCCTCCGAGCGTCACGGTCATGCGGGCGAGCCTAGCGTCAGGGCGGCGGTCGATCGCGCGGGTTACCTCCTCAGCCGCGACCCAGCCGCCCCCTGAGCCAGGTCCACCGCTCCTGCAGGCGCGCCTCGAAGCCGCGGTCGGTCGGGCGGTAGTAGTCGGTACTGCCGGCAAGGTCGTCGGGCAGGTACTGCTGGGCGGCGACGGCATCGGGCTCGTCGTGGGCGTAGACGTAGCCCTTGCCGTGCCCGAGGCGGGCGGCGCCCGCGTAGCCGCTGCCGCGCAGGTGGGCCGGCACCGGGCCGCCCCTGCCGGCCCGCACGTCGGCGATCGCCTCGTTGATGCCGGTGTAGGCCGCGTTGGACTTGGGCGCCAGCGCGTTGTGCACGACGGCCTGGGCCAGGATGATCCGGGCCTCCGGCATCCCGATCTGGGCGACCGCGTGCAGGGCGGCCACGGCGGTCTGCAGCGCGGTGGGGTCGGCGAGCCCGACGTCCTCGGAGGCGGCGATGACCACCCGCCGCGCGATGAAGCGGGGGTCCTCCCCCGCCTCGAGCATCCGCGCGAGGTAGTGCAGGGCGGCGTCGACGTCGGAGCCGCGCATCGACTTGATGAGGGCCGACGCGACGTCGTAGTGCTGGTCGCCGGCGCGGTCGTAGCGCACCGCGGCCTGCGCGACGGCCTGCTCGCTCTGCGCCAGGGTGATCGGCACGGCATCCGGCCGGTCGACCCCGGGGGCGACGGCGTCGTCGGCCACTCCCGCCGCGGCCTCCAGGAAGGTGAGCGCCCGTCGGGCGTCACCGCCGGCGAGTCGCACGAGGTGGTCGCGGGCGTCGTCGTCGAGGGCGTAGGCGCCGTCGAGGCCGCGCGGGTCGGTGACGGCCGCGGTGACCACGTCGGCGACGTCGTCGTCGGTGAGCGGCTGGAGCGTGATCAGCATCGAGCGGCTGAGCAACGGTGCGATGACCGAGAACGACGGGTTCTCGGTGGTGGCGGCGACGAGCACGACCTGGCGGTTCTCGACGCCCGGCAGCAGGGCGTCCTGCTGGGCCTTGGTGAACCGGTGGATCTCGTCGAGGAAGAGCACCGTCTGCCGGCCGTACATGTCGCGGGCCCGGTTGGCGTGCTCCATGACGGCGCGCACGTCCTTGACCCCGGCGGTCACCGCCGACAGCTCGACGAACTCGCGGTCGGCCGCGGTGGCCACGAGGTGGGCCAGGGTCGTCTTGCCGGTGCCGGGCGGCCCCCAGAGGATGGCCGAGATCGGGCCGGCCGCTCCCCCGCTGCCCTCGATGAGCCGGCGCAGCGGGCTGCCGGGGCGCAGCACGTCGCCCTGGCCGCGCACCTCGTCGACGCTCCGCGGGCGCATCCGCACCGCGAGCGGGGGCAGCGAGGCCGCGCCGCCGCCTCCGCCGTCACCTGCCGAGGCGGCCGCGCCGAACAGGTCGGTGTCGTCGAGGCCCACGCCGGCGAGGCTATCCCGCCCGAGCGGCGCCCCCGACGGTGAACGTGGGTGAAGATCACCGTCCGGGCGACGGCTTTCACCCACGTTCGCGAGTACCGGCGAGGTCAGAAGTAGCCGGTCTCGCCGTCGACCAGCTCGCGGATCAGGTCGAGGTGCCCGGCGTGCCGGGCGGTCTCCTCGAGCATGTGCAGCAGGATCCAGCGCAGCGATGCCGTGCCGACCGCGTGCAGGGCGGTGCTGCCCGCCGCGTCCAGGGAGCGGGCGGCGATGGCGGCGTCGGAGCGGGCGCACTCGTCGTCGTACTCCTGCAGCAGGGTCGCCAGCGGGATGCCGTCGACGAGGAACTCGGAGTCCTCGACGTCGTCGGCCAGCGGTCCGTAGCCGCGTCCGACGCCGGGCTGGCCGAGCAGCACCTCACGGAACCACAGCTCCTCGCACCAGCGCAGGTGCGACACGATGCCGGCGACGGTCATCAGCGGCGAGCTCGGCACCATCACCCGGTGGGCGTCATCGTCGGAGAGCCCCTCGCACTTCAGGCGCACGATGCCGCGCTGCAGGTCGAACCACCCGAGCAGCTGGGTGCGCTCGTCGGCGGTGCGGTCTGGTCGGACTCTGGTGGCGCTCATCGCACCACCGTGGCACACGAGGGGCCGTCGGCAGCGGAACCGGCCTCTGGCACGCTGGCCCCATGAGCGAGAGCGGCCACCGGCACGGCGCCCTCCTGCGCCGCTGGGGGGCGGTGGTCGCCCGCCGGGCCCGGGTCGTGGTCGTCGGGTGGGCGGTGCTGGTCATGGCCGGGTTCGCGGTCGCGCTGGGTGCGTTCGGCACGCCGAGCCTGTTCGACCGGCTCGACAGCGGCGAGATCGTCGTCGACGGCGAGAACCAGGCCGGCCGCGACCTGCTCGCGACCGGTGGCGGCAGCGGCTTCAGCACCTACACGCAGACCCTCACCGGCGTCGACCTCGCCGACCCGGCGGTCGCCGCCGCCGCGGCCGCCGCGGTCCGCGACCTCACCGCGGTCGAGCACGTGGAGTCGGCCGTCAACCCGTTCGTCGTGCCGGACGGCCCGACCAGCCCGCAGGCGTTGCGCTTCACGCTCGACGGCGACCCGGCATCCGGCGGTTTCGCGACCGTGGTCACCTTCGACGCCGACAACACCGCCGAGCAGGAGGCCAGCGCCACCGAGCAGGTCGACGGAGCCCTCGACCGGCTGGCGGAGCAGACCGGCGCCACCGGCGACCAGCGCGGCGGCCTGCGCAGCCTGGTCGACCGGATCATCGCCCAGGTCAAGGCCGACGGCCAGCGCGGCGAGGGCATCGCCTTGCCGGTGAGCTTCGCCGTCATGATCGTCGTGTTCGGCGGCTTCCTCGCCGCGGGCTTCCCGGTGCTGGGCGCCATCGCCTCGATCGCCGGCGCGCTGGTGTCGCTGCTCGGGTTCTCCTACCTGATCGACCTCGACGCCACCGTGGTCAACGTGGTCACCGTGCTCGGGCTCGGGCTGTGCATCGACTACGGCCTGCTCGTCGTATCCCGCTTCCGGGAGGAGCTGCGCGCCATGCTGCAGGGCGCGCCCGTCAGCGAGCTCACCCGCGAGCAGGTGGTCGAGGCCACCGCCACCACGATGCACCGGGCCGGCCGCACGGTCGTGTTCTCGGCGCTCACCGTGGCCATCTCGCTGGCGGGGCTCGCCGTGCTGCAGATCCAGTTCATCCGGGCGGTCAGTGCGGCCGGCGTCTCGGTCGTGCTCGTCGCGCTGGCCGTCGCGCTCACGCTCATCCCGGCCCTGTGCGCCCTCGGGGCGCGCCGGCTGCTGCGCCGCGGCACCGAGAGCGCCGGCGACACCGGCGTCTTCTCGCGCCTCGCCGAGGTGGTGCACCGGATGCCGTGGGCTGTCATCACCGCCGTCGCCGGGCTGCTGGTGGTGCTCGCCGTGCCGGCGCTGCGGATGGAGCTGACCTCCTCGGGCCCCGAGCTGCTGCCGAAGGGCACGCCCGAGCGCACCTTCTACGAGGACTTCCGCGAGGGCTACCCGCTGCTGGCCGGGGCCGAGGTGCTGCTCGTCACCACCGCCCCGGCCGCCGAGGTCGAGGCCTGGGCCAGGACGGCCGACGACCGTCCGGGCGTGCAGTCGGTCGACCCGGTCAACCGGCTCGACAACGGCGTCACCACGGTCGGCTTCCAGACCGGGGACAACGGCACCGGCGAGGCCTCGCGCGCCCTGGTCGACTCGTTGCGCACCGACCGCGCTCCCTTCGACGCCAAGGTCGTGGGGCAGGCGTCGGGCATCGTCGACTTCCGGGCGACCGTGGCCGAGCGGGCCCTGTGGGCGATCGGCCTGGTCGTGCTCGCCACCTTGGTGCTGCTGTTCCTGATGACCGGCTCGGTCGTCATCCCGGTCAAGGCCCTGGTGATGAACGTTCTCTCGCTGGGGGCGGCACTGGGCGTCACGGTGTGGATCTTCGAGGACGGCCACCTCGAGAACCTGCTGCGGTTCACCTCGGCCGGCGCCGTCGAGAACACCATCCCGCTCCTCGTGCTCGCGTTCGGCTTCGGGCTGTCGATGGACTACGAGGTCTTCCTCCTCTCGCGCATCGTCGAGCTGCACGAGCAGGGCCACGACACCCGCGAGGCCGTGACCCTGGGCCTGCAGCGGTCGGGCCGGATCATCACCTCGGCCGCCCTGCTCATGGTCATCGTGTTCGCCGGCTTCGCCGCCGGCGACCTGCTGGTGATGAAGGAGATGGGCACGGCACTGGTGCTCGCGATCATCATCGACGCGACGCTGGTGCGGATGCTGCTGGTGCCCGCCACGATGTCGGTGCTCGGCTCGGTGAACTGGTGGGCCCCCACCCCGCTGCGCCGCCTGCACGAACGCTGGGGCATCACCGAATGAGCGCAGTTCGCTTGCTGCAGAACGCAGCCCAGCTCGTCGACGCCACGAAGGGCCACCCGGTCACCGTCCTCGACGTCGGGGCCGGGTTCGTCCCCCCGGCGTACGCCGTGGGCTCGGCACCCGACGGAGCAGTCGCCTTCCACCGCCGCTCCGACCACGGGGTGCCGGGGTCCGCCGCGCTCGGCACGGCATCCGGGCTGGCAACCCTGCTCGACGACCCGGCCGTGCGCCGCTGGGTCACCGGCGGCGGCAACCGGCACCTCAGCGTTGCGCGAGGCCTGATGCCGGTGGTCGCGCAGCGCCTCGACCTCGGCAGCCGCGGCGGCGAGTGGGACTGGATGTGGACCCGCACCGCGCCCCCGGTGCTGTGCGGCGAGGAGCAGGTCGAGGCGCTCGACCCGGCGTGTCGCGACGAGGCGGAGCAGTTCCTGGCCGAGCACAGCCCCCGCACCCACGGCCAACCCTTCGCCCGACCGGGGCAGCGCTGGGTGGCCGTCCGCGACAGCGAGACCGAGGCGCTGGTCGCCACCGGCAGCAGCGAGCCGAGCGCCGCCGGAACGCCCACGCTGGCCGGCATCGCCACCGCGACCGAGCGCCGCGGGGAGGGATGGGGGGCGGCCGTCACCGCGCACCTGACCCGGCTGGCGGTGGCCGAGGCAGGCGCCTGCGCGCTGGGCATGTTCGCCGACAACGACGTCGCTCGCCGGCTCTACCACCGGCTCGGGTTCACGACCGGGATGCAGTGGACCTCGCGCTGGTTCGACACCTGACCTGTGCCTAGGGTGAGAGCACCTGTACCCGACGCGAAAGGCCGACGATGTCCACGATCAGCAACGGTCCGGTGAACCTCCACGTGGAGGACAGCGGCGGCGACGGCCGCCCCGTCGTCCTCGTCCACGGCTGGCCGCTCAGCGGCGCCTCCTGGTCGGGCCAGGTGCCGGCCCTCACCGGTGCCGGCTACCGCGTGGTCACCTACGACCGCCGCGGCTTCGGGCAGAGCGACAAGCCGGGCGACGCCTCGACCTACGACTACGACACGCTCACCGGCGACCTGGCGGCCGTGGTCGACGGGCTCGACCTGCGCGACCTCACCCTGGTCGGCTTCTCGATGGGTGGCGGCGAGGTGGCGCGCTACCTCGGCACCCACGGCTCCGACCGGGTGCACAGCGCGGTGTTCGCCGCCGCCATCCCGCCCTGCCTCGCGCTCGACGACGCCCACCCCGACGGCGCGCTCGACGACGAGACGGTGGGCGGCATGCAGGCCGCTCTCGAGGCCGACCCGCCCGGCTTCCTCGAGGGGTTCACCCGCAACTTCTTCAGTGCCGACGGCGTGCTCGAGGTCAGCGAGGCGCAGGTGCAGGAGTCGCTCGGCCTGGCCCTGCAGGCCGACGTGCACGCCGCCCGCGAGTGCATCCGCTCGTGGACCACCGACTTCACCGGCGACCTGGCGTCGGTCACCGTGCCGACGCTGGTCGTCCACGGCGACTCCGACGGCATCGTGCCCCTCGAGAAGTCCGGGCAGCGCACCGCGGCGCAGGTGGCGGGCAGCGAGCTGCACGTGGTCGAGGGCGGCCCGCACGGCATCAACGCCTCGCACACCGAGGAGTTCAACCGCGTGCTGCTGGCCTTCCTCGAGCGCTAGGCCGTCGGCGCGTCACCGACGAGGGCGCGCACCTCGGCCCGCAGGCCGGGCGCGCCGCTCGCGGGGTCGTGGCGTACCGCCCGCAGGCCGGCTGCCCGCGCCCCTTCGACGTTGGCAGGGCTGTCGTCGACGAGCCCCACCTGGGCACCGCGGAGCCCGAGGTCGGCGAGCGCGTGGCCGAAGAAGGCAGCGTCGGGCTTCACCGTGCCCACCTCGCACGAGTAGTAGACGGCGTCGAAGTGCTCGTCCAGCCGCAGGGTGTCACGCATCCATTCCCGCCGGACGTCATGCTGGTTGGTGGCGAGGGCGCACGACACCCCGCTCGCCCGCAGCCCGTCGACGAGCCGTAGGGCGTCGGGGTCGACGACGGCCTGTGTCCACAGGGACAGCAGGTCCTCGACGTGGACGGCCGCCCGCGGCCAGGCCCGCAGCATCGTTCGGAGGGCATCGCGCAGCGGCACCTCTCCCCGCAGGGCCGGTCCCTCCGCGGTCAGCACGGCGTCGGCTAACTCGGGGCCGGCCACGGCGTCGAGGTCAGCGCGCCAGCCGGCGGGGCCGTGCTGCAGGACGCCGTCGGCGTCCCACAGCACGGCCCGCACGGCGGTCGCGGACGCGGTCTGCACCGGTGGGTCAGCTCTCGTTCGGGTTGACCTCGGGCGAGCCCTGCCCCGGGGGTGCGGATGCAGGTGGGCGGCTGTCGATGCCGGCCTCCTTGCGCTGCTGCGCCGTGATCGGTGCCGGGGCGTCGGTCAGCGGGTCGTAGCCGCCACCCGACTTCGGGAAGGCGATCACGTCGCGGATCGACTCGAAGCCGCCGAGCAGCATGACGATGCGGTCCCAGCCGAAGGCGATGCCGCCGTGCGGCGGGGCGCCGAACTGGAACGCGTCGAGCAGGAAGCCGAACTTCTCCTGCGCGTCCTGCGCCGACAGCCCCATCACCGCGAAGACGCGCTCCTGCACGTCGCGGCGGTGGATACGGATCGACCCGCCGCCGATCTCGTTGCCGTTGCAGACCATGTCGTAGGCGTAGGCGAGCGCCGGCCCCGGGTCGGTGTCGAAGGTGTCGAGGAACTCGGCCTTGGGTGAGGTGAACGCGTGGTGCACGGCGGTCCAGGCACCCGCACCGACCGCGACGTCACCGGCCGCGACGGCCTCGGCGGCCGGCTCGAACAGCGGCGCGTCGACCACCCACAGGAAGCTCCACGCCGACTCGTCGATCAGCCCGCAGCGCCTGCCGATCTCGAGCCGGGCGGCGCCCAGCAGCGACCGCGACGCCTTGGTGGCGCCGGCGGCGAAGAAGACGCAGTCGCCCGGCTGGGCGCCGACGTGCTCGGCCAGGCCGGCCAGCTCGCCCTCGGACAGGTTCTTGGCGACGGGCCCGGTCAGGGTGCCGTCGTCTTGGACCAGCACGTAGGCCAGGCCACGGGCGCCGCGCTGCCTGGCCCACTCCTGCCACGCGTCGAGCTGCTTGCGCGGCTGGCTCGCGCCTTCGGGCATGACGACCGCCCCGACGTACTCGCTCTGGAACACCCGGAACGGGGTGTCGGTGAAGTAGTCGGTGCACTCCACGAGCTCGACGCCGAAGCGCAGGTCGGGCTTGTCGGTGCCGTAGCGCCTCATCGCCTCGGCGTAGGTCAGCTGGGGGAAGGGGGTGCGCAGGTCGACCCCGATCAGCTGCCAGATCTCGCGGACGACCGCCTCGCCGAGCTCGAGCACGTCGGCCTGCTCGACGAAGCTCATCTCGATGTCGAGCTGGGTGAACTCGGGCTGCCGGTCGGCCCGGAAGTCCTCGTCGCGGTAGCAGCGGGCGATCTGGTAGTAGCGCTCCATGCCGGCGACCATGAGCAGCTGCTTGAACAGCTGGGGGCTCTGCGGCAGGGCGTACCAGGAGCCCGGTGCCAGGCGCGCGGGCACCAGGAAGTCGCGAGCGCCCTCCGGGGTCGACCGGGTCAGGGTCGGGGTCTCGATCTCGACGAAGTCGCGGGCCTCGAGCACCCGCCGGGCCGCGGCGTTGACCTTCGAGCGCAGCCGGATGGCGTGCCCGGCCGAGTGCGCGCCCGGGCGGCGCAGGTCGAGGTAGCGGTGCTTGAGCCGGGCCTCCTCGCCGACGGTGACCCGCTCGTCGACCTGGAACGGCAGCGGCGCCGAGGCGTTGAGCACCTCGAGGTGGCTCGCCACGACCTCGACCTCGCCGGTGGGCAGGTCGGGGTTGACGTTGCGCTCCTCGCGAGCGGTGACCTCGCCGACCACCTTGACGACATACTCGCTGCGCAGGTCGTGGGCGGCGCCCGTGAGCACCTCGTCGCGGGCAACCACCTGCACGATCCCGCTGGCGTCGCGCAGGTCGATGAAGGCCACGCCCCCGTGGTCACGCCGCTTCGCCACCCACCCGGTGAGGGTGACGGTCTGGCCGGAGTGGGCGGCACGCAGGGTGCCGGCCTCGTGGGAGCGGAGCACAAGGGGTCCTTCGGGTCGGGAGAAGCGTTCGGATGCCGGGCGCGAACGGCTCGCTGTCGGCCGCCGGTCCCGGGCCGGCCCAGTCTACGGAGGCCGCGGGCCGTGCTCCGAACGGGTTACGGGCAGGCTCACCCGTCGCGGTCCCCTCCGCGAACTCAGGAGCACGTCGCAGGCCGCCCTCGGTCACCTCGCCGGCAGCAGGCAGAGCTCGTTGCCCGACGGGTCGGTGACGACCCGCCACGGCAGGTCGCCCCAGTCGGGGTCGAGCTCGTGCCCGCCCAGCTCGACGACGCGGGCCACCACGGCAGCCGGGTCGTCGCGCGCCTCGAGCCGGATGTCGAGGTGCAGCCGGTTCTTCTGCGACGGGGTCTTGGGCGAGCGCTCGGGGCACAGCTCGAGCAGCACGCCGTGGCCCGACGGGTGGCGCAGCGCTGCGGGCACCCTCGACCCCACCGGGCGCCACCGCGACAGCTCGGCCCAGAACGCGGCGTCGCGCGCCGGGTCGGCACTGTCGAGCGGCAGTGCCGCGACCGGACCGGAGGCGGCGTACTCGGGGCGCTCCTCCATGACGCAGAACGGGTTCCCCTCCGGGTCGGCGAGCACCACCCACGGCACGTCGCCCTGGCCGATGTCGACGTGGTCGGCACCGAGGTCGAGCGCCCGCTGCACCACCTCCGCCTGGCGGGCGCCACCGCTGAGGTCGAGATGCAGCCGCGGGTCGGGTCCCACCGGCTCGGGCACCGGCTGGAAGCACAGGTCGAGCACCGCGCCGCCGGGCACGGTGAGCCGGGTCTCGAAGGCGTCGGGCTGGTCGACGAGCGTGGGGCCCGCCTCGAGCAGGCTCTCCCAGAACCCACCGAGCACCGCCGGGTCCTGCGCGTCGACGACCAGGTTCTCGAGGTACATCTGCCGTTCGTACCACGCGCCGCGAGACCGATGGACTCGTCGGTGCGGGCGAAGCCGTGTCAGGCTTGGTGCCACCATGACCTCTTCCCTTCCCCGGCGCACGGCGCTAAGGTCGGCGGCTGCCGCCGTCGTGGCGGTGGCGTCGGCCGGCGTCGTGGCGTCGTGCAGCGGGCCGGCACGCGACCGGGACTCCTCGGCGGGAGGCGCTCCGGGCGCTGACGACGACCGTCCCGGCCGCCACCAGGTGACCCCCGGCCCCGGCACCGCGGCGTCCGCGCTCGACCCCCGCGGCGCCGGGGGTGACGCGGGCGCGACCCTGGCGGCGTCCCGCGCCCTGCTCTCCGCCGCCAGCATCGTCGTGGTCTGCTCCGGCAGCGAGCCCGACGTCACCGCGGCCACCGCCGCGGCGCGCCGGCTCGGCATCCCCCTGCTCGTGTCCGGGCCCGATGTCGAGGCCGAGCTCGACCGGCTCGGTACCAGCACCGTGGTGCGCTGGACAGGGGATGCCGCGGCCACACCGTCATCCGGTGAGACGGAGTCACCGGCACCGCTGCCGACGGCCTTCGGCGAACGAGAGGTGCTGGAGGCCGGTGACCCCGGCGACCTCGCGGACGTGCCGGGCCTGCCGCTGACCCCGCCGCGCAACCGCGGCACCGTCCTGGTGCGGGCGGGCGCCGACGTGCCCGCCAGCATCGGGGCGACGCTGGCCGCCGTGGGAGCCACCCGGGTGATGATGCCCGGCGCCGACCCCCGCGCCGCCGACGACGCCCGCGCCGCCCTGCGCGCGGCAGTCGACACCCCCGTGCTGGGCGTCGGCCCCGGGCTCGGCCCGGCCAAGCGGTTCGCCCAGCGCGTCCGCACCGCCCGCCACGCCGCCGAGCTGCCCGGAGGTGGCCTGCTGCCGTTCCCCGACCGGCTGATGGTGGCGCTGTACGGTCACCCGCAGACGGCGGCGCTCGGGATGCTCGGCGAGCAGTCGGCCGCGGCGGCGGTGCGCCGGGTGCGCACGCTCGCCGACGAGTACCAGGCGCTCAGCGACGTGACCGTGGTGCCGGCCTTCGAGCTGATCGCCACGGTGGCCGCCGGCTCGGCCCAGAAGGACGGCTCCTACTCGCGGCGCACCCCGGTCGGCACGTTGCTGCCGTGGGTGGAGGAAGCCGAGGGGTCCGACACGTACATCGTGCTCGACCTGCAGCCGGGGCGCGATGACTTCCTCACCCAGGCCAAGGCCTACGAGGAGCTGCTGCGGCGCCCATGGGTTGGGCTCGCGCTCGATCCCGAGTGGCGCCTGCAGCCCGGGGAGAAGCCGCTGCGCCAGATCGGGCACGCCGACATCGACGAGGTCAACGCCGTCGGCGCCTGGCTCGCCGCCCTGGTGCGCCGCCACGACCTGCCGCCGAAGGTGCTCACCCTGCACCAGTTCAGCCTCGCGATGCTGCGCCACCGCGAACGGCTCGACACCTCGCTCGACGAGGTGCAGTGGCTGGTGCACGCCGACGGCCAGGGCGGCCAGGGCGCTAAGCAGGGCACCTGGTCGGCGCTCAAGCGCGATTTGCCCGAGGGAGTGTGGCTCGGCTGGAAGAACTTCACCGACGAGGACGCCCCCATGCTCACGCCCGAGCAGACGATGGCGCAGGTGCACCCGACGCCGCAGTTCGTGTCATACCAGTGACCGGGGCACGCTCGGGTCAGGTGGCGGCCGCCGCGCCGTCCCAGGTGGTGAGCACCACGGTGACGGCGAACAGGGCGACGAGGGGAGGCAGCGCGGGCAGGTCGGCCACCGCGTCACCGCGCCACATGCTGGGGGCCGGATCGACCCCGTCGGCATCCCCTGCACCACGTGCTCCTGGTCCAGGCTCCACACCGACGAGCGACGGAACGCCGAGGTGACGCCGGCGGCGTCGATCGACCGGTCCTTGCGGCCTACCCGCCGGGCCGACGCGACCACCGCGCCGCTGTCGTCGACCAGCGTGTACGCGGTCGCCCACGACGACGACCCCAGCTCGTAGCGCTGGCCGTCCACGGTCAGCGTCCCGCCGCCACGCCACAGCGACCCGGTGAAGACAGCCCGCGGCCGGCCGTCGTCGACGATCTCGTAGTCGTTGCGCCAGGCGCCGCTCCGGCGGGCCTCGATCATGGTGGCCGCGCTAGCCAGCGGCGCGTCACTCGACGACGAGCTCGTCCCCGTCGGGGGTCACCGTGCCCCGCGTGAGCGGCCACGCCTTGGTCAGAGCGCGGAAGAAGGCGTCCAGCCCGGGCACCTTCGCGAACGAGCCCTGGGGACCACGCACCATCGAGCCGGTCTTCACGTCGTACGCCGACTGGTGCCAGGGGCAGACCAGGCAACCCTGTGCGTCGATGCTGCCCTCTGCGAGATCGGCCCGCAGGTGTCGACACCTGCGCCCGACGGCGAAGTACTCGCCGTTGTCACCGACGGCGTAGCCCGCGACGCCGGTCACCGTCCCGCGCGGCACGTCGGCGGCGGGAATCCTGTTCGTGGCCATGACGGTCCCCTCTCGAGTCGGTGTCCCCAGTGTCGCCCCCGCGAGGCAGTGCCGTCGAGGGGTGGTGCCCGAGGGAAGGGTTCTACTCGGCCTCGACGTAGACCCAGCGGCCCGCCCGCCGCGCGAACCGGCTGCGCTCGTGCAGCTCGCCCCGGCGCACCGGCCCGCCGTCGCGGCTGACCCAGGTGGCCCGGAACTCCACGACCCCGTCGGCGTCATCCGGGCCGCCGCCCACGACGTCGAGCACGTCGAGGCCGGTCCAGCGCACCCGCGGGTCGGGTGACGCGTCGTCGGTGCGCGTGCGCGGGTGCCAGGTGCGGAACAGGTGGTCGCCGTCCCCGAGGGCGTAGGCGGTGTACCGCGAGCGCATCAGCGCCTCGGCCGTCTCGGCCGGGCGCTCGCCCGACACCACCGGGCCGCAGCACTCGGTGAGCAGCGCGCCGCTCGGCACCCCACCACAGGGGCACACGACCGAAGGGCCGGATGCCGTTGTCCCCGAACCGAACCCGCTCACCGGGCGTCGTCGCCGGGGTTGTGGTCACGACGCCCGGGTGACCGGGTCAGCCAGGGCTCGTCGACGGATCGCAACCCCACCCAGCCGCGGTCGCGCAACCGCACCGCCGCCAGGACCGCGATGATCAGCGTCCCGTTGTGCACGTCACCGGCCAGCACGGCCTCGGCCACCTCGTCGAGCGGCACGCGGCGCACCGGCATCCCGAGCTCCTCGCCGTCGCGTGCGTGACGCTCGGCGTGGGGCACCTCGCGCAGGTCACGGGCGAGGAAGACCCGCAGCGACTCGCTGGACCCGCCCGGGCTGGCGTAGTGGTCGAGCAGCAGGTGCCACTCCCCCGCCACGAGGTCGGCCTCCTCGTGCAGCTCACGGGCCGCCGTGAGGCGGGGTGGCTCGCCGTCGACGTCGAGCAGCCCGGCCGGCAGCTCCCACTCGAAGGCCCCCACCGGGTGGCGGTACTGCTGCACGAGCACCACTCGCCCGTCGTCGTCGAGGGCCAGCACGGCGACCGCTCCGGTGTGCTCGACGAAGTCGCGCGTGACGACGCCCCCGTCGCCGAGGTCCACCTCCTCGGTGACGACGTCCCAGACGCGGCCCGCGAAGGAGCGCACGGTGGACAGCACCGGGCGTGGGTCGAGCCGGTCTCGCAGCGGCTCAGGCATGCGCCTCGGCGGCCTCGTGGTGCCGGGGCCGCTCCACCTCGACCAGCCGCGAGGCCCGCTGGGCCTCGATGGCCGCGCCGATCAGGCCGGCGAACAGCGGGTGGGCCCGGGTGGGGCGCGACTTGAACTCGGGGTGCGCCTGGGTCGCCACGTAGTAGGGGTGCACCCGGGCGGGCAGCTCGACGAACTCCACGAGCCCGAGGTCGGGGTGGGTGCCGCTGATCACCAGGCCGGCCTCCTCGAGCGCCTCGCGGTAGGACTCGTTGACCTCGTAGCGGTGGCGGTGCCGTTCGTCGGCGGTGGTGGCGCCGTAAGCACGCGCGACCAGCGAGCCCTCGACCAGCTTGGCGGTCTGGCTGCCCAGCCGCATCGTGCCACCGAGGTCACCGGCGCCCTCGACGTAGGCCTTCTGCTCCTCCATGGTCGCGATGACCGGGGCCGGGGTCTGCGGGTCGAACTCGGTCGAGCTGGCACCCTCGATGCCGCCGACGGTCCGCGCGTACTCGATGACCATGCACTGCAGGCCCAGGCAGATGCCCAGCGTGGGCACCTGGTGGGTGCGGGCCCAGCGCAGCGCCCCGACCTTGCCCTCGATGCCGCGCACGCCGAAGCCCCCCGGCACGAGCACGGCATCGACACCGCCGAGCGCCCGCTGGGCGCCCGTCTCGCTCTCGCACGAGTCCGACGGCACCCAGCGGATGCGCACCTTGGCGTCGTGGTGGAAGCCGCCCGCGCGCAGCGCCTCGGTGACCGACAGGTAGGCGTCGGGCAGGTCGACGTACTTGCCGACGAGCGCGACCTCGACCTCGTGCTCGGGCTGGTGCACGCGCTCGAGCAGCAGGTCCCAGTCGGTCCAGTCGACGTCGCGGAAGGTCAGCCCGAGCCGGCGGATGACGTACGCGTCCAGGCCCTCCCGGTGCAGCACCTTGGGGATGTCGTAGATGCTCGGTGCGTCGACCGCGGCCGCCACCGCCTCGGTGTCGACGTCGCACATCAGCGAGATCTTGCGCTTGATGGACTCGGGGATCTCGCGGTCGGCGCGCAGCACGAGGGCGTCGGGCTGGATGCCGACCTGGCGCAGCGCCGCGACCGAGTGCTGGGTGGGCTTGGTCTTCAGCTCACCGCTCGGCGCGAGGTAGGGCACCAGCGAGACGTGCAGGAAGAACACGGCGTCGCGGCCCAGGTCGTGCCGCACCTGCCTGGCCGCCTCGAGGAACGGCAGCGACTCGATGTCGCCCACCGTGCCGCCGATCTCGGTGATGATGATGTCGGGAGCGTCGGCGTCGCTGATCCCCGGCGAGCCGGCGGCCTGCGCCCGCATCCGCTCTTTCAGCTCGTTGGTGATGTGCGGAATGACCTGCACGGTGTCACCGAGATACTCGCCACGCCGCTCGCGGGTGATCACCCGGTTGTAGACCTGCCCGGTGGTGACGTTCGCGCTGCCCTCGAGGTTGACGTCGAGGAAGCGCTCGTAGTGACCGATGTCGAGGTCGGTCTCGGCCCCGTCGTCGGTGACGAAGACCTCGCCGTGCTGGAACGGGTTCATGGTGCCCGGGTCGACGTTGAGGTAGGGGTCGAGCTTCTGCATCGTCACCCGCAACCCGCGCGCTCGGAGCAGGTGCCCGAGGGAGGAGGCCGTGAGCCCCTTGCCGAGGGAGGAGGCCACGCCTCCGGTCACGAAGATCTGTTTCGTCGTCTGGAGCACCACGGGCTTCAACGATACGTCATGGCGACGATGGGCCCGACCCGACACGTCTGGCGACCCGCCGGTTCCCACCCCTCGGACCCGCGATCAGGAACCGGACACCTCGGGCCGCACGCAGCGGTAGGCGGCCAGGGCCGCCTCGAGCGCGTCGGCCCCGGTCGGCAGCTCGCCGGCTCGCTCGACGGCCCGCGACCGGAGGTTGTCGCGCACCGCCCCGTGCACCACGACGTCGCGGATGGCCCGCGCCAGGGAGACCGGGTCGGCACCGGGCACCAGCAGGGCCGCGTCGCCGACGACCGCGGCGGTGCCGCCGACGTCGGTGGCGACGACCGCCGCGCCCGCGTGCAGCGCCTCCTGGATGCCGACCGGCTGCCCTTCCCACAGCGCGCTCGACACCACGACGTCGGCGGCGGCCAGCAGGTCGGGCACGTCGGCACGGTGCCCGAGCAGCCGCACCGGAAGCCGCTCGGCGTCGATTCGCTCCTGGAGCGCGTCCCGCAGCGGCCCGTCCCCCGCGACCACGGTGACCAGGTCGAGGGGCTCGCCGGCCGCGAGCTCGCGGTGCGCGTCGAGCAGCAGGTCGAGCCCCTTCTGCGGCGCGAGCCGGGCGACCACGACGGCCAGCGCCGTGCGCCCCCGGATGCCGAGGTCGGTGCGCACGGTGCACCGGTCGCGACCCGCGGACCGCGCCGGGGGCGCGGCGACGACGGCGAGCCCGGTGCGTCGGGCCCCGAGCCGCCGCATCCGCTCGACGAGGTCGGCCGACACCCCGAGCACGAGCGCGCTGCGGAGCGCGACCACGCGCTCCAGCGCGGCGTAGACCGCACCGGTGAGCGCGCCGGAGGGGGCGGCGTTGTGCAGCGTCGCCACGACGGGCACCGCCGCGCGGCCGGCGGCGAGCACGGCGACCGCCGCGGCCCGCAGGCCGTGGGCGTGCACGATGTCGGCGCCGCCGACCAGCCTCCCGAGCGCGCGCACGGCCCGGGCGTCCCGCGCCGGGTGCGGCCGGTCGCCGAGCTCGAGGGGCACCACCGTGCCGGCGACGTCGTGCAGGGCGAAGTGGTGGTCGACCTCGGCAGGGCACGCCACGACGACCTGGTGGCCCGCCCCGGTCAGCGACCCGACCAGGTCGTGCACGTGGTGTCCGACCCCGCCGGCACTCGTGCCGAGCACGACGAGCACCCTCATTGCGAGCTCCCTCCGCGGCGACGGGACCTCCCGCGCTGGAGGACCTGCGACATCATCTCGCGGTCGCCGATCGACAGGGCCACCACCCCCACCACCAGGGCGACCGCACCGGCCGCGACGCCCACGAGCACCGCCTCGGGCAGCGTGTCGAGCTGCCGGCCGCGGGTGACCGTGTCGCCGACGGCGACGGCCAGGGCGACCGCCACGACGAGCGCTCCCGTGGTGCGCCCGGCTCCGGCGGTGACCCCCGGGCCCCAGGTGCGCCGCACGAGGAGCACGAGCGCGACGCCCGAGGCGGTCATGCCCAATGTCGACCCGATGCCCAGCCAGCGCAGCGTGGTGGCGGGGCTCGCCCCGCCCGCGAGCACGACGAGGGGCAGCAGCGCGGCAAGGGTCCAGCCGAGCGCCGCGGCCAGCCCGGCATCCGTGGGCCGGCCGCGCACGTACAGCGCGCGGGTGAGCAGGGCGGTCAGCCCGAAACCCACCAGCCCGGGGGCGTAGGCGGTGAGGGTGGCGGGCAGTGCGGCCAGTGCGGCACTGCTCGTGGCGCCGTCGCCCCGGCGGGCGTCCAGCAACGAGAAGAAGGCCCCGACGGCCGGCGCCGCGGCGATGAGCACGCCCACCGACAGCCCGGTGAGCACGAGCACCGCCCGGATGGTGCGCTCCAGGGTTCGCGTGACGTCCTCCCCCGCACCGGTGCGCGCCGCGAGCGCCGGGAAGGCGCTGGTGGCGACGGGCACGGCGAGCACGGCGTACGGGAGCAGGTAGACGGCCTGGGCGTAGGTGTACACGGTGATCGTGCCGAGGTCGCCGGACTGCTTGGACAGCCGCAGGGTGACCAGCACGGTCGCCTGCTGGGCGAGCAGGGCGATGATGCCTGCGCCACCCAGGGCGCCGATCCGGCGCGCGTCCTCGGCCGGCATCCGCAGTGCCGGCCGCCAGCGCCAGCCGGTGCGCATCGCCGGCACGACGAGCGGCACCGACAGCACCACGACCCCGAGCGTGGTGCCCCAGCCGAGTACCCGGATCGCCTCGTCCCCGACGAGCGAGGGGGCCACCTCGCCGTCGACGATCGAGCCGTACCAGAGGTACGACACCAGCACGACGACCGACGACGCCAGTGGCGCCAGTGCGGCGGCGAGGAAGCGCCGGTGGGCCTGCAGCATGCCGGTGAGGATGATGCCCAGCCCGTAGAGCGGCACCTGCACCGCGAAGATCCTCAGCAGCGTGGCCGCCACCTCGGCGGCTCGAGGGTCGCTCTGCACGACGAAGAACGACGAGATGGGCCCGGCGAGCAGCCAGAGCAGCACCGCCAGCGGCACCAGCACCAGCAGGGTCCACGACAGCAGCACGGATGCCGTGTGGTCGGCCCGCTCTGGCTCACCCGCGCCCAGCCGCTGGGCGATGAGCGGCACCGCCACCGCGGCGAGGATCCCGCCCGCAGCGATCTCGAACATGACGTTCGGGATGGCGTTGACGCTCTGGTAGATGCCGGCCACGCCGCCGGTGCGCACCGACTCGGTGAAGACCAGCACCCTGGCGAAGCCGGCGACCCGGGCGAGCAGCGTGGTGGCCGCGATCAGCCCGGCGGCCCCCGCGATCGTCGAGGCGAAGCGTCGCCCCGTCATCGTGCCGGCCGGCCCCAGGCGTCGAGCTCGCGCAGCACCGGGGTCGACTCGATGACCGCGGTGAACGAGACCCGCTCCGAGGCCAGTGTCAACCCGGTGAGCACGGCGAGCGCCAGGAGGCGGCCGCGGCGGCCGGTGGCCTCGAGCAGCGCGGTGCCGACCAGCGCACCGGCGGCGTTGGCGCCGGTGTCGCCGAGCATCGCGGTGCCGGCGAGGTCGGGGCTCAGCACCCCCAGGGCCGCACCGGTGGCGGCGCCGGCCCGTGCCGCGGCCGGGCCGTCATCGACCAGCAGCAGCGGCAGCCCCGCGAGCACCGTGGCCTTCAGGGCCCGCCCGGGGCGCAGGTCGAGCAGGTTCGCCAGGTTGGCGGCGCCGGCGACCACGGCGCCCCCGAGCAGGGTGTCGACGGCCGCGACGTCGTGGCGCCGGCGGTCGGCGAGGGCGGCGGCGACCAGTCCGGTGGCCCCGATGCCGACGACCTTGACCAGCCCGGTGGTCACCCGGCCGCGGGCGGCGGCGCCCAGGTGGCCCCTGAGCCCCTTGCTCGCGCCGTCGCCGGCGAGGTCGTCGAGGGCGCCGAACGCACCCGAGCCGAGCACGGCGACCATCCCGGCCGGGCCGGTCGGCACGGCCCCGAGGGCGGCACCGGCCAGGTAGGCCGGACCCTCGAGCAGGGTCACCGGGCTCCCCGCGTGGTTGCGTCGCTGCCAGCGCGGTGCGTGCACCCGGGCGGTGAGCACCCGGTACGCGACCGCGGAGCCGGCCGCGGCAAGCGCTCCCGCCGCGACCCGGCTCACGACGCCGGGATGGGTGCGTAGGGGGCGTCGGCGCCCGGGGCCAGGCCGTACTGCCCGACGTCGCCGGCCGTCTGCTCCCGCAGGCCGTGCACCACGCTCGCCTGGCCCAGCGCGCCGCCGGCGTTGTCGACCGTCGAGACGCCCTTGGTGGCGGTGGCGTCGTTGCGCACGGTCTCGAGCACCGACACCCCGTCGCCCGACGTCGTCGTCACGGCGGCCGCCACCAACGAGCCGGACGCGCGCGTGTCGAGGGCGATGACGAGGTCGACCCACCGCTCGGCCGCCTGCTCACGGGCGTCGGCGTCACCCTGGGTGCTGTCCCCGCTCACCACGACGACGAGGTCGGCGAGCTCGAACCCCTCGGTGTCGATCTGGATCAGGTCGGCGGAGGCCAGGGCGTCCAGGCCCTTCTCGGCGGTGGTGGGTTCCAGTGCCTGCGCGGGATCCTGGGAAGGCACGGTCAGCAGGCCCGCCAGCAGCACGTCGCGTGGCGCCACGGACCCGCTGTCGGAGACGTCGACTCCCGCCTGCCCTGCTGCAGCCCGCACCGCCGTGTCGCGCTTGGCGGCGATGCTGTCGTCGGCGCTCACCCAGTCCTCGGAGACCGAGGTGGTCGACACGACGGCAGCGCCGGCCGAGCGCAGCGTGGCGGCCGTCGCCTCGGACACCGCGGCATCGGAGCCGGGAAGCACGACGAGGGCGACACGGCGGTCCTGCAGCACCCCGGCGAGCAGGATCGGGTTGGTCTCGGCGATGTAGGCGTCGCGGGCCTCGGCACCGGCCCGCACCTCGCCCAGCTCGCTGTTGAGGTCGGTCTTGTCCTGGCGCAGCCCCGCCAGCTCCTTGTTGAGCGTCGCGCCGAGCTCGCCCTTGAGGGGGCCGGCACCGAGCACGATGCCCACGGCCAGGGCCAGGAAGATCGAGACGATGGAGACCAGGTGGTAGCGGAAGTCGATCAACCGAACACTCCTTGGATGGACGACCACACGTCGTCGATGCGCGCGCCGAGCACCTGCAGCAGGGCCCTGCCACCCGTCGTCGACCACAGGGCGGCGCCGAGGGCGAGCAGCCCCACGGTGAGCATGAGGACCAGGCTGAGGCCCGAGATGCGGGCCCGATAGAGCCGGCTGACCCCCTTGGCGTCGACCAGCTTGCCGCCCACCCGCAGCCGGGTGAGGAAGGTGCTCGCCATGCCCGAGCGGCCCTTGTCGAGGAACTCGACGAGCGTCACGTGCGTGCCGACGGCCACGATGAGCGAGGCCCCCTTGTCGTCGGCGAGCAGCATCGCGACGTCCTCGCTGGTGCCGGTCGCGGGGAAGACCACCGGCTCGACGCCCAGCGACCGCACCCGCTCGAGCCCCGGGGCGCGGCCGTCGCGGTAGGCGTGCACCACGATCTCGGCGCCGCAGCGCAGCGCGTCGTCGGACACCGAGTCCATGTCGCCGACGATGAGGTCGGGCTGGTGGCGGGCCTCGATGAGCGCGTCGGCGCCGCCGTCGACGCCGATCAGGATCGGCTTGTACTCGCGGATGTAGTGCCGCAGGGTCTCCAGGTCGTCCTTGTAGTGGTAGCCGCGCACCACGATCAGCGCGTGCCGGCCGTCGAGGTCGGTGCGGATGTCGGGGACGCCCACCCCGTCGAAGAGCAGATCGCGCTCCTTGCGCAGGTAGTCCATGGTGTTCTGCGCGAACGCCTCGAGCTGGTCGGACAGTCCGGCGCGCGCGAGGGTCATCGCCTGTTGCACGGCCTCGAGGTCGAGCACGGTGGCCGTCACGACCGTGCTGTCCGCGGTGCGCACCGCGCCACCCTCCAGGCTCAGCTCGGTGCCCTCCTTGATGGTCATCACGCCGGGCCCGGCCAGGTCGAGCAGCGGGATTCCGGCCGCGACGACGATCTCGGGCCCCAGGTTGGGGTAGCGCCCGGAGATCGACGACGACGCGTTGATGACGGCAGCCGGTCTGCAGGCCACCAGGGCCTCGGCGCTGACCCGGTCGAGGTCCTCGTGGTCGATCACCGCGACATCACCCGGGCGCAGCCGCTTGGTGAGGTCCTTGGTACGCCGGTCGACGCGTGCCGGACCGCCCAGCCCGGGTCGGGGGCCGCGCTTGCTGCGGGCGGGAAGGCGGATGGACATCTACACCATCGTGCCACGTCGGGCTAGGCCCGGGCGCGCGCCATCAGGTCGCGGGCGTGCTCGAGCGCTGCATCGGTGCCGCTGCCACCGAGCATCCGGGCGAGCTCGGCGACCCGTTGCTCCCCCTCGACCTCGTGGACCCCGCTGCGGGTGACGTGCCCGTCGTCGGACCGCTCGACGACCAGGTGCCGGTCGGCGTGGGCGGCGACCTGCGCGAGGTGGGTGACGACCACCACCTGGGCATGCCGGGCGAGCGCCGCGAGCCGGGCGCCGACGTCGAGGGCCGCGCGGCCGCCGACCCCGGCATCCACCTCGTCGAAGACGAAGGTCGGCACGGAGGTGACCTCGGTGGCCGTGGCGACCTCGATGGCGAGCATCACGCGGGACAGCTCACCACCGGATGCCGCCTTGGTCACCGCCCGCGGTGCGGTGCCCGACCCGCTGGCGAGGCGGATCTCGATGTCGTCGCGGCCCTCAGCGGTGAACCGCCCGGCATCCTCGACCGCGACCGAGACGGTGGCCGAGCCCATCGCCAGGTGGCTCAGCTCGTCGGTGATGCGGCTGCCGAGGGCGGCCGCGGCCGCGCTGCGCGTCGAGGTGAGCCGGGCCGCGGACTCCTGCCGCGCGGCGGTGAGGGTGACGACCTGCTCCTCCAGCTCGCCGATGCGGTCACCGGTGCCGTCGAGCTCGTCCACGCGCCGGGCGGCCTCGCCGCCCCAGCGCAGCACGCCGTCGACGGTCGGCCCGTAGAGCCGGGTCAGCTCACCGAGGGCGGCCCGGCGCTGCTCGACCTGCTCGAGGCGGGCCGGGTCGATGTCGGCGTCGGCGAGGTAGCCACCCAGGTCGGCGGCGACGTCTGCGGCCAGGTAGCGCAGCTCGTCGACCCTGGTGCCGATCTCGGCGAGGGCGGGGTCGCTGCCGCTGACCGCGGCCAACCGCGCCGACGCCGTGGCCAGGGCCTCGAGCACGCCCGGCGACGGCATGCCGACATCGTCGTCGCCGGCCAGGGCGGTGTGCGCGGCGCCGGCTCCGGCGCGCAGCTCCTCGGCGTGGCCGAGCCGCTCGGACTCGAGGGCGAGGGCGGCGTCCTCGCCGGGCTGCGGGTCGAGGGCCTCGATGCGCTCGAGACCGGCACGCAGGGCGTCGGCCTCGCGGGCCCGCTCGGCCGCGGCGGTTCGCAGGTGGCCCAGCTCGGCCTCCGCAGCCGTGAGCTCGGTGTGCACCGCCCGGTACGCCGCGAGCGTGTCGGCGACCTGGCGGCCACCGAAGGCGTCGAGCACCTCACGGTGCTGGTCGGCGCGGCGCAGCCGCCACTGGTCGGCCTGCCCGTGCACGGCGACGAGGTGCTCGGCCAGCTCGGCGAGCACGCCCACCGGCGCGGCGCGGCCACCGACGTGGGCCCGGGACCGGCCGTCGGCGGACACCGAGCGAACGAGTACCAGCCCGTCGGCCACGTCGGCACCGGCCTCGGCGGCGCGCGCCAGGGCGGGGTGGCCCGCCGGCAGGTCGATGACGCCCTCGACGACGACCCGGTCGGCTCCGGCACGCACGAGGGCGGAGTCGCCACGCCCGCCGAGCAGCAGACCCAGGCCGGTGACGACCATCGTCTTGCCGGCACCGGTCTCGCCGGTGAGCACGGTCAGCCCGGGGTGCAGCGGCAGCACGGCCTCGTCGATGACCCCCAGGTCGCGGATGCGGACCTCCTCGATCACGCGCGGCCGTCCCGGTAGGCGTCGGACATCATCGCGCCGGCGGCGCCGCGCCAGCCCTGCACGGGGAGCCGGAACTTCTCGACCAGCCGGTCGGTGAACCCGCCGTGCGACAACCGCGCCAGCAGAACGGGCTGGTCGGACCGGTGCACCTCGATGCGCGCGCCCGGGGGGAGGTCGACGGCGCGACGGCCGTCGCACCACACGACGCCGGTGCCCTGGGTGCGCGCCAGCACCTCGACGACGAGGCGGGACTGCGGGCCGACCACGACCGGCCGGGCGAAGAGGGCGTGCGCGCTGATGGGCACCAGCAGCAACGCCTCGACGTCGGGCCACACCACCGGACCGCCGGCCGAGAACGCGTAGGCGGTGGACCCGGTGGGGGTGGCCATGACGATGCCGTCACACCCCCAGGTGGACAGGGGGCGACCGTCGATCGCGACGGTGAGCTCGAGCATCCGCTCGCGAGAGGCCTTTTCGACGCTCACCTCGTTCAGCGCCCAGGACGAGAAGACGCTCTGGCCGTGCTCGACGGCGTGCACCTCGAGGGTCATCCGCTCTTCGACGGTGTAGTCGCGCGAGACGATGCGCTCGACGGTGGCGTCGAGGTCCTCGCGCTCGGCCTCGGCGAGGAAGCCGACGTGCCCCAGGTTGACCCCGAGCAAGGGCACGCACGACCCCCGGGAGAGCTCGGCGCCGCGCAGGATGGTGCCGTCGCCTCCGAGCACGCAGACCAGCTCGCACCCGGCGGCCGCGGAGTCGGGCCCGTCGGAGTCGTCACCGGCGGCGGACGCCTGGACCCCCGGGACGGCTGCCAGCGGGGAGTCGACCAGCTCGTCGGGTGGCGCGCACACGCCCACCCCGGAGGCGATGAGGCGGGTGGCGACGTCTGCCGCCAGCTGCTGGGCCTCCGGGCGGTGCACGTTGGTGACGAGCAGGATGCGGCGCGACGGCGCGGTCGTCATCGTCGTCCTCCGCCCGGTGGGTGGCTGGTGGTCGCGCGCACGAGGTCGGCGACCCGGTCGGTGTTCATTGTGTCCGACGGCACCGACCGCGCCCACAGGAGGTACTCCGCGTTGCCGCTCGTACCGCTGATCGGGCTCGGCCGGATGCCGTGCACGTGCAGGCCGTGGCTCCCGACCGCCGCGACCACCCGCTCCAGGGCGCGGGTGCGGTCCGCGGGGTCGGTGGCCACGCCCTGCCGGTTGAGCCGTCCGCGGCCCACCTCGAACTGCGGCTTGACCAGCACGACCAGGTCGCCGTCGGGGCGCAGCAGGCCGGCCAGGTCACCCATGACCAGGGAGAGGGAGATGAACGACAGGTCGGCGACGACGAGGTCGGCCGGGCCGCCGAGGTCGGCCGCCGTCAGCCCCCGCACGGTGGTGCCGCTGCGCTCCTCCACGCGCGCGTCGTTGGCCACCTCGGGCACCAGCTGGCCGTGGCCGACGTCGACGGCCACCACCTCTGCCGCGCCCCTCGCGAGCAGCACCTGAGTGAAGCCGCCGGTCGACGCGCCCACGTCGACGCAGCGCCGCCCGGCGACCTCGAGCCCCTGCGGGCTCCACGCGTCGAGGGCCGCGAGGAGCTTGTGGGCCGCCCGACCGACCCAGCGCGGGCCGGTCGAGGTCACGGACACGGCATCCGAGCCCGAGACGGGGTGCGACGGCTTGCTGACCGCAGTCCCGGCGACCACGACGAGGCCCTCGGTGATGAGGTCACGGGCCTCGCCGCGCGAGCGCGCGAGGCCGCGCCGGACAAGCTCGGCGTCGAGGCGGCCGATCTCAGCCGCCGAGATCGGTGAGCCGCGACTGCAGCGTGCGGTGCACCGCCTCGCCGGCCTCCAGCTGGGCGTCGAGGTCGTCGCCGGGTGCGGCGGCGAGGTCGCCCAGGGCAGCGTCGATGACCAGGTCGCCCGTCGCCGGGGGTGCCCCCGCTTCGTGGGCACCCTTCGGTGCCGGCACCGGGCCCTCCACAGGAGTGCTGTCGAGGTGCTGCTCGGTCACGCGCCGTCCGCCGGTGCGCTGGCCGAGGAGGTGCCGCCGGCAGAACTGGGCGCGGTCTTTGTCGCCGTCGAGGTCTTCTTCGCCGGCGCCTTCTTCGCCGTCGAGGTCTTCTTGGCCGTCGAGGTCTTCTTCGCCGGCGCCTTTGTCGCCGTCGAGGTCTTCTTCGCCGGCGCCTTTGTCGCCGTCGAGGTCTTCTTGGCCGTCGAGGTCTTCGTCGCCGGCGCCTTTGTCGCCGTCGAGGTCTTCTTGGCCGTCGAGGTCTTCTTCGCCGGCGCCTTCTTCGCCGTCGAGGTCTTTGTCGCCGGAGCCTTCTTCGCCGGAGCCTTCTTGGCCGTCGGGGCATTCGGCGCCGCAGCCGCCGTCGTCGTGGCGGACTGTGTGGCCGGAGCCTTCTCAGCCGCCGCCTTCGGGGCGGCAGCCTTCGTGGCCGGCGCACTCGTGGACCCGGTCGACGCCTGCGGTGCCGTCGACGCCGGGACGGCCGGGGCGACCCGGGCCGGCTCGGGCCCGAGGTCGACGATGGAGTCAGCCACCGGTCCGGGCGTGCGCGTAGTCATGCCGGTCGCCGAGCGGGCCAGGTCGTCGACCTGCGCGGCCAGCCCCGCCACCGTGGCGGCGAGGGCCTGCACGTCGGTGGAGATCCGGTTGACGTCGAGCTTGGCGACGGCCGAGTCCACCTCGCGACGCACCAGGCGCACCAGCGCCTTCCGGTTGGACTCCGCGGCCTGCAGCAGCTCGTCGGCCAGCCCGCTGACCTGCTTGGCGGCCTTCTTGCGCGAGGCGTCCGAGCCGGCCAGGGCGAGGATCTCGGCGGCCGCCTCCTTGGCGGCACTGCGGGTGAGCTCACCGAGCCCTGACGCGAGCTCGACGTAGCCCTGGATGGAGCGCTTGGCCATGGGTCCTCCTGACACGTGGCAGCCCGGACAGCCGCCCTTCCGGGTCACGTTACCGGGACGCGGCGTTCTCGACCACGGACTCGGCCCGGGCCACCAACGCGTCGACCTCGGTCTTCGCGGCTCCCGCGTCACGCGCGGAGTGCACCGCACCCACGGCATCGGCCAGCGCGCGAAGCCCACCGGCTGCGTCGTCCGGGTCGGCAAGGAGGCCCCGCAGGTCGGGCGCCACCCAAGTGGGGCGCCGCTGCGCGGGCGCCTCGAGGCAGGCCCGCAGGTCGTCGACCCCCGTCAGCACCAGCAGCGAGTCCATCCCGGCGGCCACGGCCCCCTCGATGTCGGTGTCGAGCCGGTCACCGACAGCCAGCAGCCGGCTCGCAGGCAGGTCGAGGCGCTGGGCACACAGCAGGTACAGGGGCGGCTCGGGCTTTCCGGCGACGAGGTTTGGTGGGGCGCCGACGGCGCGCTCGACGGCGGCGACGAACGAGCCGTTGCCCGGTGCCACCCCCCGGTCGGTCGGCAGCGTGCCGTCGGTGTTGGTCGCCACCCAGGTGGCGCCGGCCTCCACGGCGTACGCAGCCTCGGCCAGGTCGCTCGCCGTCACGTCCGGGCCGTAGCCCTGCAGGACCGCATCGAGGGCGACGTCCGCGGCATCCGCCGGGAGCACGGGGCGCAGCCCGCCCTGCGCGAGGGCGGTCGCGACACCCGGCCCGCCGACCGCCAGCACGGGGCTGCCGGCCGGCAGCCGCTGCGCCAGCAACCAGACACCGGCCTGCGCACTGGTGGCGACCGCCTCGGGCGTACAGGTCAGGCCGAGGTCGCCCAGGTGGCCGACGACGTCGGCCGGCGAGCGTGACGCGTTGTTGGTGGCGTAGAGCACGGAAACGCTCAGGCCGCCGAGCACCTCGACCGCGTGCGGCACGGCGCTCGCGCCGCGGTAGACGACACCGTCGAGGTCGCAGACCACCGCCGAGTAGCGGGTCACCAGCGAGCCGGGCGAGGTCACTCCCCCGGCTCCTCGACGGGCCGGCCGTCGTGCGGGTCGGCATCGGGCGCCTGCGCGCGAGCCATCACCACGTCGGGCTCCTCGAGCTCGTCGTCGCCCAGGTCGAGCGCGATGCCGTCGATCTCCTCCACGCGTTCGATCGCGTCGGTCTCTCCCTCGGTGTCGCCCTGCATGGCCTTGACGAACCACTCACGCGCCTCCTCCTCCCTGCCCAGGCCGAGCAGCACGTCCGCGTAGGCGTAGTGCAGGCGGTGGACGCCGGCGGTGGGGCTACGGCGCAGGGCCGGGACCTGCAGCGCCAGCAAGGCGGCGTCCTCCTGCCCGAGGTCACGGCGGACGCCGGACACGACGATCGCGAGCTCGATCCGCTCGGACTCCTCGAGGCCGGCGGCCTCGGGAGTCGCGGCGAGGTCGAGCGCGCGCCCGTGCCGGCCCAGGCCACGCTCGCAGTCGACCATGAGCGGCAGCAGATGCGATGACCCACTCAGCCGGCGCACGGTGCGGAACTCGGTGAGCGCCCGCGCGAAGTCGCCCTGCCGATACGCCACCATGCCCAGGGCCTCACGCGCAGCCGGCACCCGACCGGCGCGGCGGACCGCGGTCTCGGCATGGGCCAGGGCTGCGTCGATGTCGTCGGCCTCGAGGAACGCCGAGACCATCACCAGGTGCTGCGCGACGCCCTCGGCGTTCTCCTTCGACAGCGTGCGCAGCTGGGAGTGGACAGCCCGGTCGAGCTCCTTGCCGGTCACCCCTTCAGGGATGCGGGGCTCGGGTAGGCGTGGTCCCTTGGGCGCCAGTCGCGCTCCACCCCGGCTCTCGCGGTCGTCCTTGCGATCGGATGCCGTGGCCGGCCGCCCGCCCGCATGACCTGTGCTGCCCGGACGGCCTGCGCCACCGTGCCGGCCCTTTCCAGCAGCGGCGCCACCCTTGCCGGCCGCACCGCCCCGCTGAGGGGGTCGGCCGGTCGCACGGTTCTCGCCGGCGCGAGCATCGCCGCTCTCCTCGGGCACGCCATCAACTCCTGGGGTCGGTCCTGGGCGGCTGGCCCGCGGACGGGATGCCGTCGATCAGTCTACGGATGCGCGGCGGCGGACGAGCCGGCGCCGTGAGCCCTCGACGCGGCCGGCAGGGTGACCTGTCGGCCCGACGTCGCCGACAGTCGTCGCGACATGAGAAAGGGCCCACCTATTGAGGTGGGCCCTTTCTGGAAAGTATGTCCGGCTGCGTCCTACTCTCCCACACCGTCACCAGTGCAGTACCATCGGCGCTGAAGGGCTTAGCTTCCGGGTTCGGAATGGAGCCGGGCGTTTCCCCTTCGCTATGACAGCCGAAACTCTATGGAGATGTCAGTCGTCCCGACCGTATCTCGGGAACTGCACAGTGGACGCGAACACGCATTGAAATCTTTGGGTGTGTATCAAGTTGTCGGCTTATTAGTACCAGTCAGCTACATGCATTGCTGCACTTCCACGTCTGGCCTATCAACCCGGTAGTCTAGCCGGGAGCCTCTCGGGGTAAACCCCATGGAAACCTCATCTTGAAGCGTGCTTCCCGCTTAGATGCTTTCAGCGGTTATCACTTCCGAACGTAGCTAATCAGCCGTGCCCTTGGCAGGACAACTGACACACCAGAGGTTCGTCCAACCCGGTCCTCTCGTACTAGGGTCAGCCCTTCTCAAGTTTCCTACGCGCACAGCGGATAGGGACCGAACTGTCTCACGACGTTCTAAACCCAGCTCGCGTACCGCTTTAATGGGCGAACAGCCCAACCCTTGGGAGCAACTCCACCCCCAGGATGCGACGAGCCGACATCGAGGTGCCAAACCATGCCGTCGATATGGACTCTTGGGCAAGATCAGCCTGTTATCCCCGGGGTACCTTTTATCCGTTGAGCGACGGCGCTTCCACAAGCCACCGCCGGGTCACTAGTTCCGACTTTCGTCCCTGCTCGAGATGTCTCTCTCGCAGTCAAGCTCCCTTGTGCACTTACACTCGAAACCTGATTGCCAACCAGGCTGAGGGAACCTTTGAGCGCCTCCGTTACCTTTTAGGAGGCAACCGCCCCAGTTAAACTACCCACCAGGCACTGTCCCTGATCCGGATCACGGACCGAGGTTAGATATCCAGAACGACCAGAGTGGTATTTCAACGTTGACTCCACACACACTGGCGTGCATGCTTCACAGTCTCCCACCTATCCTACACAAGCCGTACCGAACACCAATACCAAGCTATAGTAAAGGTCCCGGGGTCTTTCCGTCCTGCTGCGCGTAACGAGCATCTTTACTCGTAGTGCAATTTCGCCGAGTTCGCGGTTGAGACAGTGGAGAAGTCGTTACGCCATTCGTGCAGGTCGGAACTTACCCGACAAGGAATTTCGCTACCTTAGGATGGTTATAGTTACCACCGCCGTTTACTGGGGCTTAAATTCTCAGCTTCGACCCGAAGGTCTAACCGGTCCTCTTAACCTTCCAGCACCGGGCAGGCGTCAGTCCGTATACATCGTCTTGCGACTTCGCACGGACCTGTGTTTTTAGTAAACAGTCGCTTCTCCCTGGTCTCTGCGGCCCTTTCCCCTAGGACGTGAAGTCCTTCAAGGTCTGGGCCCCCCTTCTCCCGAAGTTACGGGGGCATTTTGCCGAATTCCTTAACCACGATTCACTCGATCGCCTTGGTATTCTCTACCTAACCACCTGAGTCGGTTTGGGGTACGGGCGGCTCGAACCTCGCTAGAAGATTTTCTTGGCAGCATAGGATCACCCTGCTTCCCGCATTCGCGGTCACTATCAGGTCTCAGGATATGTGCGAGACGGATTTACCTATCTCGCTCCCTACACCCTTGGACGTGGACTACCATCGCCACGCGGAGGCTACCTTCCTGCGTCTCTCCATTGCTTGACTACTACTACTTAGGGTCGCGCGCTCCGCTGGAAGCCCTTTCCCGAAGGATCGGATCAACCAGTTTCAGGCGCTTAGCATCGGTAAGTTCGTCATGGGCGGTTCTTCGCCGGTTCCGGAATATCAACCGGATGTCCATCGACTACGCCTGTCGGCCTCGCCTTAGGTCCCGACTTACCCAGGGCAGATTAGCTTGACCCTGGAACCCTTGGTTATTCGGCGGACGGGTTTCTCACCCGTCATTCGCTACTCATGCCTGCATTCTCACTCGTGTGGCCTCCACGGCTGGATCACTCCGCCGCTTCCCTGGCCACACGACGCTCCCCTACCCATCAACACGCTTGGATCGTGAACCCGCAGGTGTCACGACCGGGCAATGTGTCAATGCCACAGCTTCGGTGGTGTGCTTGAGCCCCGCTACATTGTCGGCGCGGAATCACTTGACCAGTGAGCTATTACGCACTCTTTAAAGGGTGGCTGCTTCTAAGCCAACCTCCTGGTTGTCAATGCAACTCCACATCCTTTCCCACTTAGCACACGCTTAGGGACCTTAGATGGTGGTCTGGGCTGTTTCCCTCTCGACTACGGAGCTTATCCCCCGCAGTCTCACTGCCACGCTCTCACTTACCGGCATTCGGAGTTTGGCTAACGTCAGTAACCTGGTGAGGCCCATTAGCTATCCAGTAGCTCTACCTCCGGTAAGAAACACGTGACGCTGCACCTAAATGCATTTCGGGGAGAACCAGCTATCACGGAGTTTGATTGGCCTTTCACCCCTACCCACAGCTCATCCCCTCAGTTTTCAACCTAAGTGGGTTCGGTCCTCCACGACGTCTTACCGTCGCTTCAACCTGGCCATGGGTAGATCACTCCGCTTCGGGTCTAGACCCAGCGACTAAATCGCCCTATTCGGACTCGCTTTCGCTACGGCTTCCCCACACGGGTTAACCTCGCCACTGAGCACTAACTCGCAGGCTCATTCTTCAAAAGGCACGCTGTCACCCCACAAGGAGGCTCCAACGGATTGTAGGCAAACGGTTTCAGGATCTATTTCACTCCCCTCCCGGGGTACTTTTCACCTTTCCCTCACGGTACTTGTCCGCTATCGGTCACCAGGGAATATTTAGGCTTAGCGGGTGGTCCCGCCGGATTCACACGGGATTTCTCGGGCCCCGTGCTACTTGGGATGATTCTCTGGAGTGCTCGCCATTTCGTCTACGGGGGTCGCACCCTCTGTGCCGGGCCTTTCAATGCCCTTCGACTATGACGCGCATTTCTGACTCCATGTCGGACTGTCAGATCCGACCGAGAAGTCCCACGACCCCGACCATGCAACGCCTGACAGCTATCACACATGATCGGTTTAGCCTGTTCCGCTTTCGCTCGCCACTACTCACGGAATCGCGGTTGCTTTCTCTTCCTGTGGGTACTGAGATGTTTCACTTCCCCACGTTCCCTCTACCCGCCCTATGTGTTCAGGCGGGAGTGACTGGACTTGCCTCCAGCCGGGTTTCCCCATTCGGAAATCCTCGGATCACAGTCTGGTTATCGACTCCCCGAGGCTTATCGCAGATTCCTACGTCCTTCTTCGGTTCCTGGTGCCAAGGCATCCACCGTTTGCCCTTAAAAACTTGATGCACAAAGATTTTAAGATGCTCGCGTCCACTGTGTAGTTCTCAACATACGGGCGGGCCCCCACCGGTGCCGGCGCCTACCGAGCAAGCTCGGCGGTTCGTCCGCGGTAGGGGTCCAGGGCCGTAAACGGCCTAAGGGGGACTTTCGTCCGAGCCCTCAGGACCCAACAACGTGTCAGGCACCGTTCCGTCCCCGGCCGCTTTCCACGCTCCCTAGCGGGAGCTGTACTTGCGAGCCGGACCAGGTCCGGTGCCAAATAATCGATGTTCCACCCTTGAGCACCTGCTGACCGACATTCGCAGTCAGACCAGGCTCTGGATCGCTGTCGCGACCAGTGCTCCTTAGAAAGGAGGTGATCCAGCCGCACCTTCCGGTACGGCTACCTTGTTACGACTTAGTCCCAATCGCCAGTCCCACCTTCGACGGCTCCCTCCACAAGGGTTGGGCCACCGGCTTCGGGTGTTACCGACTTTCGTGACTTGACGGGCGGTGTGTACAAGGCCCGGGAACGTATTCACCGCAGCGTTGCTGATCTGCGATTACTAGCGACTCCGACTTCATGGGGTCGAGTTGCAGACCCCAATCCGAACTGAGACCGGTTTTTTGGGATTCGCTCCATCTTGCGATTTCGCAGCCCTTTGTACCGGCCATTGTAGCATGTGTGAAGCCCAAGACATAAGGGGCATGATGATTTGACGTCATCCCCACCTTCCTCCGAGTTGACCCCGGCAGTCTCCTATGAGTCCCCGCCTTTACGCGCTGGCAACATAGAACGAGGGTTGCGCTCGTTGCGGGACTTAACCCAACATCTCACGACACGAGCTGACGACAACCATGCACCACCTGTACACCGACCTTGCGGGGCACCCATCTCTGGATGTTTCCGGTGTATGTCAAGCCTTGGTAAGGTTCTTCGCGTTGCATCGAATTAATCCACATGCTCCGCCGCTTGTGCGGGCCCCCGTCAATTCCTTTGAGTTTTAGCCTTGCGGCCGTACTCCCCAGGCGGGGAACTTAATGCGTTAGCTGCGGCACGGACCTCGTGGAATGAGGCCCACACCTAGTTCCCAACGTTTACGGCGTGGACTACCAGGGTATCTAATCCTGTTCGCTCCCCACGCTTTCGCTTCTCAGCGTCAGTAGTGGCCCAGAGACCTGCCTTCGCCATCGGTGTTCCTCCTGATATCTGCGCATTTCACCGCTACACCAGGAATTCCAGTCTCCCCTACCACACTCTAGTCTGCCCGTACCCACCGCAAGTCCGGGGTTGAGCCCCGGATTTTCACGGCAGACGCGACAAACCGCCTACAAGCTCTTTACGCCCAATAATTCCGGACAACGCTCGCACCCTACGTATTACCGCGGCTGCTGGCACGTAGTTAGCCGGTGCTTCTTCTGCAGGTACCGTCACTTTCGCTTCTTCCCTGCTGAAAGAGGTTTACAACCCGAAGGCCTTCATCCCTCACGCGGCGTCGCTGCATCAGGCTTTCGCCCATTGTGCAATATTCCCCACTGCTGCCTCCCGTAGGAGTCTGGGCCGTGTCTCAGTCCCAGTGTGGCCGGTCGCCCTCTCAGGCCGGCTACCCGTCGTCGCCTTGGTGAGCCGTTACCTCACCAACTAGCTGATAGGCCGCGAGTCCATCCCAGACCGAAAAACTTTCCAGACGGTAGCCATGCGACTCCGTCTCGTATCCGGTATTAGCTCCGGTTTCCCGGGGTTATTCCAGAGTCTGGGGCAGGTTACTCACGTGTTACTCACCCGTTCGCCACTGATCACCCAAGAGCAAGCTCTCGAGGTCACCGTTCGACTTGCATGTGTTAAGCACGCCGCCAGCGTTCGTCCTGAGCCAGGATCAAACTCTCCGTTGATGTTGTGATTACCGGCGAACCGATAGATCTTTAACCCTTGGAGGGTTGTTTCACTGGCTGAGCACGAACAACCAGCTCTCGCTGTTGTTCGTTGTCAACCAAAGGATTTTCGTGCATCGCTGCTTCGCCGGCCTGTGGCCGACTCGGAAACGATGCGACGAGGTATTACTTGGCATCGATTTTTGACACGCTGTTGAGTTCTCAAGGTTCGGACGCGCACCAGCGACTCGCTCAGCGAGCTCGTCGTCGGGGCTGGTATCCGGTGTGCCTCGCCTGGCGGCGGGGCAACTGTTCTAACTTACCCGCGTCCTTGCTTGGGCGTCAAATCCGTGATCCGCTCTGGAGAGCGGCCGGACAGGATCGCGCTTGGATCTCTGCGGGGCGCCCACTCTAGCACCCTGGGGCGCCTGCTCCAACTCGGTTCCGCTCGGCCACCGAAGTGGCCGGACGTCCCTGTCTGGGAGTGGGATCAGCTCGCGGGACCGGCCTGCTTGGGGCTGGGTGGCTACCCATCCGCTTGGCGTCCGTTCCTCCCTCTCGGGCTGACGTCGAGAACATTAGATGACCGTGTGCGCCGAACACAAATCGGCTCGGCGGCGAGCGAGTCTCCAGGCCCAGAAGGCGACCAACTCCCCTGGGAGGCACCGGGTTTCGCGCGATGCCACCCATACCGGTGTGCTGCGGTCGGTTCAGCCGGCATCCACCAGGCGGCCGGCGGCCAGTGCCTTGCGGCCCCGGCGGAGCACGACGACGCGGTCGTGCAGCGCGTCGCCGGCCTCCAGGACCCGTTCCGGATCGGTCACCTTGGCCCCGTTGACCGAGGCACCGCCGTCACCGATGGCCCGCCGGGCGGCGTTGCGCGACTCGACCAGGCCGACGGCCACGAGCGCGTCGACCACGCTCATCCCCACGTGCACCGCCCCCCCGGGCAGCTCGGCCGTGGCGTCGGCCAGCGTCTGCGCGTCGAGCTCGCGCAGGTCGCCCCTGCCGAACAGCGCCTCGCTGGCTGCCTGCACCGACGCCGTGGCGGCGGCCCCGTGCACCAGCGTCGTGACGTCGGCCGCCAGCGTCTTCTGCGCCGCGCGCCGGAACGGCTCGGTCTCCACCTGGCGCTCGAGCTCGGCGACCTCCTCGCGCGAACGGTCGGTGAACACCTTGAGCAGGGTCACCGCCGAGGCGTCCTCGACGTTGAGCCAGTACTGGTAGAAGGCGTAGGGGCTGGTCATCTCGGCGGAGAGCCAGATGGCGTTCCCGGCGCTCTTGCCGAACTTCTCGCCCGAGGAGTCCGTGAGCAGCGGCGTGGTGAGCAGGTGCACCGACGCGCCCTCGACGCGGTGGATGAGGTCGGAGCCGGCCGTGAGGTTCCCCCACTGGTCGTTGCCGCCCGTCTGCAGGGTGCAGCCGAAGTCGCGGTACAGCTGCAGGTAGTCCAGGCCCTGCAGCAGCTGGTAGCTGAACTCGGTGTACGAGATGCCCTCGTCGCTGTTCAGCCGCGCGGCGATGGCCTCCTTCTTCACCATCTGGTTGACCCGGAAGTGCTTGCCCACGTCGCGCAGGAAGTCCAGCGCCGACAGCGGCGCGGTCCAGTCGAGGTTGTCGACGAACACCGCGGGGTTGTCGCCCTCGGACTGCAGGAACGGCTCGACCTGCCGGCGGATGTTCGCCACCCACTGCGCGGTCTGCTCCTTGCTCTTGAGCACCCGCTCGGCCGTGGGCCTCGGGTCGCCGATCAGGCCGGTCGACCCGCCGACCAGGCAGATGACGCGGTGCCCGGCCCGCTGGAGGTGGCGCAGCACCACGAGCTGCACGAGGTTGCCGAAGTGCAGCGAGGGCGCTGTCGGGTCGAACCCGCAGTACGCCGTGACCGGCCCGTCGGCGAGTGCCTGGCGCAGCGCGGACTCGTCGGTGGTCTGCGCCACCAGCCCCCGCCACTGCAGCTCGTCGAGGATGTCGCCCACGGTGCTTCCCTTCGCCGGTTGCCTGCGGCCCCGGCGGCCGGTTGCCGGGTGCCCGCCACAGCCTGCCACGCACCCACGTCGTCAGCGCCGCTCGTCCGCGAGCACGGCGTAGGTGAAGCCGTCGACCCACCCCAGCTCGGCGTGCCAGGAGTCGCGGATGCCGTGCTGCTCCCGCCGCATCCCGGCCTTCTCCATCACCCGCCAGGATGCCGTGTTGTCGGCGAAGCAGCCGGCCGTCACCCGGTGCAGCCCGAGCTCGCCGAAGGCCAGGTCGAGCGCGGCGCGCACCATCTCGGTGGCGTAGCCCCGCCCGTGGTGCGCCGGGTCGAGCAGGTAGCCGAGGGACCCCTCGCTGCGGACCGCCGGGGAGTCCCGGCCCTGACCCATCCCGTCGACGACCATGACCGAGACGGTGCCGACGACGGCACCGGCGTCGGCAACACCGACGACGTGGTGGTCGAACGGGTCGTCGACCCCCGAGTGCCACAGGGCCCGGGACTCCTCCAGGTCGACCTCGGTGTGCAGCAGCCACCGGTTGACGTCGGGGTGGGTGCGCCAGCCGACCACCGCGTCGATCTCGGCATCGGTGGGCGGGCGCAGCTCGAGCCGTTCGGTGTGCCGCGGCCAGAGCTCGGGTCGGGTCATGCCCCCTGCCTACCCTCGACGCCGCCCGGGCCGCCACCGGGTTACCCGGTGGACGGGGCCGTCCCCACCGGGTTGGGATGGGGTGTTGACCCGGATCCACGACGACGAGGCCGACACCGGCGTGGCGACGGTTCGTGCCCTCGTGGCTGCGCAGTGCCCCGCCCACGCCGATTTCCCGCTCGCACCCGTCGGGGCCACAGGCACCGACAACGCGATGTACCGCCTCGGTGCCGACCTGCTCGCACGGCTGCCGCGCACGCCCGGCGCGCCGACAGCCTCGAGCGCGAGCTGCGAGTGCTCCCGAGGCTCGCCGGAGCGCTGCCCGTGCCGATCCCCGCGGTGCGGCTCGGGGGGCGCCCCGGCCGGGACTGCCCCCACGCCTGGGCCGTCCTGGGCTGGCTCGAGGGCACCAAGCGGCTGGTCCGGCCGCCACGCCGTGGACGACCCGCTCGGCGACCACCTCGCCACCGACGTCGCCGGGGTGGTGGCCGCCGTACGCGCCGCACCCGACCCTGACGTGCCCCGACGCGGGGCCGGCCAGCGGGGCGGCCCGCTTGCCGGCGTGCTCGAGCGGATCGAGCGCTGGCTGGCCGGCGCCGACGACCCGCTGCCCGGGTGGGTCGACGCCGCCGCCGTCCGCCGCGCCGCGGCAGCCTCCGGGGGTGCCGTCGACGACGAGGTCCCCCACGTGCTCACCCACGGTGACCTCATCCCGGGCAGGGCCCTCTTCGGTCCACGAGCGCGCGAGGTGTTCCGCGAGCGGGTCGGAGCCGACGACGCCACCTGGCTACGGGCCCGGGCGAACGCGCTCGAGCAGGCACTGGGCGCCATCGGGTACTACACGCCGAGGTGCCACCCGCTGGCCGACGTCATGGCCCGGACCCTGCGCCACGTGCTCGACGACGCGCTGTCCCGCCCGCGCTGACGACACGTGGCCGGCATCCGGCACACTGGCCCGCCATGAGCACCGACGCCGACTCCCGCCACCTCAGCACCTTCGTCGCGGGCCTGCCCAAGGCCGAGCTGCACGTGCACCACGTGGGGTCGGCGTCGCCGCGGATCGTGGCCGAGCTGGCCCGGCGGCATCCCGACAGCCCGGTGCCGGCGGACCCCGACGCGTTGGCCCGCTTCTTCACCTTCACCGACTTCGCGCACTTCATCGACGTCTACCTCTCGACCGTCGGCCTGCTGCGCACCGCCCAGGACGTGCGGATGCTGACCTACGAGGTCGCCCGCGACCTGGCCGCCCAGCAGGTGCGCTACGCCGAGCTGACCATGACGCCCTACACGTCGGTGGTGCGCGGCATCGCGATCGAGGCGTACACCGAGGCCATCGAGGACGCCCGGGTGGCCGCGGAGCGCGACCACGGCGTGGTGCTGCGCTGGATCTACGACATCCCGGGCGAGTCGGGGCTCGAGTCGGCCGACGCGACCTTGTCGTACGCCCTGCGCCACCGGCCCGAGGCGCTGGTCGGCTTCGGCCTCGGCGGCCCCGAGATCGGCGTGCCCCGAGCCCAGTTCGCCCCACACTTCGCTGCCGCGCGCGCCGCAGGGCTGCACTCGGTTCCCCACTCCGGCGAGTCCACCGGTCCACAGTCGGTGTGGGACGCCCTGACCCTCCTCGGCGCCGAGCGGATCGGCCACGGCACCTCGTCGGTGCGGGACCCGGCCCTGCTCGCGCACCTGGCCGAGCACGGCATCCCGCTCGAGGTGTGCCCCACGAGCAACGTCGCCACGCGGGTCGTCGACCGCATCGAGGAGCACCCGCTCAGCGCGATGCGCGACGCCGGGGTCGTGGTGACCGTCAACAGCGACGACCCACCGATGTTCGGCACCACGTTGAACCGGGAGTACGAGATCGCGGCAGGCCTGCTCGACCTCGACACGGCCGGGATCGCCGACCTCGCCCTGGCGGCCGTCGACGCTAGCTTCGCCCCCGATGCCGTGCAGGCGTCGCTGCGCGCGGAGATCCGGCAGTACCTGGCCGCCGCCGGCTGACCGGGGTCACGGGTTCAGCGCAGTGCCGAGCCCACGACGGCTCAGGACAAGGGGGCGTTGCGTGGGCGCCCCGGGCGGTAGGCGCTCACCGTGGGGTCGCCGTCGACCCAGAACCGCCACGGGTAGGTGACCCCGTCGCCTCCCGGGCCGCTCACGCCGACCCGCGGGCCGGTGCGTACCTGGGAGGGGTCGACGAGCACCTCGGGGGCACTGACCCGCCCACCGGCGCGCTGCCCGACGAGCGACATGCCGTTGTGCTCGCGGCCGAGGGCGAGGGTGGTGGCCAGCCGCGCCGGCCCGCGGGCGAGGTCGCGCGGCCGGAAGCCGGGGCGCCGCTGGGCCGCCACCTCGTGACCGTCGACCACCTCACCGGCGCGCAGCAGCACCGCGGACGCCTCCCCCTCGACGCCGGTGACGACGTTGGCGCAGAAGTGCATCCCGTACGTGAAGTAGACGTAGAGCCGCCCTGCCGGCCCGAACATCACCTCGTTGCGGGGCGACCGGCCACGGAAGGCGTGCGAGCCCGGGTCGGCGATCCCGGCATACGCCTCGACCTCGGTGAGCCGCACGGTGACCCCGCCGTGGCTGAGCCGGCACCCCAGCAGGTCGCGGGCGACCCGCAGCGAGTCACGGGCGAAGAACTCCTGCGGGAGCGGCGAGGCGGGGGGCACGGGCACCAGTGTGCTCGCTCCCCCTCAGCGCACGGTGGGCAGCACCCGCGACCAGTCCCGATGAGCGGATGCCGTCGCCTCGGCCCGGGCGAGCTGCTCCCGCACCCGGTCCGGCGCCGTGCCGCCCTTGGCGGACCGGGACGCCAGCGACCCCTCGACCGAGAGCACCTCGCGCACCGCCGGGGTGAGGTGCGGGCTGACCGCGGCCAGGTCGGCATCCGACAGGTCCCACAGCTCGATGCCGCGTGCCTCGCACTCGCGCACGCAGGCCCCGGCCACCTCGTGCGCCACCCGGAACGGCACGCCCTGGCGAACGAGCCACTCCGCGACGTCGGTGGCGAGTGAGAAGCCCTGCGGCGCAAGGGACTGCATCCGCTCGGTGTCGAACACCATCGTGGCCACCATCCCGCTGAAGGCCGGCAGCAGCACCTCGAGGGTGTCGACGGCGTCGAAGATGGGCTCCTTGTCCTCCTGCAGGTCGCGGTTGTAGGCGAGTGGCAGGCCCTTGAGCGTGGTGAGCAGCCCGGCGAGGTCACCGACCAGCCGACCGGCCTTGCCCCGGGCGAGCTCGGCGACGTCAGGGTTCTTCTTCTGCGGCATGATGCTCGACCCCGTGGAGTACGCGTCGTCGAGGGTGACGAACGAGAACTCCTTGGTGGCCCAGAGCACGACCTCCTCGGCGAGCCGCGACACGTCGACCGCGGTCATCGCCGCGACGAATGAGAACTCGGCCACGAAGTCGCGGCTCGCGGTGCCGTCGATCGAGTTCTCGACCGAGCCGTCGAAGCCGAGGTCGGCGGCGACGGCCTCCGGGTCGAGCCCGAGCGAGGAGCCGGCCAGGGCGCCGGAGCCGTAGGGCGACAGCGCCGCCCGCGCGTCCCAGTCGCGCAGTCGCTCGACGTCGCGCAGCAGTGCCCAGGCGTGGGCCAGCAGGTGGTGCGAGAGCAGCACCGGCTGGGCGTGCTGCAGGTGGGTGCGGCCCGGCATCGCCACGCCGAGGTGCCGGGTCGCCTGGTCGACGAGGGCGTCGACGACGTCGAGCACCAGCCCCGCGACGACGCGCCCGTGCTCGCGCAGGTACATCCGGAACAGGGTGGCCACCTGGTCGTTGCGGGAACGCCCGGCGCGCAGCCGGCCCCCCACGTCGGCACCGGCCCGGTCGATGAGCCCGCGCTCCAGCGCGGAGTGCACGTCCTCGTCACCCTCGTCCGGGGTGAAGGCGCCCGACTCGACGTCGGCGCGCAGCCGCTCGAGGGCGTCGAGCATCGCGGCCAGCGTGGCGTCGTCGAGCAGGCCGGCGCCGTGCAGCACCCGCGCGTGCGCCCGCGAGCCGGCCAGGTCGTGCAGGGCCAGCCGCCAGTCGAAGTGGGTCGACTTGCTCAGGGCGGCCAGGGCGTCGGCCGGGCCGCCGGAGAACCGGCCACCCCACAGGGCGCTGCTGCGAACGGTCGGCTCGGTCACGGGAGCTCCCTTCGGGTGTAGGACATGAGGCGTTCGACGACCTGGGCGCTGCGCTCCGGCCCGGCGGTCACCACCATGATGGTGTCGTCCCCCGCGATGGTGCCGAGCACCCCCGCCAGGCCGGCGTGGTCGACCGCCGAGGCCAGGAAGCTGGCCGCGCCCGGTGGCGTGCGCAGGATGACGAGGTTGGCCGAGTGCTCGGCCGACACCAGCAGCTCGTGGCACCGCGCCTGCAGCCGGGTGCCGCGCTCCTCGCCGGCGGGCGCAGCCCGCACGGTGCGGTCGCCACCCTCGCCCGGCACGGCGTAGACGAGGTTCTTGCCGACCCGCACGCGCTCGGCACCGACGTCGACGAGGTCGCGCGACAGCGTCGCCTGGGTGACCTCGATGCCGTCACCGGCGAGGTGGTCGAGCAGCTCGGTCTGCGAGCGCACCGGCGTGGAGGCGAGGATCTCGACGATCCGCTGCTGGCGCGCGGCCCGGGAGGTGGACACTGTCATCGCGACTGCCCGCTCTCCTGCTGCTCGACGAGCCAGGACAGCAGCGCCTTCTGCGCGTGCAGGCGGTTCTCCGCCTCCTGCCAGACCAGGGAGGCCGGCCCGTCGATGACCTCGGCGTCGACCTCGTAACCGCGGTAGGCGGGCAGGCAGTGCAGGAACACGGCATCCGGTGCCGCCTGGGCCATCAGCGCGGCGGTGACCCGGAACGGCGCGAAGGGGCTCTCGGCGCCCTTTCGCGCCTCGGCCTCGGCCTCGAGGCCCATCGAGACCCAGGTGTCGGTGGTGACGACGTCGGCGCCGGTGACCGCGGCGGCCGGGTCGTCGGTGACGAGCACCGACCCGCCGGTCTCGGCGGCGATCGCCTCGGCCCGGGCCACGACGTCGGCCCGCGGTGGGTGGGATGCCGGGGTGCCCACCCGCACGTGCATGCCGGCCAGCGCGCACCCCAGCAGGTAGGAGTGCGCCATGTTGTTCGCGCCGTCACCGACGTAGCCGAAGGTGAGGCCCTCGGTGGTGCCCTTGGCCTCGAGCACCGTCATCAGGTCGGCGAGGATCTGGCACGGGTGGTAGTCGTCGGTGAGCGCGTTGACCACCGGCACACCGGCGTACGCGGCCATCTCCTCGATGGCACCCTGCGCGAAGGTCCGCCAGACGACGGCAGCCGACTGCGGGCCCAGGATGCGGGCGACGTCGGCCACCGACTCGCGCACCCCCACGCCCGCGAGGCGGCCGTCGACGACCATCGGGAAGCCGCCGAGCCCCGTCACCGCGCCGACGAACGACACCTGGGTGCGCAGGGTCGGCTTGTCGAACAGGATCGACACCGTGCGCGGCCCCTCGAGGCAGCGGTCGGAGAAGGGCGCGGCCTTCAGGGCGAGGGCCCGGTCGAGCACGGTGCGCTGCTCGGCCGCCGTGAGGTCGTCGTCGGCGAGGAAGTGGCGAAGCGTCATGGGGCGTCCTTGCGGGCAGTGGCGGCGGTGGCGGTGTCGAGCAGCCCGGGCAGGGCGTCGACGAACAGGTCGAGCTCGTCGGTGGTGACCACCAGCGGTGGGGCGAGCCGGATGGCGTCGGGGGCGACCGGGTTGACGATGAAGCCGGCGTCGCGGGCCAGCGCGGCGACGGCGGCGGAGTGGTCACCGGCGAGCGTGATCGCCTGCAGCAGACCGACGCCGCGGATGCCGGTGACCAGCGGGTGGTCGAGGGTGCCGATGCGCTCGTGGAGGTGCTCGCCCGCCCCCCGGGCATGGTCGAGCAGCCCCTCGGCGGCGATGGTGTCGAGCACCGCGAGCCCGGCGGCGCAGGCGAGCGGGTTGCCGCCGAAGGTCGAGCCGTGCAGGCCTGGGGTTAGCAGGGTGCTGACGTCGGGGCCGAAGGTGAGCAGGGCGCCGATCGGCACGCCGCCACCCAGTCCCTTGGCCAGGGTGATCGCGTCGGGCAGCACGCCGGCGGAGTGGAAGGCGAACCAGGCGCCGGTGCGGCCGATGCCGGTCTGCACCTCGTCGAGCACGAGGAGCGCGCCGGCCTCGCGGGTGATCTCGCGCGCCGCCCGCAGGTAGGAGGGATGGGCGGGGCGGACCCCGGCCTCACCCTGCACCGGCTCGAGCACCAGGGCCGAGGTCTCCTCGGTGACGGCGGCCCGCAGCGCGTCGACGTCGCCCCAGGGCACGTGGGTGACGCCGGGGATGAGGGGCTCGAACGGCTCGCGGTAGGCCGCCTTGTGGGTGAGGGCCAGGGCGCCCGTGGTGCGGCCGTGGAAGGCCCCCTCGGCGGCGACGATGCCGGTGCGCCCGGTGCGCCGGGCCAGCTTGACGGCCGCCTCGAGCGCCTCGGCGCCGGAGTTGCAGAAGAAGACCTTCGACCCGGCGGGCGCGCCGGCCAGCGACAGCAGCCGCTCGGCGAGCTCGACCTGCGGCACCGAGGTGAAGAAGTTCGACACGTGCACCAGCTGGCCGGCCTGCTTCGACACGGCGGCGACGAGCGCCGGGTGGTTGTGGCCCAGCGCGTTGACGGCGATGCCCCCGACGAGGTCGAGGTAGCGGCGGCCCTCGACGTCCCACACCCAGGCGCCGTCACCGTGCTCGAGCACGAGCTGGGGGCGGCCGAACACGTTGAGCAGGGCGCCCTCGTAGCGGTCGAGCCAGGCGCGACCCGTCGTCGTGGCGTCACTCATCGCCGGCCCCCTGCACCGGTGCGCGTCTCGGGCGTGTCGGGCAGCACCATGGTGCCGATGCCCTCGGAGGTGAAGACCTCCAGCAGCAGGCTGTGCGGCTGGCGGCCGTCGACGACGTGGGCCTGGGGCACCCCGCTCTCCACGGCGCGCACGCACGCCTCGAGCTTGGGGATCATCCCGGCATCCACGCTGCTCAGCAGCTCGCGCGCCGCCGACACGGTCAGCTCGGAGAGCAGCGAGTCGCGGTCGGGCCACCTGGCGTAGACCCCCTCGACGTCGGTGAGCACCACGAGCTTGCGGGCGCCGAGGGCGGCGGCCAGGGCGGCGGCGGCGGTGTCGGCGTTGACGTTGAGCACCTGGCCCTCGACGTCGAGGTCGGGGGCGATGGTCGAGACCACCGGGATGCGGCCGGCCTCGAGCAGGTCGAGCACTGCCGTGGGGTCGACCTGCACGACGTCCCCGACCAGGCCGATGTCGTGCTCCTCGCCGTCGACGACGACTCTGCGGCGGCGGGCGCCGAACAGCCCGGCATCCTCGCCGGACAGGCCCACCGCCATCGGCCCGTGCTGGTTGAGCAGGCCGACCAGCTCGCGCCCGACCGAGCCGGTGAGCACCATCCGCACGACGTCCATGACCTCGGGGGTGGTGACCCGCAGGCCGCCCTTGAACTCGCTGTGCAGGCCGAGCCGGTCGAGCATGGTCTTGATCTGCGGGCCGCCGCCGTGCACGACGACCGGCCGCAGCCCGGCGTACCGGAGGAAGACGATGTCCTGCGCGAAGGCGGCCTTGAGCTCGTCGTCGACCATCGCGTTGCCGCCGTACTTGACGACGACCAGCGCCCCCCGGAAGCGCTCGAGCCAGGGCAGCGCCTCGACGAGCGTCAGCGCCTTGGACTGGGCGACGCGCAGCGCGGCGGCGTCGATCGCGCCGCGCAGGGCCTGCTCGGGGGGTGTCATCGGTGACGTCCTTGCTCGGTGTCGTCGGGTCTTCAGCTGGAGTAGGCGGAGTTCTCGTGCACGTAGTCGTGGGTGAGGTCGTTGGTCCAGATGGTCGCGCCGGCGTCGCCGGCGTGCAGGTCGACCACGACGTGCACCTCGCGGGCCGTGAGGTCGACGAGCGAGCGGTCCTCGCCCACCCCGCCGGCCCGGCACACCTGTACCCCGTTCATCGACACGTCGAGGGATGCCGGGTCGAAGGCGGCCGTGGTCGTGCCCACCGCCGCGAGCACGCGCCCCCAGTTGGGGTCGTTGCCGAAGACGGCGCACTTGAACAGGTTGTTGCGGGCCACCGCGCGCGCCACCTCGAGCGCATCGCCGACGGATGCCGCGCCGCACACCTCGACGGCGATGTCGTGGTGGGCGCCCTCGGCGTCGGCGACCAGCTGCCGAGCGAGCGAGGCGCAGACCTGCGTCACGGCATCCTCGAGGTCCTGGGCGCCGGGGGTGGCGCCCGAGGCGCCCGAGGAGAGGAGCACCACGGTGTCGTTGGTCGACATGCAGCCGTCGGAGTCGACCCGGTCGAAGGTCTGTGCGGTGGCGGCGCGCAGGGCGGCGTCGAGGGCGTCGGGCCCGGCGACGGCGTCCGTCGTCACGACGACGAGCATTGTGGCCAGGGCCGGCGCGAGCATGCCGGCGCCCTTGGCCATGCCGCCGACCGACCAGCCGTCGCGGGTGGCGACGGCGGTCTTGGCGACGGTGTCGGTGGTGAGGATCGCCTCGGCGGCGGCCGGGCCGGCGTCCGCGGTGAGCGCGGTGACGGCCGAGTCGATGCCGGGCAGCAGGAGGTCCATCGGCAGCCGCTCGCCGATCAGGCCCGTCGAGCAGACGACGACGTCGCCGGGGGCGATGCCGAGGGCGGCGCCGACGTGCTCGGCAGTGCGGTGGGTGTCCTGGAAGCCGGGGGTGCCCGTGCACGCGTTGGCGCCACCGCTGTTGAGCACGACCGCGTCGGCCCGGCCGTCGGCGACGACCGTGCGCGACCAGGTGACCGGTGCCGCCTCGACCCGGTTGCCGGTGAAGACCGCGGCCACGTGGTGGTCGGGCCCCTCGTTGACGACCAGGGCGAGGTCGGGGCGGCCGGAGGCCTTCAGGCCCGCGGTGACGCCCGCGGCCCGGAAGCCGCCGGGGCTGGTGACCGACATCAGGAGGTGCCTCCGGTCAGCGAGGTGGGCGTGAGGACGAGACCGGCCCGGCGCCAGGCGTCGGCCGCGTCGCGGGCCGCGTCGACCGGCAGGAGCACCCAGTCGGTGTCGAAGGTCGAGAAGCCCAGCACCGAGATGTCGGCGGAGGCCAGCGGCTCGAGCACCTCCGCGAAGACGCCCACGGCCGCGAACGACAGCGGTCCGGCCACCTCGACCAGCACGAAGGGCCCTTCCGACCGGGCGCCCGCAGGCACGTTCGCCGTCAGGCAGACGACGGACGTCTCGTCGGGCGTGCGGGTCAGCGAGGCGAACGGGCCCGGCATCCAGTCGAACTCGGGCAGCTCGCCACCGGGCAGCCGGACGATCGAGACCCGCTCGGGGTGCTCCATCAGGTGCAGCGGCATGCGGCTCACGGGGCGACTCCCGCGACCGGCAGGCCGGTGGTCTCGGTCAGGCCGAGGGCCAGGTTGAGGCACTGGACGGCCGCGCCGGCGGTGCCCTTGGTGAGGTTGTCGACGGCGGCGACCGCGACGACCCGCCCGGCCCGCTCGTCGAGCACCACCTGCACGTGCACCGCGTTGCTGCCGAGCACGCTGCCGGTGCTCGGCCAGCGGCCCTGCGCCAGGAGGTGGACGAACGGCTCGTCGGCGTACGCGCGCTCCCAGGCGGCGCGCACGGCATCCTGGCCGGTGCCGGGCACCACCCGGGCGGTGCAGGTCGCGAGGATGCCCCGCGGCATCGGGGCGAGCGTGGGGGTGAACGAGACGGTGACCCGGCCGGCCCCGGCGGCGGTGAGGTTCTGCTCGATCTCGGGCGTGTGCCGGTGCACGCCGCCGACGCCGTAGGGCGACATCGCGCCCATCACCTCGGCGCCGACCAGGTGCGGTTTGGGCGACCTGCCCGCGCCCGAGGTGCCGGAGGCCGCGACGACGGTGATGTCGTCGGGCGAGACCACCCCGCCGACCAGGCCGGGGGCCAGCGCCAGCGACACCGCGGTCGGGTAGCAGCCGGGAACGGCGATCCGGGTGGCGCCGGCGAGGGCGCCGCGCTGAGCGCCGGTGGCGGTGGGCAGCTCGGGCAGGCCGTAGGGCCACGACCCGGCGTACGGCGTGTCGTAGAAGGCGGTCCATGCAGCCGCGTCGGCGAGCCGGAAGTCGGCGCCGCAGTCGACGACCACGACGTCGTCACCCAGCTGTGCCGCCAGGCCCGCCGAGTGACCGTGCGGCAGCGCCAGCACGACCGCGTCGTGGCCGGCGAGCACCTCGGGGGTGGTGTCCTCGAGCAGCCGGCCGGCGAGCGGGGTCAGGTGCGGGTGGATGCCGCCCAGCGCCTGCCCGGCGTTCGACGACGCGGTCAGCGCGCCCACCTCGAGGTCGGGGTGCTGCAGCAGCAGGCGGACCACCTCGCCGCCGGCATACCCGCTCGCCCCCGCGACTGCGACACGTCTCATGTGCATGACCATACCGGATTTCGTGATTCCATACATCTCGGCCGGGGCCCAGGCCCCGACCTCGTGCGACTTGAGTGCGGTTTTGAGCGGCGCAACGCGCGAAAACCGTGTGCAAGTCGCACGAAGTCGAGGTGCGACGGCTCAGGTCAGGGGGTCGCGGTCGCCAAGCGACAGGGCGAGGGTTCGTTCGTCGGGGGCCAGGCCGGCCTCCGCCCGCGCCCTCAGTGACGCGACCGAGTCGACACCTGCCCGCACGAAGCGGCCCGACCACGCGTCGAGCTCGCCCGACACCAGCGCCAGCACCAGCTCGGTGACCTCGGCCGGGTCGGTCCACTCGGTGCGGCCGGCGTGGGCGTCCATCCCGGTCGTCATGTCGGTGCGCACCACCCCGGGCATCAGGTCGAAGGCCCGGATGCCGCGGGCCCACCCGGCGAGGTGCGTCGAGCCGGTGACCCGGGCCAGGGCGGTCTTGCTGACGTTGTAGGCGCTCGCGTCGGCCCCGGGCCGGCGGGCGGCGCCGCTGTTGACGTTGACGATGCGCCCGCCACCGGAGGCCAGCAGGTGCGGGGCCACCAGCCAGGTCATCAGGTAGGCGCCCCGGACGTTGACCTCCAGGGTGTGCCACCACTGCTCGGGGTCGGACGCGAACAGGTCGACCTCGGTGTCGATGACCCCCGCGTTGTTGACGAGCACGTCGATGCGGCCCTGCCGCTCGACGACCTCGTCGACCCACGCGGTCAGCGCCGCGCGGTCGGTGACCGGCGCGACTGCGCTCGAGCCACGCTCGACGGCGTACCCGGCATCCTCGAGGGCGTCGGCGAGGAACCGGCCGATGCCCCGCGAGGCGCCCGTGACGACGGCGACCAGGTGGCCGCCATGCCCGTCCTCGGACGCCGGCTCCGGCGCCACCTCACCCTCGTCGTCGACCGGCACCTCGGTGGGCACGCTCATGCCCGCTGCACCGCCCCCACCGCGCTCGCCGCGGCCGCCAGCGCAGTGTCGCGCAGGGCACTGACCTCGTCGGTGGTCAGCGTGCGGTCGGGTGCCCGGAAGGTGAGCCGGTAGGCCAGTGACTTGCGCCCCGCCCCGACCTGGTCGCCGCGGTAGACGTCGAAGAGCATGAGCGCCTCGAGGTCGGGCCCGGCGCCCTCGCGCAGCGAGCGCTGCACGGCATCCGCGGGCACCGACTCGTCGACGACCACCGCGACGTCGCTCTGCGCCATCGGGAAGGTGGTGAGCGTGCGCGCCTGCACGGTCGCCTCCGAGGCCACGCTGAGCACGTCGAGGTCGAGCTCGCCGGCCGCCGTGCGCGCCGGCAGGCCCAGCGCCGCAACGACCTTGGGGTGCAGCTCGCCGACGTGCCCGACGAGCGTGCCGTCGGCCAGCGCGACGCACGCGCAGCGGCCCGGGTGGTAGGGGGGCACGGCATCCGCCGCCACCTCGACCGCGAGGCCGAGCGCCTCGCCGACGGTGCGCGCCAGCTCGACGACGTCGGCGACGTCGGCGGCCCGGCCGTCGCCCCACCACCCGGCGCGCACCCGGTCGCCGGCGAGCAGCAGCCCGAGGTGGCGCGGCTGCGGCGGAACGGCCGCACGGATCGCGGCGAGCACCTCCGGCGACGGGTGGATGCCGACGTCCTCCGTGGGTGCCGAGCGCTGCGGGCCGTCGAGCGCCACGACGAGCCCGAGCTCGAAGAGCCCGACGTCACGGATGCCGCGAGCCACGTTGCGCCGCAACGCATCGACCATCGTCGCCAGCAGCCGGGTGCGCATCAGGGGCTGCTCGTCCGACAGCGGGTTGGCCAGCCGCACCGTGCGGGCGACCTCGGCGTCGACGTCGAGCCCGAGGGCGGCGTAGCGGTCGGCGCCGACGAACGGCGCGCTCCACACCTCCGAGAGCCCCTGGCCGGCGAGCACGTCGGCGACCAGCCGCCGCACCCGCTGCGCGTGGGTGAGGCCGGCGCCACCGGGCGGGGTGGGCACCACCGAGGGGATCCGGTCGTAGCCGTGCACGCGGGCGACCTCCTCGACGAGGTCCTCGCCGGAGCGCAGGTCGGGGCGCCAGGTGGGCGGGATCACCGTCAGCACGTCGCCCTCGCGGGTGACCGTGCAGCCGATGGCGTCGAGCACCGACGTGACCTCGCTGTCGAGGTAGACGATGCCGACGATGCGCGACGGGAGGTCGACGTGCATCGTCACCGGGGTCGGCTCGGCCGGGGTGCCGACGTCGGTGACCTCGGAGTCGGCCACCCCGCCGCCGTGCTCGACGAGCAGGTCGACCGCGAGCTGCGCCGCGGCAGCCGCGAGCGCCGGGTCGACCCCCCGCTCGAAGCGGCGCGACGCCTCGCTCGGCAGCTTGTGGCGGCGCGCCGACCGGGCGATCGTGACCGGCTCGAAGTGCGCCGCCTCGATGAGCACGTCGCGGGTGGTCGCGCCCACCTCGGTCTCGGCGCCGCCCATCACACCGGCGATCGCGACGGCCCGCTCGCCGCCGGAGTCGGTGATGAGCAGGTCCCCCGGGTCGAGGGCGCGATCGATGCCGTCGAGGGTGGTCAGCCGCTCGCCGTCGCCGGCCCGGCGCACCACGATCGGCGCCCGGAGGGTGTCGAGGTCGAAGGCGTGCAGCGGCTGCCCGAGGCCCAGCATGACGTAGTTGGTGACGTCGACCGGCAGCGAGATGGGGCGCATCCCGGCCTCGGTGAGCCGCACCGCCATCCACCGCGGGGTGGGTGCCGTCACGTCGATGCCCCGCACCATGCGCGCCACGTAGCGGTCGCAGCCCGCGCGGCCGCGGATCGGTGCCTCGTCGCGCAGCTCGACCGGGAACCCGGCGTCGGTGGCCGGTGGGGCGGCATCCGCCAGCGCCAGGGCCGGGTCGGTGAACTCGGCGCCGGTGGCGTGCGAGTACTCGCGGGCGATGCCGCGCACCGAGAAGCAGTAGCCGCGGTCGGGCGTGACGTTGACCTCGACGGTCTCGCGGTCGAGCCCGAGCAGCGCGATGGCGTCGGCGCCCGGCACGAGGCGCTCGAGCGTCTCGGCGTCGCTGCCGAACCTGCGGGTGAGCACGAGGATGCCGTCGTGGTCGTCACCGATGCCGAGCTCGCGCTCGGAGCAGATCATGCCGGCCGAGACGTGGCCGTAGGTCTTGCGGGCGCTGACCGTGAGCGGCCCCTGCGCGGTGGTGAGCACTCCCCCGGGCAGGATGACGACGACGAGGTCACCGGGCTCGAAGTTGTGGGCACCGCAGACGACGCCCTGCGGCTCACCGGTGCCGTTGGCGTCGCCGACGTCGACGGTGCACCAGTTGATCGTCTTGCCGTTCTTCTGCGGCTCGGGCTGCTTGGTGAGCACCCGGCCGACGACGAGCGGCCCGGTGACCCCACCGGTGTGCAATCCCTCCTCCTCGAGCCCGACGGCCACGAGCGAGGCCGCGATGGCCTCGCCGTCGGCGTCCGGGGGCACCGCGACGTACTCGCGCAGCCAGTCGACGGGAACCCGCATCAGATCTCCATCCCGAACTGCGCGTCGAAGCGCACGTCACCCTCGATCATGTCGCGCATGTCGCTGACCCCGGTGCGGAACATCAGCGCCCGGTCGATGCCCATGCCGAACGCGAACCCGGTGTACCGGTCGGGATCGACCCCGCACGCCGTGAGCACGTTGCGGTTGACCATGCCGCAGCCCCCCCACTCGATCCAGCCGGTGCCCTTGCAGGTGCGGCAGTCGGGGTCGGTGCCGCGGCAGACGAAGCAGCGCAGGTCCATCTCGGCGCTCGGCTCGGTGAACGGGAAGAACGACGGCCGCAGGCGGGTGGTGATGCCGTCGCCGAACAGCTCGGCCGCGAGCCGGTCGAGGGTGCCCTTGAGGTGGGCCATCGTGATGCCCTCGTCGACCGCCAGCCCCTCGACCTGGTGGAAGGCGGGCATGTGCGTGGCGTCGAGCTCGTCGGTGCGGAAGACCCGGCCGATCGCCGCGACGTAGACCGGCACGCCGCGCTCGAGCAGGGTGCGGGCCTGCACCGGCGAGGTGTGCGTGCGCAGGACGAGGCCGCCCTCGGGCGGGTCGACGTAGAAGGTGTCCTGCATCTGCCGCGCCGGGTGGTCGGCGTCGAAGTTGAGGGCATCGAAGTTGAACCACTCCGCCTCGATCTCGGGCCCCTCGGCGATCTCCCAGCCCATGCCCACGAACAGGTCGGCGATCCGCTGGCTCATCAGCTCGATGGGGTGGCGGCGGCCCAGCGGGCGCCGGCCGGTGGGCAGCGTGACGTCGACGGCCTCCTCGGTGAGGATGCGCTCGTCGCGCTCGGCCTCGAGCTCGCCCTGGCGCGCGGTGAAGGCCTGGGCGACGCGGGCCCGGGCCGAGCCGACCCGCTTGCCGGCCTCGGCCTTGGCACTCGGCGGCAAGGCGCCGATCTCGCGGTTGGCCAGGGCCAGTGCACTCTTGTCGCCCTGGTGGGAGCTGCGGGCGGCCTTCAGCTCGTCGAGGGTGGTCGCTGCCGCTGCAGCGGCGAGCGCCTCGGCGACGGCGGCGTCGACCGCCTTGGGGTCGAGCACGGCGACCTCCACGGGGTCGTAGCTGGTGTTGGGTCCAGACATGGTGTCCACTTCGGGCGGGGGTGGGGCGCGCCCGAGTCTAGGTGCGGGGCGCGCGTGGGGACGGAGGTGGTCTGGCCCCCGGGCTGCGGTGCGCACGGCCCCACAGTGAGGATGCCGTGCCGCGGTCGGCGCTCAGCGCGCGCGGCGGACCGGGCCCGAGGGCCCGGTAAATCGGCGCACGGCCACAGTCACCCGTCCAGCGTAGCGCCGCCCGCGCCGCCGGTCACGCCGGTATCGGCGGCCTCGACGACGAACCCGGCGGGCGGGCCGAGGCGGTCGATCGCGACCACGATCCCTATCTGTGCCACCGCGTCAGCTCGCGCATGGTCGCGACGCTGCCGATGTCCGACCCGGACAGCACGAGGGTGGAGGCCGTCGCCGCGAGGCACACCGCGAGGAACGGCAACCGGAACCAGGAGCGCACCGGCACCCGTGCGGCGTCGCCCACCTGCGCCTCGGCCTCGCCCCGCAGCGGCGGGTCGACCACCCAGACGAGCACCACGCCGAGCACGGCCAGCATCTCGGTGGCGAACAGCACCCACGCCGTCGACCACTGGGCGGCCGCCCACACCGCGATGGCCGGCGCGATCATGAACGCCAGCTCGATCGCGGCCGAGTCCAGCGAGATGGCGGTGCGCCGGTCACCCTCGACGACCGACGCGATCACCGTCCGTCCGGTGATCGAGAACGCAGGGACGACGAACAGCCCGGCGACCACGGCCAGCCCGAGCGGCGGCCAGTACCCGCCGAACGGGGCGATGCTCCAGCACACCATCGCCACGAGCAGCGACGGCAGCACCACCCGGCGCAGGCCGAGCCGGTCGAGCAGGCGGCCACGCCAGGGTCCGCTCACCGCGATGGCGACGGTGGCCGCCGCGGCCAGCTCGCCGGCGGCGTACGGGCGCTGGAGGGTGGTGACGACGTGCACCTGAGGAGCACCCGCTCGCGAACACCGGTGCCCGCACCAGCGTGCCGAGCACGAGGATCGTCCGCGGCCGCCGGCTGGCGAGCGCGCGCTGGCAGGGCGCGAGGGCGAGCGCGGACACGCCCGACACTCTGGCACGCCCGTGGGGCGCGACGGTGCTCAGTCGCCGTCGGGGAAGCTGGCCCGCATCAGCGCTCCGCCGCCGGGCGCCTCCTCGGCCGTCACGGTGCCGCCATGGGCCTCGACCAGGCCGCGCACGAGGTACAGGCCCAGCCCCGTGCCGCTCTTGGCCCCGCCCTGCCAGAACCGCGAGAACACCAGCTCACGGTGTTGGGGGGCGATGCCGTCACCGTCGTCGGAGACGATGAGGTCGACCGCTGGCGCGCCGTGGAGCACCGCCCGCCGGGCCTGAAGGCGCACGGTGCCGCGGCCGTGCCGTACGGCGTTCTCGACGAGGTTGGCGACCACCTGCTCCAGCCGGTCCGGGTCGGCCCACAGGGGACCGAGGTCGTCGGGGACGTCGACCACGAAGGCGTCACGTTCGGCACCGGCGGCCACCCGGCGCTCGACCTGCGCCTCGAGCCGAGGGCGCAGCTCGAGGGGCTGTGCGTGCACCGTGAGCCGGCCGGCGTTGATCCGGGAGGCGTCGAGCAGCTCGGTGATCAGCCGGGTGACCCGGTCGGCGTCGGCCTCGATGGTCTCGAGCATGAGCCGCTTCTGGTCGTCGGTGAACCGGTCCCAGTTGCGCAACAGGGTCGAGGAGAACCCCTTGACGCCGGTGAGCGGCGAGCGCAGCTCGTGGGCGACGGTGGTGAGCAGCGCGGCGCTCTCGGCCTCGGCCCGGCGACGCCCCTCGGCGTCGCGCAGCCCGACGACGACGGCCCGCAGCCGTGAGTCGGGTCTGCCCCGCACATACTTCGCGGTGACCAGCAGCTCGCGACCGGTCGGCAGCACCAGCAGCCGCTCGCGGTGGCCGGTGCGGGTGCGCAGGCCGTGCCAGGGGTCGGTGACCTCCCACCAGGACTGGCCCTCGAGGTCCTGCAGGGGCAGCGCCTCGCGGATGTCGCGGCCCAGGGCCTCGGCCGCGACGATGCCGGTGATCTGTTCGGCCCGGGTGTTCATGAACCGCACCGTTGCGTCGGGCCCCACGGCGGCGATCAGGCCGTCCGGGATGAACTCCAGCCCGTTGACGGCCAGCTCGTCGGGCACCAGGAACGACTGCGGCATGTCGCGCACGCTACCGGCCAGGCGGCAGGGCGGCCTGCTGGCCCGCCGACGCGTAGAGGCACACGGTGGCGGCCATGGCGAGGTTGAGCGACTCGGCCCGGCCGTGGATGGGCACCCGCACCACGTCGTCGCACGCGTCGCGCACGTCCTGGTCGAGCCCCCACGCCTCGTTGCCCATCACCCAGCAGTGCGGGCCGGTCAGGTCGGCGTGCGGCAGCGAGGTCGTGCCAGCACCGTCGGCGGCGTAGGTGCGGATGCCGTTGCCGCGCAACCGTTCCAGCGTCACCGCGACGTCGAGGCCGGTGACCACGGGCAGGTGGAACAGCGACCCGGCCGTGGAGCGCACCACCTTGGGTGAGTGGACGTCGACCGAGGCCGAGCTGACGAGCACGGCATCGGCCCCGGCGGCGTCGGCACCCCTGATGACGGTGCCCGCGTTGCCGGGGTCGCGCACGTGGGTGAGCAGCACGAGGAGGCGCGGGCCGGCATCCAGCACCGTGCCGAGGTCGGCGGTGGCGGCGTCGACGACGGCGAGCACCCCCTGTGGCGCATCGGTCTCGGCCATCGCGGCGAGCACCTCGGGCGTCACCTCGTGCACGTACAGCGCGGCGGCTCGGGCGGGCCCGACGATGTCGGCGGCGTGGCGGGTGAGGGCCTCGTGGGTGACGTAGACGTCGCGGACGCGTGGTGCGGCGTACCGCACCGCCTCGCGCACGCCCTGGGGGCCCTCGACGGCGAAGCGGCCGGTGCGCTCACGCACCGGCCGCTTCGACAGCGCCCGCACCGACCGCACCCGGTCGGCCCGGGGGTTGGTCAGCATCGGCAGCTGGTTCAGGCGGAGGCCTCGGCCGGTTCGCGGGCCGGCTGGTTCGCCTTCGAGATCTCGACCAGCGCGGTGAACGCGGCCTCGTCGTTGACCGCGAGCTCGGCGAGCATGCGACGGTCGACCTCGATCTCGGCGGCCTTCAGGCCCTGGATGAACCGGTTGTAGGTCATCCCGTTCGCACGGGCCGCGGCGTTGATCCGCTGGATCCACAGGCGACGGAAGTCACCCTTGCGGGCGCGGCGGTCGCGGTACGAGTAACCCAGGCTGTGCTGGACCTGCTCCTTGGCCTTGCGGTAGAGCCGCGAGCGCTGCCCGCGGTAGCCGCTGGCCCGCTCGAGGACGACCCGGCGCTTCTTCTGGGCGTTGACTGCCCGCTTCACGCGTGCCACGTGAGTACTCCTTGCTGTGTAGCGAAAACTGGGGGTGGATCGGCGTCAGCGGCCGAGAAGCTTCTTGATCTTCTTCAGGTCGTTCTTCGAGACCTCGAGGTCCATGCTGAGCGCGCGGGCCTTCTGCGGGGTCTTCTCGTGGAACTTGTGGACGTGACCGGCCTGCTCGCGCATGACCTTGCCGCTGCCGGTGACCCGGAAGCGCTTCTTCGCGCCGCTGTGCGTCTTGTTCTTCGGCATGGTGCCGATCTCCTTGTGTGTGGTCCGGTGGTGCTGACGTTCGGGGGACGGTCAGGCGGTGGTCTCGGGCCCGCCCGGCGTGCCGTCGGCCTCGCGGCCCTGTGCCGGCTCGGCCTCGGTCGCCTCCGGGGCGTGCGCGTCCGCGTGGTGGCCGGCGCCGGACTCGTCGCGGCGGCGACGCTGCTCGGCCATGGCCTGGGCCTTCTTCTTGGTCGGCGCGATGACCATGACCATGTTGCGGCCGTCCTGCTTGGGGGCCGACTCGACGGTGCCGAGCTCGACGATGTCCTCGGCCAGGCGCTGGAGCAGGCGGAACCCGAGCTCGGGGCGGGACTGCTCCCGGCCGCGGAACATGATCGTCACCTTGACCTTGTCGCCACCCTTGAGGAACCGCTCGACGTGGCCCTTCTTCGTGCCGTAGTCGTGCGGGTCGATCTTCGGGCGGAGCTTGATCTCCTTGATGACCGTGTTGACCTGGTTCTTGCGTGCTTCGCGTGCCTTCATGGCGGCTTCGTACTTGTACTTGCCGAAGTCCATGAGCTTGGCGACCGGCGGCTTGGCCATCGGTGCCACCTCGACGAGGTCGAGATCCGCCTCGGCGGCGAGGCGCAGCGCGTCCTCGACGCGGACGATGCCGACCTGCTCGCCGTTCGGGCCGACCAACCGCACCTCGGGAACCCGGATGCGGTCGTTGATGCGTGGCTCGCTGATGTGCTTCTCCGTTCATCACGTTCGACGTCGTGACCCGCGGGCACGAGAAGGCTCCTCGTGCCGCGTGCGCGAGGAGCCTTGGGTCTTCCGTTCCGCACCGACCCGCCATGGATGCCGTCGCCACGCCTCCACGGGCGTCAGCACGACATCGCGTCGCGGACCTGTTCGGACCCGGCGACCTGCTGGTCGACGCGGGTGGAAGCTGGGCTTCTCTTGCACACCGCCCCGAGAGGCGGCCGGTCAACGCACAAGGTTACCAGCGCGACGGCATCCACCGAAATCGGGCGGCCCGAGGCATCACCGCAGCCGGAAGGCGAGCCCGTCGATCCGGGCCCGCAGCTCGCCATCGGTGGCCAGCCGCTCGCCCACCCGGGTGGCGACGGCGCGCACCTGCTCGGCCGAGAGCCCGGGTCGCAGCTCGAGCACGACACCGAGCACGCCTTCGCCACGGGGGGTGCCCTCCTCCAGCTCGGATGCCGTGACGTCGTCCTCGCCGCGCAGCGCGACGGCGACGCTGCGGGCCACGAACGGATCGGTGTGCGGCGGCTCCCAGGGCCGCTGTTGGGCGAGCGCCCAGACCATCGATGGCCGCAGCACGCGGGTCGCCGGGCCGGCGACGTCGACGACCATGACGTCGCAGCCCTCGGCGACCGCGGCCTGGCCCGCGCGGGCGGGCGTGACCGGCACCGGTCGGGCGGTGGGGTCCCAGGCGGCCAGGGCGGCGGTGCCGGTGAAGACGGGCAGGGCCCGCTGGCCGTCGGGCGAGACCAGGCTGACCGCTGCCATGTCGACCGCCGTGTCGACGGTGTGCTCACCGGTGGTGTCGGCCTCGGTGAGGTCGGCGACGATCGGCACCACGAACCGGCTGCCCTCGACGGCCCGCATCAGGGCCACGTCGTCGCCGGGAGCGGCCAGGGTCGCCAGCAGGGCCGGGTCGGCGGCGCCGGTGTCGGTCTCGAAACCGCTGGGCGAGAGGTCACGCCCCGCCCACGGCACCCGGGCGGAGTCGGTGGGCCCGCCCTCGTGGCCGCCCTTCCGGTGGTGCTGGTGGTCGCTCACGGGCGGCCCGCCGCGTCGAGCGCCTCGGGCAGCGTGAACGCGCCGCGGTAGAGCGCCGAGCCGACGATCGCGCCCTCCACGCCGTCACCGACCAGGCCGCGGATGGCGACGACGTCGTCGAGGGTCGACACCCCGCCCGACGCCACGACCGGGCGGTCGGTACGGGCGCACACGTCGCGCAGCAGGGTGAGGTTGGGGCCCTGCAGCATGCCGTCCTTGGCGACGTCGGTGACGACGTAGCGGGCGCACCCCTCGGCATCCAGGCGGGCGAGGGTGTCCCACAGGTCGCCGCCCTCACGGGTCCAGCCGCGGGCGGCCAGCGTCGTGCCGCGCACGTCGAGCCCGACGGCCACCCGGTCGCCGTGCTCGGCGATGGCGCGGGCGGTCCACTCGGGGTGCTCCAGGGCCGCGGTGCCGAGGTTGACCCGCCGGCAGCCGGTGGCCAGCGCCCGCTCGAGCGACTCGGCGTCGCGGATGCCGCCGCTCATCTCCACGTCGATGTCGACCGTGCCGACGATCCGGGCGAGCAGCTCGGCGTTGGACCCGCGCCCGAAGGCCGCGTCGAGGTCGACGAGATGCAGCCACTCGGCGCCCTGCTCCTGCCAGGCCAGAGCGGCCTGCACCGGGTCGCCGAACTCCCCGCCGGTACCGGCGACCCCCTGCACCAGCTGCACGGCCCGCCCCTCGACGACGTCGACGGCCGGTAGCAGCTCCAGCCGGGGCGGCTCGGGTGCGGTGTCAGTCACGGAAACGGTCCTCCGGGGAGCGAGATGAGGCGAGTCGAGTGGCCAACCGGTCGCAGACCAGCCACCTGAACACCCGACCCGGGGTCGGACACCAGTCTGCCCAACTCGAGCCGACGACCAGCACCCGGTCCATCCGCGCACCATCCGTCCCGACATCGACCAATAGGTCACACCAGGGACACCCCGTGCGTCCCGACATCGACCTATTGGTCGATCTGGGAACGGTCAGAGCGAGCGGACCCAGTTGCGCAGCAGGGCCAGGCCGGCATCCCCCGACTTCTCGGGGTGGAACTGGGTGGCCGACAGCGGGCCGTTCTCGACGGCCGCCACGAAGCGCTCGCCGTGGGTGGCCCAGGTGACCAGCGGCTCGACGGCGGCGAACGGCCCGTCGGGGGTCCCCAGCGACCAGTGGTGCGCGGCGTAGGAGTGCACGAAGTAGAACCGCTCGCCCGCGATGCCGTCGAACAGCACCGACCGCTGCGGTGCCTCGACCGTCGACCAGCCCATGTGCGGCACGACCGGCGCCAGCAGCCGCGAGACGGTGCCCGGCCACTCGCCCACGCCCTCGAGCGGTGACTCGCTCGGCTCGGTCGACCCCTCGAACATCACCTGCATGCCGACGCAGACGCCCAGCACCGGGCGCCCACCGGCCAGCCGCAGGTCGATGATCCTCGGGCCCTGCGCTGCGGCCAGCCCCGCCATGCACGCGTGGAAGTTGCCGACGCCGGGCACGAACAGGCCGTCGGCGGCCAGTGCCGCATCCGGGTCGGCGGTCAGCGCGACGTCGGCGCCGACGTGCTCGAGCGCGCGCACGGCGCTGCGGATGTTGCCGCTGCCGTAGTCGAGCACGACGACGGAGGCGCTCACCGGCGGCCCCCGGGCTCGTCGGCGGTCTCGGACCGGTCGGTGGCCTCCTCGGCCATCAGGCGGTCGAAGGCGAGGATGCCGCGCACCGAGGGCTCCACGTCGCTGGCCCCCGGTGCGTCGCCGCGCACGAGGAGGTCGCGGCCGGGGAGCCCGAGCAGCCCCAGCACGGTGACCAGCAGGTCGAGCGGGGCCCCCTGTCCGGAGCGGAGCACGTCGACGAGCACCTCCTCACGCACCCGTCCCTGTGCGCCGGCGGCGGCGAGCAGCATCGGCAGGTCGAGGCGGGGAAGCTGGGGGGTGGCGACGACACCGCGCCGCGGCTCCCACACCAGCCAGTGGGTGGGCGCGCGCGGCCCGGTCGGCTGCACCGTGATGGCGGCCCGGCCGTGGACGTCGAACAGGCCGATCGCCGGCCGGGCGCGCCAGGGTGCCGGTCGGGCCGCCAGCACCTCGAGGCCGACGTCGTAGGGGGCGGCGCTGCGGGCGCGGTCGTCGGCCAGGGTGACCCCGGTCCAGCTGCCGAGCGGGGCGACGGTGACCGCCACCAGCCCGCGGCGCAGCCACCTGGTGGCGGCGGCGGGCGACCGCCGCAGGAGCACCAGCCCGTGCCCGGCGTCGTCGGGCCGCACCTGGGCAGCCACGGCCTAGAGCGCACCCTTCGCGCTCGGAATCCCCTCGACGCGCGGGTCGCGGGCCACGGCGGCCCGCAACGCCCGAGCGAGCGCCTTGAACTGGGCCTCGACGACGTGGTGCGGGTCGCGGCCGGCGAGCACGCGCACGTGCAGGGCGATCTGGGCGTGGAAGGCGAACGACTCCAGGACGTGCCGGGTGAGCGAGCCGACATAGGTGCCGCCGATGATCACGTACTCCTGCCCGGGCGGCTCGCCCTCGTGCATTACGTACGGCCGGCCGGCGACGTCGACCACCGCCAGCACCAGCGCCTCGTCGAGCGGCACGGTGGCGTCACCGAAGCGGGCGATGCCGCTCTTGTCGCCCAGGGCCTCGCGCACGGCCTGCCCGAGCACGATCGCGACGTCCTCGACGGTGTGGTGGGCGTCGACCTGCGTGTCGCCGTCGGCGTGCACGGTGAGGTCGACCAGCGAGTGCTTGGCCAGCGACAGCAGCATGTGGTCGTAGAACGGCACGCCGGTGCTGACCTCGCCGCGGCCGGTGCCGTCGAGGTTCACGGTCACCTCGACGGTGCTCTCGGACGTCGCACGGCGCACGGTGGCCGTGCGGGGGGCTGCGGCGCTGCTCACGGGAGGGCTCCTGTGCGGTGGGTCGGGGCGAGGTCGGCGAGCGCCTCGAGGAACCGGGTGGACTCGTGCGGGGTCCCGGCCGTGACACGAAGATAGTGCGCGATGCCCACGTCCCGGATGAGGACGCCCCGGTCGAGCAGCGCCGACCAGGTCACGTGCGCGTCGGCGAGCCCGCCGAACAGCACGAAGTTGGCATCACTGGGCACGGGGTCGAGACCCAGCCCGGCCACCCCGGCGACGATCCGGTCGCGCTGGGCCTTGATCGCGTCGACCGTCTCGAGCATGACGTCGGCGTGCGCCAGCGCGGCGAGCGCCACCGCCTGGGTCTGGGTCGAGAGGTGGTACGGCATCCGCACCAGGCGCAGCGCGTCGACGAGCACCGGGTCGGCGGCGAGGTAGCCCAGCCGGCCCCCCGCCAGGGCGAACGCCTTGCTCATCGTGCGCGTCACCACCAGCCGCGGCCGCCCCGCCAGCAGGGTGAGCGCGCTCGCGGTGCCGGGCCTGGCGAACTCGGCGTACGCCTCGTCGACGACGACCAGGGCACCGGGTGCCGCGTCGTGTACCGCCACGACGACGTCGAGGTCGAGGGCGGTGCCGGTCGGGTTGTTCGGTGAGCACAGGAACACGACGTCGGGCCGGTGGCGGCGCACCTGGTCGACGGCTGATGCCGGGTCCAGGCCGAACGCTCCCCCGCCCACCCCGCCACGCATCCCGTCGACCCACGCCGTGCCGGTCGTGGTGGTGATGATCGGGTGCATGGAGTAGGCGGGCGTGAAGCCGAGCGCGGTGCGCCCCGGCCCGCCGAACGCCTGGAGCAGGTGCAGCAGCACCTCGTTCGAGCCGTTGCCGGCCCAGACCTGCTCGGTGGCGACCGGCGTGCCGCCACGGGACAGGTAGGCGGCGAGGCCCTCGCGCAGGGCGGTGAAGTCGCGGTCCGGGTAGCGGTTCAGGCCGGCGGCCACGGCGGCCACCGCCTCGGTGATCGCGGCCACCACCACCGGCGGCACGGGATACGAGTTCTCGTTGGTGTTCAGCGCCACCGGCACCTCGAGCTGCGGTGCGCCGTAGGCCGTGCGGCCCCGCAGGTCTGGGCGCAGCATCGCCTCGATCGCCGTGCGGGAGTCCATGACCGGGGAGTCTAGGGGCGCGGCGTCAGCGGGCCGTGTCGATCTCGGGGTGGCGCGCGAGCACGGCCTCACCGTGGGCGGGGAGGTCCTCGGCCCGGGACAGGGTGACCACGTGCGCGCCGACCTCGCGCAGGGCGTCGGCCGAGTAGGTGACCACGTGGATGCCGCGCAGGAACGACTGCACCGACAGCCCGCTGCTGTGGCACGCGCAGCCGCCGGTGGGCAGCACGTGGTTCGAGCCGGCCGCGTAGTCGCCCAGGCTGACCGGCGACCAGGCCCCGACGAACACCGCACCCGCGTTGCGCACCCGGGCCGCCACGGATGCGGCGTCGCGCGTCTGGATCTCGAGGTGCTCGGCCGCGTAGGCGTTGACCAGGTCGAGGCCGGCGTCGACGTCGTCGACCAGCACGATCGCCGACTGGGTGCCGGCCAGCGCCTGGCCCACCCGCTCGGCGTGCTTGGTGGCCGCGACCCGGCGCACCAGCGCGGCCTCGACGGCATCCGCCAGGACGGGTGAGTCGGTGACCAGCACCGCGGCGGCGAGCGGGTCGTGCTCGGCCTGCGACACGAGGTCGGAGGCGACGTGCTCGGCATCCGCGCTGTCGTCGGCGAGCACCGCGATCTCGGTGGGCCCGGCCTCGGCGTCGATGCCGATGAGGCCCTTGAGCAGCCGCTTGGCCGCGGCGACGTAGATGTTGCCGGGACCGGTGACGAGGCTCACCGGGACGCACACGTCGGCGCCGTCGTCGATGCCGTAGGCGAAACCGGCCACGGCCTGGGCGCCGCCCATGGCCCAGACCTCGTCGACCCCGAGCAGGGCACAGGCGGCGAGGATCGTCGGGTGCGGCCAGCCGCCGAAGTCGACCTGCGGGGGGCTCGCGACGGCCAGGCTGGGCACCCCGGCGAGCTGGGCCGGCACCACGTTCATCACGACGCTGCTCGGGTAGACCGCCAGGCCGCCGGGCACGTAGAGGCCGACGCGGTCCACGGGCACCCACCGCTCGGTGACGGTGCCGCCGTCGGCGACGACCGTGGTGGTGTCGGTGCGGCGCTGGTCGGCGTGCACGAGGCGGGCGCGGCGGATCGACTCCTCCAGGGCCGCGCGCACCGCCGGGTCGAGGGTCTCGAGCGCACCGGCGATGACGTCGGCAGGCACCCTGAGGCTCGGCGGCGCCACTCCGTCGAACCGCTCGGCGGCGGCGTACAGGGCGGCGGCACCCTCCTCGCGCACGGCGGCCACGATGGGTCGCACGGCATCCAGCGCCTGCTCCACGTCGAACTCGGCCCGGGGCAGCGCGGCTCGTAGCTCGCGCAGCGAGAGGTGGGTGCCGCGTAGGTCGGCGCGGGGGATCACACCGGTCGAGGTCGTGCCGGGGGTGCCTGGAGCCATGCAGCCAAGTCTAGGTTTCGCCTCGCACCACGCCGGATGCCGCCCACCGCCCGGTCGCCGCGCCGGTCGCCAGCGGGCTCACCGGGCTGATGATCGGGCGCGCCGACTTCCCGAACGGCTTCATCCGGCTGACCCGGCGCCCCCTGGGCTGCCGGCAACGGGCCGGCCCACGACCATCGACCGGAGCAGGGCCGGGGGGAAGGTGGCGGCGGTCTGCTCGTCGAGCTGGGCACCGAGCCCGTCGAGCACCGCCGTGAAGAAGCACCGGGCGGCGGCCGCGAAGACGACGTCGGCGACGTCTGCGTCGGACAGGCCCACCGCCCGCAGCGCGTCGACGTCGGCCTGCTCGACGCCGGCGGCGTCGGCCGCCACCTTCGTGGCGAACTCGAACACCGCCCGGTCCTGCTCCGGCAGTGCGGCCCCGTCGGGGTGCTCGGCGATCGCCGCCATGGTGGCCTCGTCGCCGCAGACGTCGCGCAGGAACCCCGAGTGCGCGGCGGTGCAGTAGGTGGACCGCCGTGCCCGGGCAGCGGCGATGGTGGCGATCTCGAACCGGCGGCGGTCCATGCCGCCGCGCACGGCCTGGTTGAGCGCGTTCCAGGCCGCCGCGACGTCCGGCCTGGTGGAGAACGCGGGCGCGTAGTTGGGCAGGAAGCCCCAGGACTCCCGCTGGCCCGCGTAGTACTCGGCGACGTCGCTCGTCGCGACGTCCTCGTCGACACCTGAGATGAACATCCCGCCATTGTGCTCGCCCCGCCCACCCGCGAGCTCCCCCACTTTCCCTGCGAGCAGCCGCGCGAACCGCCGCGTCAGCGGCGTTCCGCGCGGCTGCACGCCTGCAAAGTCGGGGAGGAGCGGGGGGCAGGGAACGCGGTCAGGCGTCGTAGAGCTCGGCCTCGTGGGCGGCCCGGGCCCGCCGTGCGACCCGCCGGTAGCGCTCGGCGAGATCCTGCCCCGACCCGCCGGGCAGCCCGAGGATGCGGGCGATGCCGTCGGCGTCGCGGGGGTCGCTGGGCAGCGCGTCGAACGCCTTGTTCCGGAAGAGCACGCCGGCGTTGCGCATCGACGACGCCAGCCGCCACGCCGCGGCCAGGTCTGCGGCGTGCTCGGTCCGCACCAGCCCGAGCCGCTCGGCAGCCGCCAGCGCACGCAACGTCGAGGTGGTGCGCAGCTCGGGGTGCTGGTGGGCGTGCTCGAGCTGCACGAGCTGCACCACCCACTCGACGTCCGACAGGCCGCCGTGGCCGAGCTTGAAGTGCGTCTTGCGGTCACCCCCGCGGGGCAGCCGCTCGGCCTCCATCCGGGCCTTGAGGGTGCGGATCTCGCGCACCTGGCCCTCGTCGAGCCCCGCGGACGGCCACCGGATGGGTGCGACCAGCGCCAGGTAGCGCTCGGCCAACCCGGGGTCGCCGGCGACCGGCGTAGCCCGGAGCAGTGCCTGGGCCTCCCAGACCAGCGACCACCGGCTGTAGTACTGGCGGAACGACTCCAGCGAGCGCACCAGGGGGCCGGCCTTGCCCTCCGGCCGCAGCGAGGCGTCGACGTCCAGGTTCGGGTCGGGCCCACGCAGCCCCAGCAGCCGGATCAGCTCCTTGACCACCTCCAGCGCCTGGCTCTGGGCCACGGCCTCGTCGGCGCCCTCGACCGGTTCGTGCACGAACACGACGTCGGCGTCGGAGCCGTACCCCTGCTCCCCTCCCCCGAGCCGGCCCATCCCCACCACGAGGACGCGGGTGAGCGCCGGGGCCCCGGTGCGCTCCTCGAGGTCGCTCAGGCAGACCTCGAGGGTGACCTCCAGCAGCGCCGCGGTCAGGTCGGTCATCGCCGAGCCGAGCGCTTCGAGGGTCAGCGCACCGCCCAGGTCGGCCACGGCCACCCGGAACAGCTCCGAACGCCGGATGGTGCGCGCTGCGAGCACCGCCGAGGCCGGGTCGTCCTTGCGCCCGGCGGCCGACCGCATCCGGCGCAGCACGTCCGCGCGTGGGCGCGGCATCAGGCCGGAGGAGTCGCCGAGGAACTGCACGCACTCCGGCGCCTGCTCGAGCAGGTCGGCGGCGAACCGGCTACGCGCCAGGGTGTGCGCCAGTCGTTCCGCCGCCGACCCCTCGTCACGCAGCAGACGCAGGTACCAGTGCGTCGAGCCGAGCTCGTCACTGATCTTGCGGAAGGCGAGCAGCCCGGCGTCCGGGTCGGCCTCGTCGGCGAACCACCCGAGCATCACCGGCAGCAGGTGGCGCTGGATGGCGGCCCGCCGGCTGATGCCGTCCGTGAGCGCCTCGAGGTGGCGCAGCGCGCCGCGGGGGTCGCGAAAGCCCAGGGCCGACAGCCGCTCGCGAGCGGCCTCGGGGGTGAGCCGCACGTCGGAGTCGGAGAGCCGGGCGACGGCCGACAGCAGGGGGCGGTAGAAGATGCGCTCGTGCAGCCGGCGCACTTCGCGCTGCTGCGCGCGCCACTGGGTGACGACGGCCTCGGCAGGCGAGGAGCGGTGTCCCAGAGCCCGGCCCAGCCGGCGCAGGTCCCGCTCGGTGGTGGGCATGAGGTGGGTGCGCCGCAGCCGGAAAAGCTGGATGCGGTGCTCGAGGGTGCGCAGCAGCCGGTAGGCCGCGGCGAGCGTTGCGGCGTCGTCGCGCCCCACGTAGCCGCCGGCCGACAAGGCGGCGAGCCCGTCGAGGGTGGTGCCGGTGCGCAGCGACTCGTCGGCCCGGCCGTGCACCAGCTGGAGCAGCTGCACGGAGAACTCGACGTCGCGCAGCCCGCCCGGGCCGAGCTTGAGCTGGCGGTCGGCCTCGGCCGGTGGGATGTGCTGCTCGACCCGCCGGCGCATGGCCTGCACGTCGTCGACGAAGTTCTCGCGGGCCGAGGCCTGCCACACCATCGGCTGCACGGCCTCGCAGTAAGCCTGCCCCACCTGCTCGTCGCCCGCGATGGGACGGGCCTTGAGCAGCGCCTGGAACTCCCACGTCTTGGCCCAGCGCTCGTAGTAGGCCCGGTGGCTGGCCACGGTGCGCACCAGCGGCCCGTTCTTGCCCTCCGGGCGCAGCGCGGGGTCGACCTGCCACAGCGAGCCGGCGGGGGTCGACGCCGAGCAGATCCGCATCAGCCGGGTGGCGACGTCGGTCGCCACCGCGGTCGACTCGTCCTCGGGCACGCCGTCGACCGGCTCGGCGACGAAGATGACGTCGACGTCGGAGATGTAGTTCAGCTCGCACCCGCCGGTCTTGCCCATCGCGATCACCGCGAGACGGGTGCGCCCGGCATCCGGCCCGACCTCCGCACGGGCGATCGCCAGCGCCGCCTCGAGAGCGGCCTGGGCGAGGTCCGCGAGCGCCGCCGCCGTCTCGGGGAGCACGGCCGTCGGGTCGGGTGCGGTCACGTCGAGGGCCGCGATGCCGAGCAGCTGCTCGCGATAGGTCGTGCGCAGCACGTCGACCGCTGGCACCGGCCCTGGCGTGGTCACGGCCGTGACGAGCCGGCGCACGCGTTCGTCCACGTCGAGCACGGTGGCCTCCGTGACCGCCGACCACTGCTCCGGGTGGGCGCACAGGTGGTCGCCGAGCGCGGCCGAGCTGCCGAGCACCGCGAGCAGCCGCCGGCGCGCGGTCCCCGGAGTGCCCAGCGCCGAGGTGACCGGGCCGCGCAGGTGGGGCTCGCGGGCGACCGCCTCCATGAAGCGCACCAGGGCCAGCAGGGCGCCGTCCGGGTCGCTGACCTCGGCCAGTGCCGCGGTCAGCCCATGCTCCTCGATGTGCTCACGGCTGTGGATGAGGTCGACGAGCGCCGGGTCGTCGAGCAGGCCGATGGCCCGAGCCGGGTCCGCGAACCCCAGCCGGGCGATGGCGACCGGGACCGACCCCCGCCCGCGCGAGCTCACCAGCGGCCGCCGGTCACAGCCGGGGCAGGTAGCGCTCGAGCTCGAAGGGGGTGACCTGGTTGCGGTAGTCGTCCCACTCGGTGCGCTTGTTGCGAAGGAAGAACTCGAAGGTGTGCTCGCCCAGGGTCTCGGCGACGAGCTCGCTGCCCTCCATGATGGCGATCGCCTCGCTGAGGCTCGAGGGCAGTGGCTTGATGCCCATCGCCTTGCGCTCGGCGTCGGTGAGGCTCCACACGTCGTCCTCGGTCTCGGGTGGCAGCTCGTAACCCTCCTCGACGCCCTTCAGCCCCGCGGCCAGGAGCACGGCGAAGGCGAGGTAGGGGTTGCACGCACTGTCCAGGCTGCGCACCTCGACCCGGCTGCTGTTGCCCTTCGTCGGCTTGTACATCGGCACGCGCACCATCGCCGAGCGGTTGTTGTGGCCCCAGGTGAGGTGTGCCGGGGCCTCTCCCCCACCCCAGAGGCGCTTGTAGGAGTTGACCCACTGGTTGGTCACCGCGGTGATCTCGGCGCCGTGGCGCAGCAGCCCGGCGATGAACCGCCGGGCGGTCCTGGACAGCTGGTAGGGCGCGCCCGGCTCGTGGAAGGCGTTGGTGTCGCCCTCGAAGAGCGAGAGGTGGGTGTGCATGCCCGAGCCGGGGTGCTCGGCGAACGGCTTGGGCATGAACGAGGCGTAAATGCCCTGCTCGAGGGCCACCTCCTTGACCACCGCCCGGAAGGTCATGATGTTGTCGGCCGTCGAGAGGGCGTCGGCGTAGCGCAGGTCGATCTCGTTCTGGCCGGGGGCACCCTCGTGGTGGCTGAACTCGACCGAGATGCCCATGGTCTCGAGCATCGAGATCGCTGCTCGGCGGAAGTCGTGGCTGTTGCCGTGCGGCACGTGGTCGAAGTACCCGGACTGGTCGATCGGCACGGGTCGCTGCCCCGGGGCCCAGCCCTGCTCGAGGAGGAAGAACTCGATCTCGGGGTGCGTGTAGAACGTGAGCCCCTGGTCGGAGGCCTTGGTCAGCGCCCGCTGCAGCACGTGCCGGGGGTCGGCGACGCTCGGGGTGCCGTCGGGCAGGGTCAGGTCGCAGAACATCCGGGCCGTTCCGGGCGCCTCGCCGCGCCACGGCAGCACCTGGAAGGTGCCGGGGTCGGGCTGGGCGAGCATGTCCGCCTCGTAGACCCGGGCGAAGCCCTCGATGACCGAGCCGTCGAAGCCGATGCCCTCGGCGAAGGCTCCTTCGAGCTCGGCCGGCGCGATGGCGACCGACTTCAAGGTGCCCAGCACGTCGGTGAACCAGAGCCGCACGAAGCGGATGTCGCGCTCTTCGATGGTGCGGAGGACGAACTCCTGTTGACGGTCCATGTGTCGATCCTGCCGCACCCGTGTTTCCCGGGGGTTACCCCGCACGCTGCGGGGTGTCGCGCCGGCACGCCGCGGCGGCGCACGCGACGGCGGGCCCGGGATCGCTCCCGGGCCCGCCGCCGAACCTGCTCAGCGGGTCACTTCGTGAAGCGGACCTTCAGGAGCATGTCCTGCGCCTTGTTGCTGGTCTTGTCGACCGTGATGGAGGTGCCGGTGCCGGCGACCTGGACCGAGGCCCACGGGTTGTCGGCGGTCCAGTACTTCTTCGGGTTCAGGTCGGTGAAGGTTGGGATCGCCTTCTGCGACGGGACCCGAACGGCTACGCCATTACGGTGGAAAGTGACCTTGTCGGTCTTCTCCTGGCCGAAGGTGGCGTCGAACGGCTGACGGCGGTTGCCGAGCAGCGCCCCGTTGGGGAAGGTCACCGGCGCCGGGCGGGCATCGACCGGGAGCACCTGGCCGTGGCCGGGGTGCGCACTGGTGTTGTTGTCGTCGTACTGGTTGTCGACGTACCAGACCAGCAGGCCGTTCTGGTACGGGAAGCGCTCCACCCAGTCCGGGCGCGTGTTGGCGAAGCCGAAGTTGTACGGCCCGGTGCGCAGCGTGTCGTCGTAGCCGGAGTAGACCCGGTTCTCGGCCAGGTAGTAGTGCGTGGCCTGGCGCGACGTGGAGCCCCCGAAGCGGGTGAAGCCCGTGGCCGTCCAGCCGTTGGTGCCGCCCTCGACGTCGTCGGTCAGCACCGCGGTGCCGTCGACGGTGATGGCGAGGTCGTCGAGGAACGGGCCCTCGAAGTGGACACCACCGTCAGTCGCGTAACGGAAGCGGAAGTCGACCTTCTGGCCCGTGTACGCGGACAGGTCCCACGACTTCTGCACCCACTGGCCGGCGCTGGTGCCGTCGACCGGCGTGCCGACCTCGGCCCACGTGGCGCCGCCGTCGGTCGAGACCTCGCCGTAGAGGAAGTCGTAGCCCTCCTCGATGTTGTACCAGACCCACGACGAGACGCTCGCCGACGTGGTGGCCGCGGTGAGGTCGACGGGTCGGGTCAGGGTGCTGTTCAGCCCGTCGGCCGAGCCGCCCCACCACTCGAAGGAGCCCGAGTGCGGCGTGTTGTAGTCGGTCTTGACCGTCTTCTCGGGCAGGTTGACCAGCAGGGCCTGCGGCAGCAGCGCACTGTCGCGGTCGGCCGGACCGATCTTCACGTTGCGGTTGAAGCCGTACTCCACCTGCTGGGCGTCGAGCCAGCCGAGCTGCAGCTTCTCCCAGGCGCCCATGTAGCCGGGGGTAGTGCCGATCGAGTCGGTACCGTGGTTCATCCACGAGCCACCGGACATCAGGGTCCAGAATCCCGTGCCGTTGTCGCCGCCGGCGGTGTCGTAGAGGTCGGGCAGACCGAGGTCGTGACCGAACTCGTGGGCGAACACGCCCAGGCCGCCGTTCTCGGGCTCGGTGGTGTAGTCACCGATCCAGATGCCGGAGTTGCCGAGCGGCACGCCGCCGAGCTTGTTCTGCGCCGGGCCGGTGCGGCCCGCGTTGTTGGAGAAGGCGTACCAGCGGTGCGACCAGATGGCGTCCTCGCCCTGCGCGCCGCCGCCGGCTTCCTCTCCCTCGCCGGCGTGGATCGCCTGGAAGTGGTCGATGTAGCCGTCGGGCTCGTTGTAGACGCCGTCGCCGTCGTAGTCGTAGCGGTCGACCTGGTCGAACTGCTTGAGGTAGTCGGCGATCTGGGCGTCGCTCTGGCCGGCCGCCTTCTGGGCGTCGTACCACGCGGTGGCGGTGTCCTTGACGTAGTTCCAGTAGCCCCCGGCCTCGGAGGTTCCGTCACCGTCGACCGGGTTGTGGCCGTAGCGGGCCTCGTTGAACGGGACGGTGACCCAGTTGGACACGTCGCCGGTGGCCTCGAAGCGGCCGTTGGACTGCTTGGCGTAGAAGTCCTTGAAGGACTCGCCGGAGCCGAACATCATCTGCTGGTAGTGGTCCCGGTTGAAGTCGGGCAGCCAGTAGGTCGAGTTGTCGTCGGTGGCGCTGCCGTCCCACGTGCGGTCGGGCTCGGCGATCTGGTTGTGCACCGGGCCGGCGTCGCCACCGGTGTGCGGGTCGGTCTTGGCACCGAAGTCGGTCAGGACGGTGAAGATGGACTCCTTGCGGGTCACCGGCCACGAGACGTACTTGTCCTTGGTGCTGTGCTTGCCCTTGCCCGAGCCCTTGGTGCCCTTGAGCCTGATGACGCGCTCGCCCTTGCTGTTCTTCTCGACCGTCGCCTCACCCTTGATGACGGCGTCGATGGCCTGTCGCTGCTTCTCCCGCAGGGCGTCTCCCAGCGGGTTGGGCAGGTCGTGCGCCCGGTTGGCGTAGGCCGGCTCCTTCTCCCCCTGCGCGGGGATCGCCTGCGCAGGAGAGGAAGCCATGCCCACCGCGAGCGACGCGGCCGCGAGGCCCACGAGAGCCCGCGCGTGACGTGTGTTCACAGAAAGTTCCTCCAACTGATGGATGGCGGCCGCCGGTCGGCGGTGGCCGCGGGACAGCACATCAGGTGAACCTGCCGGTCGGAAGCCCTCGACAGCAAAGAATTCGTCAAGAATTGGCATCGATCCCGTAAGTCCGACGGCCAGGAGGCGGCCCGACTACGATCCGGATCATGAGTTCCCAGCCCGTTGCCTCCGAGAGCACGCCCCCCTACGGCACCGGCGCTCAGGCGGCCCCGCAGCGTCGGGTGCGGGTGCCGCACCTGATGGCGATGAAGGAGCGGGGCGAGCGCTGGGCGATGCTCACCGCGTACGACATGTACACCGCCGAGATCTTCGACGAGGCCGGCATCCCGGTGCTCCTCGTCGGCGACAGCGCCGGCAACAACGTCTACGGCTTCGAGACCACGGTGCCGGTCACCGTCGACCACCTGGTGCCGCTGTGCCGGGCCGTCACCAGCTCGGCCAGGCGCGCCATGGTCGTCGCCGACCTGCCGTTCGGCTCCTACCAGGCCAGCCCCCAGCAGGCCCTCGCCACGGCGACCCGGTTCATGAAGGAGGGGCTGGCGCACGCGGTCAAGCTGGAGGGTGGCGCCCCGATGGTGCCGGAGGTCGAGCTGCTCGTGCGCGCCGGCATCCCCGTGATGGGCCACATCGGCTTCACCCCGCAGAGCGAGCACGTGCTCGGCGGGTACAAGGTGCAAGGGCGCGGGGCCGGCGCCGAGAAGCTGCTGGCCGACGCCCTGGCGCTCGAGAGCGCCGGGTGCTTCGCCGTCGTCATGGAGATGGTGCCGGCGCCCGTCGCGGCCCAGGTCACCGACGCGCTGCGCATCCCCACCATCGGTATCGGCGCCGGCCCGCACTGCGACGCGCAGGTGCTCGTCTGGCAGGACATGGCCGGGCTGCGCGGTGGTCGCGCGCCCAGGTTCGTCAAAAAGTACGCCGACCTGCGCACCGACCTCAGGGCTGCCGCGAGCGCGTACGCCGCGGAGGTCGCCTCCGGGGAGTTCCCCGCCGCCGAGCACTCCTTCGAGGCCTGAGGCACGCGTCCGTCAGGAGGCGCCGAACCCGCATGTGGCCCATGGACACCCCGAACGCACCGTCACCGACCCGCTGGTCGGCCCTGCAGAGCGGCCCGGAAGCGGCGCGCACCTACCGCCGGCGGTTCCTCGACCTCGAGGCCTCCGGCACCGACGTGCACGGCGAGGCGCGCCTCATCACCCGGCTGGTGCCCCCGCCGTCCCGGGTGCTCGATGCCGGCTGCGGCTTCGGACGGGTCGCGAGCAAGCTGACCCGGATGGGTCACACCGCCATCGGCGTGGACGCCGACGAGCACCTCATCGCCCTGGCCCGCGAGGACACCGAGACCCGCTTCTTCGTGGCCGACCTGGCCACTCTCGACCTGCGCACCGAGCAGGAGTTCGCCTGCGCCGTCATGGCGGGCAACGTGGTGCCCTACCTCGCGGACGGCACCCTCCCCCGGGTGCTCGGCCGGCTCGCCGCGCACCTCGCCCCGGGCGGCTACCTCGTCGCCGGCTTCGGGTTGGGCGACGCGCTCCCCGAGAAGGCCGCGGTGGTGGACCTGCGCGTCTACGACCGGCTCGCCGAGGCGGCGGGCCTGTCGTTCATCGCGCGGTACGCGACGTGGAGCGGGCACCCGTTCGTGCCGGGCGGCCCGTACGCCGTCACGGTGCACCGCAACCTGAGTGGCTAGTCGGTCCGTCGTCCACCCGAAGCGTGGGAGCTGCTGGCACTCAGTCCTCCTGGGACTCCTCGTCCCACGCCGACCCGCTGTCCCACTCCTTGTCCTCGCGGTCCCAGCGCTCGGTGTTCGCCCTCGCCATCTGCAGTGCGTTCGCCGCCGCGTCGTGCGAGTCGTAGGGACCCATGACGTTGGCATCCTGGCTGCGGTCGTCGTCGGTCTCGACCCGGCCGGTGTCGACGTTGAACCAGTAGGGCATCGGTGTCCTCCTCGGTCGGCTGCGATCTGCCTAGACTCCACCGTATGCCGTTGACGTACGCAACCGTCGCCCCTGGTGCGCTCTCGCCGCGCCGCCCGGTCCCGGCCAGCTTCCCGCGGCCCGAGTACGTCGACCGCCCGTCACCGGCGCCGTTCACCGGGCCGGAGGTCAAGGACGCCGAGACGATCGAGAAGATGCGGGTGGCCGGACGGGTCGCGGCGAACGCGATGGCCGCCGCGGCGGCAGCCATCGCCCCCGGCGTCACGACCGACGAGATCGACCGGGTCGGTCACGAGTACCTGCTCGACCACGGCGCCTATCCCTCCACGCTGGGCTACAAGGGCTTCCCGAAGTCGCTGTGCACGTCGGTCAACGAGGTGGTGTGCCACGGCATCCCCGACAGCCGCCGCCTCGAGGACGGCGACATCGTCAACATCGACATCACCGCCTTCCTCGACGGTGTGCACGGCGACACCGACGCCACCTACCTCGTGGGGGACGTCGACGAGGAGTCGCGGCTGCTCGTCGAGCGCACCCACGAGGCGATGATGCGCGGCATCCGGGCCGCCGTGCCGGGGCGCGAGGTCAACGTCATCGGCCGGGTGATCCAGTCCTACGCACGGCGGTTCGGCTACGGCGTCGTGCGCGACTTCACCGGGCACGGCATCGGCACGGCGTTCCACAGCGGGCTCGTCATCCCCCACTACGACGCCGCCCCGGCGTACGACACCGTCATCGAGGCCGGCATGACGTTCACCGTCGAGCCGATGCTCAACCTCGGCACCCACGAGTGGGAGATGTGGGACGACGGGTGGACCGTGGTCACCAAGGACCGCCGGCGGTCGGCACAGTTCGAGCACACCATCCTCGTCACGGACTCCGGTCCCGAGATCCTCACGCAGGGAGACGCAGCATGAGCACAGCCAGGCCCCTCGGCATCGACGTCGGCGGCAGCGGCATCAAGGGAGCGCCGGTCGACCTCGAGAAGGGCGCGTTCGCCCAGGAGCGGTTCAAGATCGAGACTCCCGAGAAGTCGACGCCGGAGGCGGTGTGCGACTGCATCGCCGAGATCGTCGACCGCTTCGACGAGGTGCACGACGGATCACCCATCGGCGTCACGGTTCCGGGAGTGGTGCAGCACGGGGTGGTCAAGACCGCTGCCAACATCGACAAGTCGTGGATCGACTGCGAGATCGAGAAGCTGCTCGAGGACCGCCTCCAGCACGACGTGGTCGTCGTCAACGACGCGGATGCCGCGGGCGTCGGTGAGCTCTACTTCGGGGCCGCCAAGGGTCAGGACGGCCTGGTGGTGCTGACCACGCTCGGCACCGGCATCGGGACCGCGGTGATGTATCGCGGTGTGCTGGTTCCGAACTCGGAGCTCGGCCACCTCGAGATCGACGGCATCGACGCCGAGACGGTCACCGCGAGCGCGGCCAAGACCCGCGAGAACCTCAGCTACGAGGACTGGGCGAAGCGGCTGCAGCGCTACTACCGCCACCTCGAGGACCTCATCTGGCCCGACCTGTTCGTGGTCGGCGGCGGCATCTCGCGGAAGGCGGAGAAGTACCTGCCCCTGCTCGACCTGCGCACCCCGATCGTGCCGGCCGCCCTCGAGAACGCCGCCGGCATCATCGGGGCAGCCCTGCTGGCGTCCCGCACCCAGGAGTCGCGGGGCCGGTTCAGGGTCTGACCGCGGCCGGGCCGCCGGTCACTCGCCGGCGCGGAACTGCGTGGGGCCGGCGCCGGCGAGATCGTGGATGCGGGTGCTCGGCGACCCCAGCTGGCCGGCCTGGTTGAGGTAGAGGCCACGGCCGCGGGCCCGCAGCAGCCCGTCGTGCACCGGCACGGCGTGCGGTGCGGCCAGCCGGCGCAGGAACGCCGTCATGTCGCGGCTGCGCTGCCACGGCGCCTGGAGCGGGAAGGCCAGGACGTCGACCTCGCCGGGCTCGGCATCGAGCGCGTCGCCGGGGTGGAAGAACGACGGCTCACCCTCGGCGTCGAGGCGCACGCCGACGTTGGTGATGCGCGGGATTTCGTCGTGGATGAGCGCGTGCTGCTGCCCGTGGGGCGTGACGGTGACGGCGCCGATCGTGGTCGCACCGTCGTGCGCCCGGGCGTCGACCCCGAGGCCGGCGAGCACCTCGACGCTGTCGGGGTCGCACAGCACCACGGCATCGGGGTTGGCGGCCACCAGCGCCGGCAGCCGCTCGGGATCGAGGTGGTCGGGGTGCTGGTGCGTCACGAGCAGGGCCGACAGGTCGCGCACGTCGCCGAGGTCGTCGGCGAAGGTGCCCGGGTCGACGAGCACCCGGGTGTCGGCCATCTCGACGAGGAGGCAGGCGTGTCCGAGGTGGGTGATTCGCATCGACCCACCGTATGCCGGGTCACCGGACCGCGGGCTCGTTCCGGTCGCCGCAGTGCCGGGAGGTCGCCGGTGCGACGGCGTCGACGAGCCCGGCCGCGACCACCAGGTCGCGCGGCAGCACGGTGACCCCGTTCGGCGGGGTCGGCAGGCCGAGCGCTCCCTCCCCGGCCAGGAAGAGCGGTACCCGCCCGCCCAGTCGCGACAGCGACGGCATCCGCGACTCGAACGCCGAGCGGCGCACCCCGGCGAGGACGCACGCGTCGGCCCCGAGGTGGCGCACGGCATCGCGCACCGCGCCCATCGGGGTGTTGGCCCCCAGGCTCACCACCCGCCACGAGCGGCTGTGCAGCATCGCCCCGAACAGCTCCAGCGGGAGGTCGTGCAGCTCGTGCGGTGGGCAGGCCAGCACGGCGGTGCGCACCCGCTCACCCTGCACCGGCAGCCGGAGCTCGCCGAGCACCCCGCGGAAGGCGCTGGACACGAAGTGCTCGTGCAGCACCCCGAGCTCACCGCTCTGCCAGCCGTCGCCCACCTGGCGCAGCACCGGCATCGCGACCTCGGTGACGGTGGCGTCGACCCCGGCCGTGAGCAGCGACTGGAGCAGGGCGTAGCGCACCGTCGGGCCGTCCAGGTCGAGGACGGCGGTCATCACGGTGCGACGGGTGGCATCGTGGGCGGCGCCGGAGCGGTGGGGCATGCGGTCCTCTCGAGGGCCGTGGAAGGGCCACGAGGAGACGCTACGACACTCCGGCGGCCGGATCGGGCTCCGTTGCCGGTGCCGCAGGTCACACCGGCGCCGGGGGGCGGGTCGAGCGTGCCGGGCTAGTCGTCCTCGGCGAGCACCTCCCAGAAGTGCGCCCGCAGCGCGTACCTCGTGGAGTCGCCGATGTCGTAGATCCCGAGCCGCACCGACAGGTCGGTCAGCAGGGTGCGATCCAGGTCGTTGGGGATGAAGCCCCGCTCGCGCCGCACTGCCTGCTGCTCCTGCTCCGATGCCTGGGACCGCCACGCCGCGATGACCCCACGGCACACGTCGTCGATGGCGCGCCACTCCTCGGCCACCGCCGGGGAGTCGTCGGGCACTGCCCCGGAGCTGCTCGAGTAGACGACCGCGCTGCGCGGCCGCGGCGCGCTGCCGACGGGGTGCGGCTTCGTCGCGGCCAGCAGGGCCGGGGTGGGCCGGTGACCGGTGCTGCCCTCGAGCGCCGGGGGCTCGACCACCGCCGGTTCCTGCCCGCGAGCGTCCTGCGAGGCAGCGGCCGGCACGACGGGTGGTTGCTGCGCCCGCACGCGCACCGTGCCGTCGACCACCTGCGGGTCGAGGGTGACGACGTCGTCGCAGGCGCGCACCAGGTGGCGCGCCACGGCGTGCGGGTGTCCCTTCGCGTCCGGGACGGCCAGGATGACGACCTGCACGCCGTGTCCCTGCGCCTCCTCCACCGCCTCGGTCAGGTCGTCGTCGCCCGAGAGCAGGTAGACCAGGTCGGAGACCTTGTTGCGGCCGTGCGAGGCGAGGTCGAGTCCGATCCGCAGGTCGACCCCCTTCTGCTCGCCGTGCGGAGACAGGCGGCCCAGGCGCAGCTTGACCCGGGGCAGCTCACCGATCATCTCCTGCGTGGAGTCCGGCGCCCCTCCCGGCTTGGACCCGGAGTCGTACCAGTGGATGCGCAGCACCGGCAGTCCGCTCTCCCGCTCGGCCTGGGTGATGATGCCCGACACGAGGTCGGGGTACGAGATCACCACTCCGCCGCGCAGCGACGTACCGGTCACCCGGGTCGCCGAGGCCGCGAGCAGGTACCCGACGTCGACGAACACGCTGCAGTGGCTTCGCATGTCCTCAGGCTCCCACCTCCCTCACCGCGGTGGGCCGCGCGGGGACCACGCCCGGTGCGGGCACCGTCCCCCCGGTTGCGAACCAGCCGTTACCTGTCACCGTGGATGCACGCGGTGAGATCCGAGGGGGTCAGCCGCTCGACGCGGGTGGTGACGGGCGCGTCGTCGTGCGGGTCGACGAGGGGGCGATCGTTGCGGTCGAGCAGCTCACCGGCGCACGCACGGGGACGAGGTGACCGACCCGCGCCAGGTCGTCGTGCGCGCGACGGTCATCGGCACGTCAGCACCACCAGAACGCCGGGCGCCACCCACGACTCGGCTGCCCGGGCCACGACCTCGAGGGACCGATCTCGGGGGCCATCGACTCAGCCGCCTGACCAGGAGGACAGATGAGCACCACCGCACCCGTCACGGGCAGCCACGAGCGCAACGACGGAGGTGACCGCGCCTTCTTCGGACAACCCAAGGGTCTGGCAACCCTGTTCTTCGTCGAGCTGTGGGAGCGGTTCTCCTACTATGGGATGCGCGCCATCCTGCTCTACTTCCTGATCGCGAAGACGGCCGACGGCGGCCTGGGCATCGACGAGACGACCGGTACCGCCGTGGTCACCATCTACGGGGCGTCGGTCTACCTGCTCTCGATCGTCGGCGGCTTCACGGCCGACAGGATGTTCGGCCCCCGGCGTTCGACGCTCTACGGGGCGCTGGTCATCATGGCAGGTCACATCTGCCTGTCGATCCCGGCCTCGGCGACGGCCTGGCTCGGCATCGCCTTCGTCGCATTCGGCACCGGGCTGCTCAAGCCCAACATCTCCACGATGGTGGGCATGCAGTACCGCAGCGACGACCCCAGACGCGATGCGGGCTTCTCGATCTTCTACATGTCCATCAACATCGGCGCCTTCTTCTCACCGCTCATCGTCGGCTGGTTGCGCGACAACTACGGCTTCCACGTGGGGTTCTCCGCAGCCGCCGTCGGGATGGCCGTGGCCGTCGTGTGGTTCGTCAAGGGGCGCAAGGCGCTCGGACCGCACGTCGACGACGTGCCCAACCCCCTCACCCGCGAGGAGCAGGCGAAGGTGGGCGGTCTCGCGGCCGCCGCGGTGGTCGCCTTCGCGCTCGTCGTGGTGCTCGCCGGGCTCTGGCGGGACACGGTCCTCGAGCAGGTCATCGACGCCATCTCGATCGTCGCGCTGCTCACCCCGATCGCGTACTTCACCACGATGTTCCGCAGCGCGAAGGTCGAGCAGGAGGAGAAGTCGCACCTGCTGGCCTACCTGCCGCTCTGGATCGGCGCCATGCTCTTCTGGATGATCTTCGAGCAGGCGGCCGGCAAGATGGCCATCTTCGCCGCGGATCGCACCGTCACCGAGACGGCCGGCATCGACATCAGCCCGGAGTGGTTCCAGTCGGTCAACCCGCTGGCCATCGTGGTACTGGCGCCGGTCGCCGGCTGGATCTGGACGCGGCGAGCCGGACGGTTCCCCTCGACGCCGATGAAGTTCGTTCTCGGCGTCGCTCTCATCGGGCTGTCGGCGCTGGCCATGTCGTGGGCCTTCGCCACGTTCCAGGGCAACACCGCGCCCGTCTACATCCTGGGCAGCGTGTTCGTGCTGCAGACCGTGGCCGAGCTGTGCATCTCGCCGGTCGGCCTGTCCGCCACCACCCGGCTGGCGCCCAAGGCGTTCGCGAGCCAGTCGATGGCCCTGTGGTTCCTCGGCAGCGCGGCCGGGCAGGCCCTGGCGGCTCAGCTCATCCAGGCCCTGGGCGACCTGTCCGACTCCCTGTACTACCTGGTGAACGCGATCATCACCCTTGTGGTGGCCGGCATCCTGCTGGCGCTGGTGCCCTGGATCCGCACCAAGATGGCGACCGCGGAACTGCACGCCGTGGGGTCGGGGGCGCGCTGAACGGACCGGAAGCGCCGGATACCGCCGACGCGGGCGCGGTTACCTGAGGGTGAGGGTCGCCTGGATGAGGAAGTGGTCCGACGGGATCACCCCGGTGAGCGTGAACGTGGTCAGGTTGACGGGGGCTGCGGTCACCCACTTCTTCACCGGCAGCGAGTTCGTCGCGAAGATCCAGTCGATGTTGTTGCCGATCTTGGTCCGAGCGGTCGAGTAGGAGTAGAGGCGCGCGTCGCGGCGGTAGCCGTTGTACGAGTTGACCCACGCGCGGTCGAGCACCGCGGCGCGCGGGTGCGACGTCGAGCTCGCGTAGACCTGGCCCAGGACGTCGCCGTACCCGGCCGCCTTCATCTTCGGCAGGTAGGTGGCGGCGTAACTGGTCCACTTGGAGGTGTTGTAGTCCCCGACCGACACCACCGGCAGGGTGCCCGCCAGCCGCTTGGTGTTGGCGATCACCTCGTCCCACTGTGCCTTGCGGACCGAGACCGAGCCCGGGTCCAGGTGGGTGTTGGTGAAGAAGACCTGCTTGCCGGTCGCCTTCATCCTCACCACGGCCCACGCGAGGTACCGGACGTTCTGCCCAGCCCTCTGGTGGGCGAACTTCACCGAGCCGGCCTTGACCAGAGTGGCCGTGTCGGTGTTGTAGAGGATGCGGTTGTCCTGAGAGGCGCCGCGGTTGCGGTAGACGCAGTTGGCGCTGCTGCCCGAGTTCACGCAGTTGTAGGCGTAGGTGTTGGTGAGCGCATAGTGGCCACCCTTGGCCGCCAGCGCCCCCTTGAGATCCAGGTACTGGTTGATGCCGTAGTCGAGCCGGGCCTTGTAGATGCTCGACTGGTTGGCCTCCTGGACACCCAGCACGTCGGGGCGCAGGCTCAGGATCTGGGCGACGATCACGGGCCGCCGCGTCCTCCAGACGCGGTGCTCGCCGGTGGCCGTGGCATCGAAGGACACCCCCGACAGGTTCATCGACGCGACCGAGACGTCGGCGCCCCCGGTCCTGGTCACCGTGGTGACGGGGCGGGCCCAGGGGGCAGGGGCGGCCGAGGCGCTGCCGGCGGACAGGGCGGCGACGGTGAGCGCGGCGACCGCGGCGACGGTGAGGGTGTGGCGGGCGGTGCGCATCATCGAGGTCCTGTCCGTTCTGCGGCGACCGGTGGCCACCATCGTCAGGAGACCGCCGCGGATGGGGCCATGCCGAACTGGGTCTGGGCGCCCTGCCGCGAGCACCGCTGGTAGGTCCTGACTACCACCTGGGCCCGGCTCGCAGGTGGCGAATCGTTCGCCGCCACACAGGGTCCTCACAGCAGCGCCTTCGCGGCTGGTGCCGCGCTTGGCGGAGCACCGAGCGGGTACGGCCACATCACCACTGAAGGGAAGGAGACCGAGGTGTCGAAGGATCTGAGTGACAGTGCGAACCGGAAGAAGCTGAAGAAGTCGTCCTTCGCGTTGCCGGAGCAGGAGAAGTACCCGATCCCTGACATCGCGCACGCTCGGAACGCCCTGGCCCGGGTGGCTCAGCACGGGTCGGAGGCCGAGAAGAAGAAGGTCCGGGCGGCGGTCGAGAAGCGGTACCCGAGCCTGAAGAAGGACGACTGACCCTGGCCGGGTACGACCTGCGGCAGGTCGTTGCGCTCTGGCGCAGCCGCCTGGGTATCGAACGGCCTTGTTTGGTGCCGAGCATCTTGTATAGACGATGCGCGCTTTAGCTGACCATTGTGCACACACTGGACGATGCGAATCGTGCGCATTGCAGCATTGGCGGTTCGTAGACAGGCTGTTGTGCACAGGCGGGCACAACAGGGTGCCTTCCCGGGTGAGAGGACCACCATGGCTGCCGTCGCGGAGCCCTACCGGATCAAGATGGTCGAGCCCATCACGCTGACCACTCCCGCGCAGCGGCAGGACGCCATCCGGGCAGCGGGGTACAACACGTTCCTGCTCCACAGCGACGACGTCTATATCGACCTGCTGACCGACTCGGGCACGTCGGCGATGAGTGACCGGCAGTGGAGCGCCATGATGCTCGGTGATGAGGCCTACGCGGGAGCCCGCTCGTTCGACCACCTGGTGACGGCCGTGCGCGACAACTACGGCTTCCCCTACGTGTGCCCGACCCACCAGGGCCGCGGGGCGGAGCACCTCATCTCCAGGATCCTCATCCGCCCCGGCCAGCACGTGCCGGGCAACATGTACTTCACGACGACCCGTCTGCACCAGGAGCTCGCCGGGGGCATCTTCGACGACGTCATCATCGACGAGGCGCACGACCCCCGCTCGCTGCACCCGTTCAAGGGCAACGTCGACATCGGCAAGCTCGAGGCCCTCGTCGCGCAGGTGGGCGCCGAGAACATCGCGTACGTGAACGTCGCCGTCACGGTGAACATGGCTGGTGGACAACCTGTGTCGATGGAGAACCTGCGAGCGGTCCGCGAGGTGTGCGACCGGCACGGGATCATCATGTGGTCCGATGCCACGCGCCTGGCCGAGAACGCCTGGTTCATCAAGCACCGTGAGCCCGGCTACGCCGACCGCTCGAGTGCCTCCATCGCCAAGGAGATGCTCTCCCACTTCGACGGCCTGACGATGTCGGGCAAGAAGGACTGCCTGGTCAACATCGGCGGCTTCCTCGCCATGCGCGACGAGAGCATCCTGCTCAAAGCCCAAGAGCTCGTCGTCGTGTACGAGGGCATGCCCACCTACGGGGGGCTCGCCGGCCGCGACCTCGAGGCGATGGCGGTGGGCATGCGCGAGGCCCTCGACGACGACTACCTCACCCACCGCATCGGCCAGGTCGCGTACCTCGGTGAGCGACTCATGGCAGCGGGGGTGCCGATCATCAAGCCGACCGGGGGCCACGCGGTGTTCATCGACGCCGCCGCCTTCCTGCCCCACCTGTCCCAGGACGAGCTGCCCGCGCAGAGCCTCGCGGCACAGATCTACCTCGACTCGGGCGTGCGGGCCATGGAGCGCGGCATCGTCTCCGCCGGGCGCGACGGCGAGGGCCGAAACCGCCACCCGAAGCTGGAGCTGGTCCGGCTCACCATCCCGCGGCGGGTCTACACCAACTCGCACATGGACGTCGTGGCCGACTCGGTGATCCGGGTGCACCAGCGACGCCGAGACATCGGCGGGCTCGAGTTCGACTACGAGTCACCGACGTTGCGGTTCTTCACCTCCCGCTTCCGGCCTGTCGTCCGTGACGTCCAACGCTCCATGGCGGGCGTGGAGCAAGCCGGGAGGCAGCCCGTGGCGCTCGGAGCGCTCATCTGACACCGCAGGGAACGCCACGGTCGGTGCACGCTGGCTCGGTGCCCTCGCACGCAGCAGCCTCCGGCCGGGCATGACACCGATGGTTGCCGAGCCGAACTGGCCACCATCCGGCGGCAGCCTTTCGATGCTCAGCCCGCAGTGGCCCGTGCGCGTCCCATGTCGGAGATGACATCGAGCATCGCCTGCTTGGCGTAGGCCCAGTTGTGACACTTGAAACTCCGCAAGCCCTCGAACGTCGTCCCGCACGACACGCACCGCACGTGTGCGATCGCGCGCGGGGCCTCGGTGTTGACGTACTTCTGTGTGCCGAGGATGACCTGGGCGATCATCGATGCGGAGTGCACGTGTGACAGCCCGGACGCGACGATGTCGAGCCAGTTGACCTCACGATCGCACTTCGAGCAGGTGCGCATGTCGCCACTGACCCAAAGCGGCGCGCCGATGGTCTCGGGCTGCATCCCGAGCAACTTCTCGATCTCACGGACGTCTTCATCAGACGTGACCCACCGATGAGATCCGGGGAGGGAGGCCGGTGAGTCGTAGACCTGCCGGAACACGGCGTCGTCGACTGCGATGGTGTGGCCCTGCTTGTCCTGCATGGCTGCCTCCTGCGAGAGGTTCGTGCGAGGTTGAGATCCGATGTGGGCCGCCATCCGGTGGGCACGTTTCAGCTGCGATACCCCAGGCCGCTCCTGGGTAAGGACCCGCGGAGGGCGTCGGTGATACACCGACGTCACCACCCGAGCGATGCGCGGCGCCATGACGCTGCTGCAACGTGGTGCCTTGGCACCTCCAGTTGGTCTGGCGACCCGCTCCGGGCGGGAGTGCAACCGGGTGCTGAACAATGCCGCGCGCGGGAAGGACTGCGAGGCAGGTCGTTGGGTGTGCACCACATGCTGACGTCGGGCACTGCTGATGAGAACTTGTGCGCTGTGCGCCCCGGCCAGGGTCTTGGCCGGGGCGGCGCGCTGGAACCTTTGCGGTCACCCGGCGCGGAGTGCCTCGCGCAGGCGCACCCGGGCGCCGGTGCGAAGGACGGCGTTGGAGTAGATCCGGCCGGCGCCCCAGACGAGTATCGGGATCACGGCCAAGGAGATCGCGAGCGAGGCGATGACCTCCCAGGTCTCGACGGTGCCGAGCGCTATCCGCATCGGCATCACCATGGGTGCGGCGAAGGGGATGTAGCTGAGCACCACGACGATCGGGTTGGTCGGGTCCCAGGGGGCGATGCTGATCCCGATCACGTAGGGGATGATCATGAGGATGAGCACCGGTGCCGTGACGGATGCGACGTCCTCCTGCCGGGAGACCAGCGAGGCCAAGGCGGCCAGGGCCAGCGAGAACGTGGCGAACCCGACCACGAACCACACCAGTGCCCAGGCGATCGTGGCGCCCAGGTCGAGGCTGCTGGTGTCAAGCAGCCCGAGGGCCAGTGCGGTGCCGGCGGCGGCGGCAATGACGGCGACGACCTGGAGCAGGCCAATGACGCCGATGCCGGTCACCTTGCCGGCCATGAGTTGCCAGGGGCGGATGGTGCTGAGCAGCAGCTCGACGACACGAGTGGACTTCTCCTCTACGACGCCCTGCGACACGAGCTGAGCAGTCGTCTGGAGCGCGAGGAAGAGCAGGATGCCGGCCACGTACCCCGCCACGATCTGCCCACCGTCACGCTCCGGCGCCGGGTCGAGCGCCTTTATCTTCACCGTTGCCGAGGCCAGCTGCTCGGCCACCTGAGCCGGGTCACCTCCGAGGTCGGTGACGGCGGCACTGAGTGCGGCCTGCTGGCGCAGCACCGTCAGCATCGCGTACTGGCTCGGGTCGGGCTGGGATCGCACCACGACGGTGAAGTCCGTGGGGCCTCCGGTCAGGGCGGCGTCGGCCTCCCCGTCAGCCACGGCCGCCCGCGCGGCGGCATCGTCGTCCACCTGGGTGATCCTGACGGCTTCGTCGTTCGCACTCGCGATGTCCTGCAGGGGTTTCCCGAGCGGCGCGGTCTGCGGGGTCACCGCGACGCTCGCGGCCGAGGACGAGCCGAGGGCGAGGTCCAGGATGACGCCGCCCGCGACGATCGCCACCACCAGCAGGCCCGTGGTCCACATGAAGGCCTTGGACCGGATGCGGGTGGTGATCTCGCGCCCCGCGACGAGACGGATCGTCTCAAGCGCGCTCATGCCCGGGCTCCTTCGTCGGCTCGGTTGGCCGTCGGTGGGTCGGTGGGGTCGCTGACCGCGTGACGGTACAGCTCGACCAGGTGCGGCCGGACCGGACCGAAGGCATGCACCGGGCCCACGGTCAGCGCTGCCTGCAGCAGCTCCTGGCCGACGTCGTCGGGGTGGCCCTGTCGGTCCACCTCGACGACGGTCAGTGGTCCCTCGGCGCGGGCGACGCGCGCCCCGGGCACTCTCGCGGGCCACCCCGTGTCTGCCGGCGGACCCTGCACCTGCCACCGCAGCCCACCGCGGCTGCGCAGCTCGTCGATCGAGCCGATGGCCACCATCGAGCCCTCCTTGATGATGCCGACACGGTCGCAAAGCCGCTCGACGAGGTCGAGCTGGTGCGAGGAGAACAGAACGGGGACACCCGCATCGGCTTGGGCCCTCAGCACCCGGCTCATCACGTCGACCGCGACGGGGTCCAGGCCGGAGAACGGTTCGTCGAGGATCAGGATGTCCGGCTCGTAGACCAGTGCCGCGCACAGCTGCACCCGCTGCTGATTTCCCAGCGACAGCTTCTGGACCTCGTCGTCGACCCGGCTCGAGATGCCGAGGACCTCCGTCCAGTGCTGCACCGCCTCCTCGGCCTGCACCGCACTCCGCCCGTGCAGCCTCGCGAGGTAACGCAGCTGGCTCCCCACCCGCATGCGCGGGTAGAGGCCGCGTTCCTCGGGCATGTAGCCGATCCGGCGGCTCACCGTGAGGTCCACCGGCCTCCCCGCCCACCGGACCTCGCCCGCATCCGCGGCAAGCACGCCAACCGCAATTCGCATCGCCGTGGTCTTTCCGGCGCCGTTGGATCCGACAAATCCAAAGATCTCGCCGGACTCGACGGAAAGGCTCATCTGGCGCAGGGCATGGACGTCGCCGTACGCCTTGTCTAGGTTCACCAGCTCGAACTCGGGCAAAGGGCCCCTCCTCTGGACCGCTGTGGACCGCCCACAGTAGTGGTCCGAAGTCCGCCGGGGCCGCCTCGATACTCCAGGGCCAAGCCCACCTCGGGTGCCCACCCCATGGCCGATGAACTGTGCACTCCTGAGTTCCCGCAGTTCACGGGGTCGGTTAGGGGTGGGCGCTTTGCCTGACGCCTACGCTGAGTGCGTCAGCGACGAGGCCGGCGGTTTCGAGACCCGGCGTGGCTGTCACGGGCCCGGTGCTCGATCGGGTATCCGGCTTGTGAACCGGGAGGTCTGGGCGTGGCGGCCTGGCTGGCTGGCGTGCCGGTCCTGGGCTGGGTCGAGGAACGGATCGAGTGGGAGGTTGGTCCGTACCGCCGCGGCGGCGAGGCCGAGATGACGAACTGGAGCCCGCCCGGTGACGAGCAGCAACGAGGCACGCTCGTGCGGGAGAAGATACTGAGCTACCGGTCGGAAGGAGAGGACATGCCGCCCCTGCCACATCTGGAGCCCCCCGAGCAGCGGGTCCTCGGGGCCTTGCTGGAGAAGCAGGTCACCGTGCCCACCTCCTATCCCCTCACGGTCAACGCGCTGCGCACGGCGTGCAACCAGAGCACCAGCCGGGACCCGGTCGTCGACTACGGCGACCAGACGGTCGAGTCCAGTGCGCGCGCGCTCAAGGCGAAGGGGCTGGTGCGGGTGGTCTGGGACGGGCGGGGCCAGCGGACTTTGAAGTTCCACCAGCTCCTCGACGAGGCGCTCGGTCTTGATCCCGGCGAGCGTGCGCTGATCACCGTGCTGCTGCTGCGCGGCCCACAGTCCGCGGGCGAGCTGCGGACCCGCACTGAGCGGCTGCACGGGTTCACTGACCGGGCTGCGGTCGAGGACTGTCTGACCAGGCTCGCCTGCCGGGAGGAGCCGCTCGTCCAGGAACTCGCCCGGCTCCCCGGCTGGCAGGACCCGCGCTGGATCCACCTGCTCGGGCCGGTGGAGCTGCCTTCGGACGCGCACGCGGCCTCCGAGGCGGTCGACCTGGAGAGCATCCTCGCCGAGGGGCCGCAGGCTCGTGACGCCAAGGTGAGCGCCGCATACGACTCGCTCGCCGGTGATTATGCGACCAGGCTCGCCCCAGATCTCGACGGCACACCCTTCGAGCGGTGGCTCCTGGAGCGGGTCGTCGATCTGGCGGGCGGCCACCCCGTGGCGGATGTCGGCTGCGGCCCCGGCCTGATCAGCGCCTACCTGCGCGACCACGGTGCCCGGGTGGTGGGATCGGACCTGAGTGCCGAGATGGTTGCGCAGGCTCGGCGCGCCCATCGCGAGATCACGTTCGAGGTGCGCGACCTGCGGCACCTGATGCGCCCCGTCGATGCGGATGGGTGGGGCGTGGTGCTCGCGTGGTACTCCCTGGTGCACCTGGCCGCGTCCGAGCTTCGCGAGGCGATCGCCGCCCTCGTTCGCCCGCTGCGCTCGGACGGCCACGTGGTGCTCAGTCTGTTCGCCGGTCCATCGATCAGGCATGTCGCCGAGCTATGGGACATCCCGATCGATCTTGACTTCGTCCACCACGACCCAGCCACCGTCATCGCAGCTGCGCAGGCGGCCGGCCTGACCGACTTGGAGTGGTACCAGCGCGGTGTCGTGCCCACTGAGGGCGAGCCGGTCAACCGCTTCTACCTCATCGGTCGGCGCCGCTGAGCCCCGGCGACCCAGCTGGAGTCCACGCTGTCAGGGATCAACACGCAGCGCGCCTCGCGGCGGAAGGGACACAGTTCCTAGCCAGCGGCGCCCCCACGCCCGCCGGCGCTACTTCCCCAGGAGACTGCTGAGCAAATGCGTGCATGCGGGGCTGGTCGGTGCGCGTTTGGAAGAGTGGGCGTATGCAGGGTCGTGCGCGGGATCAGCGTGATCTGCTCGATGTGGAGTCGGTCGCTAGGCATCTGCTGGAGCCGGGGAGTGTGTACGCGTTCTTGGCGCAGCACCGGCATGGACGCTGGACGGCAAACCCCTGCCCTACACGGACACCCGCGACGACACGGACCCGCCCGATGAGCCCGGCTCCGTCATCCCTGTCGGAGTGATCGACGGCCCGGTGCTCCCGGCCTGTGCCGGTGCCGACCGGGTCTGGGGCTCATGCGCACACGCCGAGGCGATCGACGCCCGGCTCGCCAACGCCGGAACAGCCGTCCACTCGCTCATCCGGCAGGACGGCGCCCGTCATGGACTCGGACGGCTCGTGCCCTACCAGCCCCAGGCCGCCGAGCCCGCGAGCCGGCTGACCGGAACCAGCGTCGCCAGCGACCGACGCGCCTTGGCCGACAGCTGGCCACAGATCCTGAACTTCCTCGCAGCGGCGTCCTAGCCATCCCATCTCGCACCCCGTCCGCCACCGCCACGAATGCCCGCCTCGACGATCGTCATGCCGACAGGTCGCCGGAGTCGATGCTCAGCTGGCAGCTGGAGTACGGCGCGAAGATCGGTCGTGCGGCGACGAACTTCACGGGCCCCATCGTCTTCGTCGTCGTCTCGAGACACCACGGCGGTGCCTTCGTCGTGTTCACCAAGGCTCTCCCCGAGACCATCGAGATCGCCGCGGTGGAGGGTTCGCCGACGAGTTCGACGCCATCAACACCACAGAGCGCGCTCTGCGGGTCGGGTCGGTCGACCGGATCATCCCGGCCGCGACGCTGCGGCCGTACGTCGTCGACGCGCTATACCGGGGGATGTCGCGCACCCCCGGTAAGACCGGAGTGCTACTCCCCCGGGGTGACCAGCGGACTGCCGACCCAGCTGTGCACCGGCGTCGCGAGGGCCACGTCCGTGGCCCCGGGGAGCACCGTCGGGGGGTCGAGCTGTCCCTGAGCGGCAACGGTGAGGAGATAGACCCCCTCCCGGCGCCACCATCCGGGCATGACCGGGCCGACCCATTGTGCTGCGGCGAACCTCGCCCACCCGTCGCCGCGCGGCTCGGACTCCACGGTGATCTCCACCGAGCGGGTGTCCGCCCGCAGGCCCACACGCAGCACCTTGAGCGCTGCCTCCTTGGCCGACCACACCAGGTTCGCCGCCGCGTCGTGGCCGAGCCGGGGGTCCGCGGCGGCCGCGCCCCTCACCCAATCCTGCTCGGCGCGCGTCAGGAAGTCGGTCACGAACCCCTCGCTGCGTGGTTCGACGACCTCGAGGTCGATGCCCAACGCCGGGGCCTCACCCGCGCCCGAGGCGCCGATGACCGCCACGGCGCACCCGGCGCGGTCCGACAGCGAGATGTCCCACGGTGCCATGGCGCCCTCGATCACGACATAGGGGGCGCCGGTCATCCGGTTCAGCACCTCGATCCGAGCGAGCGCGGCTGGGTCGGTGTCCAGCCCGACGCGGGCGGCCACGGTCCGCTTGCCCACCCATCGACGCAGCAGGTACTCGTTGCGCCGCTTGGTGAAACGCATGGCGTCGACCCTTGCCCGTTCACGGGCCGACAACCACTCCAGGCCATCGGGGAGGGCATTCTCATGACCTGCCCACCAGTGCCTCTCGGCCGGTTCCTGGAGGGGGGCCGGGACGCTTCCAGTCCCTGCTGCGCCGCTCGCGTCCACCCCACCATCCTAGGGAGGTGCACTGGAGCGGCGCGTGCACGGCAGTCGGGCGCCTGGTTCAGCCGCTCGGGTCCTGCAGCACCAGGAGGAGGGCGAAGCGGGCGTGTGGGTCCTCCAGCGCCGCGCCGAACAGCCTCCGGAGCTCGGCCATTCGGTAGCTCACCGTCTGGGGGTGCACTCCGAGGTCGTTCGACGTCGCCACGCGGTCACCGTGGTGAGCCAGCCACGAGCCCAAGGTGGCGGCCATGACCGGTCGGCGGGCGGCGGCCACCTGCTCGAGCGGCGCGAGCACCTGGCCGCGCAGGTCGGCGAGCAGCCGCCGGTCGGCGTGGACGACCAGCGTCGCGAGGTGCTCCGCGGCCGCGACGAGGCCATCCCCGCCGAGCACCCCCTCGTCGACGAGGGAGGCGATGACGCGGGCGTGGGCCAGTGAGATGGGCGCCTCCTCGGGCGGGCGCACCGTGCCGACCGACACGGTGACCCCTGTGGGCCCCAACCGCGCCCGTCCACGCCGGTCGCGCAGCACGAAGTCGGGTACGAGGGCGCGCACCTCGCCCTCGGAGGAGGCGAACAGGACCTCGGGGTGCGGCACCGCCGGCTCGCGCGACGCCGCGCCGTCCCCCGGCGGTCGCCAGATCGCGACGGCGAGGCGGTGCGGCAGCGGCCAGCCCGCGTCGCCCGCGAGGTCGTTGACCCGCGGCGCCGAGGTCGCCGCCTCCCCGTCGAGGATCGCCTGTGCGAGCTGCTGGCGAGCCAGGTCACGGTGTCCCGCGCGACGCACCTGTGCCCGGGCGAACCCCAGGGCGCTGGCCGCCGACAGCTCGTCGACATAGGCGAAGATCGCCTCCGCCAGCCGGATCACCTGGTCGGTGGGTACCCGCGCCGCGACGGCGGCCCCGGAGAAGTGCACCCAGGCGCCCCGGGCGCCGACCCGGTATGCCGTGAGCAACGTCTCGAGGGACCGTCCGTGGTGGTCCTCCCGCGCCCCGAACGAGCCGTAGAGCTCGGTGAGCGCGGGGTCGAGGGCGTCGGCCTCCTGCCCGAGGAGGCGGAGGAAGCGCTCCAGCGCCCGCACGATCCCGCGCCGCAGGTCGACCCCGTACGGGCCGGCGAGGTCCTTTCCCATGCTCGGCAGCACCTGGTCGATGTGCTCGAGGGTGTCCTCGACGAGGGCCGGGAGGATGGGTCGCAGCGCTGACGCGATCGACGGGTCGATCGCCGCCCACGGACGGCCACTTCGCTCGTTTGTCACCACGTGACAAAACCTACGCCTGAAGTGCCCTCGACCGGCCCTATCGTCGGCGGCGCCCACGCCAAAGGATGGAGGTGACCACATCTCCGAGAGAGCCGACGCCATGACCGCCACTGCCCTGTCCACCGCCACAGCACCGAGCGAGAGCTCGTCGGTGACCCGCGACGCGAGGTGGCGTGGGGCGACGCCCCGGGTCATCCAGGGCGGGATGGGCGTGGCGATCTCGGGGTGGCAGCTGGCCCGCGCCGTCGCCTCGGTAGGCCAGCTCGGGGTGGTCTCGGGCACGGCGCTCGACGTCGTCTGCGCCCGCCGGCTCCAGGACGGCGACACCGGTGGGCACGTCCGGCGCGCGCTGGCCGCCTTCCCGGTGTCCCGGGTCGCCGAGTGGATCCTCGCCGCCTACTTCGTCGAGGGCGGGATCGCGCCGGGAGCCGCGTACCGCCCGGTGCCTCGGCACACCGTCGCCTCCGGTGAGAAGCTGGTCGAGCTCACCGTCGCCGCCAACTTCGTCGAGGTCTTCCTGGCCAAGGAGGGCCATGAGGGGCTGGTCGGCGTCAACTTCCTGCACAAGATCGACCTGCCCCTGCCGGCCGCCTGTTTCGGCGCCCTGCTCGCCGGGGTGGACGTCGTCCTCGTCGGGGCGGGCAACCCCGCCGACATCCCCGCCCTCGTGCGCGGGTTGGCCAGCGGGGAGGACGTACGACTCGCCATCAAGGTCATGGGTAGCAAGGTCGCCGACGGGCCGACCGAGGTGCTGTTCGGCCCCCGCTCGGTGGTTCCCGGGGTCGCCGCGCTACCCGTCCCGCTCGTGCTGGCAATCATCGCCTCCAACGACCTCGCGAGGGGCCTGGTCGCCGACCCGGCCACGCGCCCCGACGGTTTCGTGGTCGAGGGCCCCAGCGCCGGAGGACACAACGCCCCACCTCGCGGGCCCCGTGCCCTCGACGGCTTGGGCCAACCGGTCTACGGCGAGCGCGACGAGGTCGACATCGCCTCGGTCGTCGCCCTCGGGCTGCCGGTGTGGGTCGCGGGCGGCCGGGCCACACCCGGCGGGCTTCGCGCCGCCCTCGCCTCGGGTGCGGCGGGCATCCAGGCCGGAACCGTGTTCGCGTACAGCGACGAGTCCGGCTTCGCCGATGACATCAAGGCCCGGGTCCGCGAGGACGCGCTGCGCGGAGACCTCCTCGTCCGGGCCGACTGGCGGGTCTCGCCCACCGGCTTCCCCTTCCGCGTGGCGGAGCTCACCGGGACACTGACCGACCCTGAGGTCGCAGCCACACGGCAACCCGTGTGCGACCTCGGCGTGCTCCGGTCGGCATATCGGCGCCCGGACGGCGCGGTGGACTTCCGCTGTCCCGCCGAGCCCCAGAAGGCCTACCTGCGCAAGGGCGGCCGGGAGGCGAACCGCGAGGGCCGGGTCTGCCTGTGCAACGCGCTCCTGGCCGGGGCCGGCCTGCCTCAGCGTCGGCCCAAGGGCGCCGTCGAGCCGGCCCTGGTCACCGCCGGTGGGGATCTCGCCCCGGTCGTGACCATGCTCGGTCGGCGCCGCGCCGGCACCAGCGGGTACACCGCGGCCGAGGTCGTCGCTCACTTGATCTCCGGCGAGGAGCCCGAGGCGCACGCCGAGTGACCGGGCGTGCCCCACTGATCACCCGGCCCCCATGCGCACCGTTCACCCGGCTGGCGCGAGGTCCCATCCCAGCAGCGCTACGCCGTCCTTCACGAGTCAGGCCCGCCGCCGCATTGCTCGCTCCGAGGAGCGCAATGCGTTGATGCCGAGCAGGTAGGCCAGCGCGCCGTGGCGAACGGTGATGGTCTGGGCAACCTGCAGGAACCGGATCAGCTCGAGCCGGTCCAGGCCCCGGGTGCGGGACTCGTCGCGCCGGACCTTCGGCAACCGGGCGTACCCGGCCGGGTCGGCCGGGTCGGCCGGGATCGGGCCGTCAATGTTCGCGAAGCGGAAGAACCCACGCGCGCCGTTCATCATCGACACCACGGACGAGTCCATCAGGCCGCGCTGGCCCAAGCTGCGGATGTACAGCTCGGCATGGGCGCGCTGGACACCAGCCAGAGGGTCGTGGCCGTTGCGCTCAGACCACGGGAACCACTCGCGCCGCTGGAACTGGTACAGGTGGTGGCTTCGCCCGGAGTAGCGGGCCAGGAACGAGACCGCCGCCAGCCGGGCGGTCGATATCGATGCCGGCTGGGACGGCAACAAGGTTGGTGAAGCGGACATGGGTCACCTCGCGCGGCGACCCACTGCGAGGCCTCAACCACGCCCGCCGCCACCGCGGCCAGCCACTCGAACCACCCGACGATAAACCTATGAGCCGTCTCCGCGGCAGCCCCGGCAGGCGGCGCTGACACGCACCTGGTGGTGGTAGTGCGGTGAGGTGCTCGCATTGCCAGCACAGTTAGGAGGTGTCGAGATGAGCACTCTCACGATCCGGCAGCTTGACGAACGCACGCACGCTCGGGTGAGGGGGCGGGCCGCCGAGCATGGCCGGTCGGTCGAGGCCGAGGTCCGAGCGATCTTGGATGCTGCCGTCAACCGTCCCGAGCGCAACTTCCTGCTGTCCTTGCGCGACTCGCTGGCGGAGGCGGGCGGGGTCGACCTCGAACCGGCCCGCGTACCGACCAGCCGCGCCAGGTCGACCTGTCGTGATCATCGCTGACACCAATGTGGTGTCGGAGCTCATGAGGGACGCGCCTGACCCACTCGTAGTGAGGTGGGCGGAATCGATCGACGCGTCGGAACCGACGATCTGCGTGGTGACCGTCGAGGAGATCGAACGGCGGCTCGGACGGCTCCCCGACGGGCGACGGCGGCGCGACCTGGAAACAACGGTGGGCACGGCCCCTTGAGGCGTATCAGGAGTCCGTGGTTGTCCACGACCTGCCCGCCGCCCGAGAGGCAGCAGCCATCTTGGTGGCGGCGGGAGGTTCCGGCCACCCGATGACGGTGGCCGATGCCCAGATCGCCGGGATCTGCCTCGCCGGCGGACACCACCTGGCAAAGCGCAACGTGGAGGACTTCGTCAACAACTCCGGCCTCATCGTCACCGACCTTTTTGCGAGCTAGCACCCGCGGAACTACGCGGCACAGGACGCACCCTTTCCAAGCAACTCAATCGCGCGATGGTCGCGCGCCGCTACAGGTCCATCAGCAGCGCCAGCGTGTCGCGAACCTCGTTGAGGACCACGGGTCCGACATGGCCGGTGCGCTCACGAATCCGAGTCGTGGCCACGGATCGCATGTGCTGGCACTGCGCCGAGGAGGGCGCCACGAGCCGGTTGTCCTCATCGGGGTCGATCACGATCTCAGTGCTGCTCCGGCGGGTCGTTCGGGTCAAGGGCACGACCTGGACGACGTTGGGTCCGCCCCGCAGAATTCGGGCGGCTGTCACAACGATGGCCGGGCGGGCGAGTCCGGCCTCGCTGCCGGCGGGCATGCCGAGGTCGAGTTCGACGACGTCACCGGGCGTCAGCATCGAGCCACGCGGTCTCCACCTCGGTGAGCTCTGCAGCAAGGTCCCGTGCCATGGCGTCCTGGCGAAGCGCGCGGATGGCGTTGCGCACTGTCTCGTCGATCGTCTCGTGGCGTTCGGCCGCCAGGCGCGTCACCCGCGAGTGAGTGTCCTTGCTGATGCGGATCGTTGTTGTCTGGGCCACAAGGCAACGCTACCGACGTGTAGACAGATCCGTCTACAAGCCGGGCTTGGCAGTAGCGCAGAGTGCACAGGGCTTCAGCCGGCGTGGAGACGCATGCTGCACCTCGCTCGTGCTGGAGCCGTCTGGCGGGGCGGGCAGGCCGCGGCTCGGGAGATGGGGTCCACGAGATGGACGCCTCGCATGGCGGGGAGGCCACCGCGACCAGAAGTGCTCGACATTGCCCGCCTCGTCGAGGCCGGCCCGTCACGTTGTCTTGGACGCTCAGATCAGCTTGGGGTAGAACAGCAGCAGGCTGGCAGCTGTGAGGAAGACGACGGAGCCCAGCACCAATAGTGCCCACTGGGCGCGTGGACTGTGCATTCGGCCAGATAGCGCACCGAAGAAGAGCACCGTGGCGAAGGCGACGGTCAGCACGGTGTAGTTGTCGCCGCGTTGGTTGTTCCGCAGCGCCTCAGCGAACTTGGCGTCGGCGCGATCGTCGGCTTGGCGAGAGGCTACGAGTTCGGGGATGACGTACGCCGGCATCTCGAACGGAGTTGCGGGCGCGTCGGCGTTCTTGAGCGGCTGGCTCTCGATCCATATCGGGAAGGTGGAGGCCAAGGGTTCGGGGAAGCGCGATTCGAGGAAGTCGGTCAGTTGATCGTCGCCAGCTTGATGCGCTTGCAGCCACTGGGTGAACAAGGAGACCTGAATGATCTGTTTGCGGTTGGCATCACCTTCGAGGCGTGCGGCCTCGATCCGAGCAGTCGACGCTTGCGAGAACGAGATGGACATGGCCCCGCTCCACTTACTTGCTTGGAACCCCGTCCACGCGGTGACGATAGCGGTCACCGTCAGGAGCACCACCGCGATCATTTCGCGCCAATCCGGCCGCGCGTCCTTGGGGACGATCACCTTCGAGTCGCTCACGCCACACTCCTTGCGGTGACACCTCTGTTAGACCACCAACACCTGCTTGATGCCGAACCTCGACGGTACGGGGTTCGTTCCTTCGCCTGCCAGGCACCCTTGCCGCTAGAGCGGCTGCCGTCGTCACCTGGAGAAGGTGAGAGCCTTGTCGCGGAGACGCCATCGCAGGCTAACGAAGAGAACCAGAACTCTCCTGCAAACCGGCGGCAGCTTGCGTAAGACGGGGAACCTCAGCTGGGCTCCGGCTCAGCGGCCACGGTGCCGACGTTCAGGACCTCGGGGACGAGCTCGTAGCGGTGGCTGTAGGTGTCGAGGATGGCGACGGCCGCGGCGGCGAGCGGGATGCCGATCAGCGCACCGAGGGGCCCCCAGATGGCTGCACCGACGAAGACGGCACCCAGGGCAATGGCCGGGTTGACGTCCATCGTCCTCTTGCTGACGCGGGGGGTGAAGTAGTACGTCTCGATCTGCTGGTAGACCGCGGCGAAGGCGATGATCGCGGCCGCCTTCCATGGGCTGGTGAACACGATCGCCAGGACGGGAAGGAGGATGCCGAGATAGGTGCCGATGATGGGCACGAACTGGGCGGTGATGCCGACGAACAATGCGAAAGGTAACCAGTAGGGAACGCCAATGGCGGCGAAGAAGATGCCGTGGAAGAAGGCGGATGCCGCCGCGAGCGCGATCTTGGAGACGACGTAGCCGCCGGTCTTGGCGATTGTGATCTCGGTGATGGTGACGAACACTTCCTGCCCGCGTGGCGGCATCCACGAGGCCAGGGTGCGAACGACTTCGTGGCTGCCCGCGGCCAGGTAGAAACCGAACACGAGCACCGTGACCAGGTCGAACAGGACTGCGGAGAGCGACCCCACGACGCCGACGAGACCGCCGGACAGGGAACCCGCCCACCCGGCGATCTGTGCGGGTTCGAGGTTCAGTTTCGAGGAGATCGTGCTCGGGTCGAGCATCGTGCCGAAGCGGGCGTTGACCCAGTCGACCACCGAGGTCGTCAGGTCGGGCACGCCGCGCACGAACTCGGTGACCTGGTTGAAGAACAGCTCACCGAACACCACCGCCAGCAGCGCCGCGACGACAACGGTGCCTCCTCCCATGATGGCGGTCGCAACACCTCTGGACCTGCCGCGCGCGACGATCGAGCGAATCCCCGGCTCCAGAGCGATGGCAAACAGCCAGGCCAGCACGAGCAGGAACAGGAAGTGGCTGAGCACGGAGAACAGCCACAAGGACAGCAGCAGCACCACCCCCACCCCGGCCAGTATCAGGCCCGTCGCCCAGACCGAGGCACGGTCGAAGCGCACGATGACGTCAACAGCGCCCGAGGGAGTGAGCGGCTCACCTGGCGTGGAGGTCTCGTGCGGCGAGGAGTCGTTCAGGTTCGGTGTTGTCATCGTCACTCTTCTTTCGTGGGCACGGGCAGGTCGCTTGGACCGCGCCGCTGATCCAGCCCGGCAACAACGTTGCACCCCAAGTAATTCGGGCGGCCCGCCATCAGGCAGCGACCAGCCTCATGCCTTCGTTTGCCTGTCGTGCACGACCCGACCCGCGTCGGTCGCCAGTCGAGCCAGCACGGCGGCACGCGTGGCCGGATCGAGAGCACGCAGCCGAGCCTCGATGTTGCCAACGGTGTCCCTCACCGCAGCGCGCTGGTCGCGAATGCGGGAGGCAGCCACCACGAGGACGAGTGCGGCGGCAACGGTCAAACCCACCCGCACGACAACGCGCGAGTTGATCATCGACATACCCCTGACTGTGTACGCGATGGCCGGTTCGCGCCTTACCTTGCAGACTATGTCGCCAGCTAGGTGAGGGGAAGCATCTGTGGAGGTTCCCCAGAACCTGAGCAGCGGGAGAGTCACACAACCCAGCGGACACTCGAGGGCCCCGCCTCCCGATTCGACCAGACGTGACGCCCATGATCTCGTGGATGCCGCGATGACCGCTCTTCGTTCGCTCGTGCTGGCCCTCTGCTCGTTGCCGGTGCCTTGTTCCGCCAACCTACGACGAGGACAGCCTCTTCGCGATGTGCAAGGAGATCGAGGCCCGGGCAGCCGAGGCGGACTACCGCAAAGGCTTCGGCACTCCCGAGTCGACGACTCCGCTGCAGCACACGCTCGCCGCGGAGCTCGGCTGGGGCGGTCTGCCACCGGAGCACGCGCGGTACTTCCAGGCGCGTGCGACCAGCACGGGCGCAGACGCCTGGACCTTCGAGATGCCACCACTGGACCATGAGGACAACGGCTACTCTCCGTCATCAAGTACGACAGCGCTGGTTGGCTCGACGTCCAGCGGCCCGGCCTGTCGCACTCCGAGATCGAGCGAAATGACGACGGCACCATCACCATCCGGTTCGGCGACGACCGCTGCGCTGGTCAGCCGAACGTCATCGAGACCCACGAGGGCCAGGAGTTCTTCTACGGCATCCGTCTCTATCGCCCCAGCCACGTCGACGAGACGCGCGCATTCATCGAGAGCCTTCGCGCCCACCCGCTCGAGCACCGCAGCGACTCCTAATCTGCACCGACAGGATCTGTGGACTGGCGGCGCAGTGACTGTCTCCAGTGGATTGCGCCACCTCGAAGAAGGCGCAAACTCACTGTCAAAGGACGCTGGATCTTTAGCGGCCGCGTATCGTGTCGCGCGTGTTCTGGCCCTCACGCCGTTCGAACTTGCTGGTCAGGAGGGCTTCGAGCTTGTCCGTGGCGCCTTGGAGCGCTTCACCGAGAGTCACAGCGTGATGGTCCACTGTGACGGGGTCCATCCCCGCGGGTCGGGCCTCGATCAGACAACGGAAGTCGTCCCCTGTAGAACGGCCAGCGCTTTCGTTGCGGAGATGGACCTCGACCCGCGTCAAGCGATCCTCGAACCTCGCCAGGGCACTCCCAAGGTCTGCTTCGGTCCGTTCGATGAGGGCCGCGCTGCCCTCGACGTTCTTGTCGGTGTTGACCTGGATCTTCATTGGATGTCTCCTGACCGGCTCGTTCCTGAGCCTCGAATGGGGCTACATCAGCTGTGCGTGCGATGGTCACCCGTGCGAAGAGTCACGGTCCTGCCGCAGTCTGTCTTCCAAGCCGCGAGCGACGTCTCCTCAACTCCCGCGGATCGGGTTTGTCTACAGTGTCTCAGCTCATCGGTGGATCCACGCTAGGTGGGCGGCGCCGAGCCTAGCCAGCCATGGGGGCGAGCGAGATGCGCCTGAGTGGGCGTTGGGCGACGACAGGACGCGCATCGAGGGAGGTGCAGAAGGCGCGCGCGGCAGGTTGCCAGCGTCGCGACGGCGAGTCTTCTGGCGCGGCCTGGACCGCGCGTTCGCGTCGTAGTGGCTCACGGACAGCACTGTGGCGGGAGCTCTGGGGCGCTGGGCGCTGTTGATGCGCCGGCGCAGGTGTGGCACCTGAGGGACCGGCGGTGGTGCCACGCCTGCGAGGAACCTTCACGCCCGGTCTTCGGTGACACGACCCGCGCGGAGCGATTGGGCAGGTCCGCGCCTGAGCACGACCGCGACGAGTGGCCCCGCGGCGATGAGCGTCAACCAGACGACTGAGATCACGATGACCTCGAAGAGATCTCCCCGATCGATGCCGCGCGTCGCCGAAACGGCCACGAGCGCACCGACCGAAACAGCGAAGCACGACACGAAGAGCCAGCGGATCGTCCGCTCGACCTTGTTCTTCCGCATGAACAACCGGAGCGAGGACGGCGAGAGCGAGGCTCCTCAGGAGGTATCCAAGCTCCTCGAGAGCGATGAAGACACCGTTCGGGTTGTACATGGTGAGCATCGCCCGGCCGTCGAGTTGGCCCGTCTCAAGACTCGGCTGCGTCACCGCGACCTGGATGAAGTAGGTGATCAGCGCCATGGCCGGGTAGATCCACAGGTAGTCCCCGGGCCATTGGGAAGCGATGACGTCGCTGGTGAACGGATAGGGAGTGTCGTCCGGGCCCGCCATGAACGCCGGCGCGAAGGTGACAACGGTGACGGCCGTCATCGTCAGCGCAACCACGGCCCCCACACGCAAAGCGAGGGGAGGCGCCGTGTCGGGCGGTCCGGTGGAGGTGATCGACGTGGACGACAGGTGTGCCACGGTGCGTTCCGGCCAGCAGGCCGGTCCCTTCCCCGCCGGGGCACGCGTGCTCATCAACGTGCAAGCTCCCGACGCCCTCATCGCTACGCCCGGGGCGGCCCAGGTCCGATGGATCGTGGGCGCCCCCACAGGCCGGGGTCACAGGTCGAAATGCAGGAGATCCCATGCAGACCCGGCCCCCAGGCCGGCAGGCGGCTGCCGAAGAGACCAGCATGTCGGCCGCCGACGTTTCGGGCGCTGCTACGACTCGTGACGCCTTGGCGCTTCGCCGATAGGCCCACACTGCATGGTCGAGTCGACGCGCTTCGATGTTCATCCGCTCTGGCACGGCCGTGAGTTGGGGGGTCACCTGCACCTGGCTGGCATTGCGGATCCGGTCTTGGACGAACCGCTTGAGCCAGATGTCGGGCTTGATGCCGTCGACTTCGCCAACCATGCCGAGGTAGGCCCACCTCACCGGGCCGTATCGCTTCACGGCGAGGTACGCCGCCTCGGCAGCTTCTGGGTTGTCGCGGAAGTCCTGAGCCTTGAGTCCGCGTGCCGCAGTGCCGCAGTGCCGCAGTGCCGCAGCGGCGTCGGAGACGACTTCTGCCTTGTATCGACGGGAGACCTTGCCGTTGTCGGTGATGGCGCGGAGGGCTTCTGGGGAGGTCGCGGCGCGGAAAGTAGATCATTGGCCGGTTCGCCACGGCGCACCCGCCATCGGCTCACGGCGCCGAAGACCCCGGGCTTGCGGGCGCTGTTGCCGTATCGAGCCCGAACCGAGAAGACGGCGTCGATCAGGGCGGCCTGAAGCTCATCCCCGACCAGGCGCTCCCAGGTCGGGCGCGCAGCCCTCCGGGGTGGCCGCGACGGGCGCCGCCGCGGATGGTCGAGCTCGGGGACGACGACATCACCCGAGAAGCCAGCACTTCGCAGGGGGGAAAGCTTCCCGGGTGAGGCGCGGGCTTCTCGGGGGACCCGAGAAACCCGCGGGGGCGGCGCTCAGATGTCGAGGGTGATGCCCAACGTCACGGTGTCGCCGAGCCCGACTCCTTCGCAGCGCCGCACGGCCACCTTGAGGGGGACGAGGTAGCCGCCGTCCTTCGGGAAGAGCGAGGTCGTGAAGTCGCTGCCGCGGAGCCGGCCGGAGACCGGGATGCAGCCCCAGCCGTACGTGGCCAGCCGGGCGACCTCGCGGATGCGCTCCGCCTCCGGCTCCGGGACCGCGACGAAGTGGTGGGGGGCCGGGCCACGCCACTCGACGACCTCCCCGGAGAACTCCAGCTCCATGGCACGACGATAGGGGTCGCCGACGACACTCCGTGTCAACCGGAACGGGGTCCGGGGCGTCAGTGGAGCATGACAATGACAGCCGTGGACCCTCGCAGCGAGGCGGACGACGCGATCAGCGGGCTGTACGCCGCCCACGCGCGCGGCCTCGTCCGGCTGGCGTGGCTGCTCCTCCACGACGTCGGGGACGCCGAGGAGGTCGTCCAGGACGCCTTCGTGGCCCTGCACCGCCGGTGGTCGGCGCTCGACGCACCGGCCAGCGCACCGGCGTACCTGCGCCGGGCCGTCGTCAACGGCGCTCGCTCGGCGCTGCGGCACCGGGGGGTCGTCGTGCGGCACGCCGCCGCGCTGCGCGCCGAGGCAGCCACGACCGCGCCCGGCGCCGACACGGTGGCCGCCGGTGCCGCCGAGCGCGCCGCAGTGCGCGCGCGCCTCGCCCGCCTCCCACGGCGCCAGCGCGAGGTGCTCGTCCTGCGCTACTACCTCGACCTCTCCGAGCACGAGATCGCCGACACCCTCGGCATCTCCCCCGGCTCGGTCAAGAGGCACGCCCACCGCGGGCTCGCCGCGCTGCGGGCCAGACAGGAGCTGTGATGGACCGGATGCCCGAGACCGAGGACCTGCTGCGCGCGGCACTGCGCGAGCGCGCCGACGTCCTCGACCCCGCCGACCGGCTCGAGGACGTCCTCGCGGCGGCCGGCGCCCCCAGCGGGCAGCGGTGGTGGCTGTCGATGGGTGCCGCGGCCGCCGTGGTCGCCGCGGTGGTGGCCGGGGCGTGGCTGGTCCGGGGCCCGCTCGAGGACCCCGCCCGCACCGTCCCCGCCGTGACCGCCACGACCGCCCCCACCCCGGTCCCGAGCGCCACCGGCAGCCCCACCGGCCCCGAGCCGTCGCCGTCCCCGAGCGCCACCGCACCCTCGACCCAGTCGGCCCTGCCCGTCTACGTCGTCGTCCCCGAGGTGCCCGGCGACCCGGGCAGCGGCTACGGCCTGGCCCGGCGCTGGGTCACCCTCGCCGCGCCCGACGAGGACGCCACCCGAGTCCGGGCCGCCGTCGACGCCTCGCTCGGCGCCCCGGTCGAGGGGGTGGACCCGTCCGCGTGGGCGGGGGTCGACGTCAGCGCGGTCACCGTGACCACCGATGGCGTGAGCGTCGAGGTCAGCGCCGCACCACGCCGGACCGGTACCGCGGCGGACGACCTCGCGCTCGCCCAGGTCGGGTGGACGGCCCAGGCCGTCCTCGGGCGGGGGAACCTGCCCGTGACCGTCACGACCGGCGGGAGCCCGCTCGGCGTCGTCAGCCGCCCGGCCACCGACCAGTGGTACACGGTGCTCACGAACGTGTGGGTCACCGCCCCCACACCCGGGGATCGCCTCCCCGCCGGCTCCCCGGTGACCGTCAGCGGCCAGGCCTCGGTCTTCGAGGCGGCGCTCACCTGGCAGCTCGAGCGGGACGGCACCGTGGTCGACAGCGGCTATGTCACGGCATCCGCCGGGGCACCCGCCTGGGGCGACTACGCGATCGACCTCGGCAGCCTGCCCAGCGGCGGGTACACCGTCCGGGTGCGTTCGCTCAGCCCGCGCGACGGAGCGGTCGACGCCGAGGACGTGGTGTCGTTCACCGTCCGCTGACGTCGGGCGTCCTCAGCGCCAGCGCGACGCGGCGTTGAGGACGGCCAACGCCGCCGGCCGGCGCTCGAGGCGCGCAGCACGGTTCGACCCAGCCGGACCGTCCGGGCACCCGTGGCCTCGTGGGCGACGACCCCCTCCGGGGTGGTCCCGCCCTCGGCAGATGTTGCGCGACCAGCGGGCGGCGAATAGATGCGCCGGTGGAGCGGGACCTGCGCCGGTGTGGCGTGCGGCGGTTTCCCACTGGATATCCGGTGGAGTCTCAGCGGCCGGACGTGGTTGGGTCCTGCTCGATGCTTCGCTGCCACGGCCCGGCACCGTGCGAGGCGCAAGGTACGAATCGAAGGCGCGGTCCAACCCGCATGTCGTCGAGTGATGGAGGTGATCGCGGTGGCTGGCTATGGGGCGCTTTCCTACGTGTACGAGTGGCTGATCGGGGACGACAAGCTGACCCCCGCCAAGGCAGCCGCCGTCTACTACAGCGACGTCGTGGGCTCTCTGCCGCCCAACGCGCGCGTCCTGGACTGCGCGTGTGGAACCGGCCAGCTCGCCGTCGGCCTGGCCAGCCTCGGCCTTGACGTGGTCGCCGCAGACGCCAGCGATGCGATGGTTCGCCGGACCGAGGAGGTCGCCAGCGAGCACGGTGTCTCGCTTCGAGCCCTCCGCGCGAGCTGGGACGAGCTGCCCGACCACCTCGAGGACTCCACGTTCGATCTGGTGTTCTGCGTCGGCAACTCGCTCGGGCACGCCAAGGGCGCAGCCGGGCGCCTGACCGCACTGAAAGCGATGTCGCGGCTGCTGAACCCGGGCGGACGCCTCGTGCTCACCTCACGCAACTGGGACCTCGTGCGCTCCGCCGGCTCACGGGTAGACGTCCGCGATCGACTCATCCGCCGCAACGACCGCGATGCGGTCGTCAGCTACTACTGGCAGATCGAGCAGCGCTGGGATCAGGAGCACTTCCTCGAGATCGTGGTCGCCCAGATCGAGCCGGATGGGGCGGTGCGAGCCTGCTCGGAGCGGTTGTCCATCTGGCCCTACCGGTACGAGGACCTCGTGGCGCATTTGCGCAGCGTCGGGCTCACGGTGCAGTCCACCACCTTCGACCCCGAGAGCGATGGATACCGGGTGGTCGCCAGCCGCGATCAGGCGCGAGGCACGCCCGAGCCTGCGCGCTGATCCGCCTTTCGTCCGGCCGCCCGACGATCCGTCCTCGATTGCCGCGCAACGGAAGGGTGAACAGGCGGCGCAGAGACGGCCCAGTGGCAAAGTCAGCAGATGCCGATTCCGCGGGGTGCACGCTGGACTTCCTGACCCTGGAGAACGGGGGGCGGCCCATGGCGGGACCGCCCGGCATCGGACACGGGTAACGGTGGACAGCGGCCACAAACCGCAGGATGCTCAACGTCGTGAGCGCCACGCCCGACCTAGTCCTTGTGGGTCGCGACGACGTACTGCGGGTGCTGCTCGATCGCCTTCACGAAGTGGACCCGGCAGAAACCGCAGTCGGGCTGCTCGGTGACCCCGGAGTGGGTAAGAGTGCGCTCTTGCGGCGGGTGGAGAAAGAGGCCAGGGCCAGTGGGCATGTGGTGCTCAGCTCGCGTGGGAGCCAGTCGGAGACGCACCTGCCGTATGCGAGCCTGCACCAGTTGGTTCGCCCTCTGCTGCCGCGCGTCGACGCGCTGCCTGACAACCAACGTGAGGCGCTCCTGGCGTGCTTTGCCATGGGGGCCTTGGTGGAGGTCAATCCGTTCTTCACCTCCTTGGCCGTGCTCGAACTGCTCGTGGACGCTGCCGCCCGGGCGCCACTCCTGGTGAGTCTGGACGACGTGGACTTGATGGATCAACCATCGATCGACGTGCTGGCCTTCGTGTCTCGGCGCGTGGCCGGGGAGCGGGTGCTCGTCCTCGGCACCTCGCGCGCCGAACTTTCAGCCTTCGGTGACAGGCACACCATCCGCTGGATCGTGCTGAACGGGCTGGACGAGGACGCGGCCGCCACCCTGCTCGAGTCGCGGTCTCCCGGTCTCGCCTTGGGGTTGCGGAACCGGGTCATCGACCAGGCGGTGGGCAATCCGCTTGCTCTCGTCGAGATCGCGTCGGCCCTGGAGACGGGCAGCGGCGAGTGGGCAGAACTCGACGAGGACCTGCCCATGACCGCCCGGCTCGAAGCAGCATTCACCGCGCGCGCCGACCAGCTCGCCCCGGGGACGCGTGCCGTCCTGGACGTGGCAGCCATCGACGATGGCGACAACCTCCACGAGCTGCTCACGGCTGCGGGGGTCCTGCACGGTGCCCCGCTGGACCGGTCCGACCTGCAACCTGCCCTGGAGATGCGCCTCCTGAACGTCTCCGGTGATCGCTACCAGATCAGCCACCCACTGATCGGCTCGGCAGTGCGGCACGCCATGACACTGGACACCCGGCACCGGGCGCACACCGCCCTGTCCCAGGTGCTCGTCGATCACCCGGATCGAGCGCTGTGGCACCGCGCCGCATCCGCTTCCGGCCCCGACGAGGAGCTGGCCGGGGCGCTGGAGCGGGCCGCGAGCGATGCGCGTCGCCGGGGTGCGGTCGCCACCGCGGTCGCGCGGTTGGAGCGTGCTGCCGCGCTGAGCCAGGCCGGTGAGGCCAGGGTTCGTCGCCTGCTGGGCGCCGCTGAGCTCGAGTACGAGCTCGGCCGGTTCGCCCGGGTCGAGCAGATCCGCGGCGAGGTCGCGTCGATGCCTTTGTCGGTGAGTGACCGTTCCCGGCTCACCTGGCTCGAGGGTGTCTTTCACGACGGGTCGTCCAGCGAACCGGCAGAGGTTCGTCGCCTGGTGGCCCTGGCCCGGCGGGCCGCGAGCGAGGGCGACTCTGACCTAGCGCTGCAGTTGCTCTTCGGCGCGGGGCGGAGGGTGTGGTGGCGCGATCCGGGCGACGAGGTGCGGCGCGACATCGTGGTCGCGGCGCAGTCCGTCCCGGTGGCGGACGGGGACCCCCGCGTGCTGGCCGTGTTCGCTCTGGCCGAGTCCCTGGAGCTGAGTCCCACTGTGAGCGCCCACCTGCAGAGCTGGCCCGCCGATGCCGGTGGGCGGCCGGACCTTGCCGGCCTCCTGGGTGTTGCGGCGTTCTGCGTGGGCGACCATGAGCGGGCCGAGACCTACCTCTCAACCGCCGCCGTCGAGCTGCGTGCCCAAGGCCGGCTGAGCCTTTTGGCCGAGGTTCTGGCGCTCCGGTCGTGGGCCGAGATCAACCTGGGCGTCTTTGACACAGCGCGATCCGCGGACGAGGCGATGCGGCTGGGGGACGAGACCGGCCAGGCGGTGTGGGCCGCCACCGCGCGTGCCGCCGTGGCCTTGGTCGACGCCGTGGGCGGGAGGTGGGAGCCCGACCACGAGCTGCTCGCGGAGGCCGAGCACACCGCCATGAGCACGCCCAACGCCAGCTCCTCCATCCTGGCGGGCATCCAGCTGGCCCGGGGCGTTGGCGAGCTCAGCGTGGACCATCCTGAGCGGGCGTATGCCGAGCTGCATCGCGCGTTCGTTCCCACCGACCCCGCGTACCAGCGGATTCAACAGTTCTGGTCCTTGGGTTACCTCGCGGATGCTGCCGTGCTCATCGGACGCCGGGACGAGGCGATCTCCGTCGTGGACTCGGTCTCTGGGCTGGCCGGCCCCGCACCGTCACCAAGCTCGATCGTGGCAGTGGAGTACGCCCGTGCCGTTCTCGCGGACGACGCATCCGCAGAAGAGCTCTTCCACGCTGCGCTGAACGGTGCTGCGCGCCCGTACCCCTGGCACCAGGCACGCCTTCAGCTCGCCCACGGGGCGTGGCTGCGTAGACAGCGCCGGATCATGGAGTCGCGGGACCCGCTCCGGACGGCGCGTGGCACGTTCGGCGCGTTGGGTGCAAACGCCTGGACCGACCGTGCGGACCAGGAGCTTCGGGCCACCGGCGAGCCCGGGTGGCGACCGGCATCCCGGCCGCGGGAGCGTCTCTCGGTGCAGGAGTCCCGCATCGCTGAGCTGGCGGCACAGGGCCTGTCCAACCGGGAGATCGGGCAGCGGCTCTTCCTGTCGCACCGGACCGTCAGCTCTCACCTCTACCGGATCTTCCCGAAGCTCGGCATCACGAGCCGCAACCAGCTCGCTCGCGCGCTCGCCGGTCACGGTGACGCCGAACAGATGGCCGCCGATTCAGTCATCTGACGCTAGCCGCGCGCCCGTCGGCCTGCGGTGGTGAGCACGGGATGCAGCCGGATGACGCAAGTGCTGCGGCTCCACCCCTTCGTACGCTCCGATGACCGCCGAGGAGCATCCGGCACCCGGCGCGAAGAAGGGAGACCCTCGTGGGAACACCAGTGCTCTTCATCCACGGGCTGTGGCTGCACGCATCATCGTGGGACCCATGGATCGAGGTGTTCCAGGGTGCCGGCTACGAGCCGCAGGCCCCGGGATGGCCGGGTGACGGTGCCACGGTCGGGGCCTCACGGGATAACCCTGACGCCATCGGCGACCACGGCATCGACGACGTCGTGGCGCACTTCGCCGGCATCATCGAGCAGCTGCCCACGGCGCCGATCCTCGTCGGCCACTCCTTCGGCGGGATGATCGCGCAGAAGCTGCTTGGGCAGGACCTGGCGCAGGCGGCGGTCGCCATCGACGCCGCGCAGATCAAGGGCGTGCTTCCCGTACCGCTGTCAGCGCTGCGCGCGACCCTGCCGGTCTTCAAGAACCCTGCGAACAAGCACCGCGCGGTCAGCCTCACTGCGGAGCAGTTCCGGTTCGCCTTCGCGAACGCCGTGACCGAGGAGGAGTCGGACCAGCTTCACGAGCGCTGGACGATCCCGGCGCCCGGCCGGCCGCTGTTCGAGGCGGCAGCGGCCAACTTCAACCCCCATTCGCCGGCCAAGGTCAACACCGACAACGGCAGCCGTGGCCCCTTGCTCCTGGTCGGCAGCGGGAAGGACAACACCGTGCCCGAGTCGGTCACCCGGGCCACCCTCAAGCAGTACCGGCACTCCGAGGCAGTCACCGACATCACGACCTTCGCCGATCGTGGCCACTCGCTGACCATCGACTCCGGGTGGCCGGAGGTGGCTGACACCTGCCTCACCTGGCTCAAGGAGCAGGAGCTGTGAAGCTCGACCTGGCCGGCAAGACAGCCGTTGTCACCGGAGCGAGCCGCGGCATCGGGCTGGCCGTGGCCCAGGCGCTCGTTCGCGAGGGGGTCCACGTCGCCGCCGGGGCACTGAACGCCTCTGCGGAGCTGAGCGCCTTGGCCGACGAGGGAGGGCTGAAGGTGGTCCTCGACGACCTGACCACCACGGCCGGCTGCCAGGCGCTGGTCGAGGCGGCGGTCGACGAGTTCGGCGGCCTCGACATCCTCGTCAACAACGTCGGTGGCGTCCGGCCACGCACCGCCGGCTTCCTCGAGGTCACTGACACGGACTGGCTCTGGGCCCTCGACGTCAACCTGCTCTCGGCGGTCCGCGCCACGAGAGCAGCCGTCCCCCACCTCCTCGAACGGGCACCGACCGCGATCACCACGGTCTGCTCGGCGAACGCCACCCTTCCGGACCCCGGGGTCATCGACTACAGCGCTGCCAAGGCCGCTCTGCGCAGCTTCAGCAAGTCGCTGTCGAAGGAGCTGGGGCCGGCGGGTGTCCGGGTGAACACGGTCAGCCCGGGCCCTGTCGAGACAGCCCTGTGGCTCGGCGCCGGCGGTGTCGCCGAGACGGTCGGGCGGGCGCGCGGCCTGGATCCGGCCGCGATCCGGCAGGCAGCCGTGGCAGGCACCCCCACCGGGCGCTTCACACGGCCCACCGAGGTCGCCCAGCTCGTCCTCTTCCTCAGCTCCACGGCCGCGGGCAACGTGACCGGCGCCGACGTGCTCATCGACGGTGGCCTAGTCACCACGGTGTGAGGGAACGCGATGAACCCGAGGCGGACGACTCGACCGAGCCGCGTCGATGTGATGCCGCCCTCCGTCCCGGAGCAGGGCCTGCTGGCGTACCGGTCCAGCGCTGGCCGCTGGGTGGTGTTCGCGACGGTGCTCGGCTCGGCGCTGGCCGCGGTCGACGCCACGATCGTCACCATCGCGCTGCCGGCCATCGGCGAGGACCTCGGCGCCGGCTTCGCAGCCCTGCAGTGGACCATCACGGGGTATGCCCTGACGCTGGCGTCGTTGGTCCTGCTCAGCGGCGCGGCCGGCGATCGGTTCGGCCGACGACGGGTCTTCCTCATCGGTGTCGTGTGGTTCACGGCAGCGTCCCTGCTGTGCGCGGCGGCGCCCACCGTACTGGTCCTCGTCGCCGCTCGGGTCCTGCAAGGGGGGGGTGGCGCGCTGTTGACCCCGGCGTCACTCGCCATCCTGGAGGGTGCGTTCGCCGCGGAGGACCGAGCGGTCGCCATCGGCAGCTGGGCCGGGTTCAGCGGAGTCGCCGGCGCGCTGGCTCCGTTCGCCGGTGGCTGGTTGCTCGAGCTCGGCAGCTGGCGCTGGGTCTTCCTGGTCAACGTCCCCGTGGCGGCCGCCGTCCTGGCCGTCGGGCTCCGCCACATCCCACGGTCCTGCTCCGAGAGCGACGACGGTGGCGCCCTTGACTGGGGTGGTGCCGCCCTGAGCGTCGCACTCCTCGGGTCCGGGACGTACGCGATCATCGGCGCCAGCCCCGGGGCTGCTGCTGGCGCCGCCGTGGCGGGGCTGGCCCTGGTGCTGCACGAGCGGCGTTCCCCCAACCCTTTGGTGCCCTTGCGCATCTTCCGCATCCGCCAGTTCAGCGCCGTCAACGGCGTCACGTTCCTCGTCTACGCGCCGATCGCGGTGTTCTTCTTCCTGCTCGTCGTCCAGTTGCAGGTCGTCGCCGGATGGTCCCCGATCGCCGCCGGTGCGAGCGCCGTCCCCGTCACCCTTCTCACGCTCCTGCTGTCGCGGCGCAGCGGCGCGCTGGCCCAAAGCATCGGGCCACGACCACAGATGACGGTGGGGCCGCTTCTGTGCGCCGGTGGGGCCGTGCTTGCCCTCCGGATCACCGGCGAGTCGACCTACGTCCAGGACGTGCTCCCGGCGGTGGCACTGCTCGGACTGGGCCTCGCGGCGCTGGTGGCGCCGCTGACCGCGACCGCGCTCTCGGCCCTACCTGCCCGCCAGTCCGGGCTCGCGTCCGGGATCAACAACGCGGTTGCGAGGACTTCCGGCCTGCTCGCGGTCGCCGCGGTTCCCGTGGCAGCAGGGCTGAGCGGTGACGTCGTCGGGGACCCGCAGGCGTTCGACCGCGGCTTCGACATCTCGATGTGGATCTGCGCGGTCCTCTTCTCGCTCGGCGCCGGCGTCGCGGCCGCGACCGTCGTGCAACCGAAACGGCTCGGCCGACCGGCGCTGGCCGCCACGGCCTCTCACACCACCCCCGGACCTCGGGACCAAGGATAAGGACACCCCATGAGCACATCCACCCCCCGGATGCAGCCGTCTCGACGCCGCCTCCTGGCCGCCGCCGCGGCGGCCCCGGTCCTCGTCCCGGCCGTGATGTCGGGATCGCTCACTCCCGCACACGCGCAGGGCGCCTCCTCGGGCAGCGCCACCACCACACCACGGCCGACCGTGGTGCTCGTCCACGGCGCCTTCGCGGACGCATCCGGCTGGGCGGCCGTGGTGCGGATCCTCCAGGCGGACGGTTACCCGGTGATCGCCCCCGCCGACCCCCTGCGCGGCCTTACCGCGGATGCCGACCACATCCGCTCGGTCGTCGCCACTGTCCCTGGGCCGGTCATCCTGGTCGGCCACTCCTACGGCGGCGCCGTCATCACGAACGCTGCGCGTGGCGCGGACAACGTCCTCGCGCTCGTCTACATCGCGGCGTTCATCCCTGACGAGGGCACCAGTGTCGCCACCTCCTACGACCTCCAGACCCACCCCGGTTCCCCGCTGACACCGGACGCACTCGTCGTGCGCCCCGTCGCGAACCCCTTCGCGCCCGGCGGCCAGGACGCCGACCTCTACATCCGCCCGGACCTGTTCCGCCAGATCTTCGCCGCCGACCAGAACCGCAACACCGCGGCCGTGATGGCGGCCACCCAGCGACCGCTGTCGGCGTTCGCATTCACCGAGCCGTCAGGTGCACCGGCATGGAAGCACACTCCCAGCTGGGGCCTCGTCACCGTGAACGACCGGGCGATCTCCCCCCGAGGTCAGCGCTTCATGGCTGAGCGTGCTGGCGCGAACATCAGCAACGTCAGATCCGCCCACGACGTCATGGTCTCCCACCCGAACGCCGTGGTGAGGATCATTGCGGAAGCTGCGTCGGGCGCCCAGTGACCTGAGGAAGGGCACCGCCATGGATCACACGTGACCTTGCTCTGTCTGAATGGCCGATGAGACGCACCTCCACTCCGTTCCCGAACACGCGGCTCGTGGATGCTCGAGCTGGAGCGCACGACCCGGTTTCGGCGGTTACCCGAAGTGTCGTCAATTCGGTGCCTGAAGAGAATCGGGAAACGGTTTCCGAGACGTCATCTTCCACAAGACGAGCGCAGATGCGTTCAACCCGGGCTGGAGGCGCTTGCGATTGGTGTCAAGGCCATCGCAAGCGAACTTGGGGATCGATTGCTCAGGTCGTCGACTCGGGTGGCTGGCGCAACGGTCGGCTCCTCAACTGGCGCCGGCGCCAGCGATGATCGTTGGCACGATGACCGCAGCGAGGATTGCGGCGTTCAAGCTCTCGATGGCCCGTTTGAGCGGCACCCCCACGACGACCTGGCTGGACGCTTCTTCGATACGACGCTTGAGCTCCTTCGCCGACAATTCCGTGGACTCTGCCTTGAGCGCCTTCTTTGCTACCCCAAGCGCCTGAAGGATGGCCAGCAGCGTCGCGTCAGTGGCTGACGGCTGTCCGCCGACCAGGGTCACCCGCACACGTTCACGGATCTCACGCTCTGGCGCCGGATCAAGGGTAGGGCGCTTCGCGGATATCAGCCCCAGCAGCCTCGCGGGCACCACGTCGACGACGCCGCGGCCCACCAGCGCCTCGACGACCTCAGCCTCCGGATTGAGTTTCCGGTCCTGCACCAACGTCGAGAGCTTCTTGCCCTCCTCCTCGACGATGCGCGACAGCACCTTGTCGAGGACGGGTCGCCCAGTGGGCGTCGCGTCGAGGACGCGCACCCCGGGATCTTTTCCTTCCTCCAGGACGATCCGTTCCTCGATCAGCAGGTCAGCGATCGTCGCGGCGCTCAGCGCCCAGCCAGTCTGAGTTGCCCAGCTGGCCGGCCCGTCTTCGTCGTTCGCCAGCAGCAAGAAGATCTCGGCAGCGGTTTCCATGCCTGCACGATACGAGCCGCCCGGCCCAAACCGACCAGGCGCCAATAGGCGAAGGCCCCGGGAAACCAAGCCAAGAATGTGGTAGCACCGCCCAGCCAAGTCACCGCATCTGCGCACTCCGTCGGTGCCTTGAGCCACGACGACACCTCATTGTCCCGACTTGCGAAGACGAGCGAGTTCGCGAAGTCGGACGCTGTGGCAACTCCAAGTCCTCGACCGGGGGCACGTACGGCCGAGAGGCGGCGAATAGGGGCAGAACTCACCATCGCGGAGGGGGCCCGCAGGACGCAGTTCTGAGGGCAGCCACGTGTCGGCCATCCACACAATGGGAGTGTCCGGCCAAGGTACCTAATGGTCCATGTCGAGGAGGTCGCATCCACGTCCACGATGGGCTGGCGTTCATGTTCAGGGCCGATCCACTGGCCTCGGATCAAGGCGACTCGTCCGTCACACAGCAGGTCCCGCAAAGCCGACTCCGCGATCGCCAAGTCTGGTGCCGAGAGGCTGGTCGGGCTACCGGCTGTCGGAAGCCAACAGAATTCGTAGACCCAGTGCGTGCGCCCGGTGAATAGCTGTCGCGGTCCTGCCCCACCGCACGCGCGTCGGAGCCGCCTTTCACTTCTGGCCAGTATCGACGAACGGCCTGTTCTGGCGACCGGAGTGGGATGCCAGCGTGTAGTCGAGGGCGTTCTTCATGAATTGGAGCGCGGTTCGGTCGTCGGTGATCGGCGAGATTGTGTTGGTTGTGCCGTGTTGGGCGATGCGGCTGGCTGCGTCGTCTACCAGGAGCCGCCATCCGGGGCCGTCGAAGAGGTGTCCGGCCTCCAGGTGGGCCAGGACGTTGGCGGCGTCCTCCATCCGCCCGGTTGCCGTCATCATGGCGATGAACTCGATGCTGTCCATCGTGCCTGCCTGCATGTTGTCGGTCTCGAGCAGCTCGTCGATGTGGTCTCGCAGGAGGCGGAATGCCCGGGCGTGTTCCCCGCGGCGGAATGCAGCGCCCGCCTTGAGTGGCTTGGAGGGTGTGTGTGTTCGTGGCGGCAGCTCGATGTCCACGCCTTCGGAGAAGTAGTGGTCCGCGGACTCCCGGTGCTCTTGGAAGAGTGCGGAGTAGCCGAGCAGCAGGAGCGTCCAGTTGACGAAGGTGGGAGGGCCTTGGCGGCGGTACCGGTCGAGCAGCTGCTGCAGCCGCTGATCGGCGCGCGTGAGTTCCCCGAGGTTGAGCCATGCCGTCGCCAGGTTGATCTCTGCACGTTCTGCAAGGTGCTGGTCACCGCGGGTTCGGAACTCGTGCGCTGCGTCGCGTGCGACATCCGCCATGAGGGCGTGGTCTTCAGTTGCGGTGGCGCGGGCGTGGCGCATCAGCACGCCCTCGGGCTCGCCGCCGTCTGCCAGCAGACGCAGGTAGCGGCCAGGGTCCTGCGTCATCGAGTACCGGTGGGCCGCGGCGTAGAGGGCCATGGTTCGTGTCCGCACGTCCGCCGTGGGGGTCACTCGCAGGAGTCGTTCCGCCCAGTCCCCGACCTCGTTGTTGCTGCGCATGACGATCTCGGGGAGTACGGCGGTCAGAAGGTCCGTGGCAAGAGCGAGCCGGCCGGTTGCGCAGGCCCACTCGAAGGCCGCACGCAGGTTGGGCCACAGCTGGGTTAGCCGTGCGACTCCTTCGATCTCCCCCCAGCCGGAGAGGAGGTCGCGGACACCGGTGACCTCGCACCAACACCAACGGGCGTGGCGTTCCGCGACGAGCTCGGGGCTGCCGGTGTCGTCGAGCCGTTCTCGGGCGAACTGACGGATCGGCTCGAGCAGTCGGAAGGTCCTGCCAAACGGGCCGGGTGCCGAGGTGACGAGGGACTGTTCCGTGAGGCGACCGAGCGTGTTGGCGACCTCGACCGTGTCGCCTTCGGGGCCCCCTGCCACCCACTCGGCGGCGGCGAGGTCGAAGGCGCCGATGAACATCGACAGGCGCCCGAACACCTCTCGCTCGACGGGAGCGAGGAGCTCGTACGACCACTGGATCGCTGACCACAGGGTCCGGTGCCGCTCGGTGCCGGCGCGGCGGGTCCCGTCGAGGACGTGGAACCGGCGCTCGAGGCGATCGAGGAGGTCGACCGGGCTGAGCGTGGAGACGCGCGCGGCGGCGAGCTCCACGGCGAGGGGGATGCCGTCCAGCCGGCGGCAGATCTCCTCGACGACGGCCCGTTCGGCGACAGCGTCGAAGGTCGCGTCGAGGGACCGTGCCCGTTCGCAGAACAGATCGGCTGCCGAACCCTTGGGATCCAGTGGTGGAACGGTGATGATGCGCTCACCGGTCAGGCCCAGGCGTTCTCGGGAGGTCGCGAGCACCCGAACCTGCGGGCACTCGTACGTGAGAGAGCTGACGAGGTCTGCTGCGGCGTCGACGACGTGTTCGCAGTTGTCGATCACGAGCAGGGGGCGACGGGTGCGCAGAGCGTCCACGATGCTCCGCGTTATCGGGCGGCCCTGCCGCTCGGTGATACCCAGTGCGTCGGCTGCCGCTCGAGCGACCTCGGCTCCCGTGGTGACCCCAGCGAGGTCGATCAGCCACACGTCTCGCGTGGCGTGCGCGTGGGCCACGGTGAGGGCCAGATGGGTCTTGCCGATGCCCCCGGGCCCGACGAGGGTGACGCAGGCATGGGTGGCGAGCGCCGAGCGAATCCTGCCCAGCTCCTCCTGTCTGCCGAGGACCTGGTTGATGCGGGGCGGGAGGTTGCCTCGGTGACGGTCCTCGCTGCGCAGGGGCGGGTGGTCCCCCTCGCCGAGCTGGACCAGGTGCTGCTCGGCGACGACATCGTCGAGGGTGTGGCTGCCCAGGTCCTTGGCGTGCGCGTCGGTGAGAAGAGCGGCCGTGGCCGCGCTGGCGATCGTCTGCCCGGCGCGAGCGACAGCCGCCATCCGCCAGGCAGTGTGCACCGCGGGTCCGAAGTAGCCACGGTCGTGCTGTTGAGCCTCGCCGGTGTGGAGGGCGATGCGCAGCGCGGTGTGCGTCTCGCCCGTGGGCAGCGGACCGTCCGCCTGGAGTTCCCGAGCCATTGCCCATGCCTGGTCCGCGGTCTCGAAGGCGACGCCATGGGAGTCACCAATGCGGGTGAACACGGTGCCGCCGTGAGTGGTGGCCAGCTCGTCGACGTGGGCGTGATGATCCGCCATCACCCCCGACATGGTTGTCCGGTCGGTCGCCCAGGCGGCCGGGCCGCCGTCCACGTCGATGACGACGAAGGTGACAGTCCCGGTCGGTAGGGGGCGAGGCCCCGGCGCCGTCGCGAGCGGGCCGGCACCAAGTTGTGGGTCGTGGCGCAGGATCCGCAGGTGCACCTCTCGCAGGGCGGGGCCCGGTTCCACGCCGAGGGCGTCACCCAACCCGTCGCGAGCCGTCTGGTACGTGGCCAAGGCGTCAGCCTGGCGTCCGACGCGGTACAGCGCCATCATGAGCAGACCCCAGAGGGACTCGCGGAGGGGATGGGCCGTGGTCAGCTCGGTGAGCCGGGCGACCGCTCCCGCAGGATCGGACTCGACCCGCCCGGCCAGGTCCACCTCGACAGCGCCCAACCAGCGCTCGGTGAGGCCGGCGATCTCCGCGTGAAGCCCCGGCGCCGAGAGGCCGGCCAACGGTTGGCCGCCCCACTGCGCCAAGGCGCCGTCGACGTCACCTGAGTCCAGGGCGGCAGCGAAGCGGAAGACGTCGACGGCCTCAGGCGAGACGTCGAGTCGGTAGGTGCCGGCTGACCGGGTGATGCGCGATGCGCCGAGGGCGCTGCGCAGCCGAGCCACGTACGACTGCACGGTGCGCTCTGCGGTACGAGGGGGGCGCTCCCCCCACACCGCGTCCACGAGGCGGGTGACCGGGACCGCCGAGCCCGCGGAGAGCGCCAAGGCCGCCAGCATCACCTGCGACTTCGCCGCGCCCACGTCCAGTAGCCGCCCGTCTGGTTCGCTCACCACCACCCCACCCAGGAGCCGGACGTCAAGCGCCCTCACGTGCTCACGGGCGCCCGCCATCAATCCAACCTAGCCACGCCGCCCCGCCGCGGGAAGCCCCGGTCCGGTCGGGCAGCACGGCAGACCAGCGGCCTCATCAGCGGCTCAACATCCGCTGCGCATCCGTGCAACAGCCCGGCGTCACGGTGTTACCCACCACCCAGCCAGGCACGGGAGAAGGCCATGCACGCGATCGTCCACGACACCTACGGACCGCCAGACCTGCTCAGGTTCGAGTCCCGCGGCGACCCCGCAGCCGACGACGGCACCGTGCTGTTACGCGTGCGTGCCGCCGGGGTGAACCGTGGCGACGTACTCGCCGTCGAGGGCATTCCCTACGCGACGCGACTGACCACGGGGTTCGCCCGGCCCGGGCTCCCGGTTCCCGGCGCCGACGTCGCCGGGGTCGTGGACACCGTCGGGTCTGCAGTCAGCGACCTGGCGCCCGGCGACGAGGTGTTCGGCTGGACAAGCGGGGCATTCGCCGAGTCCGCAGTCACGGCACCCGGAAGGCTCGTGCGGAAGCCGCCGAACCTCACCTTCGTGCAGGCAGCGGCGGTCCCGACGGCCGCGGTCACGGCACTGCAAGCCCTGGAGCGCGGCGGGGGCCTCACCGCCGGCACCCGCGTACTGGTACTCGGCGCATCCGGCGGTGTGGGCAGCTTCGCAGTCCAACTCGCCAAGGCCCTCGGAGCGGAGGTCACCGGCCTGGCCAGCAGCCGGAACCTCCAGCTGGTGCGCTCTCTCGGAGCCGACCACGTCATCGACTACACCCGGCAGGACCTCGCCTCCCACGCCGGCTGCTTCGACCGCGTCATCGATCTCGTCGGCAGCACCCGGCTGGTCCACGCCAGGCGACTGCTGCGCACAGGAGGCACGTACGTCGTCGTCGGCGGGCAGAACCCCCGCTCCCTGACCGGAGCCAGCAGGTTCGCTGCGGCGTTCCTGCTGAATCTGAACCCGTGGGTGCCGCAGCGGATGCGACCGCTCTTCGCGACCCGGGACCACTCCACGCTCAAGCGCATCGCGATGCTGATCGCCGACGGGCAGGTCCTACCCCTCCTCGACGCCACGTACGACCTGAAGGACGCACCGGACGCCCTGCGGCACGTCGCAGCCGGGCACGCCCGCGGCCGCGTCGTCCTCACCACCTGACAGCTCCCGTCCGCCATCACGAAAGGAAACCGAGATGTCAACCTCCACCACGGAACGCGCCGCCCACCTCCCCGCCCCCGGGGAGCCCGCGCCCCCAACGAGCAGGCTGCGCCGGCTCACCCGGACCGCCGGCGTGCTCTACCTCGCGATCTTCGTGATCTACCCGCTCGCCACCCTGGTCCGCGCGACCCTCGTCGTGCCCGGGGACGCAGCCGCGACGGCGGACAACATCCGGGCCCAAGACACCCTGTTCCGCTTGGGGATGGCCGGGGAGGCCACCATCGTGCTGGTCGAGGTGGTGCTCGCCGCCGTGCTCTATACCCTCCTCCGCCCGGTGAGCCGAACGGTGTCGCTCGCGGCCTCGCTGGCTCGTGTGGCCGAGGCCGTCGTCATGGCCGCCGGATGCCTGGTCACCAGCGTCTTCACGCTGGTGGCGCTGTCCCCCAACGGCTACCTCGCCGCCTTCGACATGGAACAGCGTGACGGCGTGGCGCTCTTCTTCCAGGAGGCCAACGACGGCATCGTGCTCATCTGGGGCTTCTTCTTCGCGCTGTCCCTGCTGCTGACCGGGTGGCTCGTTCACCGCTCCCGCTTCGTGCCGCGCGTGATCGGCATCCTCCTAGCGCTCGCCGGAGCCGGCTACCTCCTCCAGAGCTTCGGCACCTTCCTGGCGCCCGGGATGACAGACGTGTGGGCGACCGTGGTCCTGGTGCTGGCGATCCCCGGCGAGCTCGTCTTCGCGATCTGGCTGCTGGCCAAGGGCGTCGACCGGCAGATCTGGACCGCTTCAGCGACCCGCGCGCAGCAGTCCCCCGTCTGAGGTGGCGACGATGCGTGCGCTGCGACTGGCCCGACGGACACTGTCCACCGCCATGGTTGTGGTCGTCGTGGCCCTGGGGCTGGTGGCTCAGGCGAGCGCCTACCTGTTCGGCTTCACCACCGCCGCCGCCCAGGCGCAGCCGTCCGAGAACCTGAGGTACGCGACACGCGGCGACCACGCCGTGGGGGTCCAACGGCTCGGACCCGAGGACGGCGCCCCGCACGACCTCACCCTCTGGTACCCGGCCGTCGCGTCCCCCGACGACCCCGCGATGACCTACTCCTACGGGCTCACCGTGCTCGGCACCGATGCATCGACCTCGCTCGCGACCTACCGCGGCACCGCCCGGCTCGGCGCCCAACCGGCCGGTGGCCCGTACCCGCTGGTGGTGCTGTCGGCGGGGTTCGCGATCACGGCCGACAGCTATGCCTGGCTCGCCGAGCACCTCGCCTCCCACGGGATGGTCGTGGTCGCACCGCGCCACGAGGAGACGCTCGACCCGCGCACCCTGTGGCGCTCCGCCATCGACCGGCCCCAGCTCATCGCCAGGACCAGGGCGTACGTCGGCTCGGAGCTCGCCGACCTCGCGGACACGTCGACAGTCGCGGTCCTGGGCCACTCCTACGGCGGGTACGCGGCCCTCGCCGCGGGCGGCGCACGGTGGGACCCACAGTCCTTCACCATGGGGTGCGCCGATGCGCGCGGGGACGGCGACCCGATCGTGTTCCTCTGCGACGCGCTCGAACCGCGGCTCACCGACATCGTCGGCGCCGTCGAACCCGCCAAAGAAGCGGTCGATGCGGTGGTCTCACTAGCCGGCGATGCTGCGATGTTCGGCGAGCCCGGCCTGAAGCACCTGACCGCGCCGCTGCTGGTCATGGGCGGCACCGGCGACCAGGACTCGCCGTATGAGTGGAGCACCGCCCTCGCCTACGAGGGCGCTGCGAGCCAGCGGAAGGTCGAAGTGGCGCTCGACGGAGCCGAACACTTCGTGTTCTCCGGCCAATGCGACAGCAGACGCCGGCTCACGAGCCTTGTGCCGATGGGCTTCTGCGAGGACCCGGCGTGGAACCGCCCCGAGGCCCGTGAAGTGATCAAGCACGTGGTCACCGCCTTCCTGCTCACGGAGCTGACCCGGGCACCATCGGTGGAGGCGCTGGGTGACCGGAGCCTGCCGCGGGGGGTCGAGGTTCGCACCGCGGGACTCGATGGCGACCGACGGTGAGGCCCCGTCGCCAGCACGGGCGACTTCTGGTCGCGCAGGGCGTCCCTCACCGCGCCGCGCACCCACCGCAGCGCGCCAGCCGAGTTCATCTGACTCGGACCGCCGACGCGGCCGCCAACTGGCGCGGGACTGTTCGTGGCGGTGCGCCGGGCACCTGGCACGCGGCTGTTGAGACCCACCTGACTTTCCCGTCCGCGTGGTTGGAGGTCAGGAGTGCGGGGTCCCGGCGTATCAGTCGTTGATGAGCCGGCCATCTGGGCCGGGAGGAATGGGGCAGAGACGACGCCGCCGCGCTATCCGCGGTGTGGGCGGCACCGACCTGCCGTATTCATGCAGCGGGCCTGTGCGGTTCAGCGCAATTGCCCCGCCTGCGTGCGATGTTCCTACCCGCGAGCCATCTGGTCGACACACACCGTGACAGCGAGGATGAGCGGCACGTCTTGGCCTTGGGCCAGTTGGACCCCGTAGGTGTCCCGCACGCGAAACCACTTCTTGGAGACCTCGGCGATCTTCTCTCCGTCGCGCTCGATCTCGTACTCGTGATCGACGATGTTGCCGTGGGCCTTCAGGTCTTCGCCGCCGTCGACGTCGATGACGTAATGGTCGCGGATACCGATCAGCCGCTTATGGACCGTCGCCTGCGTGGACCCGCTCTCAATAGTCATCTTGTCGCGGACGCTGAGCACCTTCTCCTGGATCTTGGACAGCTCCTTGCCGCGGGTGTCCTCGAGGATGAAGGTGTCACGCATGCGCGCGGCCTTGCCGTTGACCTTGTAGACCCGGTTGCCGTCCGAGTCCTCGATCCAGAAGTCGTCCCCGATCGCGAAGATCTTCTCGCGCATCTGGAAGGTCGGTCCGTCGAGCCCGTGGTTGCGCAGCCCCATCACATGTCCCTTCACCGGTGAGCGCAGGTCACGCGGATCTGCGCCACCTGCGAGTGGTTGCTCCTCGAGCGTGCAGCCGCGAGGCGCCGATTTCAAGGCTCTCCCACGGTGCCACGGGGTTGGTCACCCCTCATCACCCCGATGGGGTTAGGCATGCCGCTCCGGAGGTAGCCACCGGTCCTGCTGCCTCAGGCCGTTGGCCTCGCGCTCGCGCTCGTCTCCGATCTCGCGCATCATCCGACGGTCGGCAGGCGGCGCTATGACGCACGCCCGGGCGTGGTTCCCGACGCCCCGGCAGGAGTGAATGTCGGTTTCGCGGAGCGGCGATCGTTGATAGCTTGCGGAGGCCGGACCAGAGACGAGGAGGTGGTACCTGTGAACGCATCGACATGGGCGCTCTCCCTTGGGGTCGTGGCCGGGCGATAGGTCGTCTGGGGGCGCCGTTCCTGAGCACTCCCGAAAGGCACGACCATGCAGACAACCTCCGAACACGTCCACGACGATGGCACCCGTGAACGCGGTTTCACCCTCGAGGGGATTGAAGGGGTTCTGTGGTTACCCGCGACATCCGCACCGGCGCCGGTGCTTCTCCTGGGCCACCCAGGTGGCCTCGTTGCGATGCATGTTCGCCTGGTAGCTCGAGCGCGTCACGCGGCAGCACTCGGGTTCGCCTCGGCAGCCATTGAGCTGCCCGGCAGTGGCGAACGGCCAAGCATCGGCACCGTCGACCAGGCCCGACGTGAGCTACGTCAAGCGGTCACCGCTGGGCAGCGGCCGGGCGAGGACGTCATCGACCGACTGATCCTTCCCCTGGTCGAGAAGGCAGTTCCAGAGTTGCAGGCCCTGCTCGACTGCGTGCTCACCCTGCCTGAGGTGGACGGTCCAGTGGGTGTCTCTGGTGGGGTTACGGCCATCGGTGTCCGGCTCGCGCGGGTCGAGCCACGCCTCGCGGCAGCAGGTCTCTTTGCCGGCAGCGTCGTTCCCCGCTCCGTCGTCGAGGAGGCACGTCGGGTCTCCATCCCGATTCACGTCCTGCTCCAGTGGGACGATCGCGGCAACGACAGGCGGGCCGCCCTGGATCTGTTCGATGCCTTCGGTTCGGCCCAGAAGACACTCCAGGCGAACATGGGCGGGCACACCGGGATCCCGCCCCACGCCGCCGAGGACGCAGGTCGATTCTTCCTCCGCCACCTTCGCGCATAGACAAGCCAGCGTCCGGGACGCGGCGTAGAGCCTGTGAGGATCGCCAACGCAGCCTGAAGGTGCTGGGCTGTGGTTGGTGACCACGGGTGTGACCCCCGCAGAGACTGGCTTCGTGCCTTTGCTGCGACTTGTCCGCTCGCGGTCACCGGCCCCGGCCCGGTTGGAGGAGCTGGCCTGATCAGGAGCTTGACCACCTGGCGTTAGCGGCGCCGGATGTGTCTCATCACAGTCCTGCCGAGCCTCCGTCCCGGACCGGAACCACGTCCCGTCCGGAGAAGGAGAACGCATGGACAGTCTGACCGATCTGCGCGAAGTGGTCGATGTCGTCATCGGCGTCGACACCCACGTCCATACCCACTCCGCGGCCGTGGTCGACGCTGCCACGGGTGGTGTCCTTGACGAGATCACCGTCGATGCGACAGCCCAGGGCTACGCCGAGCTGGTGGAGTTCGCCAACAACCACCCGGTGTCGCGGGCGTGGGCGATCGAGGGGACCGGTGGTCACGGCGCCGGTCTGAGCCGTCACCTGCTGGGCAGCTCGGAGATCGTCATCGAGCTTGACCGCCCAAAGAGGGCCGCGCGCCGCAACGGCGCGAAGTCCGACCCGCTCGATGCGATCCGAGCCGCGCGGGAAGCGATAGCCCGACGTCGTTTGGGAACCCCTCGCAGCGGGGGCGAACGCCAAGCACTGTCAGTGCTGTTGGCTGCACGCCGCTCCGCGATCAATGCCTCCACCGAGGCTCAGCTGCAGGTCTTCAGCCTGGTGATCGCAGCACCCGAACCCATCCGAGCCCCGTTCCGCGGCCAGAAGCTGGCCGCGATGCTCAACACCGCCGCGAGGTTGCGGCTGCACGCCTCCTGGGACGTCGAGACCACCAGCACCGTGGTGGCGCTGCGGACCTTGGCTCGTCGCGCACACACGATGCTGAAGGAGGCACGGGAGCTGCAGAAGGCGATGGTGGCCATCATCCGCAGCTGGCGCCCCGACCTGCTCGAGGAGTTCGGCGTCGGACCGATCGTGGCCGCCACGGTGTTGTGCGCCTGGTCCCACCCCGGCCGCATCCACTCCGAGGCCGCGTTCGCGATGCTCGCCGGCGTGGCACCGATCCCAGCGAACAGCGGCCAAGTCACCACCCGCTACCGGCTCAACCGTTACGGCGACCGCCAGCTCGACAACGCACTGCACACCGTGGTGCGGATCCGGATCCAGTACCAGCAAGCCACCCGCGACTACGTCGCTCGCCGCACTGCCGAAGGCAAGACAGGGCGAGAGATCAAACGCTGCCTTGCCCGCTACGTCGCCCGCGACCTCTATCGACTCCTTGAAAACACGCCCACGGCGGCTTGACGAAGCATAGGAGCGTCGCACGTCGTTGAGTGCCAAGCGCATCTCCGCTCGCTAGCTGCACGCATTCGGGCCTGACGAGGTCGGCGGGGTGGTGTCAAGATGTCCAAGTGGCGTCGGACACTCGCATGGTGGCCCTGGGATTCGGCAAGTTCGCGCGTGCGGACCGCATCTTCGCGCTTGAGCGAATCGCCGGCGACGAACGCGGTGATGGCCGGCGCACCCGCGTCTGGATAGATGGAGTCGCCGAGCCCCTGATCGCGTCGCGAACCGAAGTCACCATCCTCCGCGACATGGGGCAGGAGGCCGCTATCGCGGGGCCCGAACTCGGTGAGGCGTTGGACTTGGCGGTGCGGCTCGCAGCGGCAGCCGATGAAGGTCGGGTGGATTTGAGTGACCTTGGTCGTCGAGCACGACGGCTTCTCGCTTCGACGACCGAGCCTGCTTCTTAGAGATCGCGCGGATAGGTCAGGGTTGTCGGTTGGGTCGGGTGTCCCAGCGGTGGGTGGTCCAGGCGATGCGGATCAGTCGTCGGGTGATGATGACGGCGTTGGCCAGTGCGATGAATGCGTTGATGACGCGGGCGTGTCGTTCGGTGCAGATGGCCAGCTTCTTGAAGCCGCGGTTGTGCCATGAGTTGGTTCGTTCAACCACCCATCGGTCGCCGGCTTGCAGGGGAAAGCCCTTGAGGCTGATCACGCCGTGGCAGCCCAGCTCGTCGAGTAGGTCGCGGGTCTTGGTGCTGTCGTAGCCGGCGTCCAGATGCCGGTGATCTGCTCGGGAAGGGTCGAGCCCAGGCCCTGGTCGAAGCGGGCCAGCGTGGCCAGGGTCGGACGTAACAGCGGGGAGTCGTGCCGGTTCGCCGGGGCGATCACACACCCGAGCGGGATCCCGGCGGCGTCGGTCAACACGGACCGTTTCGTGCCGAGCTTGCCTCTGTCCACGGGCGATTTGCCGGCAACCTCTCCTCCGCACGGGGCCTTGACGATGCACCCGTCGACGGTCACGTTGGACAGGTCCAACCCGACGATCCGGTCGTAGGCGTCCAGGCAGAGCTGCTCGAGCTGTTCGAAGACGCCGGCGCCGATCCACTCATCTCGCCGGGTCCGGATCGTGGTTGCCGAGCAGGTGCTGTCGCTGGCCTTGGCGTAGCTGGCACCCAGCACCAGCACTACGAGCAGCTTGTCGAACACGACCCGGTCCGCGATGCGGGGGCGGTGGCACCCCAGCGGGTGAACCACGGTGCGTTCGGGAAGAAGGGCAGCGAACTGGTCCCACAACGGCTCGATCAACGAAGATGGCAACGCAGGCACGGACGCCTCCTGGAGACGGCTGACTAGACACCACCTCTCTTACTCGCGTTCGTGCCTGCCCCACATCAGCAACACGCGCCACATGCGCAACACCGAGCTCCATCGGGTCCACCGCGCCGCCTATCCGCGCGATCTCTTAATCGTCACCCGAGATTCCGAAGTACGTCGCTCGCGGCTGTGACGCAGGTTGACACGCCACGCTCCACGCCGATTCGCTGCGACGCACCACTTGGGTCGTGCGACACGAGTTCGCGATCCGGCCTATACGGCCGAGGTCGGTGGGCGCCCAGCGGCGCGCAGCACTCCGCGCACGCGACCAGCGCCATCCCATGTGGTCGTGAGCTCGATGACCGCGAGGGCCGAGGTGGGCATGGGCACGCTGTCGCCGGTGAGGGTCTCAGCGAGGTCCTCGATGCCGGGATTGTGGCCAACGAGCACGACCGTTCTCATTGCATCATCGAGGTGCCGGACGATGCTGAGTAGCTCACCAACGGAGGCCGCGTAAACACCATCGTCGTGCCGAGTCTTGGGTGGCTGGTCGAGTTCGTCCGCTACCGCATCCCAGGTGGTCCGGGCGCGTTTCGCGGTGGACACGACTGCCAGGTTGATCGCGTCGATGTTGGCAGCCAGCCACCGGCCGGCGTCGGGGGCCTGGCGTCTGCCTCGCTTTGGACACGTACAGCCACCTGTGGCCGACTCCGACAACCGCACTAGAGAGGCGGTCGCCTCGCAGCTCAGGGGGAGCCACAAGTTGAGGACAATGTGAGGACAGTCGCCAGCGACTGAACACAAACCCACAGGTCAGACGCCTGAAGTGGACGAGTCGGGCTGTAGGCCGGGTTCTGTCCCGTGCCGCCGTTGCCGGCGACGCGGTGACGGTCATCCATCTCGGGTGGCCGTTGCCGACCACCTCCAGCGCCCTACCCACGTGCTCGGGCGGGCCGCCCTCGAACGCACGCTGTCTGGGCTTGCTCCGGATGGGGTTTACCGAGCCGACCTGGTCACCCAGGTCGCTGGTGGTCTCTTACACCACCGTTTCACCCTTGCTCCCGACGCTTGCGCGCCGGGGGCGGTCTGTTCTCTGTGGCACTGTCCCGCGGGTCGCCCCGGGTGGCTGTTGGCCACCATCCTGCCCTTCGGAGCCCGGACCTTCCTCGGCGGCGGTTGCCCACCGACGCGACCGTCCGCCCGACTCGTCCTCCGCCAGTGTAGGGGGCTCGCTCACTCGTAGCTGAAGGCGACCTCGCCGGCCCGCACGTCGGCCAGGTCGAGCCGCACCGACAGGTGGGCGCCCAGCGCGGCGCGCCGGCCGGTCACCCGAGCGATCACGGGCAGGCCGACGAGCTGCACCTCCATGCCCTTGTCGGTGTGGTCGATGACGATGGCGCCGAACGACTCCCCTTCCCGGCCCCGCAGCACCGCCGCCTCGGTGGCGTCGGCGCACGCGCGCTCGGCGGTGCGCGCCAGGCGGTCCGAGTCACGCATCCGCCCGGCCAGCTCGGGCAGCGCCGCCCGCACGGCACCAGGCACGTCGGCGCCGCGGCACGCGGCCTCGCACACCACCAGCCCGAACCGGTCGACGAGCCGGCGCAGGGGCGCTGTCACGTGGGCGTACGGAGCGGCGACCGCCGCGTGCTCGCGCTGCGCGGGCGGCTCGCCGTCGAAGGCCGTGTAGCCGGCGCCACGGAACAGCGCGGTCGCCTCGTGGATGAGGGCCAGGTGCCGAGGGTTGCTGCGGTCCAGCGCCCGGACGAACTCGCCGTAGGGCTGGTCCGGCGGCCACTGCGCGCCCAGGCCCCGCGCCACCCGCCGGAACCACGAGACCGCCTCGGGCGTGGGCGCCGGCATGGTGCGCAGCACGCCCACCCCGGCATCCAGCATCATCGTGGCGGCGGCCATACCGGTGAGCAGCGAGACCTGCGCGTTCCACTCCTCGGCGGCCACGGGCGGCCGGAACTCGAGGGTGAAGCCCCCGCCGGCCCGGGCGGTCACCTGCTGCTCGGGCATGGGCAGGCTCGCGCCGCCGCGCGCCCGCTCCTGCCCGATGCGGCACTCCCCGACCTCCTTGAGCAGCAGGAGGCGCTCGTCGTCCGTGCCTGCCTCGATCGCCGCCTGCACGTGCGCGTAGTCGAGCCGCTCGACGCTGCGCACCATCGCCCGCCGCACCTCGGCCGAGGTGAGCGCCCCGGCTCCGTCGAGGCGCAGGTCCCAGACGAAGGCGGGGCGCACGGTATCCGGCAGTAGGCTGGCGGCGGCCTCCGAGAGCACCGCGGGGTGCAGGGGCACCCGCACGTCGGGGCAGTAGACGGTCTGGCCGCGCTCGCGGGTGACCCGGTCGAGCGCACCACCGAGCCGCACGAAGGTCGGCACGTCGGCGATGGCGTAGCGGATGCGGTGTCCCTCGCCGTCGCGCTCGAGGTGCATCGCCTGGTCGAGGTCCATCGAACCGGGCGGGTCGATGGTGAAGAACGGCAGGGCTGTCTCGTCGCGCTCGGGCAGCCCGGGTGGCGCGGCCGCCACCTGCTCGGCCTCGGCCAGGGCGTCGGGCGGGTACTCGAGCGACAGCCCGAGCCCGTCACGCACCGCCGTGAACCTCGCCTCGAGGTCGTGCAGCCCCTCGCCCGGGATGTCGGCGTCGGTCGGGCCCAGGCGCACGCGGGGGTGGGGCATGCCGACCAACCTAACCGCCGTAGGCTGCCCCGGTGCTGATCCTGCTCCCCCCGTCGGAGTCCAAGGCGAACCGGCGCCGGGGCAGGCCGGCCGACCCCTCGACGTGGTCCTTCCCCGAGCTGGCGCGCACCCGTGCCCGGGTCGCCACCGCGCTGGCCGAGGTCAGCCGCGCCCGTGAAGCACCGGCCCTGCTCGGTGTCTCCCCCGGCCTGCTCGACCAGGTGGCCCGCAACCTGGTGCTCGACACGGCGCCCGCGACCCCGGCCGCCGAGGTGTACACCGGCGTGCTCTACGACGCGCTCGACCTCGCCACGCTCGACACCGCCGCCCGGCGCCGGGCCAACCGCTGGCTCGTCGTCGTCTCGGCGCTGCACGGCGCGGTGCGGCCCGGCGACCGGATCACCGCCTACCGGCTCTCCATGGGCTCCACGCTGCCGCAGCTCGGGCCGCTGGCGTCGCTGTGGCGACCCGAGCTCGACCGGGTGCTGCCGGGCCTCGTCGGGCGCGGGGTCGTCGTCGACTGCCGGTCGGCGCCGTATGCCGCCGCGTGGCGCCCGGGCACCGACCTCGCCACGCGCTGGGTGCAGGTGCGCGTGCCCGGGGCCAGCCACCTGGCCAAGCACACCCGCGGGCTCGTGGCCCGGCACCTCTGCGAGGTCGGTGCGACGCCCCGCTCGGTTCCAGCGCTGGCCGAGGTGGTGGCCGGTGGCTTCGACGTGCGGCTGCACGACCCCATGACCGCCAGGGCACCGTGGGTGCTGGACGTGCTGCCCGCGTGACGCCGGCGGATGCCGTCGCGCTGCTCGAGCGGCTGCTGCCCGTCGTCGTGTTCCTCCTCGCGATCACCGTGGTGGCCGAGGTCGCCGAGCGGGCGGGGGTGTTCGACGTGGCTGGCCACTGGGTGGCGCACGCCGGGCGGCACCGGGGCGTGGGCGCTCTGGCTGCTCTTCGCACTGCTCGCCGTCGGCTGCGCTCGGGGCACCGCCCTGGGCGGTGGCGCTCGTGGCCGCTGCGGTGCTGCTCGTGGTGGGCCGGTGGCGGGCCCCCGTGCTGCTCACCGGGCTGCCGGTGCCCTGGCTGATGGCCGGAGGCTTCGTCGCGGTGTCGGTCGTCGTCGAGGTGCTGCACCAGCGCGGCCTGGGCGACCTCATCGCCTCGGCCGTGCCGGGCGGCACCGGCACCCCCGCGCTGATGACGCTCGCGGGCACCGGTGCGGTCGTCGCCAACGTCGCCAACAACCTGCCGGCCTACCTGGTGCTCGAGCCGGTGGCGGCCGACGCGGCGCCCCGGCTGCTGGCGCTCCTGGTCGGGGTCAACGCCGGCCCGCTCGTCACCCCGTGGGCCTCGCTGGCCACGCTGCTGTGGCTGCAGCGCTGCCGCACGGCCGGCATCCGGGTGCCGTGGCGCTGGCTGCTGCCTGCCGGGGCGGCCTGCGCCGTCGTCGCGGTGGCTGCGGGGGCCGGTGCGCTCGCCGTGACGGCCTGACCTCGGGACGCAGGCCGCCCAGGTCGGTTGGGGCGAGGGTGATGCAGGTCATGCCCGAGAACATTCGACAAACCTTCAGCACGGGAGCGCCGTGGCGTTGGACCGATGACACCCTTCACCGATCGGAGGACCTCCACCGTGCCCACCCTCACCGACCTCGCCCGTCAGTCACAGCTGCGGCTCGGCGTCGCGCTGCGCGCCAAGGTCGCCGGCGACGACGCCGCCGAGCGCGCCCAGGTCATCTGGGGCCGAGAGGGCGAGCGCTGGTTCACCCCGGACGACCCGGTGTGGCGGGTGCACGCCGACGCCGCGATGTTCCCCGGGGGGGTGGCCGCGCTGCTCCTGCAGTCGCTGCACCCGCTGGCCATGGCCGGCGTCGCGGGGCACAGCGGCTACCAGGGTGACCCGTGGGGACGCCTGCAGCGCACCTCGCACTTCCTGGCGACGACGACGTTCGGCACGGTCGATGACGCGGAGGAGGCGATCGCGCGGGTGCGCGGCATCCACGACCGGGTGCGCGGCCGCGATCCGAAGGGGCGCCCCTACCGGGCCGGGGACCCGTGGCTGCTGCGCTGGGTGCACGCGGCCGAGGCGCACAGCTTCCTCACGGCGTACCAGCGGTATGCCGTCGACCCCCTGACGGCCGACGAGGCCGACGCCTACGTCGAGCAGTCGGCTCACGTGGCCGGGCTGCTCGGAGCCACCGACCTGCCCCTGACGGTGGCCGAGCTGGCCGCCGTCCTCGCGGCCTACCGACCCGAGCTCGAGGCCACCCGCGAGGCCCGGGAGGCGGCCCGTTTCCTGCTGCTCGACCCGCCCCTGCCCTGGGCAGCCCGTCCCGGCTACGGCCTCATCGCGTCAGGAGGGGTGGCCTTGCTCCCCCCGTGGGCACGGCGCGCGCTGGGCATCCCGGTGGGCCGGTCCGGCGCAGCGCTGGCCGGTGGCGCCGGCAGGGTGGGCACGTCGGCCGTGCGGTGGGCGATGGCGGGGGTCGCCGAGGAGCGTCAGCTGGCCGTGGGGTCCTGAGCGGCGGTGACCAGCTCCTCGATGCGGGCCAGGGTGCGCTCCATGTTGTGCCGGGTCGAGCCGCTCATCGTCACCTTGACGACCGGCCTGCTCGTCCACTTCTCTCGGCTGAGGTCCCAGCTCTCCGTGACCAGGGTGCCACCCGCGACCGGCTCGAGCTCGTAGCGCCAGATCCGGCCGCCGATCACCGTGCCGAGCGGCCCGCTGGCGGTGGTCTGCCACGCGATGCGGCGGTTCTCGTCGAGCTCGATGACGGTGTTGCGGGTGGAGTAGGCGACCCCGAGGTGCATGTCCATTCCGAACCGGTCGCCCAGGGCCAGCCGCCGGCCGCCGCTGCGGGCACCGCGCACGGTGCCGCCGCCGTCGATCTCGGTGTGCCCGGAGGGGTCGACGAGGAGGTCGAAGATCGGCTCGGGCGGGGCGGGCACCAGTCGCTGCACGGAGAGGACGTCGCTCATGGCGGCGACGGTAACAGCCGGGTCAGCGCCCGACGGCGGCGGCCCGAGACACCGCCGCGTCGAGGTCGGCGACCAGGTCGCGCACGTCCTCGAGCCCGACCGACACCCGGATGGTGCCATCGGTGATGCCGACCGCCGCCCGCGCCTCGGGGTCGAGGCGGCGGTGCGTCGTCGTGGCGGGGTGCGTGGTCAGCGACTTCGCGTCACCGAGGTTGTTCGAGATGTCGACCAGGGTGAGCGCGTTCATCAGCGCAAACGCCGCCGGCTTCCCGCCGTCCACCTCGAAGGTGACCACCGTGCCGCCCCCGCCGTCCATCTGGCGCAGCGCGAGGTCGTGCTGGGGGTGGCTCTCGAGGAACGGGTGCACCACCCGACGGATGCCCCGCCCGGCGTTCTGCCACTCCTCGAGCGTGCGGGCGACGGTGAGGCAGGAGTCGGCCATCCGGCGCACCCGCAGGTCGAGGGTCTCCAGGCCCTTGGTCATCACCCAGGCGTTGAACGGCGACAGCGACGGCCCGGTGTGCCGCATCAGGTTCTTCACCGGGCCTGCGATGAACTCCGCCGTTCCGAGCACCGCGCCACCGAGCGCGCGGCCCTGGCCGTCGATGTGCTTGGTCGCCGAGTAGACGACGACGTCGGCACCGAAGTCGAGCGGGTGCGAGAACACGGGTGTGCCGAAGACGTTGTCGACCACCACGGTGGCCCCGGCCGCGTGGGCGAGCTCGGAGACCGCGGCGATGTCGACGAGCTCCTGCATCGGGTTGCTCGGCGTCTCGAAGAACACCGCGGTCGTGGGCACCGACAGGGCCTCGCGCCACTGGTCGAGGTCGGTGCCGTCGACGAAGACCGTCTCGACGCCCCACCGCGGCAGGATCTCGTCGAGGATCACGAAGCACGATCCGAACAGCGCACGCGACGACACGACCCGGTCGCCCGCGCCGCACAGCGCGGCCATCGCGGTGAACACGGCCGCCATGCCGGATGCCGTGGCGAAGCACGCCTCCGCGCCCTCGAGCAGGCGCATCCGCTCCTCGAAGGTGGTGACCGTGGGGTTGCCGTAGCGGCTGTAGATGTAGTGCTGGACCTCGTCCCTGAACGCGGCCTCGGCCTGCTCGGCGGACTCGTAGACGAAGCCCGAGGTGAGGTAGAGCGCCTCGGCGGTCTCGTCGAAACCGCTGCGCGACAACCCTCCCCGAACAGCCCGGGTCTGCGCGTGCCAGTCCTTCGGGTCCATGCTCAGCCCTGTCGCCAGGGCAAGCGGGCGGCCTTCCACCCGGCGACGGTCCGGTGGCCCTCGTCGTCGTGCGGGCCCTCGAAGCCCTCGAGCACGTTGAACGCGGGCCCCAGCCCGGCGGCGGTCAGCGCGTCCGCGGCGGCCTTGGAGCGCACGCCGGAACGGCACAGCAGGTAGACGGGGCGCCCGGGCTCGAGCCCGGCGGCGCGCACCTCGTCGACGAACCGGTCGTTCACCCGGCCCTCCGGGAAGGTCGACCACTCCACGAAGGCCACGTCGTGCTGGGCGCCCTCGAGCACGGGCACGCCGACGTAGGTCCACTCGGCCCTGGTGCGCACGTCGACGAGGAGGGCGTCGTCGCGGCCGGTCACGGCGGCGTACGCCTCGGTGGGGGTCACGTCACCTGCGTAGGTCATGCGAGGAGCGTAGGCCGCGACCGGATGCCGTCGCCGGTGTGTCTCAGGTGTGGTGGGGCGGCTCAGGTGCGGTTGGTGAACGCGACCGAGACCTCGCCGTCGTCCCAGACCTCGACGGCGGTCAGCGAGCCGGGCGCCGCGGCCAGCCGCCAGGCCCGGTCGTGCGGCAGCCCGAGCAGGTGCGCGAGCACCACGAGGATCGGCTTGCGGTGGCACACCACCACGCTGGTGCCGCCCCGCGCCACGACCCGCTCCCAGGCCGGCACGACCCGGGCCACGAGGTCCTCGTGCGACTCGCCGCCGGGCGGCCGGTAGGTCGCGTCGTCGCGCAGCGCGCGCATGGCGTCACGCTCACCCTCGACCAGTTCGGGGATCGAGCGCCCGTCCCACTCGCCGAAGGACTGCTCGTCCCACTCCGCGTCGACCACCGGCTCGATGTCGAGGGCGGCCGCGACGGCAGCGCCGGTCTCCATCGCCCGCGCCAGCGACGACGTGACGACCCGGGTCGGGTGCCCCTGCACGAGGCTCGCGACGGCGCGGCCGGCAGCCACCGCCTGTGCCCGGCCGGTGGAGTTCAGCCGCGGATCGGGGCCGCCGCGGCCGTCGAGCCGACCCTGGGCGGTGAAGTCGGTGACGCCGTGCCGCACGAGCACCACCCGGGTGGGGGTACCCCGCCGGTCGAAGCCGGTGCGCCGGCGCTGGTCGTCGGACTGGGGCTCCCCCGGCACCTCGTCGACCTCCGACGGGCCGCCGAAGGTGCGGTTGACGGTGTCCCCGTCCATCGCGACGTTCGACAGGGCGTCGGCATCCTTGTTCTCGGCCCGAGGGATCCACGTGAAGCGCACCGAGCCCCCAGCTGCCGCGAACCCCGACACCAGGTCGCGGGCCTGCAGGGCCAGGCGGCGCATGTCCTCGTGCTTGATCTTCCAGCGGCCGGACATCTGCTCGACGACGAGCTTGGAGTCCATCCGGACCTGCACCTCGGCCGCCGGGTCGATGGCGAACGCGGCCTCCAGCCCGGCGATCATCCCGCGGTACTCGGCGACGTTGTTGGATGCCGTGCCGAGCGGCTCGGCACGCTCGGCGAGCAGCGCCGCGGTGTCGGTGTCGCGCACCAGGGCGCCGTAGCCGGCGACGCCCGGGTTGCCGCGTGACCCGCCGTCGGCCTCGACGGTGAGCCGGCGGCTCACAGCCCGGACTCGGGGGTGCGCACCAGGATGCGGCGGCACTCCTCGCAGCGCAGCACCTCGTCGTCGGGCGCCGAGCGGATGCGCTGGATCTCGACCGGGTTGAGCTCGAGCTGGCACCCGCCGCAGCGGCGCTGGCTCAGCGCCGCGGCACCGGTGCCGCCGTTGGCGGCGCGGATCTTCTCGTAGAGGGCGACCAGGTCGGCACCGACCTCGTCGACGACGGTCGGGCGGGGTGCGCCGATGTCGGCGGCCTCGCCGTCGAGCCGGGCGAACGCCTCGTCGCGGGCGGCCTCGAGCGCCTCGATGCGGGTGGTCAGCTCGCCCCGGCCCCGCTGGAGCTCGGCGACGTCGCTCTCGGCCGCCTCGGCGCGCTCCATCACCTCGAGCTCGATGTCCTCGAGCTCGCTCTGCCGGCGGGCCAGCGAGGTGAGCTCGTGCGAGATGGCCTGCAGGTCCTTGGCCGAACCGGTGCCGGCGTCGAGACGGGCCTGGTCGCGCGCGGCCCGGTCGCGCACCAGCTGCACGTCGGACTCGGCCTTGGCCACCTCGCGCTGCACGTCGCCGAGCTCGGTGCGCGACCGCACCAGCTGGTCGTCGATCAGCCGGGCCTTGCCGAGCAGGTCGGCGAGCTCGGCGAGCTGGGGTAGGTGGGACCGGGCGTGGGCGATCTGGTCGAGCCGGGTGTCGATGGCCTGGAGGTCGAGCAGCCGCAGCTGGCGGGCGGACTCGGCGTTCACGGGCTACCTCCGGGGTCGGCACCGACCACGAAGGTCCACGGGTCGGTGCGCACTGTGCTGATGTGGGTCTCCACCCTAGTCGCGCGCTCGCCCAGCGCCGCGAGCAGCGCCCGCTCGGCCCGGGCCAGCCAGACCTGCTCGCTGGCCCAGTGCCCGGCGTCGACGAGGTAGGGGATGCCGCCACGCGCCTCCTCGCGCGCCTCGAGGGCCGGGTGGTGGCGCAGGTCGGCGGTGACGTAGACGTCCGCGCCGCTGGCCCGCACGGCGTCGAGCAGGTCGTCGCCGGCACCGCCGAGCACGGCGACGCGGCGCACCACGGCATCCGGTGGCCCCGCGACCCGGATGCCGCCCGCGGCGGCCGGCAGCCGGGTCGCCAGCCGGTCGACGAAGGCCCGCAGCGTGAGCGGCTCCGCGAGCTCGCCGACCCGCCCCATCGGGTGTCCCTCGACCTGGGTCAGCGCCTGGGTCGACTCGAGCCCGCAGGCGTCGGCCAGCGCCTCGCAGACCCCGTCGGCGGCGACGTCGGCGTTGGTGTGCGCCACGTAGAGGGCGACGTCACCGACCACGAGGTTCGTCACGCTGGCGCCCTTGGCGCTCGTCGTCGCCACGCCGTGCACCCCGCGCAGCAGCAGCGGGTGATGGGTGAGCAGCAGGTCGGCGCCCAGCGCCCGGGCCTCCTCGATGACGGCGAGGGTGGGGTCGACGGCCAGGTGGACGCGACCCACCGGCTGGCCCAGGTCACCCGTGACCAGGCCGACCCGGTCCCAGGACTGGGCGGTGCCCGGCGGGTAGAGGCGCTCGACCACCTCGAGCACCTCACCCAGGGTCAGGTCGTCGACGTCGCTCATGTGGGCCCGGCCGGGATCGAACCGACGACCTTCGCGGTGTAAACGCGGCGCTCTACCAGCTGAGCTACAGGCCCCGAACGGCCGGCGACCCTCGTCGGGGTGGGCCGGCCGCGCACAGTGTGGCAGCCCTCAGCGCAGGGCGTCGACCTCGGCCGGCAGACCGCTGAAGTCGCGGCGCTCCCCCGGCCCGTTGACGAGGGTCCAGCGCACGATGCCGTCGCGGCCGACGAGGAAGGTGCCGCGGATGGGCGCGCCGGTCGCCTCGTTGAGCACCCCGAAGGCGCGGGTGACCTCGCCGTGCGGCCAGTGGTCGGACAGGAGGGGGAAGAAGTAGCCCTGCACGTCGGCCCACGCCCGTAGGGAGAACATCGGGTCGCACGAGATGCACACGACCTGCAGGTCGTCGGAGACGAACCGCTCGAGGTGGTCGCGGATCTCGTCGAGCTCACCCGTGCAGATGCCCGAGAAGGCGAAGGGGTAGAACACGACGACGACGTTCTTGGTGGCGGTCAGCTCCGACAGCGAGACCTCGACGCCGTTCTGGTCGCGCAGGGTGAAGTCGGGCGCCACCTGCCCGACGGCGAGCGGTGCCAGGGTGGACGTCATCATGGCGCCATCCTGCCAGCCGCGTGGGTCACCGGCGGACGCGGGTCTTCGGGGCCACCAGCTTGTGCGCGCGCCACTGCGCGGCGGCGTTGAACGTTCCGGCTGTGTGCATGCCGGCGGTCACCGCCGCCTCGTCGATGTCGCTGGGGTCGACCTCGTCACCGGCGACCTTCGGGGTCAGCAGCACCACGAAGCCCCCCTCGTCGAGCACCCCCACCATGTCGACGAGCGCGTCGCCCAAATCGCCGTCGCCCTCTCGCCACCAGAGCAGCACCGCGTCGGCTCCCCCGGTGTAGTCCTCGTCCTCGATCTCGGCCCCGCAGTGGTCCTCGACGGCGAACCGGAACTCGTCGTCGGTGTCGGAGTCGTAGCCGAACTCCTGGACCACCTGGTCACGGGTAAACCCGAGGCGCTCGACGACGCCGGAGCCGCTGGTGCCCGGGTCGGTCGGCGGCGGGGCGGGGGTGTTCACGGTCTCACGGCCTTTCTGGTTCGGAGGGGCCCGGCGGGTGCCGGGTCCAGTCCACCAACCCCGAAGGGTCGCGTGCAAGTGGGAAGGTCGATGGTTCTGACCTGCGGCGGGCCCACCGGGCCCGTTGCGAGACCTCGGCCAGGAAGGCCTCCGCCTCCGCCACGTCGAGGTGCGCCACCACGGGCGACACCGGGCCGGGTGCCGGCACGACATGGGCCGTCGCCAGGCCGAGGCGGGCCTCCAGCCAGCCCTGGCGCAAGGTGAGCGACTGGATGCGGGCGTGCGGCACGGCGACCGCCCGCCGAGTGAGCCGGCCGCTGCGCACCAGCACGGCCGCCGCGACGTCGGACCAGCCCTGGCGACGCCACGACAGGGGGTCGAGCCAGCGGGCGGCGGCGGTCTGCCCTCGCCACGGGGAGTCGCCGCCCTCGCCGAGCACGGCACTGTCCCACGCGGACGCCGGCACCCCGGGGGCCAGCAGCGCGAGCACCTGGCGCGCGTCGGCGAGGGTGCCGACGGGCAGCAGCGTGGTCTCGCGCTGGGCCTCGCCCTCGCCCTGGCCCCCGGAACCGGCCACGTTGACCCGGATACGCCACCAGCCGACCGGCCGCCACCACAGCGGCTGCACCAGCTCGATGGCCTGGATCCGGTGGAACGGGATGGTCGTCGTCCGCAGGTCGGTCAGCCCCTCCTGCACGCGCACCCCGCTGCCGGCGTCGGCGAGGTGGAAGTTGCCGTGGGTGAGCAATTCCTTGACCCGCCCCCACGCGATGCCGATCGCGACCGGCAGCAGCGCGGGGATGCCGGCCAGGGCCAGCGGCCCGACGCTGCGCACGCCCGCGCCGATGAGCCCGAACACGACCAGCGTGCCCAGCACGATCGTCGACCCGTGCAGGATGGTCGCGACGAACAGCCGGCCGTTGGGCACCTCGAGCACCGGCCGGGCCGCGGCGTGCGGCGCCACGGCGTTCGGCGACGGCGCGCCCACGGCATCCGGGCTGGTGGCGGGAGCCTCGTCGGTGCGCCCGGCGAGGTCGAGGAGGTGCTCGCGCAGCGCCTCGGCGCGACCGAGGTCGAGGAAGGACAGGGTGAGCGTGGAGTCGGACCCACCGGCGGACTGCACGACGACCCGGGCGAGACCGAGGGCGCGGGCCAGCAGCGGGCGCGACAGCTCGACCGCCTGGACGCGCTCGAGCCGCACCTGGCGGTGCTGGCGGAACAGCGCGCCCTGGCGCAGCTCGACCTGGCCACCGCCGACCCGGAAGCGGGAGAACCGCCAGCTGACCCAGTTGACCAGGGCGATGACGCCGAGGAAGAGCGCGAGCGCGACGAGCGCGAGCAGCGGGTGGGCGACCGCCTGCTCGAACGGGTTGTTCCTCCCGCCCGGCTCGTCGGTGCCGTCGGGCCCGACCACGAGGTCGCCGAGGCCGAACGAGGACAGGAAGTTGTGGAACAGCTGCGAGGCGGCGTACCCGAGGATGGCCAGCATCACGACGCCCCCGCGCAGCAGCGGCGAGAGCGGGTGGAGCCGTTGCCACTCCCCCGAGGCCTCCGGAACCGGCTCGGTCACAGGCCGGCTCGCTGGGCCTCGCCACGGGCCGCGAGGCGGCTGCGCAACGCCTCGGCCTCGGCCACGGGCAGCCCCGGCAGCGAGCCGTCGCTCTCGGGGGAGGCGGTGTGGATCTCGCACGACGCGATGCCGTGGGCGCGGGCCAGCGGGCCGGACTGGATGTCGACGTACTGCAGCCGCCCGTAGGGAACGCTGACCAGGCTGCGGAACATCCGGCCCTTGCGGATGACGATCTCCTCGTCGAGCTCGACCCACGAGATCGCGCTGACCTGGCGCGTGATCAGCCAGGCGATCCAGGCGCCGAGGACCAGGAGCGCGAGCGTGCCGAGCAGCACCCAGCGGGTGGCGAGGAGCCCGACGGCGACGGACGCGAGCAGCAGGGGCACCAGCACGATCGCCAGCGTGATGAGGCGGACCCGGGCGAGCATCGGCGAGACCGGCCGCCAGGGCAGGTCTCCCCCGTGCAGGGTGACGGCGTCCGCGCGTGCCGGCGTCACGGAGGTGGGGTCGGCCAT
>CAVVFG010000009.1:0-156979 GCA_963747405.1 uncultured Actinomycetota bacterium
GCCCTGATCCACCGATGGGTGGGCGGTTGTAGCGGGTCGTGACACGCGAATGCCCCTGCGGGACGGCAGGATTGGACTTGCTAAGGGTCTGATCCGTCACGTCCGAAGGGGCATCCGACAAGTGCAAGCATCGCACAAGGTATCCGCGGTTTTCGACGACCCGAACTTGATCGGTTCGGCCGGGCTGGTCCCGGTGATGCGGTTGGCGCAACGCGCTGGCCTGCACACCCTGCTCCAGGAGCACCTGAGCGTGCCCAACCCGAACGCCGCGGTGAAAGCGAGCGGGGTGGTCGCCGGGATGCTCGCCGGCGCGGACAGCATCGACGACTTGGACGTGGTGCGCCACGGCGGCATGACCAAGGTCTTTGGTGGGGTGCGCGCCCCCTCGACGTACGGCACGTTCCTGCGCGCGTTCACCTTCGGTCACGTCCGCCAGCTCGACGCCGTGCACGCCCGCACCCTGACCGGCCTCGCTCGGTGCGTGCCGCGGCTGCTGACCGGCACGGACGCGATGGCGTTCATCGACGTCGACGACACCATCGCGCAGGTCCACGGCTACGCCAAGCAGGGCGCCGCGTACGGGTACAGCAAGGTCAAGGGGGTCAACGCGCAGGTCGCGGCGCTGTCCTCACCAACCTGCGCCCCGGTGATCGCCGCCGCCCGGCTGCGCAAGGGCAACACCATCAGCGGGCACGGCGCGCCCCGCCTGATCGGTGACGCGGTCGCCACCGCCCGCGCCGCTGGTGCCGCCGGGCAGGTGATGGTCCGTGCAGACTCCGGGTACTACCGCCGCGACGTCATCGCCGCGGCGGTCACGGCGAAGGCGTGGTTCTCGGTCACAGCCCGGATGAACCCGCAGGTCAAGGCCGCGATCGCCAGCATCGACGAAGACGCCTGGACCCCGATCAAGTACCCCCGCGCGGTGTTCGACGAGCTCGCCGGCCGATGGGTGTCCGACGCACAGATCGCCGAGGTCGCCTTCACCGCGTTCACCTCGCACCCCATCAAGCACCAGGTGACCTGCCGGCTGGTGGTGCGCCGGGTCAAACGGCTGCAACCCCGCGCCAGCGACGGCAGCGAACAAGGCGAGCTGTTCGCCACCCACCGCCACCACGCGTTCATCACCAACTCCACGCTGAGCACCACCGACGCCGACACCACCCACCGCGAGCACGCCATCATCGAGCAGGTCATCGCCGAGCTCAAGAGCGGACCCCTGGCCCACGCACCCTCAGGGCGGTTCACCGCCAACGCCGCCTGGCTCGCCCTGGGCTGCATCGCATTCAACCTGCTACGTGCCGCCGGCGCGGCCGCCTCAACCCGGCACGCCACCGCCCGTTGGGCCACCCTGCAAACCCACCTGATCACCCTCCCCGCCCGGATCACGACCTCCGCCCGACGGTTCGTGCTGCACCTGCCCAAACACTGGCCCTGGGCCACCACCTGGCAAGACCTCTGGGCCAACGCCACGACCTGACCACCCCGGCGTCCAAGCCCCGAGGAACAACCAAACCGTGGAAGAGCCGGACAGACCGGCCGGCACAATGACGCGCATGACAACCCCCACCATGGTGCAGCGCCTCGGCGCGGAGTTCCTCGGCACGTTCTGGCTGGTCTTCGGTGGCTGCGGCTCGGCGATCTACGCGGCCAAGTTCCTCGTCCCCGGCGTCATCGCCGGCAGCGGCGGCGTGCAGCTCGGCATCGGCTTCCTCGGGGTCGCCCTCGCGTTCGGCCTCACCGTCATGACGATGGCCTACGCCGTCGGCCACATCTCCGGCGCCCACTTCAACCCGGCCGTCACCATCGGGGTCGCCGTCGCGAAGCGCTTCGAGTGGAAGGACGTGCCCGCCTACGTCATCACCCAGGTGGTCGCCGGCCTCGTCGCCGGCCTGGCCCTGTGGGGAATCGCCAGCGGCCAGCCCGGGTTCGACGCCACCGGCAACATGGCCGCCAACGGCTACGGCACGCACTCCCCCGGCCTGTACAGCCTCGCAGCGGTGTTCATCGCCGAGGTGCTGCTGACCGCGATCTTCGTCTACGTCATCCTCGGTGCCACCGACACCCGGGCGCCCGAGGGCTTCGCCCCCATCGCGATCGGCCTCGCGCTCACCCTCATCCACCTCATCTCCATCCCGATCTCCAACACCTCGGTCAACCCCGCCCGCTCCACCGGCGTCGCGTTCTTCAACGGCAACGGCGCGGTCGGGCAGCTGTGGGTGTTCTGGCTCGCGCCGATCATCGGCGCCGCCATCGCCGGCGCCACCTTCCACCTGATCACCGGCGTCGACCGCCGCGACCGCGACATCTCCGGTGAGATGGATGCCGTCGACCTCGCCGTCGCCGAGGGCGTCGACCCGGACGCACCCCGCCACTGACCCAGCCCGCCCGACCGACGGACCCCGCTCACCGCTGGTGGGCGGGGTCCTCGGCATCCGGGGCCCTGGCGGCGCGCCTCAGGAGACCAGGCCGAGCGCCCGAACGCAGAAGTCCTCGATGAGTGCTCGCGCCCGTGGAAGGTCAGCGCGCACCTCGTCCGCCGTCATCTCCGGGTTCTCCGTCGACGCGTACTCGGACTGATTGCGGCGCTGTCGCATCCGGTTGAACGGCCTGAAGAGGTGGCCGAGAGGCGGGTCGAACTGGGCTCGCATGGCGTCCTGCAGCACGACATGGCCACCTTTCGCTGTGGCCCGTAGCCCCTGAGCCAGCAGGACCGCCGCCAGCCCCTTTCGGGCCGCGTCGTAGAGCAAGGTGTAAGCACCCTGTGGGTCGATGTCGAGCAGGAGTTCGGCCGAGGCCAGGTGCCGACGTGATTCCTCAAGGAGCAGGCTGGCACCCTGGGCCGACGCTGGGACTCGTTGTAGCCGCTGGTCGGCGACGAGCCGGTCGATCTCCTTGGCGCCTTTGTCCCACGCCATCACTCACCGCCCAGCTGGAGCCAGACCAGAGGACCCGACCTGACGTTGCTCACGAAGGCGTCCCGACTCTCACCCCATGACGCCTGTGACACTCGACGGATGCTGACCGGTCGTCCCAGTCGCAGCTCAGCCCGCTCAGCGGCGTCGAAGAGCTGGTCCGGGTCCGGATCTCCCACGGCCAGCACGTCGATGTCATGCGGTGGGGAGCCCTCGACCCCTTGGTGGCGCGCTGCCCACGACCCGTAGATGAGCGCCTTTGTGATACCCGGAACACCACCGAGCTCGTCCTCGAGAACGGGGACAGGGCCGTACGTGAGGAGCATCAGCCGCTGCAGCGGCTCAAACAGCGTCGAGTCGCCGTTCGCCGACACTTGGCGCGTCCGGCCCACCCGCGCCTCAGCAACAAGCCCAGCAGCCACCATGCGGCTCACTTCACGGGTGGTTGTCGGCAGGGACACCGATGCGGCCGCCGCCAGGTCCTTGAGCACCCACGTGCGGCGGGGATGCACGAACAGCCGTGCGAGGAGCTCACCCACGGCATCCGAGCGGAGGATGGGAAGCAACGCCGACGAGGTCGTTTTCATAAAACGAATCATATTCGTCATTTAAGGGAATCGTCGATCCCTTCCGCGGCGCGCTCCGCCGCGTAGTGGCGGAAGATCAGGTAGGCCGACACCGCGCAGAGCACGTGCCAGATGCCGTGCTGCTGCAGCAACGTGTCGGGGTGGCACCACGGGTGTCCGCGCTTGCCGGTGTTCCAGATCGCGAAGGCCAGCACCAAGGTGGCGACCGAGGCCACCCCGAACCACAGGTCCTGGCGCGGCGCCGGCGGGCGGCGCCGGTACAGCGCCACCTCCAGCCCGAGCGCCACGATGATCTCCACCCCGAACGCCGCGTTCCCGGCGTGCCCCAGCACCGGCACGCTGCCGCCGTGCAGGTGCACCGCCATCCCGGCGGCGACGGCCAGCACGAACACCACGGCGAGGAACGCCGGCCCGCGGTGCACGAACCGCATCAACCCGTAGGCCAGGGCGAACCCCGACACCAGGTACATGCTCAGCAGGTCGAGGTGCCCGCCGAGGTCGCTCTGGGTGGCGTGCATCGCCATCGAGCCCGGCCCGAGCAGCACCACGAGCACGGCGTATGCCGTTGCCAGGCCCGGGTGGGCCCCCAGCGTGACGCCGAGGTGGGCGCGCACCCCCGCGTACCAGGCGACGGCCAGCCCGGCGACGACGAAGCCGAGGTTGCTCCAGGTGTTGGCGGGCTGGCGGATCCAGCCGGGGCGGGCCGCCTCGCAGAACCCGGCGCCCCGACCGACATCGGGGCCGAGCCAGCCCCAGCGGGCAGCGGCCAGCACCAGGCCCAGCGACACCACCGCGGTGGCCGCCGCCCAGACCAGTGGTCGCAGGTCGCGCCCGCTCGGCGCTGCGCTCGTCACGCCGGCAACCTCACCACAGCGCCCGGTGCGGCGCCACACGCCTGCGCTGATAGCGTCGAAGGCACACACCATTCACCTGCGTACGAAGGGGTACCACCGTGAGCAACGCGCCCGTCAAGGTGGCCGTCACCGGCGCCGCCGGCCAGATCGGCTACAGCCTCCTGTTCCGCATCGCGAGCGGCGCGCTGCTCGGGCCCGACACCCCGGTCGAGCTGCGGCTGCTCGAGATCACGCCGGCCCTCAAGGCCCTCGAGGGCGTGGTCATGGAGCTCGACGACTGCGCCTTCCCGACCCTGGCCGGCGTGCAGATCGGCGACGACCCGACCAAGGTCTTCGACGGCGTCAACCTGGCCCTGCTCGTCGGCGCCCGCCCGCGCGGCCCCGGCATGGAGCGCGGCGACCTGCTCGAGGCCAACGGCGGCATCTTCGCCCCCCAGGGCAAGGCGCTCAACGAGGTCGCGGCCGACGACGTGAAGATCACCGTCACCGGAAACCCCGCCAACACCAACGCGCTCATCGCGATGAGCAACGCCCCCGACATCCCCACCGAGCGCTTCTCGGCGCTCACCCGCCTCGACCACAACCGCGCCATCAGCCAGCTCGCGGCCAAGCTCGGCGTGCCGGTGACCGAGATCCGCAAGATGACGATCTGGGGCAACCACTCCGCCACCCAGTACCCCGACCTGTTCCACGCCGAGGTCGGCGGCCGCAACGCCGCCGAGGCCGTGGGTGACCAGGACTGGCTGGCGGGCACCTTCATCCCCACCGTCGCCAAGCGCGGCGCCGCGATCATCGAGGCGCGCGGCGCGTCGTCGGCCGCCTCCGCGGCATCCGCCACCATCGACCACGCCCGCACCTGGGTGCACGGCACCCCCGAGGGCGACTGGGTGTCGATGGCGGTGCGCTCCGACGGCTCCTACGGCGTGCAGGAGGGCATCATCTCCTCCTTCCCGGTCACCGTGAAGGACGGCCGCTGGGAGATCGTGCAGGGCCTGGACATCGACGACTTCTCACGCGGAAAGATCGACGCCTCGGTCGCCGAGCTCGTCGAGGAGCGCGACGCCGTCAAGGGGCTCGGCCTGATCTGAGTCACCGCAACGGCACCGGATGCCGCCCGCTCACCTGAGCGGGCGGCATCCTGCGTCTGCGTGTGGCGGCGGCACCCCACGGGTGCCGGGGTTCGAGCGGTGTGCGGGACGTCAGTGCTCGTGGCGCCCGTCGTCGCCCCGGTCGTCGTCGTGCCGCTTGGCCTTCCAGGGACCGGTGATGGCGAAGACGACGCCCGGGTCCTGGGAGTTGGCGAAGAGGAACTGCGCGTTGCTGGAGAAGTTCGCGCCCGCCATCTCGCTGTCCTGACGGTTGCGGGCCAGGTAGGCCCAGCGGCCCTCGAGGTCGTCGAGCACGAGGTGGTTCTGCCCGTCGCCGTCCTCGCACAGGACGAGGCCGCCGTAGGGGTTGACCGTGAGGTTGTCGGGGCCGTCGGGGTCGCTGTCCTGGTCGGCCGGGGTGTAGGGGTAGTAGCTCTTCAGGGTGATCGTGCTGCGACGCGGGTCGTAGAACCAGATCTGCCCGTCGTGCTCGGCGGCCGACCCGTCGGCGGCGCCCCGCGCGAACGAGGCGTCGAAGTAGAAGCCCTCGTCGCCCCACCACATGCCCTCGAGCTTGCGGGACCGGGTGACGTCGCCGCCCGGGGCGCCGGTGACCCCGGCGTAGTTGAACTGCTTGCGGGTCGACGTGCTGCGGGCGTCGCGGTCGGGCACCTCGACCCACCGGACCTTCAGGGTCGTGCCCAGCCTGCTGAAGACCGACAGGTCGGGGACGAAGGAGCCGTGGTGGGTGGCGTACATCGCCTCGAGCGAGCCCGCGTCGTCGGCCAGGTCTCCGTAGCCGCGCGGTGCACGGCCGTCGGGGCTCCAGCGGTAGAGCAGCCCGTTGGGGTTGCTCGCGTCCTCGGTGCCGTAGACGTGCCCCCGGTGGGGGTCGACGACGACGGCCTCGTGCGGGAAGCGGCCGAAGGCCTTGATCGGGCGCGCGTTGAGCGGGTTCGTGGGGTCGAAGGGTCGGACCTCGAAGACGTAGCCGTGGTCCTTGCGGATGTCCTGCGCCGGGTCGGCCCGCTGCTCGCTCTCCTCGCAGGTGAGCCAGGTGCCCCACGGGCTCTCGCCGCCGGCGCAGTTCGACCAGGTGCCGGCCAGTGAGACCACCTCGGACACGCGCCGGCCGCGCTTGTCGACGGTGATGGACGTGGTGCCCCCCTGCGGGCTGCCCTCGTCGTAGGTGATGCCGGCACGGTGGGGCACCGCGGCGGCCACCGGGAAGGGGTTGCCGTTGCCGTTCTCGTGGTTCGACACCAGGACCCAGCCGCCGCCGCGACGGGGGAAGGAGCCGGTGCCGTCGTAGCGCGACGGGCTGAGCTCGCCGCCGTCGTCGAGGGTGGTGGCCGGGATCGGGTTGCCGCTGTTGCCGGCCACCGCGAGCACCGTGTAGTGGAACCCGGCGGGCAGGTCGAGCAGCCCGTGCGGGTCGGGCCGCAGCGGCCCGTAGCCGGGCCCGCGAGAACCGCGGTGCCGGTTGCGCGAGGTGCTCGCGGCGGCGGCCGGCGCCCCGCCGATCGCCGCGGCGCCGAGGCCGGCAGCCGTCAGGCCGACGAAGGTGCGGCGCTTGATGTCTGGTGTGTCAGTCACGTGAGTCCTCCGGGTGAGGTTTGGGCAGGTGGCACCGCAGTCGGCGACCGCCCCTCATCCTCGACAAGGGCCCACCCCGCTGGCGCAAGCACGGCGTGTACGGACGGTGAACATCTCCCCAAGGGCAGCCCCGGTGGACGGGACCGGTTCTCGTGAAGCGGCTCGGCTGTGGAGGTACGCCACCAGCCCTCGCTGGTGGAGGACTCGGGTGTCGGAGAACGCTGGCGACCCGACTCGCCACCATCGCCGACGCCCCGACGGTCAGCCCTTGGTGAGCTCCTCGGCGAGCATCACGATGATGCCGCTCGGGCCGCGGACGTAGGTGAGCTTGTAGACGTCCTCGTAGGTGGCGACGCCGCGCAGCGGGTGGCAGCCGTGGGTTGCGGCGACCTCGAGGGCAGCCTCGAGGTCGTCGACCGAGAAGGCGACCCGGTGCATGCCGATCTCGTTCGGTCGAGTGGCCTCGGTCGCGATGGCCTCGGGGTGGAGGTACTCGAAGAGCTCGAGGCGACCGTTGCCGTCGGGCGTCTGCAGCATGGCGATCTGCACGTGGTTGCCGTCGAGCCCGACCGCCGTGTCGGCCCACTCGCCACTCACCGTGTCACGGCCCAGGAGGGTGAGTCCCAGGTCGGTGAAGAAGGCGACGGCCGCGTCCAGGTCGTCCACGGCGATGCCGACGTTCTCGAGCGTGATGGGCATCTGCGCAGGCTACCCACGAGGTGGTGCGCTGAGGCTCACCAGCCGCCGTTGCGCGTCATGAACTCCATGTCAGTGTCCCGGCCGCCTTCGGGATCCGGCGGGGGGCTGACCGAGTGAGTGGTCACCGTGTCCTGCGGAAGCACCCGAGGCACGTCGACGTGCACCCGCTCGACCACCAGCTTGTGCCCACTGAGCCCGTCGCGGCCAGCGTCGTCCGTTCCCGTCATGACAGCACCTCCGCCTCAAGTGTGCCTTCCCGGCGGGAGAGCGGCATCCGAGGTCTCGTGGGGGCCGGTCGGGGGATGGGGCAGCGCCCCCTCCGGCGTCAACCCACGTTGACGACTCCCGCAGCGTCAACTACGGTTGACGGCATGAGCGACCGCATCCGCACGGCGATCGGCGCCGCAGAGGGCGGCGAGCCGCTGCCCGAGCTGCGCCGGCTGCAGGCCCTGCACGCCGACCTCGCGCGCGCCGAGGCCGAACAGGTGCGCCGGGCCCGGGCCCAGGGATACTCCTGGGTCGCGATCGCCGGCGCCCTGGGCGTCAGCAGGCAGGCGGTGCACAAGAAGTACGGTCGTCGATAGCGCTCTCGCCCGCTCACCCGCACCAACCGGCAGGGAACCGAATGTCCAGCACCACCACCACCCGCGGACGCCGCGGCCGTCGCGCACCTGACGAGGGTCCGCGCGCGAGCCTGAAGCAGCTGCTGCCGTTCCTCTTCGAGCACCGTGGCGTGCTCGTGACCGTCGTGATCCTGAGCATCGTCGGGGCCATCGCGACGCTCGCCCAGCCGCTGCTGGTGGGCCTGCTCATCAACCGGGTGCAGGCCGGCGAGCCGCTGGGCATGCTCGTCTGGGCGGTGTTCGCGCTGGTGGTCGCGGCATCCGTCATCTCGGGCTTCCAGCACTTCCTCCTGCAGCGCACCGGCACTGCCGTGGTCTACTCGTCGCGGCGCAAGCTGATCAGCCGCATCCTGCACCTGCCGATCAGCGAGTTCGACGCGCGCCGAACGGGCGACCTCGTCTCCCGCGTGGGCACCGACACCACGCTGCTGTACGCCGTCCTCACCCAGGGCCTCGTCGATGCCGTCGGAAACAGCCTGGTCTTCGTCGGCGCCCTCGTGGCCATGGCGCTCATCGACCCCGCGCTCCTGGGACTCATCGTCGTCGTCATCGGCCTGTCGATCGGGGGCGTCACGCTGCTCAGCGGACGCATCCGCACAGCAACGCGAGACCAGCAGCAGAAGGTGGGCGAGCTCGCGTCTGGCGTCGAGCGCTCCGTCGGATCGATCCGCACCGTGCGCGCGGCCGGCGCCAGCCACCGCGAGGAGGTCGCGATCTCGCAGCTGGCCGAGGAGGCCTACGACCAGGGCGTGCGGATCGCCAAGGTCTCGGCGCTCATCACGCCCATCGCGGGCATCGCGCTGCAGGTGTCGCTGCTGGTCGTGCTCGGCGTCGGCGGCCTGCGGGTCGCCTCCGGCGCGATCACCATCGCCGAGCTCGTCACCTTCGTCATGTTCCTGTTCCTGCTGATCGCACCGCTCGGATCGACCTTCGGCGCGATCACCTCGGTCAACCAGGCGCTCGGGGCCCTCGGCCGCATCCAGGAGATCCTCGACCTGCCGACCGAGACGCAGGGCGACGCCGCCCAGGCCGCGCGCGTGCGCAGCGAGGACGACCGTCGTACCGGTACGCCAGGCGCGGCGGTCGAGTTCCGCGACGTGCACTTCCGCTACCCGGAAGCCGTCGTCGCCGCGCGGCGGAGGGCGGAGTCCGAGGCGCTCGCGCTCCTCGAGAACGCGCACGTCGACACCCACTCCGTGTCGGGGACCGCAGACCTGCCGCCGACCCCCGTCGCCGCAGAGGTGCTGCGCGGGGTGTCCTTCTCGGTGCCGCGAGGCGCTCGCGTCGCACTGGTCGGTCCGTCGGGCGCCGGAAAGAGCACCACCCTGGCCCTCATCGAGCGCTTCTACGACCCGTCGGACGGCGCCGTGCTGATCGACGGACAGGACGCGCGCACCCTCGACCGCGCCGCGCTGCGCGCGCGGCTGGGCTACGTCGAGCAGGATGCCCCGACCCTCGCCGGGACGATCGCCGAGAACCTGCGGCTGGCCTCGCCCGAGGCAACCGACGACGACTGCGAGCGCGTGCTGCGCGCCGTGAACCTGGGCGAGGTGCTCGAACGCAACCCCCTCGGCGTCAACGCCCCGGTCGGTGAGAGCGGCGTGATGCTCTCGGGCGGCGAGCGCCAACGTCTGGCGATCGCCCGGGCGCTGCTGGCCGCACCCCCCATCCTGCTGCTGGACGAGTCGACCTCCTCACTGGACGGTCTCAACGAGCAGCGCATGCGCGACGCGATCGATGCCGTGGCAACCGATCGCACGCTCATCGTGATCGCGCACCGCCTGTCGACCGTCGTCGACAGCGACCACATCGTCGTCATGGACCACGGCCAGGTCGTCGGCCAGGGCACGCACTCCGACCTCGTCGACTCCACGCCGCTGTACCGCGACCTCGCCCGGCACCAGCTGCTGGTCTGACTCGGGCCTGCCGAAGCCCTGCACCACAGCGGGTCAGTGACCTCGGGACGGTCGCCGGCACGGGGGCGGATCAGGCCGGGACGACGACCATCACCAACGTCATCCGGCACGGCGTCTCGGCGACCAGTGAATGCGACGCACCCGGTGCGAGGTAGATGACGTCACCTTCGCTCATCGAGTGCTCGGCGCCATCGACGGTGAACCGCATCCGGCCGCTCACCAGCTGCACCGCCACCGCGCGTGGCGAGGCGTGCTCAGTGAGCAGCTCTCCGGCATCGAAGGTGAACTGCACGACCCGCATGACGTCGTTGGTCACCAGGACCCGCGACGTCGTCGACTCGGCCGCCACCGGCAACGCGTCGATCAGGCCCAGGTACGCCGAGGACTGCGAGACAGAGGATTGCTTCGCCATCCGGTGAGCCTACGTCTGCCTCGTGCCCAGCGCGTCGTGGCGGCGACCGGACGCGGATGGAAGGCCGCCCGGGTGAGGTCGTGACCGGTGCCTTCGCGCCTGGCGGGCGGATCAGAACTTGTGGAAGTACTGCCTCATGGCGGTGACCGTGTCGAACCCGGGGCACACGACGTCGTAGTCGTTCGCGGTGGTCCACCACTGGGCGAGTACGGTGCGTCCGCCGTTGAACGAGGTTGCGGTGCAGGCCTTCTTGGCGGTCGTCAGCGAGCTGGGGCCGGTGGTGTGCCACTCGGCCAGGCCGTACCGGGCAGAGCCCATGATGCCGGCCCACTGCGAGCGGGTGGTGTACAGGCCGACCCGGATGCCGGCGGCCCGGTAAGCGGCCAGGGCGCCGTCGAAGACAGCCTTGTTCCGCGAGCGCGACGAGGACCACGGCCCGGTCGGGGGCACCTCGACGTCCGCCCAGATGAAGGGCGCGGCCAGCCCGGCGGCGCGCATCCGGGCCAGGTTGTACGTGCCCTGCGCCCAGCCCACGTTGCGCAGCCGGCTGGTCAGCGTGTCGCCCCGGTACGGGCCGGCGTGCGCGTACGTGGTGATCGTGGCCGCCGACGGGTAGCTGATGACGGCGTACGGGCCGGCGTACACGTGGTGGGCCTTGACCCAGGCGGCCTGGGCGGCCAGGCACGGGTTCGGGGTGAACGCCGGGCCGTTGGTCAGGCCGACGAGGACGAGCTTCGCCGTGGAGGAGGGCATCGGCTTGCCCTGGGTGGGCCGGGAGGCGATGCCCATCCCCTTGGGGCAGTTCGGCCAGGAGATGTCCTGGCCGCGCACCGGTGTGGCCAGCGGTGGGTAGCTCACTGCCGGAACCGTCGTGGTGCGCACGACCGTGGTGCTGACCGGGGGCGACGGTATCGGGGCGGTGGCCGCGTCGGCTCCGGGCAGCGCGGGGACGCTCGCGGCCAGCCCCAGGGCGGCCAGGGCGACGGCTCGCCGCGTTCCGGTCAGGGTCGTCACTGGGCCTTCTTGGGTGGTGGGCGGGTGGGTCAGAACTTGTGGAAGTACCGCTTCATCGCGGCGACGGTGTCGTAGCCGGGGCACATCACGTCGTAGTCGCTCGTGGTGGTCCACCACTGGGCGAGCACCGTGCGGCCACCCTGGATCGACGCCGCGCTGCAGGCCTTTCGGGCGGAGCTGAGCGAGGCGGGGCCGGTGGTGTGCCACTCCAGGAGGCCGTAGCGGACGCTGCCGAGGATGCCGGCCCACTGCGAGCGGGTGGAGTACGTGCCGACCTCGAGGCCGGCGGCCTGGTACGCGGCGAGGGCTCCTTCGAACACGGCCCTGTTCTGCGTGGTGCTGGTGGACCACTGCCGCACGGGGTAGTACTCCACGTCCATCCACAGCACGGGGGCGCTCAGGCCGACGGCACGCATGTTCTTCAGGTTGAACTGCGCCTGGGCCCAACCCACGTTGCGCAGCCGGACGGTCAGGGAGGTCCCCTGGTACGGGCCGGCGTGGCCGTACCTGGTCAGTAGGGCGGACGTCGGGTAAGTCGTCATCGCGTAGGGCGCCACGTACACGTGGTGCGACGCGACCCATGCGGCCTGGGCGGCCAGGCACGGGTTGGGATAGAAGGCGGGCCCGTTGGTCAGCCCGACGAGGACGAACTTCGCCGTGGAGGACGGCATCGGCTTGCCCTCACCGAGCCGGGAGGGGATGCCGGTGCCCTTGGGGCACTCCGGCCAGGAGACGTCCTGACCACGTACCGGTGTGGCCAGCTTCGGATAGCTCACCGCGGGAACCGTTCTGGTACGCACGATGGTCGTCTTGACCGGGGCGACCGAGGGGGCTGTGAGCACCGGAACCACCGGCGTCGCCACGGCCGTCGCCAGCAACGCGACGGTCCTCAGGCGCCGCAGGAACGAGGTGACCATCGTCGACCTTCCGCATCGCACCACGTGGCTCGGCCACCGGTCGGAGCACCCCTCAACGGGGTGCTCGTCCACACGGTCCCACTGCGGGCAACGGTCCGCCGCGCGTTTGCGATGCTGGCAGCTGTGACGTGGATCCCGTCCATTCGCAACGCTCCACCCCGGACGGGTCTCGAGGCGTACCTTCCGGGTGGACCTGCTCCCGCGCGCCCGATGACGACCGAGGCGGACGCGCGCTACGGCAAGGTCGCCCATCCCTGGAGGCGAAGCACCCCGTGTCGAGGAACCACCTGCTGACCGGCGCCATGGCCGGCGTCCTGCTGACGGGCGCCGCACTGTTCACCGCTCCGGCCGCGCACAGCGCCACCTCGTGCCCGCCGCCGGCGACGTCGGTGCGCAGCACCACGTACCGCACCTACCCCAAGACCGTCGCGTTGACCTTCGACGACGGTCCGAGCACGTTCACCCCCCAGATCCTGGCCATCCTCAAGGCCAAGGGCGTCCACGCGACCTTCTTCGTCACCGGTCGGGCCGCCAGACGCGACCCGGCCACCATCCGCGCCATCGCGGCTGCGGGACACCGGCTCGGCAACCACACCGACACCCACCCGATGAACGTTGCCGGGTCCACCCCACGCGCCAGGTTCGACACGATGTCGGCCTCGGCCCAGGCGGCCCAGATCGACGCCGAGCTCGCATCGGTGTGGGCCGCAGCCAAGGTCAGGCCGTGCTTCTTCCGCGCGCCCGGCGGGAACCACTGGACCTCGACCACGCTGAAGGTCTCACGCGGCCGGGGGATGACCGTCACCAACTGGAAGTCCGACACGCGCGACTGGACCCAGCCGGGCTACGCCTCGAAGGCGGCGCAGGCCTCCATCGTCAAGCTGGCGACCACCTCCGTCACCGCCGTGAGCACACACCCGATCGTCTTGATGCACGACGGCAAGGAGTCCCCCGAGGCGGAAAGGGTCGTGTCGTCGAACCGCTCCAACACCGTCGCCTCCCTCACGCGCATCATCGACTACTACAAGGCCCGCGGCTACGTGTTCACCGACCCCCTGGGCCACAGGTTCTGATCGGCCCGACGAGAACGCCGGGGAGCGCCTCGCACGGCTCCGGCGCCGGGTCGGTGGCTCGCTACAGCGGCGTCACCGAGAACCGGCCGCCGTCTTCCACGAGCAGCACGCCTGCGCCCTTGCCGAGCGGCTGGACGGCCTGACCTGTCAGGCTCGCCACGGCGGCCTCGTTCGTCGGGCTGTGGCCGACGACGAGCGCGCGACCGCCGTCGGGAAGTGACTCGACGATGCCGCGCAGCGCTGCCCCCAGAAGCCGTTCCTCGTGCTCGACGAGGTCCGGATCGACCGCTCGGATCTGCTCGACGGTGGCGGTCTGGCCGGCAGCCCTCGCCGCGGCTCGCCACCGGTCCTCGACCGTCGAGCGCAGCCCCGGCACCTCGGACATCGCGATGTCGTCCTGCCCAGCGGCGTGCCGCAGGATCGCGACCATCTGGGTGGCCCGAGCCGCGCCCGAGGAGATGAACGCGGCGTACGGCGGCCGCAGTTCGTTCTGTCCGATGGCCTCTGCATCAGCCACACCCTGTGCGGTCAGGTCGTCGCCCTCGTTCTCGGTGTGCCGACGAAGCTCCACGAAGCCATCCTCCATCCTCGCAGTGGAGCGGGCGGGCGCAACTACGACCAGTCAGTCCTGGTTGCGTCGTGCGACCGACGCGGTCAGCATCGCGGCGTAGCCGCACCAGGCCAGGTAGGGCGCCAGGAGCAACGCGGCGGTCCGGTCGCGCCGGGCGAGGTGCGCCATCTCGGCGACGATCCCGGCATCCAGGGCCACGTTGACGCCGAGGGCGGCCCAGCGTCGCTCGGCGGCGAAGAACAGCGGCGACCACGCCGTGTTCAGGGCCAGCTGGGCCAGGTGCAGGCGCATCGCTGCCTGGTCCTGCCTGCCGGCGATCCGCCACCCAACGATGCCGTTGAGCGTGTAGAGCACCGTCCAGGCGGGACCGAAGACCTGGCTCGGCGGTGACCACGAGGGGGTGTCGAGACGGCGGTAGGTGCCCTGCGCGTTCCTCGAGGCGAGGCCACCGAGGGCAGCGGCGGCGATCGGGGGTGCGGCGGCGAGGGCGAGTCGGGAGAAGGAGCGCATGGTAGGCCCGTACCCCGACGACGGGCCCCCAACCACGCTGCACGGCGCCGAAGCCCACGACGCGGATGGGTGGTCGTCGCCGAGGGACCCTCGCGACCGTGGGCCCCCGGTGTAGGCGGCGCCGCACCCGGGTAAGGGCGGCTCAGGACGACGCTCGACGACAGGGGAAACGCATGACGTCCCGGAACCACGCACCGGCCGATGACCGGCCCCGAAGCATCGCCGGCGCCGGCATCGTCCTGGGCGTCGGGTTGGGCGGGTTCGTCGACGGCATCCTGCTGCACCAGATGCTGCAGTGGCACCACATGCTGACCTCGACCGACACGGACAACGTCGGGATCCGCTACTACCCGCGGGACACGGTCCACGGCCTGGAGATCAACACGGTCTGGGACGGCGTGTTCCACACCTTCACCTGGCTGATGGTGCTCACCGGGCTGGCGATGCTCTACTCCCGCGTGCAGCACTCGCGCGGGCGGGTGTGGTCCTCGCGAGCACTGTGGGGGTGGGTCCTGGTCGGGTGGGGGGTGTTCAACCTGGTGGAGGGCGTGCTCGACCACCACGTCCTGGGCATCCACCACGTGCGCAGCGGGCCCCACCAGCTCGCCTGGGACCTCGCCTTCCTGGCCCTCGGAGCGCTGCTCGTCGCGGGAGGCTGGCTGCTGCAACGCGGCGCCTCGTTCACCGACGCCGCTCCCGCGCGCACCCCCGGGGACGGGGTGAGGCCGTCGCCCGAGGGGTCACCGTCATCGCCCAGCCATGCAGAGCACTGACGTCGCCGGCCTGGTGCGCCTGGTGCCGGCGCACGGGGGCGAGCCGCATGGCGGCGGGCCACCCGGCGCAGGCCTGCTCGGGCCCGCCGGCGAGCTGCTCGCCACGTACGGGCCTCTCGTGCTGCTCGGCGCCCTGGCCGTCGGCTACCTCGTGCTGGTCGTCCGCGAGCGGCACCGCCGACGCTGGCCCGCGACCCGGACGGTTCTGTTCGTCGTCGGGGTGGTGCTCATGGCGAGCGCGCTCAGCCCTCCGGTCGACTCGTGGGCCGACGCGGACTTCGGCGGCCACATGGTGCAACACCTGCTGCTGGCAATGGTCGCCCCCCTCGCCCTCGTGCTCGGCGCGCCGGTCACCCTCCTCCTGCGCGGGCTCCCCCACCGGTACGCCCGTCGGCTCGCACGGCTGCTCACCACGGGCGCGTTCCACCACCTGGCCCAGCCGGCGGTCGCGCTGGTGTTGAGCAGCGGCGGCCTGCTGCTGCTGTACTTCACCCCGGTCTACGAGCTCAGTACCCGGCACGACGGGGTGCACCTGCTCGTGCACCTGCACCTGGTCCTGGCCGGTGCCCTGTTCGCCTGGGTGATCGCCGGCCCCGACGCGGGGCCGCGACGGGCGACGGTGCGCACCCGCCTCGTGGTGCTCGGCATCTCGATCGCCGTCCACTCCTCGGTGTCGCAGCTGCTGTACGCCGGGCTGCTCGTGCAGGTCCACGAACCGGCGGAGCAGATGCGCGCCGCGGGCAGCCTCATGTACTTCGGCGGCGACATCGCCGAGCTGCTCCTCGCCCTGGCGATGCTCGTCACCTGGCGACGGCCCGCAGCCAGGCCGCGGTCACGACGCCAGGTGTCCCTGGCCTGATGCGTCCCGGTCGCAGTCCCGGTCCCTGGGTGCCGCCGCGCCCGGGCCCGGGGTGCCCGAGTCGCACGAGGTGTCGCCGGCACCCCTGCGACTCACTGCCGCTTGCCTCCGGTGGCGATGTAGTCCGCGAGCTCCTGGCGCTGCCGGCTCAGTGACGCGCTCGTCGAGTGGGCGCGGGCGATGACCGCGCGCATGAAGTCGTAGAGCACCCGCGGATGCTGCTCGATGAGCGGGGAGAGGTCGCCGACCCGGAACGACAGCACCTCCGCCGCGCCGAGGGCGTAGCACGAGACGGTGTACTCGCCGCCGTCGATGAAGCTCATCTCACCGCAGAGGTCGCCCTTCTCCAGCACGTGGATGATGACCTCGGGCGTCCTGCTCGTGGCCTCCTTGACGAACGCGAGCCGCCCAGCGGTCACGATGTAGAAGGTGTGGGCGTGGTCGCCCTGGTGGAAGAGGAACTCCCTGTCCGCCAGCCGCGCCTCCTCCCCCGCGAACTGGGCCAGCACCGCCGCCCCCTCGCGGCCGAGGTAGGCCCCGAGCGGCGCCTCGTAGATGGTCGTCGCGACCCGGTCCAAGTCCTTCTCGTCCATGTCATCCTCCGTAGGGACTGAGAGCAGTGCGGTCACTGTCGGGGGCAGCGGCGCGGCACCCCAAGGCGACCAGGGCCGCGTCGAGGTTGGCTGCGGCTGGAGGCGTCAGCCCCATCGTGAGGTCCCAGGAGTAGCCGCGGATGGCGAGCAGCTCCACCTCCGGGACGCGCCCGAAGCACGTCGCCGTCGTCGCGAGCACGCACCCCACCGACATCGCGTGCGAGGTGAAGGTGAGGTCCAGCCGTGGCTCGGGCACGCTCATCCGGTACGCGCCGACCTCCGGCTCCCGGGTCGCGTCCACCACCAGCACCCGCTCGAACCGCGCGAAGAGGTCGGCATCCTCGAGGAGCAGCTGGTAGCGGCGCACCACCTCGGCGCGCGCACACGTTCCGCTGTCCTCGAGCCGGTCGACGAAGGCCCAGCCGAGCCCGTCGTCCTGGCGCCCGACGTTGCCCACGCCGACCACGAGGCACCGTGGGTGGTCGAAGTCGGCGAGGGACGTGGCCGTGGCGGGCTCGGTCACGAGCGCACCCGCTCGGTCACGACCCGGCCCGCGGCATCCACCACGGTGACGACCAGCGGCATCTGGCCCAGCGCGTGCGTGGCACAGCTGAGGCAGGGGTCGTACGCCCGCAGGCCGACCTCGATGGCGTTCATCATCCCCTCGGTCACCTCGACCCGGCCGGAGAGGCGCTCGTCGGCCACGGCCTTGATCGTGCGGTTGAGCACCTCGTTGTTCTGGGTGGTGGCGACGACGAGGTTGGCGAAGGTCATCGCGCCGTCCTGGTCGGCGCGGTAGTGGTGCAGCAGCGTTCCGCGGGGCGCCTCGACGACGCCGACACCCTCACCGGTCCAGGCCGACGCGCCGGGGTCGGTCACCAAGTCCTCGCCCTGCAGGTCCGGGTCGCGCAGCAGCTCCTCGATGAGCTCGGCGGCGTGGATGATCTCGATGGCGCGCGCCCAGTTCGAGTGCAGCGTCATCAGGTTCGCGGCCCCGTCGGTGTAGGCGTGGAACCGCTCGAGGGCCTGCGCCGCCAACGGGGTCGGCAGCGACGGCGTGACGTTCATCCGGGCCAGCGTGCCGACCCGCACCGAGCCCTGCTCGCGCCCGAGCGCCTTGAGGTAGGGGAACTTCATGTAGCTCCAGGGCTCGACGGCCTCGCAGAAGTGGTCGAGGTAGTCGTGGTAGTCGAAGTCCTCGACGACCCGCTTCCGCTCGTCGGTGACCCGGAGCCGGCCGTGGTAGTAGTCGACGTTGCCGTCGTCGCCGACCAGCGACATCGACAGCGCCGGCACGACCGCGAAGGTGTCGACCTCTTCGCGGTGCTTGTCATGGAAGTCGTACCAGACGTCGAGCCCGTCGTGCGCGTACTCCATCACCTGCGCCATCGACGGGATGCCGTCGTCGCCGTTGAGGAAGCGGTCGCGCTCCTGCGTGGTGAGGCCCTTCTGCACGCCACCGGGCACGGCGGAGATGCCGTGCATCCGCTTGCCGAACACCGTGCGGATGATCTCCTGGCCCCACTTGCGCAGCATCACCACGCGGGTCACCAGGCCCGGGTCGGCCTCGATCAGCCCCAGCACGTTGCGCTGCTCGGGCGGCGCGTCCATGCCGAACATCATCTCGGGGACGACGAGGTAGAAGTAGGCCGTGGCGTGCGACTGGAGCATCTGCGCGTAGTGCCCGAGGCGGCGCATCTTCTGCGCGGTGACCGAGATGCCGGCCGCCGAGCCGACCCCGGCGCCGACGACGTCGTCGATCGCCTTGGCCCCCGCGAGGTGGTGGCTCACGAAACAGATACCGCAGATCCGTTGCAGCAGAACCGGGGCCTCCCAGTACGGGTGGCCCTGGACGAACCTCTCGTAGCCGCGGAACTCCACGACGTGGAGTCGGGCGTCGGCCACCCGGTTGTCGTCGTCGAGGTGCACGACGACCTTCCCGTGCCCCTCGATGCGGGTGACGGGGTCGATGACCAGCTTGCGGCTCATGGCTCCTCCGGAGCTCCCTCGGACGCGGCGGCCACGTCAGTCGTACCGGGTGATCGCGGTGGGCAGGTTGACCGGGCGTCCGTTCGCCAGGTCGTCGAGGACCGAGAAGATCTGGTCGCCGTCCGGCGGGCACCCGGTGATGTAGTAGTCCATTGTCACGACCTCGTGGCAGGGCCTGACCTCCGTCGTCAGCACGGGCAGGTCCTCGTGGCGCGGGATGACCGGCAGCGAGCCCTCCGGCCGGGTGGGGCTGTCGACGTACGCCTCGCGCAGGCAGGCCGCGAGGCCGACCGAGTTGCGCAGCGCGGGGATCCCACCCCACAGCGCACACGCGCCGACCTCGATGAGGATGTCGCAGTTCTCCCGGAAGTGCTCCAGGGTCTCGATGTTCTCCTGGTTCGCCACGCCGCCCTCGACGAAGCCGACGGTGCATCGCTCGGGGATCCGCTTGATGTCGGTGAAGGAGCTGCGGGTGATCGTCACCTTGTCCAGCAGCGGCAGGATCCGCTCGTCGAGGTCGAGCAGCGAGAGGTTGCAGCCCCAGCACCCGGCCAGGGAGATGGTGGCCATCCGGATCTTGCCGTCGCGGGCCGCGGCGGTCGCCGGGTCGACCTGGGTGCGCGGCAGCTCGTGCGAGGCGGTCTCCTCCTCGGGCCCGGCCGGGCCGGGACGCGGCGTGGCGCTCATGAGGGCTTCCGTCCGAGGACGCGGTCGCGCAGTGAGGTCGTCTCGTAGCGCCGCTCCCCGATCGGGGTGTCGTAGCCGACCCCCTTGTGCAGGATGGCACCCACCGGGCAGAGGGCGACCGCTTCGTCGACCTGCTCGGGGCTCATCGCGTCGGCGAGCCCGGCATCCATCTCGATGCGTCCCCGGTCGCCGCGGCCGGAGATGCTGAAGATCTTCTTGCCGGTGGCGGTGTCACGGACGAGCTGGACGCAGCGCTGGCAGAAGATGCACCGGTCGCGCTCGAGCCAGATCTGCGCCGCGTCGTGCTGCGCCTCCCGCGCGGGGTACCGGTAGGGGAAGCGCGGCTTCTCCAGGCTCGTCTCGATGGCCACCGCCTGGAGGCTGCACCGGCCGCTCTTCTCGCAGCTGGGGCAGTTGTGGATGCCCTCGACGAAGAGCATCTCGACGATGGCCTGACGGGTGTCCTCGAGCTCGGGCGTGTTGACCTCGATGACCATGCCGTCGCGCGCCTCGGTGGCGCACGAGGCGACCATGGCGCCGTTGACCCGCACCACGCAGACCCGGCAGGTGCCGAGGCAGGGGTGCCCGGGGTGGTAGCAGAGCGCGGGGATGTAGGTGCCGTGGTCGGCCGCGACGTCGACGATCGCCGTGCCGGCGCTCGCCGTGACGACCTCGCCGTCGATGCTGATCTGGACGGTCATCGTGGGTCTCCCTCGAGCTCGCGGAGCGCGGCGTCGTACCCGCCGAGCTGGCGATCCAGGTCGTAGGACGGCAGCAGCGGCCCATCGGCGCTCACCATCCGCTCGCGGTACAGCTCCGGGAAGCGCGACAGCGTGGTCAGTACCGGCTTCGGCGACGTCGCGCCGAGCCCGCACCGGCTGGCACCGCGGATGATCGCGCCCCACCGCTGCAGGTGCGCCACGTCGTCCTGCGTGGCCCGTCCGGCGAGGAACAGGTCCAGCGTGTGGATCAGCTCGAGGTTGCCGACGCGGCACGGAACGCAGATGCCGCACGACTCGTCCGCGAAGAACTGGACGTAGTCGCGCACCACGGGCAGCAGGTCGCGGTTCCTGCCGAACACGGTGACGGCCCCGTTGCAGTTCAGGTCCTCGAACGCGATCCGGCGGCCGGCGTCGAGCTGCGCGGAGACGCACTCGCCCGACGGTCCGCCGATCTGGATCGCGAACGGGTCCTCGGCGCCGACCAGGGTGAGCACGTCCGCCAGGGTGGTGCCCCACTCGATCTCGTACACACCCGGCTTGCGGCAGTCACCGGCCACGCTGATCAGCCGGGTGCCCGCCGAGTCGGCGGTGCCCATGCTGCGGAACCACGCCGCGCCCTCCTCGAGGATCCGGGGGACGGCACCGAAGGACTCGACGTTGTCGATGCAGGTGGGCTGGCCCAGGTACCCCTGCTGGGCGGGGAAGGGCGGCTTGAGCCGTGGGGTGCCGCGTTTGCCCTCGCACGACTCGATGAGCGCCGACTCCTCACCGCACACGTACGCGCCGGCGCCGAGCTGGATGCGGATGTCGAAGTCGAACGGCACGCGGCCGAGGATGTCGTGCCCGAGAAGCCCGTCCGAGCGCATCTCCTCGAGCTGCCGCTCGAGGTAGGGCCGCAGGTAGGAGTACTCGGCACGCAGGTAGAGGATGCCCTCGCTGGCACCGATCGCGTAGGCGGCGATCACCATGCCGGTGAAGACCTGCTTCGGTGAGCGGGTGAGCAGCACGCGGTCCTTGAACGTGCCCGGCTCACCCTCGTCGGCGTTGCAGATGACGAACTTCCGCTCGCCGTACGCAGTGCGGCACAGCTGCCACTTCAGGCCGGTGGAGAAGCCGGCGCCGCCGCGGCCGCGCAGGCCTGACTCCGAGATCCGCTCGGTGATCTGCTCGGGGGTGAGCACGAGGCAGTCACGCACCAGCGCCCGATAGTCGGAGGGGTAGCGGAAGAACACCGGGCCCTTGGTGCGCACGTTGGTCTCGACCATGGCCTCGACGTAGGCGACCTCGTCCTGCGCCAGGCCGGCCGGGTTGGCGACGTCCTCGGCGGTGGCGCCGGCCGCTCGCAGCTGCCCGATGATGTCGGCGACCTTGCCCGGACGCAGCCGCCCGAACACGACCTTGTCCACCAGCATCGCCGGTTCCTGGTCGGCGAGACCGATGCACGCGGTGTCGTGCAGCGAGAAGGTGCCGGTCGGGTCCGGGCCCCCGCCGAAGACGGCCCCGGTCTCCCGTTCCAGGGCCGCCCGGACCTCGGCGTACCCGCGCATCTTGGCGACCACGGTGTCGGCGAGGTAGATCCGGTGGGTGCCCCCCGGCTCGCGGTGGAAGAAGTGGTAGAACGACGCGGTCTCCACGATGTCGTTCGCGGTGGTGCCGAGGCCGGCAGCCAGCCCCTCCACCACGTCGGCCGGGAGGTGGCCCTCGCAGTCGTGCACCTCCCACAGCATGTCGAGCAGGCGCGTGCGGTCGTGCCCGTGGCGGTACAGGACCGCCTCAGCAGCTATGCCCATCCCCACGGCCTCCGTCGGTGCGTCGCCACGGCGGCGCGGCCCGCGACGCGGCGCCCCGTGTGGCTCGGTCGCTGCGCACGGGAGTGTGACCGGTCGCCGTCGACCTGCTCGACGCTAGGGCCTCGACCTCGTGCCGCGCACCCCCAACCGGTGTGATGTTGGGCGCAGGTCGCTGCTGCCCACCGACCGGTCTCAGCGAGGTGCCAGCAGGCCGGCCGCGTCGCTGCTGGTGCGGCCGAAGGTGTAGTACGCGGCGCAGGCCCCCTCCGGTGACACCATGCAGGTGCCCAGCGGGCGCTCGGGGGTGCACCCCTTGCCGAACACCTTGCACTCCCACGGCTTGATCACCCCGCGCAGCACCGACCCGCACTGGCAGGCCCGGTGGTCGGCGACCCGCAGACCGGGCACGTCGAAGCGCCGCTCGGTGTCCCACGGCGCGAAGTCCGGGTGCACGCCGAGCCCGGAGTCCGGGATGTCGCCGAGCCCACGCCACTCGAAGGAGCTGCGCAGCGTGAGGGTCTGCGCCATCAGCCGCAGCGCCTCCGGGTTGCCCTCGCGGCGCACCACCCGGCCGTACTGGTTGCCGACCTCCGCGCGGCCCTCGGCGATCTGCACGAGCAGCAGGTGCACCGCCTGGAGGATGTCGAGTGGCTCGAACCCGGCGATGACGAGCGGCACGTGGTGCTCACGGACGATGGGCTCGAAGACGTCGAGCCCGGTCACGGTGGCGACGTGGCCGGGGCCGAGGAAGCCGTCGAGCCGCACCTCTGCGGCATCGAGGATCGCCTCGAGCGGGGGGCCGATCGTCACGTGGTTGGAGAAGACGGAGAAGTTCTCCACCTGCATGGCGCGCGCCTGCAGCAGCGTCACCGCCGTGGACGGGGCCGTGGTCTCGAAGCCCACGGCGAAGAAGACGACGTGCCGGTCGGGGGTGCGGGCGGCCAGGCGCAGGGCGTCGAGCGGCGAGTAGACGAAGCGCACGTCGGCGCCGCGCGCCTTGGCGTCCAGCAGCGACCCGCTCGACCCGGGCACCCGCATCATGTCGGCGAAGGTGGTGAGGACGACGCCCGGCTGCTCGGCCAGCCAGATCGCGTCGTCGACCCGGCCGGTGGGGATCACGCAGACCGGGCAGCCCGGACCGTGCACCAGCTCCACGCCGTCGGGCAGGAGGTGCTCCAGGCCGTGCCGGTAGATGGTGTGGGTGTGCCCGCCGCACACCTCCATCAGCGCGACCGGCCCCGGCAGCCGGACCGCCTCGATGGCGGACACGAGGGCGCGCGCGGCCGCCGGGTCGCGGAACTCGTCGACGTACTTCACGGGGCCGGCTCGCCCGCCGGCGCACGCCATCCCCCCGGAGGGCGGGTCGGCGCGGGGCCGGGCTCGTGGACGGTGCCGCCGTAGGCGTCCAGCTCGTCGCGGTACAGCTGCCCCAGGTGCTCGAGCGCGCGCAGCGTCTCGGCGGCCTCCTCCTCGTCGATGCGGGCCATCGCGAACCCGACGTGCACGAGCACCCAGTCGCCGACCTCCACGCCCTCGTCCGCGAGCAGCCGGATGCTCACGGCCCGGCGCGCCCCCGAGACGTCGACGGTGGCGAGGTGCTCCTGCGGGTCGCCGAGCTCCACGACCTGGCCCGGGATGCCGAGACACATGTCGGTCCTCCTCTTCCTTCTCCGCCGTCCGGGACGACGCCGTGTGGGATCAGCAGATTCGCGGCAGCGGGTCGCCGACGAGCAGGTCGACCAGCCGGGTGCCCCCGAAGGCGGTGCGCATCGCGACGAGCCCGGCCGGTTCGTCGACGACCTCACCGATCAGCACGGCGTCGCGGCCCTGGGGGTGGGCGCGCAGGGCCTGCACCGCCTGGTCCGCCGCGTCGGCCGGCACGACGGCGACGAGCAGGCCCTCGTTGGCGACGTAGAGCGGGTCGATCCCGAGCAGGTCGCAGGCCCCGCGGACCACCGGCAGGACGGGCAGGCGCTCCTCCTCGAGCACCACCCCCAGGCCGCTGGCCAGGGCCAGCTCGTTGGCGACGGTGCCGACGCCCCCACGGGTGGCATCGCGCATCCAGCGGGTGTGCGGCACGGCCGCGAGCAGCGCCTCGACCAGGCCGGCGAGCGGCGCGGTGTCGGAGGTGATGTCGGCCTCGATGGCGAGCTCGTCGCGGGCGAGCATCACCGCCATCCCGTGCCGGCCCATCGTCCCCGAGAGCACCATCACGTCCCCGGGCCGCACGAGCTCTGCGCCCAGGTGGCGCCCCGGCGGGATGACGCCGATGCCGGCGGTGGTGACGTAGAGCAGGTCTGCGGCGCCCCGGGGAACCACCTTGGTGTCACCGGCGACGATCTGGACCCCGGCCTCGAGCGCGGCGGCCCGCATGTCGGCCACGACCTCGCGCAGGGTCTGCACCGGCACCCCCTCCTCCAGCACGAAGGCCGCCGACAGCCACCGCGGCACGGCGCCGGACACGGCGAGGTCGTTGACGGTGCCGTGCACGGCGAGGTGGCCGATCGAGCCGCCGGGGAAGCGGATCGGGGAGACGACGTAGGAGTCGGTGGAGAAGGCGAGCCGCACCCGGGTGTCGACCCCGGCTTCCCCGTGTTCCCCGGCGGTCGCAGCCGCGGAGGTCACCTCGAGCACCGCGCTGTCGCCCATGACGTCCAGCGCCGGGTTCCCGAAGGCCGGCAGGAACACCGACTCGGTGAGCGCGGCGGAGGACTTGCCGCCGGCGCCGTGGGCCAGGGTGATGTGGGTGTCAGTGAGCGGCGGGCGTCGTCGGAGGGGCTGGGTGGTGCTCATCCGGCATCCCTCCCGTCGAGGTCGTGGGCTCCACCCTAGGCCTGCACACCATCGCTGTCCCGTGGTCCGCGAGCAGCCGGGGGTGTGGGTGCCGGGCCGGGCTGCCGTGCCACGCCGGTGGTGAGGCCGGCGAGGCCCACGGCGGCCTGCCCGAGCGAGATCCCGCCGTCGTTCGGTGGCACGACCCGGTGGGTGAGCACCCGCAGCCCCCGAGCAGCCAGGGCCTCGCGGACCAGCGCGGTCAGCAGCCGGTTCTGGAAGACCCCACCGGTCAGGCCGACGATGTCGACACCCTCGGCGGCCGCGCCGCGCGCCGCCAGCTCCGCGGCCCCGTCGGCGAGCGCTGCGTGGAACGCCCAGGCCAGCTCACCGGCATCCCGCCCGGCGCGGACGGCGGTGTCGAGTGCCACCACCCAGGGCCGGCTGTCGAGCACCAGCGTGGCGACGCTCCCGGCATCCTCGGGTACCAGAGGGGCCCTCGGCAGCAGCTCGTGGGCGCGCAGGCCGGCGTCGGCGGCCGGTCCGGCCGCGCCGGCCCACCGAGAGGCGCGCGCCTCGAGCTCGATGGCCGCCTGTGCCTCGTACGTGATGCGGTGCCGGATGCCGAGCAGCGACGCGACGACGTCGAAGAGGCGCCCGGCGCTGCTGGTCGGCACCCATCCGGTGCGGCCCTCGAGCAGCCGCGGCAGCTGTCGTCGCTCGTCGTCGGTGAGCGCGTCGGGGGTCGGTGCGCCGGCATCCAGTGCGAGGCCGCAGGCGAGCATGGCAGCGGCCGCCATCCGCACCGGGTGCCGCACGCCGGCGTCGCCACCGGGCAGGGGCAGCACGCCGAGGTGGCCGAGGCGCGCGGCGGTGCGGCCGGCATCCCCCAGCACGAGCAGCTCGCCGCCCCAGACCGTGGAGTCGCAGCCGTACCCCGTCCCGTCGAGGACGAGACCGACCAGCGGGGCGCGCAGGCAGCCGTGCTCGGCGGCGAGCGAGGCCAGGTGGGCGTGGTGGTGCTGCACCTCGAGCAGAGGCACGCCGAGGTCGGCCGCCCGCTGTGCGGCGTCCGCGCGGCTGCGGTAGCCGGGATGGGTGTCGGCGACCACGAGCGTCGGGGCGGCCCGGTGGAAGCGCTCGGCCTGCGCGACGGCCCGCCGGTGGGCCCGGTGCGCCTCCAGGGTGCCGAGGTCGCCGACGTGCGCGCTGACGAAGGCGAGGCCGTCGCGCACGAGCGTGAAGGTGTTCTTCAGCTCCGCGCCTGCGGCGAGCACCACGGCGTCGCCGTCGGGCGGTGGCGGTGCAGCGGCGTCGAGTGCTGCCGGGGTGGCGGGGCCCGTCGGCGCGAGCCGCACTGGCAGCGGGGCGTAGCCCCGGGAGCGACGCACCGGGAGGGGGCGGTCGTCGGCGTCGAGGGCCATCACGGAGTCCTCGCACGGCACGGCGATGGGTCGGTCGTGGGTCAGGAACGTGTCGGCGATGCCGCCCAGGCGGTGCTGTGCGTCGACGTCGTCGACGCACAGCGGCTCGCCGCTGCGGTTCCCGGAGGTCATCACCAGTGCCGGGACGGGCGAGTCCGCCAGCAGCAGCACGTGCAGCGGGGTGTAGGGCAGCAGCAGGCCGAGGTCGTCGAGCGCCGGTGCCACGCTGTCGTGGACGGCGTTGCGTGACGCTGCGCCCGTGCGCCGGCGCAGCAGCACGATCGGCCGGGCGGGGCTGGTCAGCAGGGCCCGGGCACCCGGGCCGAGCTCGACGAGCCGCTCGGCGCTCTCGAGGCCGCCCACCATCACGGCGAACGGCTGGTGGGGGCGGTGCTTGCGCTCGCGCAGCCGGGCGATCGCCTCGGCGTTCGCGGCGTCGCAGGCGAGGTGGTAGCCGCCCAGCCCCTTGACCGCCAGCACCCGCCCGGCGGCCAGCTCCGACCGGGCGCGTGTGAGCACGCCGTCGAGGTCGGTCGCCAGCGGTGTGCCGTCGGGGCCGCGCAGCGTCAGCCGAGGGCCGCAGTCGTGGCACGCGATCGGCTGGGCGTGGTGCCGTCGGTCGTGCGGGTCGGCGTACTCGGCGGCGCACCGGGGGCACATGGCGAACTCGGCCATCGTCGTGGCCGGCCGGTCGTAGGGCAGGTCGAGCGTGATGGTGAAGCGTGGGCCGCAGTTCGTGCAGGTGATGAACGGATGCCGGTACCGCCGGTCGCTCGGGTCGGCGAGCTCGCGCAGGCAGTCGGCGCACGGAGCGGTGTCGGGGGCCACCAGGGTGCGGGCACCGGCATCCGGGGTGCTGTCCTCGATCACGAAACCCGTTCCGCCACAGGGTGGCACGCTCCACGAGGTGAGTGACGAGACGACGGCCAGCGGTGGCGGCTCCTGCGCGAGGCGACGCTCGAACTCGGTGACCGCCTCGCGCCGGCCCTCGACCTCGACGTGCACCCGCGAGGAGGTGTTCGCGCACCGTCCGGCCAGCTGCAGCTCGCGGGCCAGCCGGGCGAGGAACGGGCGCATGCCGACGCCCTGGACGACCCCGGTCGCCTCGACGACGCGGCGCACCGGGGGCGCACCCGGGGCCGGCTGGTCTGGCACACCCCCACGGTAGGGCCCGGGCGCGGGTGTGTCCGGCGGCCGCCCGTGCGACAGTGGGGGCGTGCACGAGCTGGCACTGTGTGGTTCCATCTACGAGGTCGTCGACCGGGCCCGCGACGGCCGGGCGGTCGAGACGGTCGAGCTGACCGTGGGGCAGCTGCGCCAGGTCGTGCCCGAGACGCTCGTCGCGTGCTGGGAGGTGGTCACCACGGACACGCCGCTGGCCGGGTCGGTGCTGCTGGTGGAGCACGTGCCCGTGAGCATCTGGTGCTCCGGGTGCGGCAGCACGAGCACCCTCGGCGAGGTGCTGTTCGTCGCGTGCGAGGCCTGCGGGTCGCCGGCCGTGCGCGTCATGACCGGCGAGGAGTTCCTCGTCGCCGCGCTGGAGGTGGCCGATGGGTAGGTTCCACCGGCACGACGACGGCACCGGGCACACGCACGACGATGCGGATGCCGCAGACGTCGGTGACCACTCGGGGTACCGCACCGGCCTGGAGCGGGTGGAGGTGCTCGAGCGGATCTTCGGCGAGAACGACGCGGCCGCGGCCCGCAACCGACGCGCTCTCGACGCCGCCGGCGTGGTGGGCGTGAACGTGATGTCGTCACCGGGTGCCGGCAAGACCGCGGTGCTCGCCCGGACGCTGCCCGAGCTCGCCGCGCGCGGCGTCCGGGCCGGTGTCGTCGTGGGCGACATCGAGACTGCCCTGGACGCCGACCGGCTGGCCGGCTTCGGTGCTCAGGTGGCCCTGGTGAACACGGGCGCCGGCTTCGGTGGTGAGTGCCACCTCGACGCGCCGATGGTGGCCCGCGGCATGGCGGGCCTGGACCTCGAGACGCTCGACGTCGTCTTCATCGAGAACGTCGGAAACCTGGTGTGCCCCGCGGAGTTCGACGTGGGTGTGCACCACCGGGTCATGGTGTCCGCGGTGACGGAGGGTGAGGAGAAGCCGCTGAAGTACCCGGTCATGTTCCGCGCCGTGCAGCTGGTGCTGGTCAACAAGGTGGACCTCGTGCCGTACCTCGACGTCGACCTGGACCTGTTCGAGCGCAACGTGCACGCGGTCAACCCGGCGGCGAGCCTGGTCCACCTCAGCGCCCGGACGGGCGAGGGGCTGGACGCCTGGCTGGGCTGGCTGGACGGCATCCGGCCCGCTGCCGGACGGCCGACCCGTAGCACCTGATCGGCGCCGCCGATCGCCGCCGACGGGAACCGCGTAGATTGGCCGTTCGTCCACCGGTCAGCGAGCGGCGCCCATGGTCCGCTCGAACCCAAGGGAGCACGATGACCGACCAGCAACCCGCCCCGCTCCAGCCGCCCACGGCCGCGGCCACGCTCACCCTCACCGCGCCCCCGCCGCCGCAGCCGGTGGCGGCGACCGCAGCCCCGCGCATGGCTCCCGCCGTCGAGGCCGCCGCGCTGCCGGGGCTCGACGCCAAGGTCGACGGCTACCTCGAGTCGCTGATGGAGGCAGCACCCCGCTCGCCGGAGTTCGCCGCCAAGGCCACCGACGTGCGCACCATGGGCGACGGCGACATCCGCCGGGCGGCCGAGACGTCGAACCGCCTGCTCAGCTCGCCGGTCAAGGCCCTGCAGGAGGGCGGCCTGGCGCAGGGCTCGAAGGTCGGCTCGACGCTGCTCGACCTGCGCCGCACCATCGAGGACCTCGACCCCAAGGGCGCGACCGGCGCCAAGAAGTTCCTCGGCATGGTGCCCTTCGGGGACAAGGTCACCGACTACTTCCGCAAGTACCAGTCGGCGCAGAGCCACCTCGACGGCATCCTGCACGCCCTGCGCGACGGCCAGGACGAGCTGGCCAAGGACAACGCGGCCCTGAACATGGAGAAGCAGTACCTCTGGGACGCCATGGGGCGGCTCAACCAGTACGTCTACGTCGCCGAGCGGCTCGACGCCCGGCTGGCCGCCCGCATCGCCGAGCTCGAGTCCACCGACCCCGACAAGGCCAAGGCGCTGCGCGACGACGTGCTGTTCTACGTTCGACAGAAGCACCAGGACCTGCTGACCCAGCTGGCCGTGTCGATCCAGAACTACCTCGCGATCGACATCGTCATCAAGAACAACCTCGAGCTGATCAAGGGCGTCGACCGGGCGTCGACCACCACGGTCTCCGCCCTGCGCACGGCCGTCATCGTGGCCCAGGCGCTGGGCAACCAGAAGCTCGTGCTCGACCAGATCACCGCCCTGAACACCACCACCAGCACCATGATCGAGCGCACCAGCGAGATGCTGCGCGACAACTCCGTGCAGATCCAGCAGCAGGCGGCCTCGGCGACGATCGGGCTGCCCCAGCTGCAGGCGGCGTTCGCCAACATCTACGCCACCATGGACGCCATCGACACCTTCAAGGTGCAGGCGCTCGACAGCATGGCCGCCACGATCGGCACCCTCGAGACCGAGGTCAGCAAGTCGCAGGCCTACCTCGAGCGGGTGCAGCGGCACGACGACCGGGTGGCCAGCGGGTCGCTCGACCTCGGCGGCACCCGGGGTGCTGGGCGCTGAGAACGTCGCCTCAGGCATAGTGAGCACATGTCAGGTGGGTTCCTCGACCGCCTCTTCGGGCGCGGCCAGAACAGCGAGCAGGGCGACCGGTTCGTCGTGCCCGCTCCGCCCACCAGCACCGACCTGCTCGCCTCCCTCGACCGGGTCGCGGCCATGGTCGCCGGCGGGGCGGTGCCGGCGCCGGTCGCCTCGCGGGTGCGGCGCGTCGACCAGGTGGTGCGCGACACCATCCCCCGCCTGCCCAGCCTCGGCGCGGGCAGCCCGCAGGCCTACTCGGTGATGGCCACCGCCACCGACTACCTGCCCGAGGCGGTGGGCGGCTACCTGCGGCTGCCGCGCCAGTTCGCCGACAACCGGCCGGTCGACAACGGCAAGTCGTCGCTGATGGTGCTCATCGACCAGCTCGACCTGCTCGCCGCCACCATGGACAAGGTCTTCGACGCCGTGTGCCGGGCCGACGCCGACGCCCTCGTCGCGCACGGCCGGTTCCTGGCGGAGAAGTTCGGCGCGGCCTCCACCGGCGGGGCGCTCGACGTGGGGTCGGCGCCGCTGCCGCCGATGCCCGGCACCCAGGCGTCGCCACAGGCCGGTCCGGATGCCGGTGGCCTCGGTCGCCTGCAGCCGCCGGCCGGGCGGGACGCGCCATGAGCCCCTCCCCCGGCCCGGCCAGCCCGCCGCGCACGACCTCCCTGACCGACGCGGCCGACGCCGTGGCGGCCGTGGCCACGTCCGCCGGTGCCGACGGCGCGGGTGCCCGCCAGGAGGCGCTGGTGCTCGCGGCCGCGGTGGCCGAGTCGGCCCCGGGCGCTGCCGCGGGATGGAGCGCCGCAGCCGGTGGCGCCAGCACCCAGGACTTCTTCGACGCGGCGAGCCGCGGCCGCCGCTGGCGGGGCGCCCCGACGGCGATCCTCGGCGCGCTCGTGGCCCAGGGCTCGCCGCACGCCGTCGCCTACGCGCAGGCGCTGGCCGAGGTGGCCGCGGCCGCCTGCGAGCTCGGCGAGCCGACGATGCGGGTGATCGGCAACGCCTCGGTGGCCGCCGCCGCCCAGCTGTCCGCCGTGCGGTCCGAGCCGCCCCTCGCTGCCCCGACCCCCCGCGCGCTCGGCGGCCCGGGAGGCGCCCAGCCGCAGCCCGCCCCGGCGGTGACCACGGCCCCGGCGCCCACCACCCCGCCGCGCCCCCTCGAGGAGCTGCTCGCCGAGCTCGACGCGCTGATCGGCCTGCACCGGGTCAAGCGCGAGATCCACCGCCAGGTCGCGCTGCTGCGCGTGGAGAAGCTGCGGGTGGATGCCGGCCTCAAGAGCCCGACGATGACCCGCCACCTGGTCTTCACCGGCAACCCGGGCACCGGCAAGACCACGGTGGCGCGGCTCGTGGGCGGCATCTACCAGGCGCTGGGGCTGCTGTCCGGTGGCCACCTCGTCGAGGTCGACCGCTCCGAGCTGGTCGCCGGCTACCTCGGCCAGACCGCGACCAAGACGGCCGACGTGGTCGCGTCGGCCGCGGGCGGCGTGCTCTTCATCGACGAGGCCTACAGCCTCACCGGCACCGGGCCGGCGGGCGACCAGTACGGCCAGGAGTCGGTCGACACCCTGGTCAAGGAGATGGAGGACCGGCGCGACGACCTCGTGGTCATCGTCGCCGGCTACCCCGCCCCGATGTCGGCCTTCATCGCGGCGAACCCCGGCCTCGCCAGCCGGTTCCGCACCACCATCGAGTTCGAGGACTACACCGACGACGAGCTGGTCGACATCCTGCGCCACCTGGCCCAGGGCGCCGACTACGAGCTCGAGGCGGCCGCCGAGCAGCGGTTCCGCGAGGTGCTCGGCCGCACCCCGCGGGGCAGCTCGTTCGGCAACGGCCGCTACTCCCGCAACGCCCTCGAGGCCGCCATCGGCCACCACGCCTGGCGGCTGCGCGACACCGCGGCCCCGACCCTCGAGCAGCTCCGCCTCCTCGTGGCCCGCGACTTCGACGAGGAGCCCCTCGACGAGGGAGCCGCCACCGGCCCAGCCGCGTCCCACCGGGAACCGGCGCCTGCGCCCCCGCAGCCCGGCGACCGAACCACCGACCCCGGAGGCACCCCGTGACCACCACCCCGCCGCCGGCGGCTGCCCGTGCGGCCGCACCACCGGCCACGCCGGCGGTGCCGGCACGGGCCGGCCAGGCGGCCGGCTCCCCCACCTCACCTCCGGGCGGCACCCCCCGTCCCGGGATGCCGGCGCCCGCCGCCACCCCCGCCACCGGCCTTCGTGGGCGGGTCGACGCGGCGGTGGTTTCGACCCGCACCGCGATGGCCGGCACCCCCGGCCGGATGCGGGCCGTGGGCATCCTCAGCGTCGTGGCCGCGCTGCTCTTCGGTCTCGCCGCGGGCCAGGCCTTCCGCTCGGCGGACGGCGCGCTGGGCCGGGCCGCCGCCAACGCCGACCAGCTCGTGCGCGTCCAGGCGATCCAGACCAACGTGGTGCAGGCCGACGCCGACGCCACCAACGCCTTCCTCGTCGGAGGCCTCGAGCCGGCCGCCCAGCGCGCCGACTACACCGAGGCGATCGCCTCGGCCGCCGAGCTGATCGCGCAGGCCGCCCAGAACCAGCCGGCCGACGGGGAGGCGCTCGGTGCGCTCAACCGGTCGCTGGTCGCCTACACCAGCCAGGTCGAGCGGGCCCGCGCCAACAACCGGCAGGCGCTGCCGGTGGGGGCGCAGTACCTCAAGAGCGCCAGTGCCGACCTGCGCGCCGAGGCCCTGCCGCTGCTGACCAACCTCGGCGAGGCCAACGACGCCCGGGTCACGCAGGAGTTCGACCGGGCCGCCCGGTCGGCACTGTGGCTGGTGCTGCCCGGGCTGCTCGCCCTGGTCGTGCTGGCCCTGTCGCTGGTGTGGCTGGCGCGACGCACCAAGCGCTACGTCAACGTCCCGCTGGCGGCCGGGGCGGTGCTGGTGCTGGTGACGCTGGTGCTCGGTACGGTCGGCCTGCTGTCGGTCAAGCAGAGCGTCGACGCCACCCGCGACGGCGTCTACGCCGCCACCCGCGCCACGGCCCAGGCACGCATCGCCGGGTTCGACGCGAAGTCGAACGAGAGCCTGACCCTCATCGCGCGCGGCTCCGGCTCCGCGTTCGAGAAGGCCTGGCAGGCCTCGTCCACGGCGGTCGGTGCAGCACTCACCGGGCTCGAGCAGAACCCGGCATCCTCGGGCCTGGACCCGCTGCCGTGGAAGGGCTACACCGACGTGCACCAGGAGATCCGGGCGCTCGACGACGGCGGCGACTGGGACGGGGCGGTGAGGCTGGCCACCGGATCGGGTGAGGACTCCGGCAACGGCGCCTTCGCCGCCTTCGACACGGCATCCGACCAACAGCTCACGCAGCTGAGCGGGCAGACCGCGGATCAGCTCGACGGCACCGGCGGGTGGCTGCCGTTCGCCGGGGTGCTGGGCCTGCTGGCCGGGGTGGTCGCCGCCCTGTGCGCCTGGTGGGGCGTGTCGATGCGGCTGGAGGAGTACCGATGACCCGCCGCCCGACCCACTCGACCCACTCGACCCACTCGACCCGCGTGGTCGCGGTGCTCGTCGCCGTGGCCGCCACCCTGGTCACCGGTGCCTGCACCACCGCCGGTGCCTACGACCCGACGCCGCTGTACACGCCATCGGCCCCGGCTGCGCCCTCACCCAGCCCGACGACCACACCCTCGCCCGTGCCGTCCGGCACCGACGTCGCCACCACCAACTGCCTGCAGTCGTACTCGCCGCCCGGCACGATGCCCGAGCCGGGCACGATGCCGGCCGGCAGCACCATGGACCGGATCAAGAAGCGTGGCCGGCTCATCGCCGGTGTCTCGGCCGACAGCCTGCTGCTCGGCGCGCGCAACCCGGTCACCGGCCGGATCGAGGGCTTCGACATCGACATGCTGCGCGCGGTCTCCCAGGCGATCTTCGGCGACCCCGACAAGGTCGAGCTGAAGGTGATCACCGCCGCCCAGCGGCTGCCCTCGCTCGAGGACGGCACCGTCGACATCGTGGCCCGCAACATGACCATCACCTGTGACCGCTGGAAGGAGATCGCGTTCTCCAGCGAGTACTACCGCTCGGGCCAGAAGGTGCTGGTGCGCCTGGGCGAGAAGGCGGAGAACGGCAGCCCGATCCGCGGCATCCAGGACCTCGCGGGCAAGCGGGTGTGCGCCCCCAACGGGTCGACGAGCATGGACAAGCTGCGCACGTTCACCGACATCGAGGCCGTCGGCGCCGACACCCACACCGGCTGCCTGGTGCTGTTCCAGCAGGGGGCCGTCGACGGCATCACCGGCGACGACACCGTGCTGGCCGGGCTGGCCGCCCAGGACCCCTACGCCGACGTCGTGCAGGCACCGGCCTTCACCGCGGAGCCCTACGGCCTGGGCGTCAACGCCGACAACGTCGACTTCGTGCGCTTCGTCAACGGCGTGCTCGCCGAGGTGCGCGCCGACGGCCGGTGGACCACGAGCTACAACAAGTGGCTCGCCGACTCCCTGGGCAAGGCGCCGGCCCCGCCACGGCCGGTCTACGGACGGACTCCGTGATCTCCGCCACCCACGGCGCCACCGCACCCACCGCCCCGGGCCGGCTCGGCGAGGCGCTGGTCGCCTCGCAGGCCCTGCACTACCTCGAGGCGCTGGGCGCCTGGCGCGACGCCCGCAAGGCCGAGCTCGACGCCATCGACGAGGCGGCCCTCGGCGCCACCGACAGTGCCGCCTACACCGGCGACCTGCTGCTCTCGATGGCGCTGTGGAAGGCGGTCGCCGACCGGCACGACCTGCTGGTGGCCACCTGGGACTCCGGGCGGGTCGGCGCCACCGAGCTGGCCCGGATGTCGACCCTGGTCTGGGGGCGGCTCGACGCGACGTCGCGCCCCCAGCCCTCCTCGGCGTCCGGCGGCACAGCTGCCGTGCCGGCCGGGGCCCTGGCGGTGTCGCTGCCCGAGGCGTGCCGGCTGTCCGACGCGCTGGCCGCCTCGCTGCGTGCGCGGCTCGGCCTCGACCCGTCGGAGGCGGACCAGCAGGCCCGCATCCGCTCGCTGCGCGCCTCGGTGGAGCGGGTGCGCGACCTCGTCGACCGCGAGCCGGCACAGCACCATGCCGCCGCGGCGTCCGTGCTCGACCGGCTCGACACGCGCCTGGCCGACCTGCTGGCCCGGGCCACACGGGGCGCCGACGTCGGCGGCCTCCTGGGCCCGCTCGAGCAGGACGCCGCCCGCGCCGAGCGCGACCTCATCGTCGGTGCCTCCACCCGGCGGGCCGACGCCCACGACGAGGCCCGGGCCCGCGCGCTGCGCTCGGAGCTGGAGGCACGCGGCGCGGCGCTGCGCGACCTCGCGGCCCGCTGCGTGGCCCAGGTCGCCCCGGCACCGCGGCTGGCCGTGCCCGACGTGTCGGCGCTCGGCCCGGTGCCCACCGACCCTGCGGCCGTCGACGCCTACCTGGTGCGCCTGGATGCCGTGGGCCGCGCGATGACGATGGCCCAGGACGCGTACGCCTCGGCGCTGTCCGAGCGCGACGAGCTGCGGCTCATGCTCGGCGCCTATGCCGCCAAGGCCGGCGACCAGCGCGCCCCCGCCCGCTCCAGCCAGGCCGACGCCGACCTCGCCGAGCTGCGCCGCCGGGCCGGGGAGACCCTCGACCGCGAGCCGGTCGACCTGGTGCGCGGGCGCGCCCTGATCGCCGCCTACGCGGCCTACGTCGGCAGCGCCACCGGGCAGCCCGAGCAGCATCCCCGTCCCACCGGAGGAAGGCCCCGATGAGCACCACCGCCTGCGTCCAGCCGGGGTGCACCGGCTCCATCCTCGACGGCTACTGCGACGTGTGCGGGTCGCCCGGCCCGGCCGGCGCGGGCACGGCATCCCCCAGCGCGGCGCCGGCGAGCGCCGGCTCCGCCACGGCCGCTACGGCCGCACCGGGGACTGCGTCGTCCATCGGCGGCATGGCCGGCCGTTGTACCGAGCCCGGCTGCTCGGGCACGGTGGTCGACGGCTACTGCGACGTCTGCGGCACCCCCGGGCCGGCCGGAGCGGCATCGCCGGCCGGGGCAGCCACCGGACCCTCCACCAGCGCGGTGTCGGTCGCGACGTCACCCGGGGGCATCGCCCAGTCACCGTCCACCGTGTCGCGTGCCTCCAACCAGCTGGCCTCCACCGCACTCGGGTCGGCGCGCGCGACCGCCGGCGGCAGCAAGGTCACCCGGCGCGTCGGCACATCGTCGACCCGCCTGCGCGGCGCGCGCCTCGGAGCCGGGATGACGAGCATCCCGCCGGTGCCCGCCGTCGACGCCGCCAAGGCGGTGCTGACCAACCCGATGGTGCCCGAGGACCGCCGCACCTGCCCGAACTGCGGCTCAGCAGTGGGCCGTTCGCGCGACGGCCAGCCCGGGCGCACCGAGGGGTTCTGCCCCACCTGCCGCAGCCCGTTCTCCTTCACCCCGAAGCTGACGGCGGGCGACGTCGTCGGTGGGCAGTACGTCGTCGCCGGCGCCATCGCGCACGGCGGCCTGGGCTGGGTCTACGCCGCCCGCGACCGCAACGTGTCAGACCGCTGGGTCGTGCTCAAGGGCCTGCTCAACTCCGGTGACCCCGATGCCCTCGCCGCGGCCATCGCGGAGCGACAGTTCCTCGCCCAGGTCGAGCACCCGCTGATCGTCGAGATCTACAACTTCGTGACGCACGAGGGTGCCGGCTACATCGTCATGGAGTACGTCGGCGGCACCTCGCTCAAGCAGCTGCTCAAGGACCGGATGCGCGCGGCCGGCGGGGCGTACAACCCGTTGCCCGTCGACCAGGCGATCGCGTTCATCATCGAGGTGCTGCCGGCGTTCCAGTACCTGCACGACCTCGGCCTGGTGTTCTGCGACTTCAAGCCCGACAACCTCATCCAGGTGGGTGACGGCATCAAGCTGATCGACCTCGGTGGGGTGCGCCGCCTCGACGACCTCGACTCCGCCATCTACGGCACCACCGGCTACCAGGCCCCCGAGGTGCCGCTGGTCGGCCCCTCGGTGGCCTCCGACATCTACACCATCGGGCGCACCCTCACCGTGCTCGCGATGGAGTTCCGGGGCTACCAGAGCACCTACGTCGCGTCGCTGCCCCCGGTCGACCAGACGCCGCTGTTCCGCCAGCACGACTCGTTCTACCGGCTGCTGCTCAAGGCCTGCGCACCCGACCCCGCCGACCGCTTCGTCTCGGCCGACGAGCTGCGCGTGCAGCTGCTCGGGGTGCTGCGCGAGGTCGTCGCCTCCGGGCGCGACGGCGCGGCCGAGCACTCCACGTCATCGCTGCTCTTCGACGTGCCCACGGTCTCCGACGACTCGCTCGACTGGCAGGACCTGCCGCGCCTGCGCAGCGACGACGGCGACCCGCAGATGCCGTGGCTGCGCACCGTCAGCATCCTCGACCCGGTGCAGCGCCTCGCGGCGCTCGAGGGTGCCCCCGCGAGCAGCCCCGAGGTGCTGCTGGCCCGCGCCCATGCCGCGCTCGAGGCCCGCCAGCTCGAGCGGGTCGACGGCGCCGTGCGGGCGCTGCTCGCCGACGACCCGTGGGAGTGGCGAGCGGTGTGGATGTCGGGGCTGGTGGCCCTGGCCCGCCGACAGACGGCCGAGGCACAGAGCGCGTTCAACGCCGTCTACGGGCAGGTGCCCGGCGAGCTGGCGCCCAAGCTGGCCCTGGCCTTCGCCTGCGAGACCGGCGGCGACACCGACGTGGCCGAGTCCCTCTACGTGGTCTGCGCCCGCAGCGACGCCAACTACATCGCGCCGGCGGCGTTCGGGCTGGCCCGGATCCGCTCCGGCAAGGGCGACGTCGCCGGGGCGGTGCGCGCGCTCGACCTGGTACCGGTGACCAGCCGGGCGTTCACCCAGGCACGCCGGCGCCGGGCCGGGCTGCTGGCCGAGTCGGGCGGTGGCCTGCCCTCGCTGGCCGCAGCGCTCGACAGCATCGAGAGCCTGACCATCGACCCCGTCGACCGGTCGAGCTTCCGCGTGCAGGTGCTCAGCGCGGCCCTGGGCCTGGTCGAGTCCGGCGGCGCCGACACCACGGTGCTCATCGGCGGGCGGCCGGCGGCCGAGCCGGCCCTGCGGGACGGGCTCGAGGCGGCCTACCGCGACCTCGCGGGCCACGCGTCCAGCCGCGAGGAGAAGGTGCACCTCGTCGACCAGGCCAACGCGGTGCGCCGCTGGACGTTGCGATGACCACCACCTCGGGGGATGCCGTCACGCCACCCGCCGCTGAGGCGGCGGGGGCGCCCGGGTCGGCACTGCTCTGCCCGGCGTGCCACAGCCCGGTCGCGAGCGGCGAGCGGTTCTGCGAGGCCTGCGGGGCCGACCTCGGGCCGCAGCCGGCGCCCGAGGCACCGGACGCAGCGGAGGCGCCGGCTGCGACGGCGAGCCCTCCCGCGGCGCCCGAGCCGGACGCGGCCCCCGCGCCCTGCCACGAGTGCGGCGGCGAGGTCGCCGACGACGGCTACTGCACCCAGTGCGGGGCGGCCGCCGCCAACGCGCGCAACCACTTCGCCGAGCAGCCGGCACCCTGGGTCGCGGCGGTGTGCGACCGCGGCATCCGCCACGCACGCAACGAGGATGCCGTGGCCGTCGCCGCGAGCCCCGAGCCGGGCGGCCACGCCGTGCTGGTGGTGTGCGACGGCGTGTCGTCGTCCACCGACTCCGACGTCGCCAGCCTGGCCGCGGCCCGCGCCGCGCGCGACGCCCTGGCGAGCGCTCCCGGCATCGCGTCGACCGACAGCGTGGGCACCCGGGTGGCGGCGAGCACGAAGGCGCTGGTGGCGGCGGCGAACGCGGCCAACGACGCGGTGATCGCCAACACCACCTCCGGCCCCGGCAACCCCGCCTCGTGCACTTTCGTCGCTGCCGTGCTCGACGGCGCCGAGCTCACCGTGGGCTGGGTGGGCGACAGCCGCGCCTACTGGCTGCCCGAGATCGCGGCGCCGCGGCTGCTGACCGTCGACGACTCGTTCGCCGCGGACCAGATCGCCCACGGCGTGCCGCGGGCCGAGGCCGAGAAGGGGCCGCAGGCCCACGCCATCACGCGCTGGCTCGGCGTCGACGCCCCCGACCACACCCCACGCACGGTCTCCCTCGACCTCGACGGGCCGGGCTGGCTGCTGGTCTGCTCCGACGGGCTGTGGAACTACTGCTCCGAGGCCTCGGACGTCGCCACCCTCGTGGCCGACCAGGCCGGCTCCGCAGGGTCCGAGCCGCTCGCCCTGGCCGGCGCCCTGGTCGACTGGGCCAACGCTCAGGGGGGCCAGGACAACATCACCGTGGCCCTGGCCCGCGTCCCGGCGCCGGCGCCGGCGCCGGCGCGCCGGGCGCCCCCGTCGGGTCCACCCAGCCCATCGCCGTGTCGCCCCCACCGCCCGCCCGCTCCCGAGAGGACACCCCGCCAGATGGCCACATTCTCAGCTGACGTCTACCAGAACGAGTTCCTCCCCGACGGCGGCACCGACGTGCACGCCATCGTGACCGTGGCGTGCTCCGGGGCGGGCGAGGCGGGCCAGTCGGGGTCGGGCGATGCCGCCGAGGTCGTCATCGTCGACACCTCCGGCTCGATGAGCGGCGAGAACATCGCGGCCGCCCAGGTGGCCGCTTCGGCTGCGCTCGACCAGGTGCTCGACGGGGTGTGGTTCGCGGTGGTCGCGGGCAGCCACCAGGCGCGGCTGGCCTACCCGCAGGACGGGCGCTCGGCGATGGTGCGGATGGACGCCACCGCACGCGCGCAGGCCAAGGTGGCCGTGGCGCAGCTGCGGGCCGACGGTGGCACGGCGATGGGTACCTGGCTCACCCTGGCGACGCGGCTGTTCGCCGCGGTGCCGAACGCGACCCAGCGACACGCCATCCTGCTCACCGACGGCTACAACCAGCACGAGACCCCCGAGCAGCTCAGCGCCGCCATCCAGGGCGCCCTCGGCCGGTTCCAGTGCGACTGCCGCGGCGTGGGCTCGGCGTGGCAGGTGGCCGAGGTGCGCCGAATCGCCACCGCGCTGCTCGGCAGCGTCGACCTGATCGCGCAGCCGCACGAGATGGCCGCCGACTTCGAGCAGATCATGCGCCGGTCGATGGCCCGCGGGGTCGCCGACGCGGCGCTGCGGGTGTGGGCGCCGCAGGGGTCGCAGGTGCTCTTCGTGCGCCAGGTCTCCCCCACCGTCGAGGACCTCACCTCGCGCCGGCAGGAGGTCAACGCGCTCACCGGGGCCTACCCCACCGGGGCCTGGGGCGACGAGTCGCGCGACTACCACGTGGCGGTGCGGCTACCGGCGAAGGCGGTGGGGCAGGAGCAGCTGGCGGCCCGCGTGCAGGTGGCCCTGACCGACACGGTCGTGGCCCAGGGCCTGGTGAAGGCGATGTGGTCCAACGACGACACGCTCACCACGCGCATCGACCCGGCCGTCGCGCACTACACCGGCCAGGCCGAGCTGGCCGAGGCGATCCAGGACGGCCTGGCCGCCAAGGCCGCCGGCGACACCGACACGGCCACGGTCAAGCTCGGCCGGGCCGTGCAGCTCGCGCAGGAGACCGGCAACGAGGAGGCGACGACCCGGCTGCGCAAGATCGTCGAGATCGACAACGCCGACACCGGCACCGTGCGCCTGAAGCGCAGCGTCAGCAAGCTCGACGAGATGGCGCTCGACACGGCATCCACGAAGACGACGCGGGTGAAGAAGTGACCACCTGGTGCGGCGCAGCTGGGTGCCGATGGCGCAGGCTGGCCCCGTGAGCACCTTCACCTGCCCCAACGGCCACGCCTCGACCGCGAGCGACTACTGCGACACCTGCGGGGTCCCCATCCCTGCCGGTGAAGCCGCGCCCGACCCTGCCGCCGGCGGTGCGGCGGCCGCGCCGGACCCAGCGGCAGGGTCGGGCGCGGGGGCGAGCGCGGGTGGCTCGGGGGTGGCGGCCGCCCCCGACCCGCAGGCCTGCCCGAACTGCGGCTCGCCGCATGACGAGGCGGCGCTGTTCTGCGAGGCGTGCGGCTACGACTTCACGACCGGCACCCTGCCGCGACCGGTGGACCCGGCGGGCGCCCCGGATGCCGTCGCCGTCCCCGACGGGCCGGACCCCGCGCCGCTGGCCCCCGCGATCGCCGTCGACTGGGTGGCCGAGGTGTGGGTCGACCCCGACTGGTACGCGGCGCAGGAGAGCCAGGACCCCTGCCCGTCACCGGGCCTGCCGGCGGTCGTCGAGCTGGCCGCCAAGAGCGTGCTCATCGGCCGGCCGTCGGCGAGCCGCAACATCCACCCGGAGGTCGACTGCACGGGCGACTCGGGGGTCAGCCGGCGCCAGGCGCAGCTGACCACCGACGGGCAGCGCTGGTGGGTCGAGGACCTCCAGTCGTCCAACGGCACCTACGTCGGCCCGGCCAGCGGCCCGCTGCCCACCGACCCGGTGACGCCCGGCCAGCGTCGTGAGCTGTCCGAGGACGACCGGATCTACGTCGGTGCCTGGACCCGCATCGTGGTGCGCCGCGCCACCCCGGAGGAGCGCAACGCCTGATCCCGGTCGGTCAGGGGGACATCGCGAGGAACAGGAACGCCGCGAAGAGGGTGAGGTGCACGCTCGCCTGCAGCCGGGTCGCGCGCCCGGGCACCACGGTGAGCACCGCGACGACCACCGTGATCGCGAGCAGCACGATCTGGGTGGCGCCCAGGCCGAGCTTGAGCGGGGTGGGGATCCAGATCGACGCGACGGCCAGGGTAGGGATGGTCAGCCCGATCGAGGCCATCGCGGAGCCCATGGCCAGGTTCAGTGAGGTCTGCACGCGGTCGCGGCGGGCGGCGTTGGCTGCCGCCAGGGTCTCGGGCAGCAGCACCAGCAGCGCGATGACGACCCCGACGAACGACACCGGCAGGCCCGCGGCGATCACGCCCTCCTCGATGGCGGGTGACTCGACCTTCGCCAGCCCCACGACCGCCACCAGCGACACGAGCAGGAACCCGAGCGAGATGCCGGCCTCCCGCGTGGTCGGCGGGGCGGCGTGCTCGTCCTCGGTCAGCGGGGCACCCTTGCGCGACACCGGGAGGAAGAAGTCGCGGTGACGCACTGTCTGGGTGACCACGAACGCGAGGTAGAGCGCCAGGGAGGCGACCGCCGCGAACGCCAGCTGGCCCGAGGTGAACTCGGGCCCGGGCTCGCCCAGGGTGACGGTGGGCAGGACGAGGCACAAGGTGGCGAGGGTGGCCACGGTGGCGAGCGCCCCGCCGGTGCCCTCGGCGTGGAACCGCACGGTCCCGAAGCTGCGGGCGCCGATGAGCAGTGACAGGCCGAGGATGCCGTTGACGGTGATCATCACGGCGGCGAACACCGTGTCGCGCGCCAGCGTCGCGGCCTCGTCACCGCCGGAGAGCATCAGCGTGACGATGAGCGCGACCTCGATGACGGTGACCGCGACGGCCAGGACCAGCGATCCGAAGGGCTCCCCCACCCGGTGGGCGACGACCTCCGCATGGTGCACCGCCGCCAGGACGGCCGCGGCCAGGACGACGGCCACGATGACGACCACGACGAGGCCGATGTCGCGACCCCACGTGGCAGCCAGGGCGACGAGGGCGACGACGGGGACGGCCCGCCACACCACGGCCAGGCGGGGGTCGGCCGCGACCGCCATCAGCCGCTCGCGGGCTCGGCGAGGGCTCGCTCGGCCGCCTCGACGACGTTGGAGAGCAGCATCGCCCGGGTCATCGGTCCGACCCCGCCGGGGTTGGGGCTGACGAAGCCGGCGACGTCCCAGACGTCGGGGGCGACGTCGCCCGCCACCACGGACTTGCCGGTGGCCGGGTCGGCGACGCGCGAGACCCCGACGTCGAGCACGGCGGCACCGGGCTTGACCATGTCGGCGGTGATGATGCCAGGGACGCCCGCGGCGGCGACGACGATGTCGGCCTGGCGCACCTCGGCCGCCAGGTCGCGGGTTCCGGTGTGGCACAGGGTGACCGTGGCGTTCTCGGACTTGCGGGTGAGGATGAGTCCCAGCGGGCGGCCCACGGTGATTCCGCGGCCGACGACGACGACCTTGGCACCGGCGATCGGAACGTCGTGGCGGCGCAGCAGCTCGATGCAGCCGACGGGGGTGCAGGGCAGCGGCGCGGGGTGCCCCAGCACCAGCCAGCCGAGGTTGGTGGGGTGCAGCCCGTCGACGTCCTTGGCCGGGTCGACGGCCGAGAGGATGGCGTTCTCGTCGAGCCCGGTGGGCTGCTGCACGATGAAGCCGGTGCACTCTGGGTCGTCGTTGAGCTCGTGCACGACGCCGAGCACCTCGTCGAGGGAGGTGCCGGCCGGCAGGTCGCGGCGCAGGCTGCGGATGCCGATCTCGGCGCAGTCGCGGTGCTTGGCCCCGACGTACCACTGGCTGCCGGGGTCGTCACCGACCAGCACGGTGCCGAGGCCCGGGACCACTCCCTGCTCGGCGAGTGCCGCCACGCGCCGGCGCAGCTCGCCCTTGATCGCCCCGAGGATCGCCTTGCCGTCCAGCGTGGTCGCAGTCACGCGGCCGATTCTTCCACGGGCGGCGATGCCCGCCCGGGCGGGCCCGGCTCAGGGGGTTGCGGTGGTGCAGGGGCGAGAGAGAGCGCGCCTCCCTGCACCACGAAGGAGCATCAGAGCGGGGGCTGGGCCAGCTCGGCCAGCTCGAGCGCCTGCTGCGGGAACCAGTCGCCCGCCGCCGGGTCGACGACCCCCCACACGGGGTCGACGCCGCCGTTGTCGGTGAGCCCGCGCGAGCACTGCCCGTCGGACTCACCGGGCACCTTCACCCAGAGGAACGCGTCGGCCAACGGGTCGCCGGTGGCGGTCGTGGGCCGGATGCCGAGGCCGCGCCCGGGCGGGTTGCACCAGTCCTGAGGGTCGAGGTAGAGGCCGGCCGGTGGGGCCCATGGTCCCTGGCCGTTGCGGCTGGTGTCGACGACGAAGTGCGTCAGGTCGGCCGCACCGGCGGGTGGGTTGGCCGCGTTCGCGACGTTGTCGCGGTACCACGCGTCGCTCGCCGTGGTGTCGTCGTAGCCACTGGACGGGTAGTACTGGCTGGCGCAGTAGTCGAAGTGGCCGAGCCGCCAGCCACCCTCCGCCGCGTTGGTGCCGAACCAGAGGCACTGGGCGATCCAGTCTCCGTACGTCAGTGAGCTCGAGGTCGTGCGGTAGTTCGAGACGTTGAGGAAGAACCCGTCGGCCCGCTCGACGCCGGCCCGGTACAGCCGGTCGGCGGCGTCGCCGACCCCGAGCCAGCCGCTGTGCGTGCCGTCGAGGTAGACGCGGGTGCCGGGGTTGGCCCCGAGGGCGTCGACGGCGTGGTTGAGCATCGCGAACCGGTCGCCGGCCGCGGTGGCGGGGTCGGCATCCGCCGGCTGGCACCACTCCGTGTCGCCGTTGATGGTGGTGTACCAGGGGATGATGCCCAGGCCGTCGGGCTCGAGCAGCACCACGGCGTCGCGCTTGCCGATGCCGGCCGCCAGGGCGTCGATCCAGGCCTCGTACTCGGCCACGCTGGTGGCGCCTCCGGCGGAGTACTGCGCACAGTCGCGGAACGGGACGTCGTAGGCGACGAGCACCGGCATCTCGCGCTTGCCGGCCGCCCGTGCGGTCACCTGGCGCGCCTCGCGCTCGACCTGCGCCGGGCTGTCGCCGGTGAGCCAGACGGCCTGCGGGGTTCGGATCATCGCCGAGATGTCGGCCGCCCCCGCCGTGTCGCCGGAGGCCCGCAGCCGAGCGACCTGGCGCAACGCATCCTGGTAGTGCCGCAGCTGGGGCACGTAGAACTGCGTGCCGTCGGGGATGCCGGGGCCCGCTGCCTGGCCGTGGCTGTGCCCGTGCTCGTGGTCGTGGTCGTGGCTTCCGGACGGTGGTGCAGCGGCGGCGGTCGCCAGCGGGCTGAGCAGCAGCGCGGCCCCCGCGACGGCCACCCCCAGCAGTCGTGTGATCGATGGCATCGAAACCCCTCCCGAACGACGGTGTCCACGGAGTCTGGGAGCGCTCCCAGCACTGCCCTCGACGGTAGGCCCGCTGGCCCGGGTCGGCAACCCGAGCCGGCGGCTCCCCGACTTTGCAGGTCAGCGGCCGCCCCGGAGCGGCCGGGGGCCGCGTGTTGCCCGGCCGCTGGCCTGCAAAGTCGGGGAGAGCCGGGGGGTGCTCCGGAGGCAGGGGTCGACGGTGGCGAGGGGTCTACAGTGACCGGGTGGTCATTGTTGCCAACGATCCACCGGGGGACGCACAGACCTTGCCATCGAACACCGCATCATCGGACCCAGGCGGCGCCGCCGGCTCCGTGGTCGACCTCGACGCACTTCCTGCCGAACCGGGGGCCCGGGTGCGAGCGCTGGAGCAGATCATCGAGCGGCAGGCGGCGCTGCTCGAGCGCGAGGACGAGGTGCACCGGGTGCTGGTGCGGATCGTGCTCGCCGGGGGCGCACTGGCCGAGCTGGGCGACGCGGTGGCAGGCTTCTTCGGTGGTGCCGCCGTGGTGACCACGACCGACGGGCGCGTCCTGGCGATGGCGGGCACTCAGGCCGAGGTCGAGCGCACCCGCACGCTCGACTGCTTCGACCGCACGGGCCGGCTGCTCGTCGAGAGCGAGCCGGTCGGCCCCCGCGACCCGGGCTCGCCGCGCAGCCACCGGGCCTTCGTCAAGATCGTCGCCGGCTCCTCCGACCACGGGTTGCTCGGCGCCTTCTCCCCCGAGCGCCCCCTCACGGCGGCCGACGTGCACCTGCTCGAGCGGGCGGCCACCGTCGCGGCGCTGGCCATCACCAAGGAGCAGGCCGTCGCCGCGGTGGAGGGCAAGTACCGCGCCGAGTTCCTGCGCGACGCCCTCGCCGGCCGCGCAGGCGAGCCGGCGGACGCGGTCTCGCACGCGGCATCCCTGGGGTGGGACCTCTCCCGACCGATGGTGGTGGTGGTCGCCGAGACCGACGAGAACGACGAGGAGACCACCCGCTCCCCCGACGAAGTGCGTTCTCTCCAAGAGCGGTTCGTGCGGGCGTGGGTGCAGGCGGTGCGGGCCCGCGACACCAGCGTGCCGGTCGCGGGCTTTCGCCAGGAGGTCGTCGCCCTGCTCCCGGTGGGTGCCGACACCGAACCGGATGCCGTGCTGCGCACCGTCGGCGAGGTCGCCCAGGTGGTGCGCGGCGACGGTGGCGGGGGCCGGCGCAGCTTCTCCACGGGGGTGTCGCGGCCGGTCACGTCGGTCGCCGACCTCCCCGCGGCCTATGACGAGGCACTCAAGGCGGTGCACATCGGGCGGCAGATGCACGGCGAGTCGGCCCTCACCCACTTCGACGGGCTCGGCATCTACCGGCTGCTCGCGCTCGTCCCCGACAGCGCCGACCTGCACCGCTTCGTCGAGGAGTCGCTCGGCGAGCTGGCCACCGACGACTCCCCCGACAACGCCGACCTGCGCACCACGCTGTCGGTGCTGCTCGACACCAACCTCAACGTGGCCGAGACCGCGCGCCAGCTCTTCTTCCACTACAACACGCTGCGCTACCGCATCGCCAAGCTCGAGCGGATGCTCGGCCCCTTCACCTCCGACCCGCAGCTGCGGCTGACGCTGGCGCTGGCCCTGCGCATCCGGCAGATGCGCGGCATCTGAGGTCGGGGGGCCCGATCGGCCCCGTGGCGGTCGTGGGCCGTGCTGTCCGGACTCGGCACGCGCTGCCCGTGGTCGGTGGCGCGCCGGCCACGGACCACGAGCAGCGCGTCGGGCCCAGCTGGTCAGGCTCCCAGGTCGACGATCGCGATCACCGGGCCGCCGCCGGAGGGTCCTTGGTGCACGGCGGCGACCGAGACGAAGTTCATCGGGTCACCGGTGACGGCGCCCACGACCCCGCCCACGGCGGCCTTGATCTGACGGTGCCAGGCGACGTCGGAGTCGTCGAGCATGATGTTGCGTCGGCCGCGCACCCGTCCGCTCGGGTCGGCCTCGCACTTGAGGAACAGGTTGACCAGCCGGCCCTTGATGTGCCGCGGGTGGATGCAGTCGGCCGGCATGTCGTCGAGCCCGGCGTCGCGGATGGCCTCCCAGACCCCGTCCATGTCCAGGGCGTCCTTCATGATGCTGTGACCGGCGCGGTACCGGCCCCCGACGCCGGGAGCGTTCCCGACCACCACGATCTGGGCCTGGTCGAGCTCGACGCCCGAGGAGCACGACGCGACGGAGGAGAACAGGGACAGGTCGTGGAAGATCTGGTCCGCCGTCGGCATCTCGATCTCGCCGAGCGCCACGGCGACGCCCAACGCGGTCGTGGCGTTGGAGACGTCCATCGACTCGAGGGTGTTGTGCGTGTAGACCGTCTCGCCGCGGCTCTCGGCGTCGTTGATGGTGTCCTGCACGAGCAGCGGGGTCTTGGTCTGCACGTAGTGCACGTCGGCCGGGTCGGTGATCCCGGCCCGCTCCATCGCGATCCGGACTCCCGCCGCGACCTTCTCGACCATCGCCGGCCGCCCGATGTCCTCCGGCTGGAGCACCTCGCTCATGGCGTAGCCGACGGTGACCCGCGGCTCGTCGCTCGGCTCGTACCTGCCTTCCGGGGCGTAGGCGAAGATCGTCGCGTGCGGGCTGATGACGCCGTCGGTGCCGCCGGACCACACCAAGGGGACCTGGGCCACCTCCTCCTTGCTGCGCGTCCCCTTCTCCTCGAGGACCGTGCGGTAGGCGGTGGTGGCGATGATCCGGGTGTAGTCGTTCACCCCGCCGTTGCCCTCGGTCTTGCCGACCACGGCGATCACGTCGTCGGCGGAGAACACTCCCTCGTCGATGAGGGCCGCGAGCCCTGCGGCGTCGCTGACACTCTCGATCGGGACCTTGCGTACCTCGATGGGACGTGGCATTCGTGGACTACCTTCCGTGTCGTCGGTTGAGTGTGCGGAGTCAGACGCTGGGGTCGGTGGGAGCCGGTCTCGGACGGTCCTGCGACGTGATGTCCCCGGGCACGGTGCCCGGGCTCAGGGGCACGTTGCGCTGCACGCCGCGCTTGGCCGCGAAGAACATGACCTGGTAGATGATGATCGTCGCGAACGACCCGATGGCGATCCCGTTGAACGAGACGTCGCCGCTGGCGGAGGTCCACGTCGCGTCGGCCGCACCGAGGATGATGCCCACGGCAGCGGGGAAGAGGTTGATCGGGTTCTTGAAGTCGACCCGGGCCTCCACCCAGATCCGTCCGCCCAGCACCGCGATGAGGCCGTAGAGAATGATCGTCGCGCCCCCGAGGACGCCGATCGGGATGCTGACGATGAGCGCGCCGAACTTCGGCACCATGCCGAGGGCGATCGCGGTGAGACCGGCGACCACGTACGCAGCAGTCGAGTACACCCGGGTCGCCGCCATGACACCGATGTTCTCGGCGTACGTCGTCGTACCGGAACCGCCTCCGAAGCCGGAGACCATCGTCGCGGCACCGTCACCCATGTACGCCCGGCCCAGGGACCGGTCGAGGTTGCGGTCGGTCATCGAGGCGACCGCCTTGATGTGGCCGGTGTTCTCGGCGATCAGGACCACGACCACCGGCACGATGAGCGCGATCGCGTTCCAGCTGAACTTGGGTGCGGTGAAGTCGGGCAGGCCGACCCAGCTGGCCGAGGACAGGTTGGCGTTGAGCTCGGTGAGCTGGTTCTGGGGAACGGCGACCAGGTAGCCGACGACGACACCGATGAGGATCGAGATGCGCCCCCAGAAACCGCGGAGGAGCACGGTGGCCAGCAGGATCACGGTGAGGGTGATCGTCGCGGTCAGGGGCTGCTTGGAGAAGTTGTCCCAGGCGACCGGGGCGAGGTTGAGGCCGATGAGCGCGACGATGGCACCGGTGACGGCCGGGGGCATCAGCTTGTTGATCCATCCGGCGCCGAACCGGTCCACCGCGATGCCGATGAGGAAGAGCACGAGGCCGGCGGCGATGATTCCGGAGAGTGCCTCGGCCATGCTGCCACCCGAGGTGGCCGCGATCACCGGGGAGATGAACGCAAAGCTCGAGCCGGTGTAGCTCGGCAACCCCATCCGCTGGCCGTGGCCTCGCGTCATGAGGATGAAGATGAGCGTGCCGACACCCGAGAAGAAGATCGTCGCGGTGGGCGGGAAGCCGGTGAGCACCGGCACCAGGAACGTCGCACCGAACATCGCGACGACGTGCTGCATGCCGATGCCGATGGTCATCGGCCACGCGAGGCGCTCCTCCGGCGCCACGACGTCGTCGGGGGCGACATGCTTGCCGTCCCCGTGAACGGTCCACAGTCTGGTGTTGGGCATGATGTGCTCGCTTCCTCGACCGGGCGTCGTTGCCCGGTGCGCCTCAGGGGTGTCGCGGGTCTGTCACTGCAGGACGGGCTGCTCTTCCCTACGGGATGGGACTGACTCCTCACCCGCCAGGTTGCCGCCGGGGAGGTCGGAGCGGCAGGAACCGACGGGGGTCTCGGTGATCCAGTTGTCGATCGGCTCGTGGCTCTGCAGCGCCCGCCAGACGTCCTCGTGACGGATGGGCATGTGCATCAGCTCGGCTCCGCTCGCATGCTGGATCGCGTTCCCGATGGCCGGGGCGACCGAGATCATGGGGTGCTCTCCCACACCTCGCGCACCGAAGGGGCCATCGACCTGGGCGGTCTGCACCACCGCGGTCTCGATCCGCGCTGGGATGTCTCGCGCGGTGGGGATCTTGTTGTCGGTGAACGAGGGATTGAGCAGGCGGCCCTGCTGGTCGTAGATGTACCCCTCGCAGAGCGCCGTGCCCAGCCCCTGCACCATGCCGCCGATGCACTGGCCGCGCACCAGTCCCGGGTTGACGGCCCGCCCGACGTCGTACACCGACGAGATGGCCAGCACGTCGAACTCCCCGGTGTCGGGGTCGACGTCGACGACGACCCCGTGAGCGCCGTAGGTCCAGTCCAGGGCGGGCAGGCCCTGCCCGGTCTCCTTGTCCAGGTGGGTGAGTCCCTGCGCGATGTAGCGGCCGACGCCCACCAGGGGGCCGCCGATGCCGTTGCCGTTGGGAAAGGCGTACCCGAGGGACAGCTCGGGCCAGCTCACACTGTGCTCTCGGTGGTGCCTCACGAAGACGCCGTCGGCGTCGTGGTCGAGGTCTGCCGGGTCGGCCCGCAGAACCTGCGCCGCCATGGAGTACCCCTGCTGCAGCAGGTTGTCGCACGCCAGGATGGTGGCGTTGCCGGACAGCAGGAGCCCCTTGGAGGCCACGGTCTGCCAGTCGTAGGGGTCCTTGTCGGTGTCGCGGTCGACGGCCGTCTTCACCCGGTGCATCGGGAAGCGGAGGCGCTCGGCCGCGATCTGGGCGAGCGCCGTGTTGCAGCCCTGGCCGATCTCGGTGAGCGCGACGTTGAGCACGACCGAGCCGTCGGAGTTCATCTTGATGACCGCGGCGGTGGCGGTGAAGGAGGGCATGGCCGGCGCCTTGTGCAGGGTGGCGAGGCCCTTGCCGATCCGGCGGCCGGTGCGCCGCTCGTGCTCGGCCTCCTGCGGGGTGAGCCGGCCGTAGTCGATGGCGGTCGCGGCGGCCTCGAGACAGGCAAGGGGGTCACCGGTGTGCTCGGTGATGACCTCACCGGTCATCGTCACCGAACCCGGCTTGAGCAGGTTCCGCTTGCGGAACTCCAGCGAGTCCATCCCGATGGCCTGCGCCACGAGCTCCATGTGCCGTTCGAGGCCCCAGAAGAACTCGACGTGGCCGAACCCGCGATAGGCCGTGCCGTAGGGCTTGTTGGTGTAGACCGTGTAGGCGTCGACGGTCGCGTTCGGCACCTCGTACGGACCGCTCGAGGAGAAGCCGGACGCGCGGGTCACGTTGACGGCATAGTCGGCGTACGCGCCCGCATCCCAGAACATCGTCATCTGCTGGGCCGTGATGGCTCCGTCGGAGCGGACGCCGGTCTTGATCCGGTAGGTCAGCGCGCTGCGACAGGGCAGCAGGCTGAACTCCTCTTCGCGGGTCGCCTGGAGGCGCACCGGGCGGCCGCCCGCCTCGCGGGACAGGCAGGCCACGAGCGGCTCGAGGTGGATGCCGGCCTTGCCGCCGAAGCCGCCCCCGACGTGCGGGATGATGACCCGGACCTGGTTCAGCGGCAACCGCATCGCGGTGCAGAACAGGTTGCGGACCGTGAACGGCGACTGGGCGCTCGACCAGATCGTGACCTGGTCGCCGGCCTTCCACTGCACGATCGCGACATGCGTCTCGAGCGGCACGTGCTGCACGGAGGGGTTCGTGTACTCACGCTCGATGACCCACTGCGCCTCGGCGAAACCCTGCTCGACGTCGCCCTTGCGGATCCTCTGCACGTGGGCGACGTTCGTGCCCGGCTGGGGGCTGAACGCCGCCTCGACGTAGCTGTAGCTGCCGAGGTCGGGGTGGACCAGCGGGGCGTCCGGCTCGAAGGCCACCATCGGGTCGAGGACCGGTTCCAGGACCTCGTACTGCACGTCGATCAGCTCGACGGCCTCGGCTGCGACCTCGGGGCTCTCGGCGGCGACCGCGGCGACCGCCTCGCCGAAGTGGCGCACCACGTCCTTGGCCAGGATGTCCTTGTCGACGATGTAGAGGCCGATCTTGTAGTCGAGGTCGTGGCCGGTGAGCACGGCGTGGACACCCGCGAGCGCCTCGGCGCGGGAGGTGTCGATGCCCAGGATCCGGGCGCGGGCGTGCGGGCTGTGCTTGACCTTCGCGTGCAGCATGCCCGGCAGCAGCAGGTCGCCGGTGTAGAGCGCGTCCCCCGTGAGCTTCTCGATCGTCTCCATCCGGGGGTGGTCGACACCGACCGCGGGGCCCGCCGGGGCCCCCGGGCCGGGAGGGTCGTTGTGCTGCGGAGACGGCACCGTGACGTGGTCAGACATACCTCAGAACCCCCTTCGAGGACGCCGTGAGCTGGCCGGAGGCGTCGAGGACGGCCTCGATGATCTGCTCATAGCCGGTGCACCGGCAGAAGTTGCCCTCGATGCCTTCCTTGATCTGGTCCACCGTGGGTTTCGGAGTGCGGATGAGCAGGTCTCGCACCGACATCACCATGCCGCCGGTGCAGAAGCCGCACTGCACGGCGTGGTGGCGCGCGAAGGCTGCCTGGATCTGCGAGAGACGACCGTGGTCGGCCTCTCCCTCCACCGTCGCGACGCGGCCCCCATCCGCCTCGACCGCGAGGACCAGGCAGGAGTTGACGGTCTGGCCGTCGAGCTCGACCGTGCAGGCGCCGCACTCGCCGGCGCCGCACCCCTCCTTCGAGCCCGTCATCCCCAGGCCGTCACGCAGGAACCGCAGCAGGGTCCAGTGCTCCTCGACCTCTCGTTGGAACGCGTGCCCGTTGACCGTCACCGATACGTGCATCACGCCACCTCTCGCAGTGCCCGGCGGACGTACACGCCGACCATGTGGGTTCGGTACTCCTTGGTGCAGCGCACGTCGCTGATCGGGCTGATGACCGCCTCGACGGCCGCCACCACGTCATCGGCCCGGTCCTGTGTCGACAGTCCGTCGACGAGCAGGGGCGTCGCTGCGCAGGAGCTGATGCCGAGGCGCAGTGCGCCGTCCTTCCACGACGCCGCCACCCCGACGATGCCGAGGTCGTGGCCCTTGATCCGCTTCAGCTTCCGGTAGGAGGCGCTCGCACCGGCGGCCTCCGGGGGGATGACGATCCGCTCGATCAGCTCGCCCGGGGCCACCACGGTGCGCTTGGCGCCGGTGAAGAAGTCCTTGACGGGGACGTCGCGGCTCCCGTCGCGAGAGGACAGCACCACCGTGGCCCCCAGGCACAGCAGGGCGGGCGACATGTCGGCGCAGGGTGAGGCGTTGGCGACATTGCCGATCACGGTGGCCCGGTTGCGGATCTGGTGCGAGGCGAGGTCTCGGGCGCACTCCACCAACAGGGGGTAGGACTCGCGCACCACCGGGCTGCGCAGCACGGCGTTGATCGTCACTGCCGGGCCGATGATGAGCCCCTCCTGCGCGCTGCGGACCAGGTCGGCGTAGCCGGCCACCTTCTTGACGTCGACGACCACCGTCGGGCGGGCCAGCCCGCTGCGGACGTCGCCCATCAGGTCGGTGCCGCCGGCCAGGACGCGCGCGTCCGCCCCGTGATCGGCCAGGAGCGCCAGCAGCTCCTCCCGCCGGGTCGGGGCTGCGTAACTGAACCTGGCCGCCATTGGCCCTCCTCACGAGTGGCGCGACCGTGCGGCCTCGCCGACCCCTCTGGTCGACACCCGCCCGGGTCCCGAAGGGATGCGCCCGGGTTGACGCTATCGCTGCTCGCTGCCCGGGGCGAGAGGCAAATGGGGGTTCGTCGATCGAAGTGACCGGTCTCACGGTCACCCCATCGACCGCGCTCGGTCCGGCCCCGCCTCATCGGGCCGGTGCGGCTACGGTGGCGTCGTGGTCCGTGTGCAGCAGCGCCCCGGGGAGCACGTCCACGGTGCCGCCTCGGTCCGGGTCCTCGGCTCGGTCTCGGGACCGCCGCGGAGGGCAGCCGTGCTGCACTCCGGCCAGCACGCGGTGTACCTCGACGTCGACGGCGCCTGCCTCGCGGTGCTGTCGTCACGCGCGGTGCTGGTGCCCTGCGGGGTGAGAACGCAGCGTCCACGGCTCCCGGTGTGCCACCCCGGCGACCGGGTCACCATGGGTGACGGCCGGGTCGAGCTGCCAGGGCTCGCGGTGCACGTGACGCAGGTCGTCGACACCGCCGTGGGGGTCCTTGGCCCCGGCGCGGTCGACCGCGGGGCCCACCTGCTGCGGCCGGCCGCCGGCGACCGGCTCGCCCGGGCGCTCACCGAGCTCCCCGCGGAGGCGATGCAGCGCCTGGCCGCGTGCGACGCCGCTGCGGTCGCCGGGCTCCTCGGGTTCGGCGGGGGGCTCACCCCTCTCGGCGACGACGTGCTCGCCGGGTGGCTGGCCACCGGAGCCGCCACCCGGCATCCTGCGCTGGCGGCCGTCCGGAGCGGCGTCACCCTCCTCGCGCGACAGCGGACCACCACGCTGTCGGCGACCCTGCTCGAGTGCGCGGCGCGCGGTGAGGGGGTGCCCCAGTTCCGTGCTCTCCTTCGGGGCATGGCCACCGGCGACCCTGCTCTCGTCCGGCGCTCGGTCGACGACCTGCTCGACGTCGGCGACACCTCGGGCTCGGGGCTGGTGCTCGGCGCCCTGTCCGCCCTGGAGTCCCTGACATCTCTCTCACCCTCACCCCAAGGAGCGTCCCGATGAGTCCCAGCGACGGGTTCACGCACGTGGAGCTGCGCACTGCGTATGCCGACTCGGTCACCCTGCTGCAGGTCAGCCGAGACGTCGCTGCGGCACCAGGGGTGCTCGCGGCACAGGTGGCGATGGGCACCCCGCTCAACGTGGAGGTGCTCGCAGGCATGGGCTTCGACGTGCCCACCTGCACGCCGAACCAGATGGTCGTGGCGCTCCGGCTGGAGTCCGAGGAGGCCCTCGACGCAGCCCTCGCAGCCGTGGCAGGTGCTCTCGTGGTCACCACTCGCCCTGACGAGGCCTCCAGCGCCGTGCGTCCGCGCACCACCGCCAGCGCCGTCCGGCGGACACGCGCCCCGCTGGCCCTGGTGTCCGTGCCCGGCGAGCACGCCGCCGTCGAGGCCGTGGACGCCCTGGACGAGGGCGCGGACGTGATGATCTTCAGCGACAACGTGCCGGTCGAGCAGGAGCTGATGCTCAAGCGGCTCGCCGCCGACCGTGGGCTGCTGGTCATGGGCCCCGACTGCGGGACGGCCGTGGTGGGGGGCGTCGGCCTCGGTTTCGCGAACGTCACGCCGGCCGGAGAGGTCGGCATCGTCGCCGCCTCCGGCACCGGGTGCCAGCAGCTGATGTGCCTGCTCGCCGCGGCGGGCGTCGGCGTCACTGCGGCCCTGGGCGTGGGCGGACGGGACCTGTCGACCGCCGTCGGGGGGCTCTCGACGATCGAGGCCCTTCGCCGCCTGGACGCAGACCCGTCGGTCCACCACATCGTGCTCGTGTCCAAGCCGCCCGCACCCGCGGTGGCACAGGCGGTGCAGGAGCACGCCGACGCGCTGTCCACCCCCGTCGACCTTGCCCTGCTCGGTCCTGGCCGACCGGACCTGACCGCCGCCGCAGAGTCGCTGCTGGCGCGCCTCGAGGTGCCCGTGCCGCAGTGGCCGGTCTGGGGCGAGCGCGAGTGGCAGCCGGTGCCGGGTTACCTGCGGGGGCTGTTCGTGGGCGGAACCCTGTGCGACGAGGCGATGCTCGTCGCAGGAGAGCGGCTCGGCCCGGTCCGGTCCAACATCCCCCTCTCCCCCGAGCTCGCGCTCGACGACTCGCTCACCGCGGACGCCCACCTCATGGTCGACTTCGGTGACGACGCCCTGACGCGTGGCCGAGCCCACCCGATGATCGACCCGGGGCTGCGGCTGGAGCACATCGCGCGGGCGGCCGCCGACCCGGCCACCGCAGTGCTCCTCCTGGACGTGGTGCTGGGGCACGGTGCCGAGCCCGACCCCGCCGCCCTCCTCGCCCCCGCGGTGAGCGACGCCATCGCCGCGGCCCGCGACGGTGGTCGCGACCTTCCGGTCGTGGTGGCCTGCGTCGGCACCGAGGACGACCCGCAGGGTCTCACCCGGCAGGCGCAGGCCCTCGCCGATGCCGGCGCCGAAGTGCACCTGTCCAACGCCCACGCGGCCTCCCGGGCCGCCTCACTGATCGCCGGAGCCACGTCATGACGCTTGCGAACCCGTCCGCCTCGTCGAACCCCCTTTCCGGGCTGGTCTCCACCGGCGCCGGCCACTTCGCCACGGCGGTCGAGGCGCAGGGCGTGCCGGTCGAGCGGGTCGAGTGGCAGCCACCGATGACGGGCACGTCGGGCGACCTGGCCGTGGTGGCCGGCGACCCGCGTCGCCAGGCGGCGAACCAGCGCGCGGTCGAGGCGGTGCTCGCCAGCCAGGCGACCTTGGTCGACGTCGCCCCCGCCTCGGAGGTGCTGGGGCTGGAGCCGGGTGCGTTCCTCCACGCCGGACCGCCGATCGCCTGGGAGCAGGCCTCGGGGCCACTGCGGGGAGCGCTCATGGGCGCGGCGGCCTTCGAGGGCCTGGTCGAGGACGCCGAGGACGCCTTGGCGCTCTTCGAGGACGGTCGGTTCACCCTCGAGCCGTGCCACCATCACAGTGCGGTCGGCCCGATGGCCGGCGTGGTCTCCCCCTCGATGTGGATGTTCGTCCTCGAGGACCCCGCCACGGGGGGCAGGACCTTCTGCTCGCTCAACGAAGGGCTGGGCAAGGTGCTGCGGTTCGGCGCCTACCAGCCGGAAGTGCTCGAGCGACTGCGGTGGATGTCAGCCGTCCTCGGCCCACTGCTGCGCGACACGGTTCGCGCCGCTGACCCCATCGATGTCACCGGCATCCTCACCCAGATGCTGCAGATGGGCGACGAGGCGCACAACCGCAACCGGTCCGGCACGCTGATGCTGCTCCGGGACCTCGCGCCGGGGCTCGCCTCCTCCGGTCACGACGCCGCCGACGTGGCGCAGGTGCTGCGGTTCATCGGAGGCAACGACCACTTCTTCCTCAACCTCTCGATGCCGGCCTGCAAGCTGGCGCTCGACGCGGCCCGTGGCATCGACGGGTCGTCGATGGTGGTGGCGATGACCCGCAACGGCACCGAGTTCGGCATCCAGGTGTCGGGTACCGGCGACCAGTGGTTCACCGGTCCGGCCCAGTACATCGACGGGCTGTACCTCGGCGGCTTCGGCCCCGAGGACGCCAACCCCGACATCGGCGACTCCGCGATCACCGAGACCGCGGGCATCGGCGGGTTCTCCATGGCGACCGCGCCGGCCATCGTGCGGTTCGTCGGGGGGACGGTGCCCGACGCGCTCGCCACCACCCGGCGGATGTACGAGATCACGCTCGCCAAGAACCCCCGGTGGACGATTCCCGTGCTCGAGTTCGACGGAGCCCCCACCGGTATCGACGTGGCCGCGGTCTGCCGCACCGGCATCCTCCCCCAGATCAACACGGGGATGGCGGGCAACCGGCCCGGGATCGGTCAGGTCGGCGCCGGGCTGGTCAACCCGCCCGCCGAGATCTTCCCGGCAGCCCTGGCCGCCCTGGCCGACCGGGCTCGTCGCCACCGGTGACCTGAGCGTTTCCGGGTGGACCGAGCGCGACCTGCGTCGGTGACCGATGGGCGCAGCGGCCGAGTTGCGCAACTCCCGGCGGGACGGAGCCTTACTTCGACCCCTTCGACAAGGCAGGATCGCTCTGGTGAAACCCGCGCCGTTCGTGCACCACGCACCGCACACCGTCGACGAGGCCGTCGGCGTGCTGGCCGAGGTCGGCGCCGACGGCAAGGTGCTCGCCGGCGGGCAGAGCCTGATACCGGTGCTGAACATGCGCCTGGCGGCGCCGGGCCACCTCGTCGACATCAACGGCGTCACGGGTCTGGATGCCGTCGACGTCACCGACGCGTGGGTGCGGGTGGGGGCGCTGGTGCGCCACGCGGGCCTGGAACGGCACGACGGGGCGGATGCCGCGCTGCCCCTGCTGCGCCAGGCGGTGCGCAACGTCGCCCACCCCGCGATCCGCAACCGGGGTACCACCGTCGGGTCGATCGCCCACGCCGACCCCGCGGGCGAGATGCCGGCGGTGCTCGTGCTCACCGGCGGGGTGGTGGAGGTCGTCGGTCGCAGGGGACGCCGGGAGGTCGCCGCGGCCGACTTCTTCGAGGGCCCGCTGGAGACCACGCTGGCGCCCGACGAGCTCGTCGAGGCGGTGCGGTTCGGGCGGTTCGAACCCGCCACCCGCACCGCGTTCCTGGAGTCCGCCCGCCGGCACGGCGACTACGCGCTGGCGGGGGTGGCCCTGGCGGTCGAGGCCACACCCGCGGGTGACGTCAGGTCGGCGCGCGCGTCGTTCGTCTCGGTGACGCCGGTGCCCACCGTGCTCGACCTCTCGCCGGCGCTGGCCGGCTGGGATGCCGGGTCGCCAGTGCGTGCCCCGGTGGCGGATGCCGTGGCGGAGCTGGTGCGCGGGCACGTCGACCCCGAGGCCGACATCCACGCGAGCGCCGAGTACCGGCGGATGCTGGCGGCCGAGCTGACGGTGCGGGCCCTGCGCGCGGCGTGCCCGGGCGACGACGTGGAGGGGGCGGCATGAGCGAGATCGGCAGCACGGAGGTCACGAGCTCGCCGGGCACCGAGGGTGGGCCGGCCGCGGAGCAGCTGCTCGGCATCCGGCTGCAGGTCAACGGGGTCCAGCGCTCGGCACAGGCCCCCGCCAGGCGGCTGCTCTCCGACTTCCTGCGGCACGACCTGGCCCTCACCGGCACGCACGTCGGCTGCGAGCACGGGGTCTGCGGGGCGTGCACCGTGCTGGTCGACGGGCAGCCGATGCGCTCGTGCCTGATGTTCGCGGTGTCGGCGCAGGGCCACGAGATCACGACCGTCGAGGGCATCGGCAACGACCCCGACGCGATGAGCCCGGTGCAGCAGGCGTTCGCCGAGTGCCACGGCCTGCAGTGCGGCTTCTGCACCCCGGGGTTCGTCACGACGATCACCGCCTACCTCGACGAGAACCCCGACCCCACGCCGGAGGAGGCGCGCGAGGCCATCTCGGGCAACCTGTGCCGCTGCACCGGCTACCAGAACATCGTCAAGGCCGTGGGCCGAGCGGCCGAGATCCGCCGCGAACGTACCGGGCACGACCAACTGGTCGACCCGGGTACACCCGGACGCACCGCGGGCGGGAGGGAACGGTGAGCACCCGGCAGTTCGGCGAGAAGGTACAGCGCCGGGAGGACCCCCGGCTCCTCACCGGCAACGGCCGCTACCTCGACGACCTGGGCCACGGCGCGCTCGAGGCCGCCTTCGTGCGCAGCCCGCACGCCCATGCCCGGGTCGCCGACATCGACATCGACGACGCGTGGGAGGTCGACGGCGTCGAGGCGATCTACACCTGGGACGACCTCACCGGCCGGGTCGCCGAACCGCTGCCCGTCCTCATCCCGCACCCGGCGCTGACCCACGCCCGCACCGGCTACTGCCTGGCGAAGGACGAGGTGAACCACGTCGGCGAGGCCGTGGTGATGGTCGTCGCCCGCGACCGCTACGTCGCCGAGGATGCCGCAGCGCGCATCCGGGTCTCCTACCAGCAGCTGCCGGTCGTCGTCGGCGTCGACGCGGCTCGGGCCGCGACCGTGCTCGTCCACGACGACGTGCCCGACAACGTCAGTGCCCACCTGCTGCAGGAGGTCGGCGACCTCGAGGCCGCGATGGCCGCCGCGCCCAACCGGCTCACCCTCGACCTGGCCATCGAGCGCAGCGCCTGCACGCCACTGGAGGGCAAGGGCGTCTACGCCAGGTGGGACCTCGACGAGGGCTCCTTGCGCCTCTACTCCTCCACCCAGACCACCACCGGCGTGCGTGCCGCGGTGGCCGCCAAGCTGGGAATGCCGCTCGCGAAGGTCGAGTGCATCGCCCCCGACGTGGGGGGTGGGTTCGGCGTCAAGATCATGCACCCGTGGCCGGAGGAGGTGCTGGTGCCCTGGGCGGCCCGCAACCTCGGCCGCGACGTGAAGTGGACCGAGGACCGCCGCGAGCACTTCGTCTCCAGCGCGCACGAGCGCGGCCAGCTCCAGGAGGTCACCGTCGGCTTCGACGACGAGGGCCACCTGCTGGCGCTGGACGTGCGGTTCTGGCACGACAACGGCGCCTACACGCCCTACGGCATCATCGTGCCGATCATCACCGCGACCCAGCTGCTCGGGCCCTACAAGCCAGGCGCCTACCGGGTCGAGTTCTGGTCGCTGTACACCAACACCGTCCTGGTCACGCCCTACCGGGGTGCCGGCCGCCCCCAGGGCTGCTACGCCATGGAGCGCGCGATGGATGCCATCGCGGCACACCTCGGAATCGACCGCGCCGAGGTGCGCTCGCGCAACTTCATCCAACCCGACGAGATGCCCTACGACCACGGCCTGATGTTCCAGGACGGCCGGCCGCTGAAGTACGACTCGGGTGACTTCCCGGCATCCCTCGCCACGCTCAAGGCGCTGGTCGGCTGGGACGACTTCGCCGCCTACCGCGAGCAGGCCGAGCGCGACGGGCGACGCGTGGGCCTGGGCATCGGTTGCTACGTCGAGGGCACCGGGGTGGGCCCCTACGAGGGCGGCCACGTGCACGTGGAGACCAGCGGGCGGGTCAACGTGGCCACCGGCCTGACCACGCAGGGCCAGGGGCACCAGACGATCCTCGCCCAGATCGTGGCCGACGAGCTCGGCGTGCGCCTCGAGGACGTACACGTCACCACCGGGGACACCCGCCGGATGCCGTACGCCGTCGGCACGTTCGCCTCGCGCGGTGCCGTGATGTCGGGCAACGCCGTGGCGCTCGCCGCCCGGGTGGTGCGCACCAAGGCGCTGAAGATCGCGGCGGACGCGCTCGAGGTGTCGCCCGACGACCTGGAGATCGACGACGGCGTGATCTCGGTGAAGGGAGCGCCGGGCACGGCGATCGCGCTCTCGACGGTGGCCGTGCTCTCGAACCCGCTGCGGTACGCCTTCGACCAGTCCGCCTCTGCTGCAACACAGTTCGCCGGAACTTTCGACCCTGACAAGCCACCGGTGGCCGACGACGAGGAGCCCGGCCTCGAGGGCAAGGACTTCTACTCCCCCACCCAGGCCACCTTCGCCAACGGGATGCATGCGGCGATCGTGGAGACCGACCCGGTCACCGCCGAGATCCGCATCCTGCGCTACTGCGTGGTGCACGACTGCGGAGTCATGGTGAACCCGATGATCGTCGAGGGCCAGGTCCACGGTGGGGTCGCGCAGGGGGTGGGCGGCGCGCTCTACGAGCGGATGGCCTACGACGAGTCGGGGCAGCTGCTCAACGCGTCGTTCATGGACTTCCTGATGCCGTACGCCTCCGAGGTGCCGCACATCGAGACCGACCACCTCGAGACCCCCAGCCCGCTCAACCCGCTGGGCCTCAAGGGCGCCGGCGAGGCAGGCACCATCCCGGTGTCGGCCGTCATCGCCTCCGCCATCGAGGACGCCGAGGGGTTCCCCATCCGCTCGATGCCGATCAGCCCCACCGAACTCTGGCAGCTGCGCCAACAGCACGCACCGCCCCCCGGCTCCGTTCCCGCGCAGGAAGGTTCGCGATGAAGATCTCCGGCAGCTCAACGCTCGAGTCCCCGGTCGACAAGGTCTGGGAGGCGATCCAGGACCCCGCCGTGCTGGCCCGGTGCCTGCCCGGCTGCGAGTCGCTCGCCGTGATCGGCGACGACCGCTACGCGATGTCAGTCACCGCGGGCGTCGCGGCCATCAAGGGCACGTATGCCGGTGAGGTGTCCCTGTCCGACAAGGTCGCGCCGAGCTCGCTGACCATGCGGGCATCCGGCGCGGGCGCTCCGGGCACCATCGACGCCGACGTCAAGGTGCAGCTCGTCCCGTCGGACGGCGGGGGCACCGAGCTCTCCTACGACGCCGACGCGTCAGTGGGCGGGGCGATCGGCGGGGTGGGCCAGCGGATGCTCGCGGGGGTCACCAAGAAGATGGCCGGCCAGTTCTTCACCGCGCTCGACGCCGACATCGCCGGGCTCACCCCCGTCGGTGTCGGTCCGGAGGGCGCTGCGGTGACGCCCGGGTCGGGTGCCGCCGGCCCGGAGACCGGCGCTGTCTACCCCGGCCGGGCGGCCACCGCCAACGCGACCCTCAGCCTGGACAACGGTGCCGGCTTCGCGGTCGGGGTGCTGGTCGGTGGCCTGCTCGCCCTGGCCGGCGTCGCGCTCGGGGCCAGGATCGGAAGGAGGCGCTGATGCGCGCGTTCACCGCTGCCGCCGTGCAGGTCGCGCCCGTGCCGGGGCCGCTGACCGCCGGATCGGTCGCCGCCAACCTCGACCACCTGGTCGACACCACCCGTCGCTGCGTCGAGGCGACCGGCGCCGAGCTGGTGGTGCTGCCCGAGTCGGCCACCACCGGGTTCACCCCCGGCTGCGCGACGGAGGAGCTGTGGGAGCTGGTGTCCGAGCTCCCCGGCCCGGTCATCGAACCGCTGCGCGACGTGGCGGCCGAGCTCGGCATCCACCTCGTGGCGGGCACCTACGAGCGGGGGCCCACCCCCGACACCGTCTTCAACGCCTCGGTGCTCGTCGACCCGCGGGGCGAGCTGCTGGGCGTCTACCGCAAGACGCACCCGTTCTGCTCCGAGGCCGTCTCCGGTGGCGGCTGGGTCACGCCCGGCGACACGGTCACGGTGTGCGACACCGAGCTCGGCCGGATCGGCATGATCATCTGCTTCGACGGCGACTACCCCGAGCTGTCCCGCATCGAGGCGGTGCTCGGCGCCGAGGTCATCTGCCGGCCCTCCGCGCTGCTGCGCTCGGCCGACATCTGGGAGCTCACCTCACGCGCCCGGGCGTACGACAACCACGTCTTCGTCATCGGCGCCAACGCGGTCGGCCAGGACCCGGCCGGGGTGCTCTACTTCGGCAACTCGCACGTCGTGACGCCGGTCGGGCACATCGTGGCCAAGGCGGCCACCCACGAGGGCTGGGTCTCGGCCCGGCTCGACCCCGACGAGGCGCTGTCGGCCCTCACCCCCGGCTCCAACATCGGCCAGGGTTTCGACCACCTGCGCGACCGCAACCTCGACCTCATCCGCAACCACCGCGCCGAGCTCGAGGGCCCCGCGGCGACCTCCTTCCCGCACGCGTGACCCCGCACGCCTCATCCGACACGCCTCATCCCCTGGGCGGCGACGGAGGTGGTGGGGCAATCGGCTCATGGTGCCCGTCTCGTCCTCGATCGCCTGTAACCGCGCCTGGGTCGCCGTGCAGACCACGCAGTCCTCCGAGACGTCGACGATCATCCTCATGCCGTCGTCCTCGTGGGCCAGGACGTGGCAGTGGAAGACGTCGGTGCCCAGGAACCGGTTGCACTTCATCCGGATCTTGACCTCGGGGGCGGTGCGGTCGCCGTGATCGCCGGGTTCTGGCACTGGCAGATTGGCTCTGCTGCAGGCGAACTCGTTGATTCGAACTCTTGTGCCATTCCATTTCCAACGGTAGGATCGTGTCACGGGGAAGGGGGAGACGTGATCACGTCGCAGCAGCACGACCAGCGGTCGTCGGGGGTCGCGGCCGCGTCTGCCGCCGGGGCAGCGGATGACCCGGCCGGGGCGGTGTCCGTGGGTGCGGCGCGGGTCGCGGCTGCGATCGAGGGGCCGAGCGCCACCCGTGGCCGCGACGAGTGGCTGTCGGTCGTGGCGCACTGCCAGTGGCTGATCAACACCGTCACCGCGGTGCAGGACGCCGCCATCGCCGAGGCTGCCCGGCGCGAGAGCCGGTGGTGCGAGGACGGCACCCTCGGCGAGAGCGTGCACGGGCCCGGACGGGTGACCCTCGACGCCGCCGACGTCATCGCACCGGTGATCGGGGCCTCGCACCAGCAGGCCGAGCGGCGCGTGGAGCAGGCGGTGCGGCTGGCCGCGGGCCGGGTCCCGGCGCCGGCCGAGGCCCGCGAGGTGCCCCAGGCCAGCGGCCTGGGTGGGCTGCACGAGGCGATGGTGGCCGGGCAGCTCGACGGGTACCGCGCCGGGGTCGTCGCGTTCGAGCTCGAGGTGGCACCGGGCGACGTGGCCGACGCGGTCGTGGCCGCGCTGTCCGCTCACTTCGGCGACGACTCCTCCTCGCTGCGGCGGCGCACCCGGGTGCTGCTCTCACGCATCTCGGCAGACCTGGTCCGTGAGCGCGCCCGACGGGCCCGCGCCCGCACCGGTCTGCGCCGCTGGGTGGCCGAGCCCGGAGTCGACGAGTGGCACGGCACCTTCCCCAGCGAGGACGCCGCCAGCGCCTGGGCCGCGATCGACCGCCTCGCCCACGACCTCCTCGCCGAGGGCACCTGCTCCACCATCGAACAGGCCCGCGGCAAGGCGCTCACCGACCTGGTCACCGGCAACGCGAACGTCGACGTGCAGATCGTGCTCACCGTGCCCGCCGACAACCAGCCGGTGCCGGGCCCTCCCGCTGCCAGCGAGGGGGTGGGTGCAACCGAGGGTTACAACCCGCAGTTGCACACTGCCGCGGCCGAGGGTGAGCGTCCGACCAATGTCCACCAGTCGGCGTCGACTGCGGTTGACGGCAGCTCAGCCCACTCCCCGGCGCCGACGGGGCGCGACGACGAGATCGTGGCCAGCTTTCACCCACCGGCGCCTACTACTGGCGGCGGCGGTTCAACCCACGCCCAGGCGAGCACAGCCACGCAGGACGACAAGATCGTGGACGGCATCAAGCAGTCGGCGTCAGGCGAGCCCCTTGTCGGCGCGCCTGACGAGAAGCCGACGAGGGCGGCGCCCGACACCGGCGTTGACTGCGTGCACGCACGGGCGGATGCCGGGGCCGGCGGCGGGCCGGCCCACGCCCCGCCGGCGAGAGCCGGATGTGATGAGGACCTGATCGAGGTGCAGGGCAGCCGACCCTGCGAACCATTGCTCGTGCGTCGCTCCTGGCTGCGTGAGCACCTGTCAGGGCGACCCACACCACCGCGCCGCGGCCGCCCGAAGGCCGCACCGGCCTTCGCCGCCTGCGACCCGCTCACCGGGGCACGACTCGACCCCGACGACGACCTCACCACCGACGGCTACCGGCCCAGCGCTCAGCTCACCGCCCTGGTCAAGGCCCGCGACGGCCGCTGCCGCTTCCCCGGCTGCACCATCGCCGCACGGTTCTGCGACCTCGACCACGTGCGGCCCTGGCCGACCGGGCCCACCGCCGCCACCAACCTGCTCACCCTCTGCCGGCGACACCACCGCATCAAGCAACGACCCGGCTGGCGACTACACCTCACCCCCGACGGCACCGCCACCTGGACCGACCCCACCGGCCGGGCCCGCACCACCGCACCACTCGACGCCCTACACACCCTGATGCTCCCCGCCGACCCCGCCAACCCCGCCGACCCCGCCGACCCCGCCGACCCGGGCCTCGTGGCGACATGGAGCGCCCTCGAGCACCACCTGACCTTCCGCCTCGAGCACCACATGCACCCCATCGACACCGCCCGACGAACCCACCCCACCCACCGCCGCTGCACCTCCGCCGCAGCACTGCGGGCCGGACACGCGCGATCACGGTCCCGCGCGCAATGGCCGGACGAGCCACCCTTCTGAACCGGGCGCCGATCCGGTCCCGAGAGCCGACGGCTAGTCGAGCCCGTGCCGGATGCGACTCCTCGCCTCCTGCGCCCGGAACTGGCCGAAGCGCGGGAGGAACTTGTCCCACTCGATGATGTGCGCGTCGATCTCGGGGCCGTCGATGCAGGCGTGCTTGCGAATGCTCTTGCCGTCGACGGTCACCGGCACCATGCAGGCCCCGCACATGCCGGTGGCGTCGACCATGATCGAGTTCAGGCTCGCGAGAGTCGGGATACCGAACCGGCGGGTGAGGTCCGACACGGCTCGCATCATCAGCGGTGGGCCGATGGCGACGACCTCGGCGATGCCGCGGCCGGTCCCCGCCACGGCTGCCTCGAGCATGCCCTCGAGGGGTGTGGTGACGAAGCCCTCGACGCCGAAGGTCCCGTCGTTCGTGGTGTAGACGACGTCGAGCAGGTCACCGAACTCGCGCTGCAGGGCGGCGACGCGCTCGTCCTCACCGGTCCAGAAGAGCAGGTCGGCACTGCGGAACCCCGCGATGAGGGTGACGTGGTTGCCCATCCGAAGGTGCTCGCGCAGGATCGGGTAGACCGGGGGCAGTCCCAGGCCGCCCGCGGTGAACACCACCGACTGGTCGGGCGGGTAGGCATGCACCTCGCTCGGGCGTCCGAGCGGACCGGCGATGCCGGCGAAGGCGTCACCGACCTGCATCCGGTTGATCTCTATGCTGCTCGTCCCGACGCCCTGCACGACCAGGCAGATGGTGCCCGCGTCGACGTCCCAGTCGGCGAGGGTCAACGGGATGAGCTCACCGTCCGGCCACGGCAGGACCCGGACGAACTGGCCGGCCCGCGCCGCGGCGGCGATGACGGGTGAGCGCACCGTGATCTCCTCGATGCCGTCGGCGAGGTGGGCCGTCGCCAGGATCACCTGCTCGGCCGAGGCCCGGTCGGTGAACGCCTCGGCGCTCCTGACCATCGCAGCGACCTGGTCGGGCGGCACGTCGACCCGGCCGATGATCTCGCGGGCGGCGGCCTGGCCGTCACCGGCGGCGTTGATGGCGGTCGACCCGCCGCGGGCCGCGTCACCTCCGGAGTAGACGCCGTGCAGCGAGGTCTCCTGCGACCCGGCGTGGTCGAGGTCGATGGTCCCCCACGTCGTCGTGTGCAGCTGGGGCTCGGAGTCCTTGATGATCGGGTTCGAGGCGTTGCCGAGCGCCATGATGACCAGGTCGGCCTTCATCGTCTCGGTGCGGCCGGTGGGCACCGGGCGGCGACGGCCGGAGGCGTCGGGCTCCCCCAGCTCCATGACGTCGAGTGTGGTCGCGGTGACGAACCCGGTGGCCTCGTCACCGAGGAACTCGGTCGGGGAGCGCAGCGGGAGCAGCGCGATGCCCTCCTCGAGCGCGTGCTCCAGCTCCTCCACCCGGGCCGGCATCTCGCTGCGGGTGCGCCGGTAGACGATCGTCACGTGGCCCCCGAGCCGGTGGGCGGTGCGCGCAGCATCCATCGCGGTGTTGCCACCACCGATGACGAGCACCTCCTTGCCCGCTGTCTCGGGCAGCGGGGTCTCGTAGTCGTCACGCAGTCCCTGCATGAGGTTGACCCGGGTGAGGAACTCGTTGGCGGACATGACGTTGAGGTGGTGCTCCCCCGGCACGTCCATGAACCGCGGGAGTCCGGCGCCCGTTCCGACGAACACGCGCCAGAAACCGGCCTCGCGCAGCTGTTCGATGGTCGCTGTCTTGCCCACGACGAAGTTCTGGACGAAGCGGCCGCCGAGCAGCTTGATCTTGCTCACGACGTCGTCGATGAGGTCGTTGGGCAGGCGGAACTCCGGGATGCCGTAGCGCAGCACCCCGCCGAGCGCGTGGAACGCCTCGAAGACCGTGACCGGGAAACCCTCTGCCGCAAGGAGATAGGCGTTGATCAGGCCCGAGGGACCGGAGCCGATGATGGCCACCGGGGGCTTCGCAGCCGCCTGCCAGGGGTCGACGGACGCGGCGAACCGGCGGGTGACGCTGCCGGGGTCGACGAGCTTCTCCCGCTCGGGGAGGAACCACTCGAGCTGACCGAAGGCGATCGGCGTCTTGGTGAAGATGCACACGCCCTGGCACTGCAGCTCCTGCGGGCAGACCCGCCCGGTGACGTCGGGCAGTGGGTTGCACGACTCGATGAGCTCGAGCGCCTCGTGGAACTTGCCCGTGCCGACCAGCTCGAGCACCTGTGGGATGTGGATCTTGACGGGGCAGCCGCCCTTGGGCTCGGCGCGCCCGGCAACCATGATGCCCACCTCGCAGTGCTTCTCCTCGCACTGCTTGTCGCGCAGCGCCTCGAGCCACACGATCAGGTCGACCTCGCTGCGGCTGTAGCCGACGTTGAGGTAGCCGAGGTAGCCCTCGTTGACCAGGTCGAAGTCCTTCTCGCGCTGCTCGGGTTCGCGGATGTGTGGCGGGATCGAGTTCCCGGCTGGCCAGCCGTCGGACAGCCCGGCGAACATCGGGTACCGGTCGGAGAGGTGGGCGTCGATGGCCCGGATGAACTTGCGCTTGCGGCTCAGCGGGACACCCCACAGGAAGCGCATGATCACCCGGCTGGCGTCGTCCCCGCGCACCAGCACCTCCCACAGCGCCCGGGTGAAGTCCTCGCCGAGCTCCGGCTGCGAGAACTCCCACGTGACGGCGTTCATGCCGTCCTCGATGAACGTCTCGCGGAAGGCCTGCGGGTCGGCCTCGAGGCGCCGCCGCAGCAGCTCGACCTGCTCCTCGACCAGGCTGGCGGTGCTCACTGGATGATCTCCGCGTCGCAGGTCTTCTTGACCCGGTCGATCCGCTTGAGCAGCTCGGGCGTCAGCTCGACGGTCTCGAGCGCACCGGGGATCATCCGGGCCACCTTCTGCACCGCGCCGTCGACCAGCATCGAGTGCGGCTCGAAGAGCTGCGGCAGCTCCTGGTAGCAGGTGCCGCAGTCGTTGCACTTCGGGAGGTCCACCTCTGCCAGGTGCACCGGCGCGTCCGGTGGGGCCGCCCCGACCGCCCCGACCTCGCCCACGGTGCCCACGGCGCCGGGTGAGGGGGTGGCGACCGGGGTGGCCGGCATCCCGGCTCGGCCGGAGAGGACCGGGGACGGCGCCCCGACCCCGACCGGGGCACGGCTCGTCGAGGCGAGCGAGGCCATCGCCTCGGCGATCGAGTCGATGGACGACTCGCGCTCTCGCATGGCCTCCTCGTAGCGCGACCTGAGGTCGGCCAGGTCGCTGCGGTGCAGGGCGGTGAGCTTCGCCTCGTGGACGCCGGAGAGGTACTGCAGGATCTGCCAGTAGCGGCGCCGGTCCTCGACCAGGGCCACGATCGAGTGCGAGCACTGCACCTTGATCAGCTTCTGGTTCTCGTCGGTGGCGAAGACGAACGGCACCCGCGCCGCCTGCTCGTCGCGCCCGAGGTCGACGAACTCGTCCATCCGCACGGCGATGTCGTCGAGCTCGGCGGGCAGCCGCTTGAACTGCTTGCGGAACCGGGTCTCGCCGAGCGCGAACTCGGCCGGCGTGAGCGGCAGCGTCATCAGCTGTAGCTCCCCCGCATCGTCGCGGTAGGCGAGGTCGGTGTTGGTCCAGGTCTTCGAGACGTCGGGGTTCCCGTCGAGGCTGAACCAGTCGTGCAGGGTCGACCCGCGGCGCGGGTCGTGCACGAACACCGGGTTCATCCGGCTCTCGACCGCGAGCCGGGCCCGCCGGGACGAGGCCTCCTCGGGGATGCCGTGCTCGGACCCGCACGGCGTGTAGACGTCGAGCACCGCTGCGGCGTCCTGGTAGCGCAGGAACTCCATCGTGCTGGTGAGGAAGTGCCCCTGGATGGCGGTGCTGGTGGAGCACACGTAGACGTTGGGATGGAACGACGCCAGCAGCCCGAGCTCCTTGCGCGACTCGTGCTTGCCCTCGTGGGCCGACCCGAAGCGCGCCAGGTCGGAGTCCTGGCCGGTGAGGCTGGCCGTGGAGGCCTGGCCGCCGGTGTTGGAGTAGACGCCGGAGTTCAGCACGAGCACCTTCACCGGGGTGTCGCTGGCGAGGATGCGCGACATCGCACCGAACCCGATGTCGTAGCTTGCGCCGTCGCCGCCGATGGTGAGCACAGTGGGCAGCAGCGCCATCTCCGCGGGGCGGTAGCCCTCCCACGACAGGGTCGAGAGCGCCTTGTCGTGCACCTGCGGCTCGTAGGAGTCGCTCAGCTCGAGCTCGGCGACGCGCAGCGCGCGCACGTCGGCGACGCTCTGGGCGGCGACGCCCTCGAAGATGCCCTTGGCCAGGGGCTGGGCGTCCTGGAACAGGCTGTTCACCCACGGGTCGAGGTAGTTGTTGAACGGCATCGTCGAGGCGTAGACGCTGCTGCACCCGGTCGAGTTCGCGATGATCGTGGACGCCGGGCCGTTGCCGGTCGGGCCACCCTCCTGCTCGTACAGGCGCCGCTCGAGCGTCGTGATGGTGCGGCTGAGGCGTTCCCGGCGCCCCTCGTCAGACACGGTGGCGCGCTTGACGTGGAGCCGGTCGACCAGGCTGCCCAGCGCCTTGACGTGCTCGCGGCGCCGGCGCTCGCCGATGGCGTGCGACGTCGACATGACCAGCCGGATGGCGGTCACCTCACCGCAGCCGCGGCAGCCGCCGTGGCCGCCGGTGGTCGCGTAGAAGTTCTCGTGGTCGAGCATCAGCCGCTTGATGTCACCGTCCGGGGTGTCCGAGCCCTCGATGAAGCGGGCGGGCGTATTGGGCGTGGCTCCCATGAAGCCGAAACGCTGCTGCAGCGCCGTGAGCACGTCGGCATCCTGCTCCTGCACCGTGAGCGCGCCGGGCCCGCAGACATCGATGCACTCCAGGCAGCCCGTGCACTTCCACGGGTCGACGGTCGCGGCGAAGAGGCCACCGGTGCCCGGCTCCTCCTTCTCCGGCGAGTCGAAGAACGGCCGGGTGCGCGCGACCGGGTAGGTGGCGAGCTCGGCGACGAGGCGGTCGACGACGTGGGCCATGACCGGGTCGTCGCGCAGGGCCGCCGAGGCGGACTCCACGACCTGCGAGAACGGCCGTTCCTCCCTGTGCCGCAAGGCCTCGCGGGTGCGCTCGGCGATGCCGTAGACGGCCAGTCGCAGGCCGTCCTTCTGGCCGGGGGTGGCCTCGATCCGGTCGACTGCGGTGAGCAGGAGGTCGTGCACCTCGTGCACGGTGTTGGGGATGGCGGCGTCCGGGCAGACCAGGGCGCAGTCCAGGCAGCCGGTGCACAGGGTCGGGTTGAACTCCGGCACCTCGCGACGGAACAGGCCCTTGTCCTTGGCGGCCCCGGTGCCCGGAGGCATGAAGAGGCCGACGCCCGGCAGCACCGGGGCCTCGGCGATGCTGCCCTCGCGGAAGGGCCGCATCATCAGGTCCTCGTAGTAGGCCGGGTCGAACAGGCCGCTGGTGTGCTCGGCCGTCGTGCTCGGGCACATGGCGGCGGACATGGCCACCGTGAGCAGCGACTCGCGCGCGTGCTCATCGCCGATGGCGACCAGCTCGCGGGCGTCGTAGTCGACCCGCACGGTCGCCTCGATGCCGTCGACGATGACCGCCATGTTGCTCTCGACCACGTTCGCGCCCTTGCGACCGAACTTCTTCTCGAGCTGGTGGCGCACCCGCTCGAGGATGTCCTCGCGGGGGGCGCCTGCGGCGACCCGGTCGACGTGGGCGGCCACGGCGCCGATGAACGCGATCCCCATCATCCGGGTCTCGAGGTCCGGTGTGGGGGCGTGCCTGCGGGCCACCGTGAAGGCGTCGATGGTGAAGAAGCGGATCTCCCTCTCCCGGATCGTCCGTCGGGCATGGCGGGGCAGCTCGCGCCAGACCTCCTCCGGCGACAGGCTGGTCTGCAGCATGAAGGTGCCGCCGTGCACCAGGCCCTTGAGCGGGTTGGTGTGCACGAACGCCTTGTGGTCGGGAGCGATGACGACCTCGACGTCCTCGAGCTCGGCGTTGGTCAGCCAGATCGGCTCGGGGCTCAAGGTGATGTAGTAGTTCGTCGGCGCACCGGACTTCTCCGAGCCGTACTTGGGCGCCGACTTGCTGTGCATGCCGAGCAGCCCGGCGAGGATGTCGGTGAGCAGCTTCCCGGTCGCGATCGTGCCGTAGCCGCCGACGGAGTGGAAGCGGATCCGCATCGCGCCCGGCGGCAGGAGCACCGGGTTCGGCTCGGTGCGCAGCGCCATCAGCTCGGTCTCCGGGTAGGCGGCCCGCATCCGCTCCTGCACCTCGCCCCCGTGCTCGGACGGGTGGTCCTCGAAGAACTGCGAGCCGAGGTAGATCAGCGGGGGCAGGGTGCCGGCGGCCAGCTCCTTGAACGCGGCGACGAGGTGCCGCGGCTGGAGGTCGTGGCCACCGAGCCCGAAGATGGCGGTGGTGAGGCGCGGGGTGTCGGCGAGCCCGGGGATGCCCTCGTGGCGCGGCTCGACGGCGTTCTCGCGGGCCCGGAAGAGGGCTGCGGTCACCAGGGCGGTGAGCGCGGTCTGGTCGCTGCGCTCGAGGACCATGACGGCCTTCTTGCCGGCGAGGGCCGCGACGACCTCGGCCTCGGGGAAGGGCTGGAGCAGCTTGACCGAGACCAGGCCCGCCTTGAGGCCCTGAGCACGCAGGTGCGGCAGCACCGCCCGGACGTCGTCGCCCACGGAGCCGAGGCCGATCATGACGATGTCGGCGTCGTCGCAGTCGTAGGTGAGCACCGGCGCGTACCGGCGGCCGGTGAGCTCGGAGTACTCGCTCATCGCCTGGCGCACCAGGGCGGGGACGGCGGACGCGAAGTGCGTGCGGTGGTCGACCGACCCGGCCTGGAAGTCGGGCTGGTTCTGCACCGGACCGGTCAGCCCCGGGTTGTTGACGTCCACGAGGGCGGGCACCAGCTGACGGGTGCCCTTCTCCCACGAGTTGACCCACTGCCGGCGCCAGGGCCCGTGCAGCTCCTCCGGCACCCAGGCCAGGGTGGCGTCGACGAGCAGCCCGTCGTTGTCCTTCTCGACCTCGTCGGCCTTGGCGGCGAGGAACGCCCGCAGGTCGGCGACGTCGCTGTCGGGGATGTCGCGGCCGTGCCGGGCCAGGAAGCCGCTGAGCTGGAAGACCCGTCCCTTGGCCCCGAAGAGCATCTCCTGGGCCACGGTCGGGCACGGGATGCGGCCGGCGGGGTCGCCGAGGTACTCGCGCAGCAGCTCGGGCTCGGGCAGGAGGGCCTCGCTGAGCATGTGGCTCGTGGAGAAGCCGTCCATCGCGTTGGCGACCGGGATGAGGGACAGGGCCGACGCACGGTAGGAGATGGCCGCGAGGTCGGCCGCCTCCTGCGGGTTGGACCCGAAGAGCACGGTGTAGCCCGAGGCGAGCAGGGCGTAGACGTCGTCGTGGCCGGCCATCACGTTCAGGGCGTGCTTGGAGACCACGCGGGCCGCGACCTGCAGCACGAAGCCGCCGATCTTCTTGCCCACGGTGACGTAGTGGGACTCCATCGCGTAGAGGATCCCCTGGCTCGACGAGGCGTTCGAGATGAACTGGCCGCCGGTCAGGGAAGCGCCGAGGGCTCCGCTCTGGGCGGAGTGCTCGCCCTCGGGCTCGAAGAAGAAGGCGTGCTTGCCCCAGACGTTGAGGGCGCCCTCGGCACGGGTCGCCTCGTAGATCTCGGAGATCTCCGTCGAGGGCGTGATCGGGTAGCCGATCACTCCGCCGCACACGTTGCTCATGACGTGGGCCACGGCTCCGTTGCCGTGGATCACCGTCGGGATGCCGGGGTACCTGGGTGTGGTGCTCATCGCTCTGTCTTCCTGGCCTCGCGTCGCAGGGCGCACGACGAGTCCGCAGGGGGTGGTCTGGTGGGAATGGTGCTGCGTCAACGAGGGGGTCAGCCCTCGCTGGCGGCGTCGAGGTGCGGGAGGAAGCCCTCGATGCCGAACTCGGCGCATTCGAAGGGCAGCCCGTCTCCGGCGGGGACGGGTTCGGACCCGGCCTGGGCCTGGGTCTCGGCGGTCGACCGCTCGTCGACTGGGGCTTCTGGGCCGGTCGTCTTCGTGCTCATGGCGCTCTCCACTGTCGTGGCCACGGTGAGCAGGGTCAGGTCCCGACCTGTCGGGCGACAGCGTTCCAGCCGTCCGGAGGCCAGGGTTCCTGGCCTCGCTGTGGACCCTTTCAGTGTGCTGGCGCGTGCGCCCGCTGCACAGTAAGACGCGGTGTGAGGCGCGTCTCTGCGACCTGGTCCGGCCCGGTCACTCGGGCACCGTGCCGCACACCCACCAGGCGGTGGCGGACAGCCGAACGGCCCGACCCGACGGTGGCGGCGACCTCGTCGCGCACCCGGCGCGGCTGCGGCATCGCGACCGCCCGTGGTGGTGACGGGTGGGCGGCACCCCTGCCGCACCGACCCACCCGTCACCGCGCCCGGACCATCGGGCCCCCCGTCAGGTTCCGGGGCGCGAACGGCCCCCTGCCGGCCGTCAGCGAGTGGTTCGGAGCGGGGCCCTGAACGGATTGGCCGGTCGGCGCGGCGCCGTGACGGTGTCGAGGTTGGCCGGGGCCGGGCCGCTCCGTCGGCACAACCTGCCGACGAATCGGCTCCTCCCGCCCGGTTGAATCGACGCCATGGCGCACGGACGGCGACGGATCAGGGTGGGCATCGACACCGGGGGCACCTTCACCGACGTGGTCGCCGTCGACGAGGACACCGGCGAGCTCGTGAGCACCAAGACCCCGAGCACCCCCGCCGACCCCGCAGACGGGTTCATCGCCGGCATCGAGAAGATCCTCGCCGTGCTCGACGCGACCGGCGAGGACATCACCGCCGTCTCCCACGGCACCACGGTCGCCACGAACAAGCTGCTCGAGGGCAAGGTCGAGCGGCTGGGCTTCGTCACCACCGAGGGCTACGAGTTCATGCTCGAGATCGCCCGGCAGGCCGTGCCCGACGGCTACGGCAACTCCTACTTCTGGGTCAAGCCGCCCCGCATCGTCGCGGCCGACCAGGTGCGCACCGTCCGGGGCCGGATGGACTTCGAGGGCAACGAGCTGCGCCCGTTCGACGAGTCGGATGCCGTGGCCGCGGCGCGCTGGTTCCGTGAGCACGGCATCACCACGATCGGGGTGTGCTTCCTGCACTCCTACGCCAACGACGCGCACGAGCTCGCCATGCGCGAGGTGCTGCGCCGCGAGCACCCCGGTGCCGTGGTGTCGGTCAGCGCCGAGGTGCTGCGCGAGTACCGCGAGTACGAGCGGGCGATGACGACCCTGGTCGACGCCGCCGTCAAGCCGAACGTCGGTCGCTACGTCTCCAACGTCAGCTCGCGCCTCGACGGGTTCACCGGCGGCCGGCCCATCCCGTTCTTCGTGATGAAGTCCAACGGCGGGGTGCTGTCGGCCGACGAGGTGGTGCACCAGCCGATCACCACGGTGCTGTCCGGGCCGGCCGCCGGGGCGCTGGGCGCCGCGCTGATCGCGCGGCGGGCCGGGTTCGACCGGGTGCTCACCTGCGACGGCGGCGGCACCTCGACCGACGTCTCGGTGGTGCTCGACGGCGAGCCGACCCTCACCACCGAGGGCACGGTCGGTGCCTACCCGAGCAAGATCCCGATGATCGACGTCGTCACGGTGGGGGCGGGCGGGGGCTCGGTCGCGTGGGTCACTCCCGAGGGCACGCTCAAGGTGGGTCCGCAGTCGGCCGGGGCGGACCCCGGCCCCCTCTGCTACGGCAAGGGCGGCACCGAGCCGACCATCACCGACGCCCACCTCGTGCTCGGCAGGATCCCCCCGCACCTGCTCGGGGGCGAGATCCCCCTCGACGTGGAGACGGCTCGCGACGGCATCCGTGCCCTGGCCTCGCGCCTCGGGCTGGAAGAGACCCGTTGTGCCACAGGCATCCTCGAGATCTCCGCGTGGAACCAGGCGAACGCCCTGCGACAGGTGTCGGTCAAGCGTGGCCTCGACGTGCGCGACTTCGTGCTCACCACCTTCGGGGGCTCCGGGTCGCTGCTCGCCTGCCGGCTGGTCGACATCCTCGACCTCGCGGGCGTCGTCGTGCCGCGGGACCCGGGCAACGTGTCGGCGTTCGGCCTGCTCACCGTCGACGTCAAGAACGACTACGTGCAGACCCACGTCGCGCGGCACGCCTCGCTCGACCACCGGGCCGTGGAGGAGGTCTTCGCCGCGCTCACCGCACGAGCCACCGCGGCGCTGGACACCGAGGGGTTCGCCCGCGAGCAGCACGAGTACCTGCGCACCGCCGACCTGCGCTACTTCGGCCAGGCCTACGAGGTGCGGGTGCCGGCTGGGGCGGGGCCGGTCGACGAGGCCTCGGCCCAGGAGGTCGCCGACCGGTTCCACGACGCGCACCACCAGCTCTACGGCTACCACTTCCGCGACGACCCCCGCCAGCAGGTCGAGTGGGTCAACCTGAGGGTGACCGGGGTCGGGCCGATCACCCGCCCCGAGCTGCGCGAGCTCCCCGCCCGTCATGGCGCGGCGCTGACCCCCCGGTCGACGCGGGACGTCTGCTTCGACGCGGATGCCGGCTACGTCGCCACCGCCGTCCACTGGCGGCCCGACCTGCGCCCCGGTGACGCCGTCTCCGGCCCGGCTGTCGTCGAGGAGTTCGGCTCCACGGTGCCGGTCCACCCCGGCTTCGCCGTGCGCGTCGACCCGTTCGGCAACCTCGTGATCACCAAGGAGGCGCAGTGAACAGCGCGGGCCTGCCCACGGCATACGAGCACGGCAACCGGCTGACCCCGCCGGGCAGCACGGTCGACCCGATCCTCGTCGAGATCGTGCAGGGCACCCTGGCCAGCGTCGAGATGGAGGTGGAGACCGCCATCGCGCGCACCTCGCGCAGCCCGATGATCCGCGACGCGCACGACTTCCGGGCCGGCATCCACGACCGCCAGCTGCGCAAGCTGACCGGGCGCTCGTACTCGGCCCTCGTGCACCCGATCGTGCGCGACTTCCCGCTCGCCGAGATGCGCGAGGGTGACGTGTTCTTCCACAACGACGTCTACGAGTCGGAGGGCGGCATCGGTCACCTGCCCGACCTGTGCGTCACGGTGCCGGTGTTCGCCGACGGCGAGGTCGTCGCGTTCGTGCAGGCGTTCGGGCACCACGACGACATCGGCGGTGCCGTGCCGGGCTCGATGCCCAGCAGTGCGCGCACCGTGTTCGAGGAGGGCCTGTCGGTGCCGCCGATCAAGCTGTGGGACGCCGGCGTGCCCAACGCGGCCGCGTTGCGGATCATGACCCGCAACAGCCGGATGCCGGACAGCCTCGCCGCCGACCTCGACGCCGAGTGCTCCGCCTGCCTGATGGGTGCGCGCCGGCTCGCCGAGCTGTTCGCCCGCTACGGCCGTGACACCATCGAGGCGTCGTTCGACGCGATCCTCGACGCGACGACCGAGACGTACCGGCGCGAGATCCTCGGCAAGATCCCCGACGGCACGTACGTGTGGGAGGACTACGCCGAGCACGACGGGGTCGACGAGCCGCGGCTGCACACCCAGCGCATCACGCTGACGAAGACCTCGAGCGGTGGGCCGGGGGCGGGCGACGGCGGGCCGAGACTGGTCATCGACTTCACGGGGACCGGCCCCCAGGCCAAGGGCCCGATCAACCACTGCGGCGACTACGTCGGCGGCAACTTCCTCAAGAAGTGGCTCGCGCCCATCCTGCGCAACCTCGCCGACACGCCCGAGCGGATGGCCGAGCTCGACGTCAACGAGGGCGTCGTGCCCCTCATCGAGATGCGCTTCCCCGACAAGGGCACCCTGCTCACGCCCATCTACCCGGCGCCGACCAACGCGCGCACCTTCGTCATCCTGAGGTTGCTGGGCGTGCTGGCGGGGGTGGTCGCCAAGGCGGTCGACGGGCGGATGCCGGCCGACCAGGAGACGATCCGCTACACCGGGGTCTACGGCAAGGACCGCGACGGCAACGACTACCTCATGCGGGAGGTGCTCGGCGGGGGCTCGGGCGGGCGCTACTACGCCGACGGCGAGGACACCATCCACGTCGTGCCCGACTCGCGCAACCTGCCGACCGAGTTCACCGAGAGCCGCTTCCCGTTCGTCGTCGAGCGGCTCGGCCTGGCCGTCGACTCCGGTGGCGCCGGGCGGTACCGCGGCGGGCTGGGCTACGAGAAACAGATCCGGATGCTGCGCGACGCCCACTTCATGTCGATCGCCGACCGGTCGATCCTGGCCTGCTGGGGCGTCAAGGGCGGGCGCGCCGGGCGCTCCTTCGAGGTGACCATCGACCTCGGCGGGCCGAACGAGCGGGTGGTCGACGCCCTCGCCGATGCCGAGCCGGTGCTGGCCGGGCAGGTCATCCGCATCCGTACGACCGGCGGGGGTGGGTGGGGCGACCCGCTCGAGCGCCCCTACGCCGAGGTCGAGCGCGACCTGCGCTGGGGCAAGGTGTCGTTCGAGGGTGCCCGGGCCGACTACGGCGTGGTGGCGTCGGGATCGAAGGACGAGCCGGTCGTCGACGTCGCGGCATCCGACGCGCTGCGGGCGGAGCTGGTGGCGAGGCGCACCGGCGATGAGCCGTTCTTCGACCGCGGCCCGGGGTACGCCGCGCTGTCCGGAGGCGCGGCGGCCGCCGAGGTCGACTGGGTCTGAGCGGCATCGTGAGAGCAGTGGGTGGCGGGTGAGCGAGGTGGATGCCGCTGCCGCGGCGGTGCGGGCGGGTCGGGAGCCGGCTGCACCTGCGCAAGGCCGAGGCCGAGGCCGAGGTGCGGCTGCGCGAGGCGCTCGGATCGCGGGTCATGGTGCTGCGACCGGCGTGGTGGTCCGGTCCGGGAGCAGCGCTCGGTGACCGGGCGCGCGACGACCTCGCCGCCATGTTCACCGCCTACGACGACGGCGGCCTGACGGGCGACCCCACGGTGCGGGCCGGGGTGCGGTGACACCATCAGTGCCATGAGCGACGAGCAGGGCTGGTTGGACCGGGTGGTTGACCTCGCGACCGCGAACGTGGCCGATGGCGGGGGCCCCTTCGGTGCGGTCGTGGTGCGCGACGGGGTGGTGATCGGCGAGGGCACGAACCGGGTCACTGCGGACCTCGACCCCACGGCGCACGCCGAGGTGGTGGCGATCCGGGCGGCGTGCCGTCGCGTCGGGAGCTTCTCGCTGGCCGGCGCCTCGATCTACTCCTCGTGCGAGCCGTGTCCACTGTGCCTGGCGTCGGCGCTGTGGGCTCGGGTCGACGCGATGGTGTTCGCGGCCGACCGCCAGGCGGCGGCAGGCGCCGGGTTCGACGACGACAACTTCCACCGGCTCCTCGCCGCGGCGCCGGCGGGCGAGCACTGGCCGATGCGCTTGGAACACCACCCGGTCCCCCGGTCCGAGGAGCCCTTCGACGCCTGGCGCGCCCAGCAGGGTCACGTGACGTACTGAGGAGCGAACGGCGTCCGCGGAAGGCACTCAGGCACGTTCGTGCTCCGTGGGGATCTCGTCGTGCCCGCTCACCTGGGGGAGCCGCCCCTGATGGCGACCCCATCACAGGTCGCTCATCCCGACGTCCCTCGACAGGTAGCCGCTGGCAGAGGTCCGGATGCTTCATGTGGTGAGCCATCCCGCCACCCTTCAACCATCCACGTGGACGGTCCGCCGCCGGCGCACCCAGTGAGGCATCCAGGGGGTTGGTGCCGCATGGTCCGCCAGGTGAAGCATCCGGACGTCTCCCACGCAGGTGCTCTGTCCGCGGGTACGACGGGGCGCAGGGTGGTGCGTCGAGGGCGCAGTGGCGCACGACCGGGCCGAGCGGTTGGTTCCGCACAGTCCGCCGGGGGCCGCGGGCGCGCCCCGGACAGGGCGCACGCCATGGACGCCAGCACCTTCTCGGCGCTGCGGGCCGCCGCCGTCTGGTGCAGGAGCTCAGGACGCATGGGGGGCACACAGAGCCCATCTGAGCACCCGGCGTGGCTAGCGTGGAGCGATGGCTGACTACGAGGTCAACGAGGCCGGCGTCGCGCACGTGCGCGACCTCATCGACAAGCACCAGTACGTGCTCGAGAGCAGCTGGGGGGACGTGCAGCCCGACGCCGCCGCCGAGAACGCCTACCTCGAGCGGCACTCCTGGGACGAGTACGCCGCCTGGCACCTCGGCCTCACCGTGGGGGCCACCGACGAGACCAAGGCCCGCTACGCCTTCGTCGCCGGCGACCTCCGCCGAGTGCACCGCAGTGCGCTGATCGCGTGCGTGTACCGGGCGGGCGAGTGGCGGCACAAGCAGGTCGAGCTCGCCGCGCACGACCTGCTCCAGCACCTCGACGCGGTGAGCGGGCACGCGTGACCGAGCACCCGGCATCCGCTGGCACGACCCGACAACGTCGCCGATGACGGACCGCCCCGCCCATCAGCGACGGATGCCGCGTGGCTAGGTTGGCGTCTACACCTCACCGCCCCACCCCAGGAGCGCACCGTGACCGGACCACTCGACGACGTCGTCGTCATCGACCTCACCCGCGCGCTCGCCGGGCCGCACTGCGGCCAGATGCTCGCCGACATGGGGGCCCGGGTGATCAAGGTCGAGAGCCCCGGGCACGGTGACGAGTCGCGTGGTTGGGGGCCGCCGTTCGTCGGCCCCGACGACCAGCCCGTGTCGACCTACTTCCTGTCGTGCAACCGCAACAAGGAGTCGGTCACCCTCGACCTGAAGTCCGACGACGGCCGCGCGATGCTCACCCGCCTGGTCGCCCGTGCCGACGTGCTGCTCGAGAACTTCCGCCCCGGCGTGCTGGACCGGCTCGGTTTCTCCGTCGAGCGGCTGCACGCCATCAACCCGCGGCTGGTCGTGCTGGCGATCAGCGGCTTCGGCCACGACGGTCCGCAGGGCGGCCGCGCCGGCTACGACCAGATCGCGCAGGGCGAGGGCGGCCTCATGTCGCTCACCGGGCCCGACCCCGAGCATCCGCAACGGGTCGGCGTGCCGATCGGCGACCTCCTCGCCGGCATGTACGGCGCCTACGGCGTGGTCTCGGCACTGCACGAGCGCAACCGCACCGGCAGGGGACGCGTGGTGCGCACCTCGCTGCTCGCCTCGATCGTCGGGGTGCACGCCTTCCAGGGCACCCGCTACACCGTGGCCGGCGAGGTCGGGACGGCCGGCGGCAACCACCATCCGTCGATCTGCCCCTACGGCCTGTTCACCTGTGCCGACGGCATGATCCAGCTGTCCTGCGGCAGCGAGGGGCTGTGGCAGCGGCTCGCCGCCGGCTTCGGGCTCGACCCGTTCGCCCCGGGGTTCGCCACCAACCGCGAGCGGGTCGGGAACCGGGACGCCGTGGTCGAGCTGCTCAACGCGACGTTCGCCGACGTCCCCCAGGGCGAGCTGATGGCTCGGCTCGCCGAGATCGGCATTCCCGCGGGCGAGGTGCGCACCCTGGACCGGGTCTACGACTGGGACCAGACCCGATCGCAGGGACTGGTGGTCGAGGTCGACCACCCCCTGCTGGGTACCATCGAGCTGCCCGGTCCACCGCTCCGCTTCGACGACAACGCACATGCAGGCGGGCGCCGCGAGCACCTGCACCCACCGCTGCTCGGCGAGCACAACGACAGCGTGCGCGCTTGGCTCGACGAGCTCGACGACCCGGGGGGCGCTTGACCGGGTGCGCCGCACGGGGCAACCTACCGATCAGCGTCCCCGCGTTGGGCAGGTCCTGACAACGCCCCTCTCCTGCTGCTGCTCCTAGGGTCGACACTGGGCACCACGCCCACGGACGACGAGGAGGTGGCCGGCGATGCGGGTCCTGCTCGCCCTGGGTGGCAACGCGATGACCGGCCCCGACGGCAGCGCCACGCCGGGTGACCAGATCGAGGCGGTCGGCGTGGCGATGCGCGCCGCCGCACGGCTGGTCGCCGCCGGCCACGAGCTCGTCATCACGCACGGCAACGGGCCGCAGGTCGGCAACATCCTGGTCAAGAACGAGCTCGCGGCTCACGTCGTGCCGCCGGTGCCCCTCGACTGGTGCGGCGCCCAGACGCAGGGCACTCTCGGCTTCATCATCCTCGACGCCCTCGACGACGCGCTCGCGGACGCCGGGGCCCCCCGCCCGGTCGCCGCGCTGGTCACCCGCACCCTGGTGGACCGCGACGACCAGGGGTTCACGCACCCGACCAAGCCGATCGGGCGCTACCTGCCGCGTGAGCAGGCCCGCAGGCTCATGGACCACGGGCAGGTCTGGGAGGACCGGGGCGAGAAGGGCTGGCGCCGCGTCGTCGCCTCCCCCGAGCCCCTCGAGGTGCTCGACGTCGGCCCGGTGCGCGTGCTGCTCGGGGCCGGCCACGTCGTCGTGGCCGCCGGTGGGGGCGGCATCCCCGTGGTCCGCGACCACGACGGCCACCTGCGCGGGGTCGAGGCGGTGATCGACAAGGACCTCACCGCCGCGCTGCTGGCCAGCACGCTCGACGCCGACGTGCTCGTGATCGCCACCGACGTCGACCACGCCGCCGTCGACTGGGGCACGCCGAACCAGCGCGAGCTCGCCCGGGTGACCCTCGCCGAGATGCGAGCGTATGCCGCCGACGGCCAGTTCGCGTCCGGGTCGATGGGACCCAAGGTCGACGCGGCCATCCGCTTCGTCACCGGCGGTGGGCCTCGGAGCGTGATCACCTCGCTGACCCACATCACCGAAGCCGTCGAGGGCGGCTTCGGCACCGTCATCGAAGCAGACTGAGCGACAACCGAACCCGACAGATCGAGCCGGCTTCCCGAATCCAGGGAGGGGCGCGCCGGAGGCGGGGGCGTGCCGTTTCCGCTGGTCGGCTCAGTGGGCGAAGTGGCGGGTACCGGAGAAGTACATCGTCACCCCGGCCGCCTTCGCCGCCTCGACGACCTCGGCGTCGCGCATCGACCCGCCCGGCGCGACGACCGCGCGCACCCCGGCGTCGAGCAGCACCTGCAGCCCGTCGGCGAAGGGGAAGAACGCGTCGGACGCCGCGACGGCACCGCGCGCCCGCTCCGCACCCGCGCGGGACACGGCCAGGTGGCAGGAGTCGACCCGGTTGACCTGGCCCATGCCGATGCCGACCGAGGCGCCGTCGCGGGCGAGCAGGATGGCGTTCGACTTCACCGACCGGATCGCCCGCCAGGCGAACTGCAGGTCGGCCAGGGTGCTCTCGCCGGCTGGGTCGCCGGACACCAGGCGCCAGTGGGCGGCGTCGTCACCGCCGGTCACGGTGCCGTCGTCGCCGGTCACCACGGCATCCACGGTGTCCCGCTGCTGCATGAGCAGGCCGCCGCCGATCGGCCGGATCTCGGCGCCCGAGCGCGCCGGCGCCGCGCACTCCAGCAGCCGGATGTTCTTCTTCGCGGTGAGCACCTCGAGCGCGTCGGCGTCGAAGGCCGGCGCGACGACGACCTCGGTGAAGATGTCGGCGACGGTGCGGGCCATCTCGACCGTGACCGGGCGGTTGGTGGCGATGATCCCGCCGAACGCCGAGACCGGGTCGCACTCGTGCGCCTTGCGGTGGGCGTCGGCGACGTCGGTGCCCACGGCGATGCCGCACGGGTTGGCATGCTTGATGACCGCCACCGTGGGCTGGTCGCCGTGGTCGTACGCGGCCCGCACCGCGGCATCCGCGTCGACGTAGTTGTTGTACGACATCTCCTTGCCGTGCAGCTGGGTGGCCTGGGCGAGCGCGGCCTGCGGCTGGAAACCGTTGGTGTACAGGGCAGCCCGCTGGTGGGGGTTCTCGCCGTAGCGGAGCACGGTCGAGCGCTCCCAGGTGGCGCCGGCCCACGCCGGGAAGCCGGTGCCGTCAGAGCTGTCGGTGTAGGCGTTGCCCATCCACGACGCCACGTGCACGTCGTACGTGGCCGTGTGCACGAACGCCTGCGCTGCCAGCCGCTTGCGCTGCTCGAGCGTGAACCCGCCGCCGCGCACGGCATCCAGCACGGCACGGTAGGAGGCCGGGTCGGTGACGACCGCGACGCTCGGGTGGTTCTTGGCCGCGGCCCGCACCATCGACGGTCCGCCGATGTCGATCTGCTCCACGCACTCGTCGGGCGAGGCGCCCGATGCGACGGTCGCGGCGAACGGGTAGAGGTTGACCACCACGAGCTCGAACGCCTCGACCCCGAGGTCGGCGAGCTGCGCCACGTGGTCGGGCTTGCGGGTGTCGGCGAGGATGCCGGCGTGCACCCTGGGGTGCAGCGTCTTGACCCGGCCCTCGAGGCACTCGGGGAAGCCGGTGAGCTCCTCGACCCTGGTGACCGGCAGGCCGAGGGCCTCGATGCGCGCGGCCGAGCCGCCGGTGGAGACCAGCGCCACCCCGGCGTCGTGCAGGCCGCGGACCAGGTCGTCGAGCCCGGTCTTGTCGTAGACGGAGACGAGCGCGCGGCGGACGGGGCGGACGTCCTGGGCGGGGCCGGGGGCGGAGACGGCGGACATGGGGCTCCTTGCGGGGGTCGGGTCGGTCAGCCTCCGGGGCACCCAGGCGGGCGATGCCCCGACGTGGTGACTTCCCGGTGGTGACCCACCCTCGCCAGTCGTCGGGCCACAGTCTAGCGAGCGCCGCGTCAGGTGGCGTAGGGCGAGGGTGGCAGCGGGTCGGGCCAGGTGCCGCCGAGCACCCGGTCGACGTGCAGCACGACGACCACCCGCTGCGGGTTGGGCCGCGGCGGGCGGTAGCGCACGGCGTAGCGCCGCTCGGCGTCACGCACGGAGTCGGGGTCCTCGAGCACCGAGGTGGTGCCCTCCAGGCTGATCCAGCGTCGGCCGTCGACCTGGGTCAGTGCCGCGCGGCGGCCCGCCCGAGCCTGCACCACCTTGGCGCTGCTACGGGCGGCGATCACCCGGGCGACCCGGGCCTCGGGGTCCCAGGTGAACCCGACCGGCACCGCGTGCGGCGAGCCGTCGCGGCGCAGCGTCGCGAAGGTCGCCAGGTGCCGCTCGGCCAGGAAGGCGAGGGATGCCGGCGCGAGGTCAGCGGGGTCGGTGGCCACGTCGGAAGTGTGTCACTCACCGGCGACGTCACTCGTCGGCGGCCTCGAGGTGCAGCAGGAAGCCCTGCGCGGGGGCCAGCACCGGCAGGGCGAGCCCCACGGCGCCGAGGGCGGCTCCGGAGACGACGATGCCGTCGCCGACCGCCGCCTCCCACCACGCCGGTGGCGCGGTCTGCACGGTGGCCGGGAGACCGGCCTCGCGCCGCACCCGCACCCGGTAGCGGCGCCCGCCATCCAGCCCGGGCAGCGGCACCGTGCCGGGCGTGACCCCACGGCCGGTGACCGGCGCGACGACGGTGAACACGGCATCCGCCCGGTCTGCGGACACGACACCGCTGACCAGCAGCGCGGCGTCGGGGTGGTCGGAGCGCACGACGTCTCCACCGTGCAGCAGCGGCCGCAGCTCGCGGTACAGCCCCGACCACGCCCGCAACGCGTCGAGCTCTTCGGGACTGCAGGTGGTGATGTCCCACTCGAGCCCGGCGTGGCCGCCGAGCGCGACCAACATCCGCAGGGACAGGTCGAGGTCGCGCTGGGTGGTGTGGGCGCGCGGGGGGCCGACGTGTGACCCCATCCGCTCCGGGGGCACGAGCAGCCCGGTCCAGCGCTGGATGGCGACCCGCTCGAGGGCGTCGTTGCAGTCGGAGGTCCAGACCCGGTCGGTGCGGGCCAGCACCCCGAGGTCGACCCGGGCGCCACCGCTGGAGCACGACTCGATCTCGAGGTCGCGGTGGCGGGCGCGCAGCTCGTCGAGCAGCCGGTAGGTCGCCACGGTCTGGGCGTGAACGGCCGGCCGGTCGGTGCCCGAGCCGTCGCTGCGCACCGCCTCGTGCAGGTCGCGGTTGTGGTCCCACTTGACGAAGTCGACGGCGTACCGGCTGATCACCTCGCTCATCGCCTCGCGCACGTACGTGAAGGCGTCCGGGTTCGCGAGGTCGAGCGCGTGCTGGTGGCGCGACGGCAGCGGCGGCCCGGCCAACGGGCCGAGCACCCACTCGGGGTGCGCCCGCACGACGTCGGAGTCGAGGTTGACCATCTCGGGCTCGAACCAGAGCCCGAACTGCATCCCCAGGCCCTTGACGTGGTCGACCAGCGGGCCGAGCCCGTCGGGCCACACGTCGTCGGACACCTGCCAGTCGCCCAGGCCCCGGTGGTCGTCGCGGCGGCCGCCGAACCAGCCGTCGTCGAGCACGAACCGCTCGACACCGATCGACGCGGCGGTGTCGGCCAGCCGCTTCAGGTGGTCGAGGTCGGTGTCGAAGTAGACGGCCTCCCAGGTGTTGAGCACGAGCGGCCGGGGTGTCGAGCGGTACCCCGGCTGCGCGCGCTGGTGGCGCACGAGGGAACGGGTGAGCCCGTCCAGGCCGCCGGTGGAGTGCACGAAGACGACCGGCGGCGCTGCGTAGGTCTCGCCGGGCGCCAGCCGCACCTCCCCGGGCACCAGCGCCTCACCGCCACCGAGCACCGCCGCGTGCGGGCCGGCGCCCTCGGGCAGCCGCTCGACGAGGTGCTCGTGGTTGCCGCTCCAGGCGACGTGTGCCGCCCACACCTCTCCGGACCGGAAGCCGAAGCCGGGGGTGCCGGCGACCACCAGCAGGGTCGCGTCGTGGCCGGTGCGCCCCCGGCGTCCGGTGCGCAGCCAGGTGCCGTCGGCGAGCGGGTGCCGCTGCGGCGACCGCTCGCGGCACCAGCGACCGGTGAGGTCGAGCAGCTCTGCGGCCCGCGCCGGGAGTGGCAGCAGCGCCCGCAGGGCTGCCACGTCGAGGGGTGCCGGATCGGTGGAGGTGTTGGTCAGCGACGGCTCGACGACCAGGACGCCGTGCTCGTCGAGCCGGTAGCGCACGACCACCTCGACCCCCACGTCGGATGCCGTCGCGCGCACCTCGAGCGACCCGTCGCCGTCACGCGTGGCCGCCCTCCAGCGGGGCGCCGTACGGCTCCCGGCGCGGTGCGCCTCGAACCCCGGGGTGCCGAGCCAGCCGTTGCCCGAGGTGGGCAGCACGGTCAGGGGCCACGGCGCGTCGAGGGCGTTGTGCGGCACCGGAGCTGCGGTGACGAGCGCGAGGTCGGCAGCGGCGGCATCCGGCAGGTCGGGGCCCCAGTGCAGGACGGACGGCAGTGCGTCGTCGCTCTCGGCCAGGACCAGCGCGGTGCCGCCACCGCGGACCACGTGGAGGGCGCGGCTCATCCCTTGGTGGACCCGAGGGTCAACCCGGAGACGAACTGCTTCTGCAGCACGAAGAACACGATCAGCACGGGTAGCGCCACGATGATCGAGCCGGCCGCCACGAGGTTGGTGTCCTGGAAGAACTGTCCACGCAGGTTGTTGAGCGCGCTGGTGACGGGGTACTTGTCACCCCTGGACAGCAGCACGGTGGCCCAGAAGAACTCGTTGTAGATCCAGGTCACCTGCAAGGTCGCCAGGGCCGCCAGGGCGGGCCGCACGAGGGGCATGGTGAGCTGCCAGTACTGGCGCCACACGCTGGCGCCGTCGAGCTCGGCCGACTCGTAGATCTCGTACGGCAGCGTCTTCATGTAGTTGCTCAGCACGAAGGCGCAGAAGCCCATCTGGAACGCTGTGTTCACCAGGATCAGCGACCAGAAGCTGTTGAGCATGGTGCCGCTCTCGCTCATGAACGTCGGCAGCGGGATCTCCTTGAACATCCGGAAGACCGGGATGAGCAGGGCCTGGGGCGGCAGGAGGTTGGCGGCGAGGAACACCCCGAGCAGGGTCAGGTTGAACTTGTAGGAGAACCGCGAGAGCACGAAGCCGATCAGGGACGACAGGAACAGCGTCAGCGCCACCGCGGGGATCGTGATGAGCAGCGAGTTCTTCAGGTGAAGTCCGAACTGGCCGCGACTCCACGCCTCCTTGTAGTTGTCGAGCGTCCAGCCGCCGAACGACAGGTATCCGTTGGTCTGCGTGAAGGAGTAGTTGCGGAAGGAGTTGTAGAGCGACCACAGCAGCGGGAACAGCCAGATCAGCGCCAGCACCAGCATGACGACGGTCGCGACCTTGCCCCTGCGGCGGTTGAGCACCCCGCCGCTGGGGCCGCGCTCCTGGGACTTCTTCTTCCGGGCCGGTGCCGGTGCCGTGGCCGTGCTGCTCATCACCGCTCCTCCCGGAAGACGATCCGCAGGTAGATGAAGATGAACACCGAGGAGATGACCATCATGATCACCGAGAGGGCCGCACCGAAACCGTAGCGGGTGGCCTCACCGATGACGTTCTGCGACACCAGGGCCGAGATCAGCTCGAGCCCGTTGCGGCCCTTGTTGATGACCCAGACCAGGTCGAAGGCGCGCAGCGACTCGATGACGACGATCACGAGCACGATCAGGTTGATCGGCCGCATCACCGGGAAGATGACCTGGAAGAACGTCTTGGTCTCGCTGGCCCCGTCGACGGCCGCTGCCTCCCGCAGCGACGCGTCGACACCCTTCAGGCCCGCAAGGTAGAGCAGCATGATGTAGCCGGTGTGTCTCCAGGCCGTGGCCACCAGCACCGCCCAGAGGTTGACGTCGGGGTCGCCGTACCAGTCGACGTTGGTGCCGAAGACCTGGTTGATCAGCCCCTGGTCGGTGGAGTAGAACAGCTGCCAGATGAAGCCGACCAGGGCCAGCGAGAGCACGACCGGGAGGTAGAAGGCCGTCTGGTAGAAGCGGCTTCCCCACATCTCGCGGTCGAGGACGACGGCGAGCAGGATGCCCAGGATGGTGGGCAGCACGAAGAGGAACACCAGCCAGATCAGGTTGTGCTGGATGGCCGGCCAGAACGGCGGGTAGATCGTGGTGATGTCGACGTAGTTCTTCGTGCCGACCCACTCGATGTCACTGATCTTGAAGCCGTTCCACCTCGTGAAGGACAGGTAGACCGACGCCAGGGCCGGCAGCCACACCAGCCACACCACCAAGATGGTGGGCACCGCCACCATCAAGATGATGACCAGCCGGTCGCGCGGCGACTTGCGCCGCTCCTGGCGGCGCGTGGTGGTGGGACGCCTCTTCTTGGTCTTGGTCTTGGACTTGCCCGTGGGCGGTGTGGTGGCTACGGGTGGTGTGGTGCCTGTCGCCATGATGCCTCCGACGTCCGGGTCAGCCGAGGATGGATGCGGCCTGCTGCTGGATGGAGGAAGTGATGGAGTCGATGTTGTCGGGGTTCTTCAGGAAGTCCTGCAGCGACGCCGTGATGACGGTGTTGGCCAGGTCGGCGTTGGTGTCGCGGTCGAGGAACTGGGCGATGGACTTCGCCTTCGACACCAGCTCGACGGACTTCTTCTGGAGGTCGCCGTACGTCGCCGTGCTCGCACCGGAGTTGGCAGCGATGAAGGGCGCGCTCGCCGCGTTGTTGCCGGCGTCGGCGGCCTCGGGGGTGCCCAGCCAGGCGATGTAGGCCTTGGCAGCCTCCTGGTCCTTGCCCGCCGCCGCGACGCAGAAGCCGTCGATCGGGGCGTCGAGGGCGTCGTTGCCGATGCTCTGGTCGAGGGTCGGGAAGGTGAAGAAGTCGAGGTCGGCCTGGGTCTCCTTCGGCACACCGTCCACGACGAACGTGCCGAGCAGGTACATGCCGCTCTCGCCCTTGGCCATCGAGGTCGCGGCCTCCTGCCAGGTGCGGCCGAGGGCGTTCTCCTGCTGGTACGGCAGCAGCTTGTCCTTCCAGGTGGTGAAGACGTTCTTGACCTCGGGGCTGTCCCACTTCTCCTTGCCCTGGCACAGCGCCATGTGGAAGTCGTAGCCGTTGAGGCGCATGTTGAGGATGTCGAAGGTGCCCATCGGCGCCCAGGCGTCCTTGGCCGCGAAGGCGATCGGGGAGAGCTTCTTCCCCTGCATCTCCTTCATCAGCGCCGTCATCTCGTCCATGGTCGTCGGCACGGCCCAGCCGTTCTTCTCGAAGACCGACTTGCGGTAGAAGACGGCCCACGGGTAGTAGCTGATCGGCACGAAGTACTGCTTGCCGTCGGGGGCGGTCGCCGACTTCTTGAAGGCGTCGCTCATGCCCTCGATCGGCCACACACTGCTGATGTCGGAGATCAGGCCGTTCTCGGCGAACTGCGCCATGCGGTAGCCGGCGAACCAGGTGAAGACGTCGTCGGGCGTGCCCTGCAGGTAGGTGTTGATGCTCTCCTGGAAGGTGTTGTGGTCGACCGCGTTCGTCGTGACCGGGGCGCCGGTCTTCTTGGTGTAGGCGTCGGCCATGGCCTGGAGGCGCTCGTAGGCGGGGCCCGAGCCCTTGGCCTCGTTCATGCCGAAGGAGACGGGCCCGGCCTTGGCGCTGGCGCCGGCGCTGCCGGACGCGGCCGGCGTGGAGTCGTCACCGCAGGCGGCGAGGAGCGGCGGGACACCGAGCAGAGCGGCTGCGGTGACCGACCCGCGAAGGATGGACCGGCGGTCGACACCGCGGACCGAGTTGGGAACGACGTTCGCGAGTGACGGATCGCGGTGGGCCGGGCGCGCCATGGGGGTCTCCTTTGACATCCAACGGTTCTGACACATTCGATCAGAAACCAACACTGACGAGACCGAGTGTTGTCCCGCTCGCAACGGCTGTCAAGGCTCGACGCGAGTCCCCTCGATCACGATTTGGTTCCGAACCTCGTGCGCGACACACCCGTTAGTCTGCTCCGAGAACCTTGGACACCGGCTGGACGCCGGCTGGACGTCCGCGGTTGACTCTGTTGCAAAGTGTTGACTTTTGTTCGACGCCTCAACAGACTGGCCGACATGCGCGGATGGCCCGACGACCGGATCGCCTTTGGTGGGGACTACAACCCCGAGCAGTGGCCACGTGCCGTCTGGGACGACGACATGCGGCTGATGCGCGCGTCGGGGGTGAGCTTCGTGACCCTCGGGGTGTTCTCGTGGTCCTGGCTGGAGCCCGCCAAGGGCGAGTACACCTTCGAGTGGCTCGACGAGGTCATGGACCTGCTGCACGCCAACGGCATCGCCGTCGACCTCGCCACGGCCACCGCCACGCCGCCGCCCTGGCTGACCTCGGCGTACCCCGAGATCCTGCCCGTCGACCGCGACGGGCACACGCTGTGGCCCGGCAGCCGGCAGTCCTGGTGCCCGTCGTCCCCGCTCTACCGCGAGCTGGCCCTGTCGCTCACCGACCGGCTGGCCACGCGCTACGCCGACCACCCGGCGCTGGCCATGTGGCACGTCTCCAACGAGTACGCCTGCCACAACCTGCCCTGCTACTGCGACACCTGCGCCGCCGCCTTCCGCCGCTGGCTGCAGCGCCGCCACGACAGCCTCGACGCGCTCAACGACGTCTGGGGCACCGCGTTCTGGAGCCAGCGCTACACCTCCTACGACGACATCCTCCCGCCGCGGCGCACCACCTCGTTCAACAACCCCACGCAGGTGCTCGACTACCACCGGTTCGGCTCCGACACCCTGCTCGACTTCTACCGGGCCGAGCACGAGGTGATCCGGCGCCACTCCCCCGACGTGCCGGTCACCACCAACTTCATGACGCTCGACCACTTCCGGCTGCTCGACTACCACGACTGGGCCCCGTTCCAGGACGTGGTGAGCACCGACCACTACGTCGTCGACGCCCTGCCCCACCCCGGCGCCGAGCTGTCCTTCGCCGGCGACCTCACCCGGGGCCTGGCCCGCGGGCGCCCCTGGCTGCTCATGGAGCACTCGACCAGTGCCGTCAACTGGCAGCCGGTCAACCCCGCCAAGGTCCCCGGCGGCACCATCCTCGACTCGCTGACCCACGTCGCCCGAGGCGCCGACACCATCGGCTTCTTCCAGTGGCGGCAGTCGCGCTCCGGCTCGGAGAAGTTCCACTCGGCGCTCGTGCCGCACGCCGGTGAGGACAGCGACCGGTTCCGAGAGGTCTGCGAGCTGGGCGCCATCGCGGGCCGGCTCGGTGAGCTGGTCGGCTCCCGGGTCGAGGCCGAGGTGGCCGTGCTGTGGGACTACCAGTCCGCATGGGCCGTCGCAGGGCCGTGCATGCCGTCCTCGGCGATCGACTACGCCACGGCCGCGCACACCGTGCACCGGCTGCTGCGCGAGCGGGGCATCACCTGCGACGTCGTGCACCCGGATGCCGACCTGTCCGCCTACCGGGTCGTCGTGGTCCCCACGCTCTATCTCGTCTCGGACGCCCAGGCGGATGCCGTGCGCGCGGCTGCCGAGGGCGGGGCTTGCGTGCTGGTCACCTACTTCTCGGGCATCAGTGACCCCGACGACCACGTGCGCCTCGGGGGCTACCCCGGGGCGTTCCGCGACCTGCTGGGCGTGCGCGTCGAGGAGTTCTTCCCGCTGCGGGTGGCCGAGACGGTGGCCCTGTCCGGCGGCGGGTCCGGCAGCGAGTGGAGCGAGGACGCCCGGGTCGTCGACGCCGAGGTGGTGACGACCTACGCCGGCGGGCCGCTGGCCGGGCGCCCCGCGCTCACCCGGCGCCCCGTGGGCAACGGCTTCGCGTGGTACCTCGGCACCCTCCCCGACGACGCCACGCTCGGCTCGCTGCTCGACCGGGTCGTGGCCGAGGCCGGGGTCGCACCCGCGGCGGTGCCGCCCGCCGGCGTGGAGGTGGTCCGCCGCCGCTCCGGGGAGCGCAGTTGGCTCTTCGTGCTCAACCACACCGACGAGCACCGTGAGGTCGACGTCGTCGGCCACGACCTGGTCTCGGGCGTCCGGGTCGGCCCCACGCTGCGCCTGGCCCCTCGCACGGCTGCCGTGGTGCGGGAGGAGTGAGCGTGCTCGCCAGCCAGCGCCGCGCGGCCATCCTGAGCAAGGTGGAGGAGACCGGGGCGGTGCGCGTCTCCGACCTGGTCGAGCAGCTGGGCGTGTCCGACATGACCGTGCGCCGCGACATCGAGCGGCTCGACGCCGACGGCCTGCTCGAGCGGGTGCACGGCGGCGCGCTGGCCCTGCTCCCCCGGGCCACCGACGAGCCCGGGTTCAGCGCCAAGTCCTCGCTGATGACCGCCGAGAAGCACGCCATCGCGCAGGCCGCGGCCGGGCTGGTCGAGCCGGGCGCCACCATCGGCATCTCGGCCGGCACGACGACCTTCGAGTTCGCGCGCGCGATCCGCAACGTGCCGCACCTCACCGTGGTCACCAACTCGGTCCCCGTCGCCCAGCTGCTGCACGAGTCGGGCGGTGGCAGCCACGTGGTGGTGCTGACCGGCGGGGTGCGCACGCCCTCCGACGCGCTGGTGGGGCCGGTGGCCGTGTCGGCGCTGCGGGGGCTGCACGTCGACCGGCTCTTCCTGGGCGCGCACGGGATCGACCGCAACGCGGGCCTGACCACGCCCAACCTCGTCGAGGCCGAGACCAACCGCGCGCTGGTGCGGGCCAGCCGGTCGGTCTGCGTGCTCGCCGACCACACCAAGGTCGGCATCATCGGGCTGTCGACGTTCATGGCGCTGGGCGAGGTCGACACCCTCATCACCGACGCCGGGGTGCCCAACCGGGCCCGTGCGGTGCTCGAGGAGCGCGTCGAGCACCTGGTGCTGGCCGAGGTGGCGCCGGCACTGCCCGCCTCGGTGCGCGGGGTGCGCCGCCAGGGCGGTGGCGACGCAGGGTGATGACCACGCCGGGCACGGTGCGGCGCACGTCGCGCTCCCTCGCCGACGGCCGGGAGATCATCTACTTCGACGACACGCCGGGCGCACCGCCGCGCACCGTCGATGACCACCGCGACCTCGGGAAACGGGCTGCCGCGGGGCACCTGCGCTACGACGCGCTGGTCGGTGACTGGGTCGCGGTGGCCGACCACCGGATGAACCGCACCCTGCTGCCCCCGCGCGAGTCGTGCCCGCTGTGTCCCTCGGGCCGCGGGCCGCAGACGACCGAGGTGCCCGACCCCGACTACGACGTGGTCGTCATCGAGAACCGCTTCCCCTCCTACGCCCCGGTCGCCGTCGACGACGCCCCCGGCACCTCGCCGTTCGAGCACCGCCCCGCCGTGGGCCGCACCGAGGTCGTCTGCTTCACCAGCGACCACGACGCCTGCTTCGCCACGCTCGCGCCGGGCCGGGTGCGCACGGTGGTCGACGTCTGGGCCGACCGCACGGCCTGCCTCGGCCGCCGCGAGGAGGTCGAGCAGGTCTTCTGCTTCGAGAACCGCGGCCCCGAGATCGGCGTGACCCTGCACCACCCCCACGGACAGGTCTACGCCTACCCCTACCTGCCGGCGCGCACCCGCGAGATCCTCCGCCGGGCGCGGGCCCACCACGAGCGCACCGGGCGCCTGCTCGGCCGCGACATCCTCGACGCCGAGCGGGCCGACGGCTCCCGGGTGGTGACGACCGGCCGGCACTGGACGGCCTACGTGCCCTACGCCGCCCGCTGGCCGGTGGAGGTACACCTCGCCCCGCACCGCGACGTGCCCGACCTCGTGGCCCTCGACGGCGACGAGCGGGACGAGCTGGCTCTGATCTACCTCGACCTGCTCGGGCGCCTCGACCGCTACCACGTCACGGCCGACGGCAGGCCCGCGCCGCTGCCCTACATCGCCGCCTGGCACCAGGCGCCGGTGCGCACGGGGCGCGGCGTCTCGCGCCTGCACCTGCAGGTGATGTCGGTGCTGCGCGCCCCGGGCACCCTGAAGTACCTCGCCGGCTCCGAGAGCGGCGTCGGCGGCTGGGTCAACGACGCTCGGCCCGAGGCGATCGCGGCCCGGCTGCGCGACGTCGCCCCATCCCCCATCTCCCCGACTTTGTAGGGGAGAAGCCGCGCGACACCGCGCGTTTGCGGGGTTTCGCGCGGCGTCTGACACGAAGATTCCCTTGAGTGGGCAGCGACTGGGGTTCAGACGGCGCGGTCGAGGGTGACGGCGTAGCCCATTGCTTGGAGTTGGTGGAGAGCCCGGTTCTTGGCGCGTTCGGGGTGGAGCCGGCTGAAGTAGTCGGGGCCGGGGTCGTCGTAGAGGGCGCCGGTGGTTGCCATGTGCCAGATGATGGTGAGCATCTTGTGCTGGATGGCGACGTTGGCCTTCATCGGCCCGCGTCGTGAGGCGATGCGACGGTATCGGGCGCCGAGGTAGGTGTTCGGATTCTTGGCAACTGACATCGCCGCGGCGCCCAGGGCCCCTTGCAGGTAGGGGTTGCCGGGGCGGGTCTTGGTCGACTTCACTCGCCCGGCGGACTCGTTGCTGCCCGGGGTGGTGCCGGCCCACGAGGCCAAGTGGCCGGCTGTGGGGAAGCGGGTCATGTCCGCGCCTGTCTCGGCGATGATCACATCAGCGGTCAGGGTTGCGATGCCGGGGATGGTGGTGATCAGGTCCCGGAAGCCCTGAAAGGGTTCGATCACCACCTCGATCCGGGCGGTGATCTCCTGGATCGCCGCTGTGTGCTGGTCGATGAGGTCGAGGTGGACCTGGGCCAAGAACGCGTGGTGCTCGTTGAACCGGCCGGTCAATGCTTCGGTCAGGGCCGGGATCTTCGAACGCAGCCGACGTTTGGCCAGGTCCGCCAACACGCTGGGGTCGCCTTCGCCCTCGATCAGCGCCGCCAGCATCAGCCTGCCCGAGACACCGGTGATGTCTGAGGCCACCGCGGACAGCTTGATCCCGGCGTCCTCGAGCAGCTTCTCCAAGCGCTGGACCTCGCGGCCGCGTTCGCGGATGATCGCGGTCCGGGCCCGGGTCAGGTCTCGCAACACCCGGATCGGCTCCGGTGGCACGAACGATGCCCGAACCAGACCGTGCGCGCCGAGCTGGGCCAGCCACGTGGCATCGGCCACATCGGTCTTGCGGCCCGGGAGGTTCTTCACATGCCGGGCGTTGACCAGCATCACCTCGACTCCGGGCAGGTCCTCGAGCAGGTAGTAAAAGGGCTTCCAGTAGTCACTGGTGGCCTCCATCACCACGCAGGTGACCTGCTCGGCGACCAAATGCTCGCGCAACGCCAGAACCTGCTTGGTCATCGCCGACCAGGTCGTCACCGTCTCGGTCGTCTTGCGGCGGCCCGCCCCGGCGATCCGGACACAGACCTTGGCGTCCTGCTTGGAGATGTCGAGCCCAGCACAACGCACGTGCACAACTTCCATGACTTCCTCCTCACACCAGGGACCAGCACTGGTGTCCGTCGTGGGGAGGGCAGGGAGGAATGAAAGTCTGACACTCGTGCTCAAAGGCAACAATCCACGGTTCCCGTGGAGCCCTCCACCACCTTGCTGACCTACAGGCTCACAGGCACCACAGAAGGTTCGGGGTCGACCACGACGAACACCACCAGTCTCACCCCGGTCGATCCCTCGTGACCACAGCAGGACGCGACACCCACCAGAATCTTCGCGCGCCCTGGTGCGCCAAGGAACGAAGGCGCCGCGTTGCTGACCTGCAAAGTCGGGGAGGCTCGGGGCGGGGGGATGGGGGATGGGGGATGGGCGGTGGGCCCTCAGCGCCAGGAGCGGTCCGCGGCCAGGGCGTGCACGACGTCGACGAGCATCTCCCGCTCGGCACCCTTGATCCGTTCGTGCAGCGACTCCAGGGTGTCGTCGGGCTCGACCCGCACCGCGCGCTGGTCGATGATCGGGCCGGTGTCGACGCCGGCGTCGACCCAGTGGCAGGTGCACCCGGTGACCTTGACCCCGTGCGCCAGGGCGTCACGAACGCCGTGCGCCCCGGGGAAGCTGGGCAGCAGCGCCGGGTGGGTGTTGACCACGCGGTGCGCGGCGAGCACGGCCGGGCCGAGCACCTTCATGAACCCGGCGCAGACGACGAGGTCGGGGACGTGCCCGGCGACGAGCCGCTCCAGGTCGAGGTCCCAGTCGGCTCGGGTCACGTAGTCGGGGACCCGGGCGACGAACGTCGGGATGCCGGCCCGCTCGGCGCGCTCGGCGCCGCCGGTGCCGTCGCGGTCGGCGCCCACGGCGAGCACCCGCAACGGTGCGGCCTCCCGCGCCGAGGCGTCGATCAGCGCCTGGAGGTTGCTGCCCGTACCGGAGACGAGCACGACGAGCCCGAGCGGCGTGGGAGCAGGTGGCACGGGGTCAGTCTGGCACGCGGGCGGGATGCCGGGAGGGGTGCCGGTGCGGCGCGGCGGTGCTCACCGGCGCAGCCGCCAGGCGTCTCGCAGCACGAACACCAGGGCACCCAGGCTCAGCTCGAGGAGCAGGGCGAGGAACAACCGACCGGTGGGGGCACCCACCGCCGCCAGCCGGAACTGCCCGGCCGACCCGCCGGCCACCAGGTCGAGCGCGGCGAGGGCGAGGGCGGTGACGGCGCAGGCCGACAGGGCCACGGCCAGCTTGGTGCGCAGCCGCGACAGCCGCGCGACCGTCCGCAGCGCCCGGCGCGCGACGAAGGCTCCCACCGCGACGACGACGAGCACCGAGAGCGAGGTGAACCACGGGAAGCCGCCGGGCTGCGGCAGGGCGGCGAGCACCGGCACCAGCGGCAGCAGGCCACCCTCGGATCCCGACCAGGTGACCGAGCCACCCTCGACGACACGGAAGCCGGGGCCGGCCATGAACGACACCGCCCACAGCGCCAGGTTGGGCAGTGCGGCCAGCTGCGCCAGCGCGAGCACGACGGCCCCGACGCCACCGGCCGCCACGGCGGTGGAGATGGTGCCGACCTGGTCCCACGACAGGGCGACCGCCGCGAGCACCACGGCCAGCCCGGCGCCGAGCAGCACGGCGGCACCGGCCAGGCCCGGGCGCATCGCACGGCGCACGCTGTCGGGCAGCCAGGCGAACCCGAGGCGAGGGCCGAGCACGTCGGGGTCGTCGGCGGCGACGGGCCGCAGGGCGAGCACGAGCGCGAGCAGCGGCACGACCACCACGGGCAGCAGCAGCGAGAGTGCGGTGACGCGGAACGGACCGGTCAGGGTGAGCCCGACCGCCACGCCGACGGCGGCGGCGTACCCCGCCCACCAGGCGCCGAGGGCGGCCGCGAGCGGGCGGGGCAGCGTCCCCCACCAGTGGTCACCGTCGGTCGACACCTCGACCATCGCCTCGCGCGCGCCCAGCCAGGCGACGACGAGAAGCGCCGCCGTGCCGAGCAGCGGCACCACCGACAGGGCCACCCCACCGGTGTCGAGGTGCGCGCCGGACACGAGCAGCCACAGCGCCGCGCCGGTGCCGGCCGCCTGCCAGCCGTCGCCCGTGGCCAGCGGCTCGCTGAGCCAGGCCAGCACCACCGGCCCGAGCACCACCAGCAGCGAGGTCAACCCGGTCATCACACCCACGCCCGCCGCGCGCAGCCAGCGCGACCCGCCCGGCGGCCCACCGGCAACCCCGGTGTCGTCATCGGACCCGGGCAGCACGGAACGGAGGCGCTCGCTGACACTCATCGTGGACAGTGTGCGGGAGAACACCGCCCGCTGGTTCGAGCAACGCCGTGCGCCGATCCCACTACTGCCGACTTGTTGCAGATCTTCCACCCGGGCAGGAGCCCGGAGGTCCGCTGGGAGGGTGGAGGATCCGCAATACGTCGGGGAAGGGGGCGGGTCAGACGGGATCGCCGTCGGTGAGCCCCCGCATGATCTCGCGCATCAGGTCGGCGGTCTCCGAGGGTGTCTTGCCGACCTTGACCCCGGCGGCCTCGAGGGCCTCCTGCTTGGCCTGCGCGGTTCCCGACGACCCCGACACGATGGCGCCGGCGTGGCCCATCGTCTTGCCCTCGGGGGCGGTGAACCCGGCGACGTAGCCGACGACCGGCTTGGTGACGTGGTCCTTGATGTAGGCCGCCGCCCGCTCCTCGGCGTCGCCGCCGATCTCGCCGATCATGACGATGGCGTCGGTGTCGGGGTCGTTCTGGAAGGCCTCGAGGCAGTCGATGTGCGTGGTGCCGATGATCGGGTCGCCACCGATGCCGACGCCGGTGGAGAAGCCGTAGTCGCGCAGCTCGTACATCATCTGGTAGGTCAGGGTGCCCGACTTCGAGACCAGGCCGATGCGGCCGGGGCCGGAGATGTCGGCCGGGATGATGCCGGCGTTGGACGATCCGGGACTGATCAGGCCCGGGCAGTTCGGGCCGATGATGCGGGTACCGCCCTTCTCCTGGGCGTAGTTGAAGAACTCCGCGGTGTCCTTGACGGCGACGCCCTCGGTGATGACCACGGCGAGCGGGATGCCCGCGTCGATCGCCTCGGTGGCGGCGGCCTTGGTGAACGGGGCCGGCACGAAGATGACGCTGACGTCGGCGCCGGTCTGCTCCATCGCCTCGGCGACGGTGCCGAACACGGGCACGGTCGTGCCGCCCTCGAACTCGACGGTGGTGCCGGCCTTGCGCGGGTTGACCCCGCCGACGATCGCGGTGCCGGAGCGGAGCATCCGCTGGGTGTGCTTCATGCCCTCGGAGCCGGTCATGCCCTGGACGATGACCTTGGAGTCTGCGGTGAGGAAGATGGCCATGGGTGTCGTTGTCTCTCTTCGCGCTCGGGGGTCAGTTGCCGGAGGCCAGCTCGGCGGCCTTGCGGGCGGCGCCGTCCATGGTGTCCTCGATGAGGACGCGGGGGTGGTTGCGCTCGGCGAGGATGCGCCGGCCCTCGTCGACGTTGTTGCCGTCGAGGCGCACCACCAGCGGGCGGTCCTCCTCGTCGCCGAGGGCGTCGAGCGCCCCGACGATGCCGTTGGCCACGGCGTCGCAGGCGGTGATGCCGCCGAAGACGTTGACGAAGACGCTCTTGACCTGTGGGTCGGACAGGATGATGTGCAAGCCGTTGGCCATCACCTCGGCGCTGGCGCCGCCCCCGATGTCGAGGAAGTTGGCCGGCTTCTGGCCGCCGAACTCCTCACCGGCGTAGGCGACGACGTCGAGGGTGCTCATGACGAGCCCCGCTCCGTTGCCGATGATGCCGACCGAGCCGTCGAGCTTGACGTAGTTGAGGTCCTTCTCCTTGGCCGCGAGCTCGAGCGGGTCGGTCTCGGTGGTGTCCTCGAGGGCCTCGTGCTCGGGGTGGCGGAAGAAGGCGTTCTCGTCGAGGGTGACCTTGCCGTCGAGGGCGACGATGTCGCCGGCGGCGGTCTTGACCAGCGGGTTGACCTCGACCAGCGTGGCGTCCTCCTCGCGGTAGACGGTCCACAGGCTGACCAGCACCGGCTCGATCTTGGCGGCGGTCTCGGCGTCGAAGCCGGCCGCCTGCACGATCTCGCGCGCCTTGGCGGCGTCGATGCCGACGTTCGGGTCGATGGCCACCCGGGCCAGCGCCTCGGGCCGCTCGACGGCGAGCTGCTCGATCTCGACCCCGCCCTCCTTCGAGCACATCGCGAGGTAGGTGCGGTTCGCGCGGTCGAGCAGGATGGAGAAGTAGTACTCCTCGTCGATCTGGGCGCCCTGGGCGATCATCACCTGGTGCACGGTGTGCCCCTTGATGTCCATGCCCAGGATGGCGCCGGCGTGCTGCTCCGCCTCCTCGGGCGTCTTCGCGACCTTGACCCCGCCGGCCTTGCCCCGGCCACCGGCCTTGACCTGGGCCTTGACGACCGTCACGCCGCCGCTGTCGGTGCCGATCCGCTCGGCGGCGGCCCGGGCCTCCTCGGGGGTCGTGGCGACCGCCCCGGCGAGCACGGGGACTCCGTGCTTCTCGAACACGTCACGGGCCTGGTACTCGAAGAGATCCACGAGGCGATCCGTCCTCACTGTCGGTCGGCTGAGATGGGAACTGGTCCGTTGGGGAGCCTAACGGGGCCCGGCGGGTGAGGGGGCCACGGGTCGCCCCGAGGCGGTCGGTGGGACCCTTCTCACGCCCGAGCGGTCGCCCCGCGCGACGACCGGTGGTGGGATGTGCGGATGCCGACGACCACCATGCCCCGGATGCCGGCCGCCCGCCTCGCGCTCGCCGGCGCGGCCCTGACCCTGCTGCTGGGAGCCTGTGGTGGTACCGCCACCCCGGGAGCCTCGGGCGGCTCGGGCAGCACCGGGAGCTCGGGTGGCTCGGGCACTCCGGGAGGCTCGGCGAGCCCGGCAGCGAGCCCCAGCGCCACGGCATCCGGCGTGCGTCTGGCCCGGGTCGGTGGGGTGGCCGGCTTCCAGGACGCGCTCGTCGTGGCGCCGGACGGCGCGGTGACCGGCACGACGCGAAGCGGTGCGGTGTCCTGCACCGTGCCGGCGGCGACGGTGCAGGTGCTCGCCACGGCCCCGCCGCCGACGACCGGCCCGGACGCGGGCAACGACCGGATCACCGCGAGCGTCGAGCGTGACGGCACGACGATCGACCTGGGCGAGGCCGCGGCCAGCGACCCGCTGTCGACCGCCGCCCGGGAGGTGCTCGACGACGTGCAGCTGCCGAAGGCCCAGCGCACCGTCTGCCGCTGACGGCGCACGATGCGTCGCGGACGGCGGACGGTTCGTCGCGGACCTCAGTTGGCGCAGGTCTGGGTGCCGGCCGGCACCGCGATGGCGGTGAAGGCGCCCTGCACGGCCAGGCAGTTCGCGCTGTTGCGGCCGTAGAGCTCCTTGGCCGACGCGATCGCGCCGTTGCGCGCCGCGGCGTAGCCGCTGCTCGAGGTGAGCTTGGTGGTCAGCGTGCGGTACCAGACCTTCTCGCCGACGGCGTGACCGACACCGGTCACGGCAGGTGCACCACCGCAGGTGGGGCTGTTGTAGGTGACCCCGTTGAGCGTCTTGGCGCCCGATCCCTCGGAGACCAGGTAGAACCAGTGGTTCAGCGGTCCCGAGGAGTAGTGCACGTCGAGCCGGCCGACGGTGCGGCTCCAGCAGTCGGCGCTGCGCCTGTCCCTGCTGGGCTTGTCCATGTAGCGCAGCGGGGTGCCGTTGCCGTTGATGTCGATCTTCTCGCCGATCAGGTAGTCACCCACGTCGCTGGAGGTGGAGGTGGCGGCCGCGTAGAACTCGACGGCGGTGCCGAAGATGTCGGACGTCGCCTCGTTGAGGCCACCGGACTCGCCGCGATACCTCAGGGCCGCGGTGTTCTCGGTGACACCGTGGCTCATCTCGTGCCCGGCGACGTCGATCGCGGTGAGCGGCCGGGTGTTGCCGACGCCGTCGCCGTAGGTCATCTGGGTGCCGTCCCAGAACGCGTTGTTGTACTCGGTGCCGTAGTGCACGCGGCTGCGGGCGCCCACCCCGGTGTTCCAGATGCCGGCCCGGTTGTGCGTGGCCGAGTAGTACTCGTAGGTCTTCTGGGCGCCGAACTGGGCGTCGGCCGCAGCCGTCCTGGTGTCGGTCGTCGCGCCGTTGCCGAAGACGTCCACGGTGTTGGTCACCTCGGTGCCGGTGCCGCTGGTCGCGCGGTTGAGACTGGTCGTGTAGTTGTCGTGCGAGTCGCGCAGCCGGAACACGCCGGCTCCGGCGGTGGTCTCCAGGGTGACGACGCCGGAGTACTTGGTGTTGCCGGTGCCCTCCTCGATGGTCTCGGCGGAGTCGATGACCTTGCCGGTGCGGGCGTCCACCCAGGTCTTCAGCGTGCTGGGCGTCCGGCTGGCGCGGATGCCGGTGGTCGTCACCTGCCACGCGAGCCGCGGGGTGCCCGAGCTGGCGTAGACCACGAGGACGGCGGCGCTGGAGTCGACCCGGTAACCCGCAGCCTTCGCCGCGGTGCGGCTGGCCGTGGCGTTGCTGACGCGGGCCCGGGTCGTCTCGGGGGCGACGGCCCTCCCGCGGTTCCAGTGGCTGTTCTTCACGATGCCGTCGGTGCTCTTGGCCACCACGAGGTCACCGCCCACGACCGGCAGGCCGTCGACCGTGCGGTCGTAGCGCACGTGCCGCGTGCCGTCGCGGTCGGTCACGACCGAGCGCACGGTGAGCGACTGGTCGGCCGGCAGGCCCAGGTCGTCGCCGGTGTCCGCCGCGGCGGACTGCTCGGCGGCCGTGAGGGCGGCGCTGCCCCCGGGTGCTGCGACGGCTCCGGACGCGCCGGTCACCGACGCTGCCACGGCGGCGACCGTGACGGCGAGGGCGACCCCGGCGAGATGACGTGACGACATGGGGCTCCTCGAGGAACGGGGCGCCGCGGTGGTCGCGGCAGGTCAATGGTGGGGGGTGGACCGCCCCGCCGCCCGCCGAACGAGGGATTCCGCCCGGGCGCAGTCTCAGCTCGTGGCGACCGGGGTGCCGTCGACGACGAAGGAGGTCTGCAGGCTGGAGTCCTCGGACATGGTGAACCGGATGGTGACCGTCCTGCCCCGGAGGCGTTGTCGTACGCGGTGCCGCAGTGCACCCGGCTGTGTGCCCCCGCGCCGTTGTCGAGGATGCCGGACCGCCCCGTACTGCGCGTCGACCCCCCGTGGTCTGCCGGCTGGTGGTGGAGCCGTTGCCCCAGACGTTGTCGGCGTCGGTGAGCAGCGTGCCCGACGTGGCCCCGTTGAGGTCGGTCGTTTCGTTGCCCAGCGTGTCGCGCAGCTGCCAGGTCGAGCCGCTCAGCGTGGTGTCGAGGGTGACCGGGTTGGCGCGGCGACGCTCCTGCCATTGTTGAACTGCACGTCCTCGATGCGGCCCCCCGCGGCCTTCTCGACCACGGTTCGTGGAACGAACTGACCTGGGTTCGTACGTTCTTCACCGCCAGCGCACCGGCCAGTGACCCGGCCGGTCACCACGCAGACCGCATGGTGACCATCTGCGCGCGAAGCGGGGTGCACGAGCATGCCTCCCCCTACAGTGGCAGGGCCATGGGAACGCTTGCGCTGCCGAGCGCCGAACCCCCCGCCGAGCACCCTGCACCGACGCAGGCCTCGGTGGTCCGTCGTGCCGGTGGGCTGGCCTCGGCCGCCCTGCGGCTGCTCGACCCGGCGGTGCTGGCCGGCAACGCCGTCGAGTCGGTCTGGCTCGCCGCCCACGTCGCGACCTGGCCGGTCGGCCTCGTGGGCGGTCGCGGGGCGCGTGCCGACCGGGCCTACCGCCTCGAGCACCTGCCGCCCGTGCAGCGCGGGCTGCTCGTCTCGAACGTCGAGGCCGCGGGCACGCCGATCCTGCTGGTGCACGGCATCGTCAGCAACCGCTCGGTCTTCACCCTCCTGCGGCGCGGGCTGACCCGGCGCGGCTTCTCCAACGTCTTCGCGATCAACTACCTCACCGTCGCCAACGACGTGCGCGCCGCCGCGGCCGGCCTGTCCGTCGAGGTGGAGCGGGTCGTCGAGGAGACCGGCTTCGAGCGGATCCACATCATCGGGCACAGCCTCGGCGGCCTGGTCGCCCGTTACTACGTCACCCGGCTCGGGGGCGACGCGCGAGTGCACACGCTCATCACCCTCGGGACCCCGCACGAGGGCAGCTACGCGGCGTACGCCGTGCCGACCACGTTGATGCAGCAGATGCGGCCGGGCAGCCACCTGATGCGCGAGCTCGCCCGGCCGGTGCGCGGCTGCCGCACCAGGTTCATCTCCTACTGGTCCGACAACGACCTCGCGATCCTCCCCCAGCGCAGCGCGGCGCTGCGGCACCGCGACCTCGGGGCGCGCAACATCCGGCTGCACGGCGCCGGGCACCTGAGCCTGCCGATGCTGCGCGAGGTCGTGCACGGCATCTCGAACGCACTGGCCCACCTCGACGAGCGGGGCAGCACGGTGACCTCGGGCGTCACCCCGCTGACCCGCGAGGACTGAGGATGCCGCACCCGGCCGTCCGGTCGGTTCGCGTCTGTGAGGTTCGTCACCGGGCTGACCTGCGCTTTCCGGAGGCGTGACCGGAGGATCGTGCGGGGGCTCACCCACTACTCGTCCACAGGTTCCCGGGGGGCGATTGCGGGGTCACGGAATGGTCACGATACGGTGGCCGGAGCCCCCGTCCCTCCCCCTGAGGTCAGTTCCGCGTGAGTCCTTCGTCCTACCGAGGGCGGCACTACGGCGGACGCCACCGCGTCCCGACTCGTCGTGCCCGCCTGCCCAGAGCGTTCAGCTCGAGCTTCCTGCTGCCCACCGCGGCGGCTGCGGCGCTCGTGGTGACGGCCACCGGGGCGAGCGTGGCGCACCCCACGCCGCAGCCGCTCGCCCTCGAGCTCGACGGCGCCGCGCGCGCGATGGCCCGCACCGAGCAGGTCTCAGACGAGGCGATGGTCACCGACCTCGCCCAGCGGCGGCAGGCCGCGTCGATCCAGACCGCCGCCCTGCGGGGCCGCAACGAGCAGGCGGCCCGCGCCGCGCGCACCGCCCAGCGCAAGGCGGCCGCCCAGGCCGCCGCCAAGGCCAAGGCCGAGCGCGCCGCGAAGCGCTGGGTGCGGCCCATCCGCACCTGGCACATCACCTCCGCCTACGGGGCGCGCTGGGGTGCGACGCACGACGGCATCGACCTCGGGGCGAGCACCGGCACCCCCGTCTACGCGATGTCCACGGGCACCGTCATCGGGTCGTTCTACGACTCCAGCTTCGGCAACAAGCTCGAGATCAAGTACTGGGACGGCTCGATCTCCTGGTACGGCCACCTCAGCAAGCGGATCGTTCGCAAGGGTGAGAAGGTGCGGCCCGGTGAGCTCGTCGGGCTGGTCGGCAACACCGGCCACTCCTTCGGCTCGCACCTGCACTTCGAGATGCAGAAGACGACTGCCAAAGACGTTCCCGTCGACCCGCTCGCCTGGCTCAAGCGGCACGGGCTGCGCTGAGCGCGTCGGGCCCGCCGGGCCCCGCGGCTGCGCTCAGAGCTTCTCGAGCGGTGCGAACCGCAGCACGAACCGCTTGACGCCGAGCTCTCCGCCGAAGTCGACCTCGGCCTGTGTCTTGTCGCCCTCACCGAGGGTGCGCACCACCGTTCCGAGACCGTAGCTGTCGTGGTTGACCCGGTCGCCGGGCGTGAGCGGGACGACCGGCCGGTTGCCGGGCGAACGCACGCCCGGGCGCCCGGCCAGCGTGGCCACGGCCGGGCGCTGGTCGCGCCGACCGATCGCGGCGGCTCCGGACAGCTCGCGCTCCCACTGCACCAGCTCGCTGGGGATCTCGTCGAGGAACCGTGACGGGGGGTTGTACTGCGGTGCGCCCCAGGCGGATCGGACTGCCGCGCGGGAGATGTGCAGCCGCTCGCGGGCACGGGTGATGCCCACGTAGGCAAGCCGGCGCTCCTCCTCGAGCTCCTTGGCGTCGCCCAGGCTGCGCAGGTGCGGGAAGGTGCCGTCCTCCATGCCGGTGAGGAAGACCACCGGGAACTCCAGCCCCTTGGCGGTGTGCAGCGTCATCAGCGTGACGACCCCGGCCTGTTCGGCCTCCTCGGTGTCGGGGATCTCGTCGGCGTCGGCGACCAGCGACACCCGTTCGAGGAAGTCCTCGAGGCTGATCACCTCGCCGGTCTCGCGGCGCTCCTCGTCGAACTCGCGGGCGACGGCGACGAGCTCGGCGAGGTTCTCGACGCGCGTCTCGTCCTGCGGGTCATGGCTCGCTCGCAGCTCGGTGAGGTAGCCGGAGCGGTCGAGCACGGCCTCGAGCAGGTCGGACACGCCGGCATCCTCGTCGTCGCGGACCCGGCCGAGGCCCTCGAGCAGGGTGGTGAAGCCCTTGATCGCAGCGGCCGAGCGGGTGGCGATGCCCGGGGCGTCGTCGGGGCGGCCCAGGGCCGCGACGAACTGGATGCGCTCGCGCTCGGCCAGCGCCGTGAGGCACGCCTGCGCGCGGTCACCGATGCCGCGCTTGGGCACGTTGACGATGCGGCGCAGGTTGACCGTGTCGCTGGGGTTGGAGAGCACGCGCAGGTAGGCCAGGGCATCCTTGACCTCGCGCCGCTCGTAGAACCGGGTGCCCCCAACCACCTTGTAGGGCAGGCCGACCCGCACGAACACCTCCTCGAGGGCCCGCGACTGGGCGTTGGTGCGGTAGAACACGGCGACGTCGCCCGGCCGCACGCCGTGCTCGTCGCCGAGCCGGTCGATCGAGCGCGCGACGAACGACGCCTCGTCGTGCTCGTTGTCGCCGACGTAGCCGACGATGCGCTCGCCGTCGCCGGTGTCGCTCCACAGGTTCTTCTTGCGCCGGCCCTCGTTGCGGGCGATGACCGCGTTGGCGGCGCGCAGGATGGTCTGGGTGGAGCGGTAGTTCTGCTCGAGCAGGATGGTGCGGGCATCGGGGTAGTCCTGCTCGAACTCCTCGATGTTGCGGATCGTGGCGCCCCGGAAGGCGTAGATCGACTGGTCGGCGTCGCCGACGACCACCAGCTCGCTCGGCTCGACCCCGTGCTCACTGCGGGTCTCGGGTCGACCGACCAGCTCGCGCACCAGCTGGTACTGGGCATGGTTGGTGTCCTGGTACTCGTCGACCATGACGTGCCGGAAGCGGCGGCGGTAGTGCTCGGCGACGTCGGGGAAGGCCTGGAACATGTGCACCGTGGTCATGATCAGGTCGTCGAAGTCCATGGCGTTGGCCTGGCGCAGCCGCCGCTGGTACGCCGTGTAGGCCTGCGCGAGCACCTGCTCCTGGTGCGGGCTGGCCTCACCGACCCGGCTCGCGTAGGTCTCCTCGTCGACGAGCTCGTTCTTGAGGTTGGAGACCCGGTGGCTGAACGAGCGGGGGTTGTAGCGCTTGGGGTCGAGGTCCATGTCGCGGATGACCATCGACATCAGGCGCTGGCTGTCGGCGGCGTCGTAGATCGAGAAGGTCGAGCGCAGGCCCACCTTGCCGGCCTCGCGGCGCAGGATGCGCACGCAGGCGCTGTGGAAGGTCATCACCCACATCGCCTTGGCGCGGGGCCCGACGAGCGAAATGACCCGCTCGCGCATCTCGGCGGCGGCCTTGTTGGTGAAGGTGATGGCGAGCACCTGCCCGGGCTGCACGGCGCGGGCCGCCAGCAGGTGGGCGATGCGGTGCGCCAGCACCCGGGTCTTGCCCGAGCCGGCGCCGGCGACGATGAGCAGCGGGCCGCCCTCGTGCAGCACGGCCTCGCGCTGCTGGGGGTTGAGCCCGAGGAGCAGCTCCTCCGGGTCGGCCCCCGGCCGGGTCGCGCCCGGCCGGCCGTCGGGGCCGAGCCCCGCGGCGGCGGCCTCTGCCCAGGTGGGCACCCCCGCGGCGTTGACCAGCGCCGCGTGGGCGCTGGCGTGGGTGGCGGGATCCACGTGCGGCTCGTGGCCCGGGTCGCCGAAGTCGAGGCCGTCGAAGAGGGTGCTCATGTCGGGGTCAACCCTACGTGGAGCCGCCGACCCCGCCGGTCCACCGCACCGGGCGCGCCGGTCGGCGGCGCGCGGGACAAACCTTAGACAACGCAGAAGTTCTGCACGCCGATCCGTCCCGGGTGGGCCGATCGCGTGCGACACTCCTCGAGGTCGCGATGCCGGCGAACGGGCAGGTGCTGCCCCACCCCCGGCCGTCCACCGCCCACCCAACGACGTCGACCGACGGTCGCACCCGGGGACGGACCGCGCGGCCACCGGTGTCTGGTTCCCGGTGGCCGCGCGCACGACCCGCAGGCACGCTCACGGCATACGGTGTGGTGCATGGCCTCGCGCAAGGGTGAGTTCGGTGAGCCAGTCGTGCTCGACGTCGACGGCTTCGACGTGCGGGTGTCGAGCCCGCAGCGCGTCTACTTCGCGGCCCGGGGCGAGACCAAGCTCGACCTGGTCGACTACTACCTCTCGGTCGGCGACGGCATCGTCAACGCGCTGCGCGACCGGCCGTGCATGCTGCACCGGTTCCCCGACGGCGTGTCGGGCCAGAAGGTGCACCAGAAGCGGCTGCCCCGGGGGGCGCCGCCCTGGGTCGAGACGGTGCGGCTGCACTTCCCCCGGTACGGCCTGCACGCCGACGAGCTGTGCGTCACCCGCCTCGCCGACGTCGCCTGGGCCGTGCAGATGAGCACCGTCGAGTTCCACCCCTGGAACAGCCGGCGCGCCGACACCGAGCAGCCCGACGAGTGGCGCATCGACCTCGACCCGATGCCGCAGGCCCCCTTCTCGAGGGTGCGCAGGGCCGCGCACGTGGCGCACGAGGTGCTCGACGAGCTCGGCGCCGTGGGCTGGCCGAAGACGAGCGGTGGCCACGGCCTGCACGTCTACGTGCGGATCGCCCCCGACCACGGGTTCGGTGACGTGCGCCGCGCCGCCCTCGCGTTCGCCCGAGAGGTGGAGCGGCGCCTGCCCGACGACGTCACGACGACCTGGTGGCGCAAGGACCGCGACCCCGAGGCGGTGTTCGTCGACTACAACCAGAACGCCCGCGACCACACCATCGCCGCGGCGTACTCGGTGCGGGGCAACGGCATCGGCACGGTCTCGACCCCGTTCCGGTGGGACGAGCTCGACGACGTCGAGCCCAACGACCTCACGATCGCGACGGTGCCCGAGCGGTACGCCGCGCTCGGCGACCTGCACGCCGGCATCGACGACGCCGTCTTCGACATCGCGCCCCTGCTCGAGTGGGCCGAGCGCGACGAGGCCGCCGGCGCCGAGCCCCCGCCCGAGCCCGAGGACGACACGGGGAAGCCCTGATGGACCTCGTCGTGCCGCCGGGTCCCGGTGTGCCGCAGGGTCTCACGGTGCCCCCAGCCGAGCTCGTCGAGCGGTTCTCGCGGTCCTCCGGGCCGGGCGGGCAGGGGGTCAACACCGCCGACAGCCGGGTGGAGCTCGAGCTCGACGTCGTGGCGTTCGGCGGCTTCACCGACACCCAGCGCTCCCGCGTGCTGCGCGCGCTCGACCCACGGCTCGTAGGCGGGCGGCTGCTCGTGGTGGCCGCCTCCGAGCACCGCCAGCAGCGTCGCAACCGGGTGGCCGCGCGGGAGCGGATGGCGGAGCTGCTGCGCGACGCGATGGCTCCCCCACCGGCACCACGCCGGGCCACCCGCCCCACCCGCGGCTCGAAGGAGCGCCGGCTGTCGGCCAAGAAGCGGCGGGGCGAGACCAAGGCGGGCCGCTCGCGCCCGGCATCCGACGCCTGAGACGGCTCAGCCGGTCGCCTCTGCGACCAGGCGCACGACCTCGTCCGCGCAACCCCACGACAGCGTCACACCTGCACCGCCGTGGCCGTAGCTGGTCACCACGGGTCGCCCACCCACCTCGGATGCCGCGAGGCGCACCTCGGGTGCCACCGGCCGCAGCCCCACCCGCGCCCCGAGCACCTCGGCGCCGGCCAGCGCGGGCACCACGGCGCGGGCCCGGCGCACGATCGCGTCGTGGACGTGCCGGTCGGGTTCGGCATCCCACGACCCGGCGACGTCGGTGCCGCCGCACACCACCCAGCCCGGGTGCGGCAGCACGTAGACCATGCCGTCGGGGTGCTCGCCGTCGACGAGCCAGTGGGTCAGCCCCGGGTTGGCGAGCAGCGCCACCTGGCCGCGCGACGGCGTGCCGGCGTGGTCGTCGACCAGCGCCCCCGAGCGCAGCCCCGCGGCCAGCACCACGGCGTCGCCGGGCACCTCGGCCAGGTCGCTCACCCATCCCGTGGCGAGCTCGACGCCCGCCTCGACGCAGCGGGCCTCGAGCCACGGCAGGAAGACGGGCATGGTCACCAGCGGCACGGTCGCCACCACTCCTGTGGGGGCCCCGGCCGGCAGCTCGCGCGAGGTCGCCTCCCGCCAGCCCGGCACGCTGGCGGTCCACCACCGGTCGGCGGCGCCGCGCTCGACGACCACGCCCTCGCGCACGGCCACCCCGGCACCGGGTTCGTCGGCCAGCGCGGTGAACCGGTCGAGGGCCACCCGGCCCCACTCGAGCACCCGGTCGCGCGGGGCGACGTGGTAGGGGAACCACAGCCCGCCCGCCACGGCCGACGTGGTGGCCGTCACCGGTTCGTCGCGCACGCAACGCACCGTGTGACCGGCCCGTGCCAGGCCGAGCGCCGACGTCAGTCCGATGACGCCGCCACCGACCACCGTCACGAGTGCCACCACCGCATCCTCCCCTAGCGTGGCCCCATGGAGCGCCTCGACCCGCACCCGGTCACCGGTGACCCGTTCGCCTCACCGGTGCCGGCGGGCAGCGGGTGGCCCGGCGACCCGGCCGACGCCTCGACCCCGGTCGCCACGACCCCTGCCGGCGTGCGCCGTCTCGCGGGGTCGGCGGCCGGCATCCGGCAGCTGCAGGCGCGGATCTCGGTGTGCCGCGCCTGTCCCCGACTCGTGCGGTGGCGCGAGGACGTCGCGCGATCCGGGCGGCGCGCCTCGTTCGCCGACCAGCCGTACTGGGGCCGGCCGGGACCGTCGTTCGGCGACCCCGAGGCCGAGGTGCTGCTCGTGGGGCTCGCACCGGCTGCGAACGGCACCAACCGCACCGGCCGGATGTTCACCGGGGACTCCTCGGGTGACGTGCTGTACGCCGCGCTGCACCGCACGGGGTTCGCAGCCCTGCCGACGTCGGTCGCCGCCGGGGACGGCCAGTCGCTCACCGGCATCCGCATCGTCGCCGCCGTGCGCTGCGCACCCCCGGCGAACAAGCCCACCCCGGCGGAGCGGGCCACCTGCTCGGCCTGGCTGGAGCGGGACCTCGCCCTGTCGGCCCCCCGGCTGCGGGCGATCCTGTGCCTGGGCGCCATCGGCTGGGACGCCGCGCTCGCCGCAGCCCGTGCGCTCGGGTGGGACGTGCCGCGACCGAAGCCGCGCTTCGGCCACGCCGCCGAGGTGACCCTGGCGACACCGGAGGGCCACGGCATCCGGCTGGTCGGGTGCTACCACGTGAGCCCGCACAACACCTTCACGGGGCGGCTCACCCCGGCGATGCTGGATGCCGTGCTGCTGTCACTGCGCGCCGGCTGACCCGGCGGTCGGACCGGTCGCTGAGGGGCCTTGGATCGCCCAGCGTCGCAGGATGATCCGCCTCGACCGCCCCCACGTGCGTGTCCACCGCAGCTACCTCGAGGCGCACGACGAGTTCGCCGCCCTGCACCGCGACGGTGACGGCGACCGGGTCGAGCCGGCCGACGACGGCGGCTACCCCGGTGTCACCTGGAGCCGCGCCGAGCTCGAGACGCCGGACGGGTTCGCGAGGTTCGTCGCGGTGGCGCCTGGACCGGGCTCGCGAGGACGTCCCCCGGCCCACCGGGCACGTGCGCCCCACGTCGCCGGGGGTCCGTCCTAGGGTTGCGGGATGAGCGACTCCTCCGGCCCCGCCCTGATCGTCACGGCCCATGGGGGCACCGACGTGCTCATTGTCGAGGACCGCCCGGCGCCCTCACCCGGCGCCGGCGAGGTGCTCGTCGAGGTGGCCGCCGCGGGCGTGAACTTCATCGACGTCTACGAGCGCGAGGGCGTCTACCCCACCTCGCCGCCCTTCGTCGCCGGCAACGAAGGTGCCGGCCGGGTCGTCGCCGTCGGTGAGGGCGTCGTCGGCCTCCACCCGGGCGACCGGGTGGCGTGGCCCCAGGTGCCGGGCAGCGCCGCCCGCTTCGCCGCGCTCCCGGCATCCGCGCTCGTGCCCGTGCCCGACGGCGTCGACCTCGAGACGGCGGCCGCGGTGATGCTCCAGGGACTCACCGCCCAGTACCTCACCACCAGCACGTACGCCGTGGGCGCCGGTGACGTGGCCCTGGTGCACGCCGCCGCCGGCGGCGTCGGGCAGCTGCTGGTGCAGCGGGTGCGGTCGCGCGGTGGCACGGTGGTGGCGACCGCGGGCGGGGCGGAGAAGTGCGAGACGGTGCGGGCGCTGGGGGCCGAGCACGTCATCGACTACCGCGCGGTCGACGACCTCGCCGCCGAGGTGCGCCGGCTCACCGACGGCCGGGGGGTCGACGTGGTCTACGACGGGGTCGGCAAGGACACCTTCGACGCGTCGCTGGCGTCGCTGCGGCCCCGGGGGATGCTGGTGCTGTTCGGCGGGGCGAGCGGGCAGGTGCCGCCGTTCGACATCCAGCGGCTGAACAAGGCGGGCTCGCTGTTCCTCACCCGGCCCTCGCTCGGGGCCCACCTGGCGACGCGCGAGGAGCTCGAGTCGCGCGCCGGCGAGGTGCTCGGCGCGGTGGCCGACGGCAGCCTGCAGGTGGCTGTCGGCGGGCGCTACCCGCTCGCGGAGGCGGCCAGTGCCTACGACGACCTCGAGAACCGGCGCACCCAGGGCAAGCTCCTCCTCATCCCCTGACCCTCCCTCCCCTCCTCCCCGACCTTGCAGGTCAAACGCCGGGCAACACGCGGCGAGAGCCCGGTTGCGGGCGGCTGCCGACCTGCAAAGTCGGGGAGGTCGGGGGCCGGTGGGGCGGGCAGAATCGGACGGGGTCGGCGCTCAGCCGGTGGCCCAGAGGACGGCGACGAGCACGTTGACCAGGGCGAGCACCCCGGCGGCCGTGACGAGCTGCGGGCGCGCCTCCTGGCCCTTGCGCTCCTTGGCCGCGGCGATCTCGGCGCACGCCACCACCGCGATCGCGACGAGCAGCTTGACGGTGATCTTGATGTTGTTCACCTCTTCGTCGTTGGCCTGCACCAGGCCGACGAGGATGATGCCGGTGACGAGCTGGGCACGCGCGCCCCAGACCAACGCCGGGGTGACGGCGCCCCGCGCGACGAAGAGCGCGCTGCCGATGATCGCGGCCATGCCGAGCAGGTGGAGGACGACGAAGACGTTGATCAGGAGTTCCATGGGCACACCCTAGGGCCGACCGCTCGCCGGTCCCGCCACCGACCCGCCTCCCGGCTTTGCAGGCCAGGAGCCGCCCCAATCCCGGGTTTCGCGGCGCGTTGCCGGGCTGCTCCCCTGCAAGGTCGGGGAATGGCCGTCAGAGGAGGCGACGGCCCATCGCCCAGGCGGTGAGCTCGTGCCGCGAGGACAGCTGCAGCTTGCGCAGCACCGACGAGACGTGGGTCTCGACCGTCTTGACCGAGATGAACAGCTCCTTGGCGACCTCCTTGTACTGGTAGCCGCGCGCGATCAGGCGCATCACCTCGCGCTCACGGGCCGACAGCCGGTCGAGCTCCTCGTCGACCTCGGCGATCTCGCCCGCCGCCGCGCCGAACGCGTCGAGCACGAACCCCGCGAGCCGCGGCGAGAACACGGCGTCGCCGTCGGCGACCCGGCGGATCGCGGTGATCAGGTCGCGAGCGCCGATCGTCTTGGTGACGTAGCCGCGGGCCCCGGCGCGGATGACGGCGATGACGTCCTCGGCGGCGTCCGACACCGACAGGGCCAGGAAGCGCACCGGCGCCCCCGAGCGCGCCTGCACGCCGAAACAGCCGTGGATGACGTCGACGCCGCCGTTGCCCGACCCACCCGGCAGGTGCACGTCGAGCAGGACGACGTCGGGCTGCTCGGCCCGGATCACGGCGATCGCGGTGTCGACGTCGGGTGCCTCACCGACGAACTCACAGACCGGGATCCCGCTGGCGGCCATCGCGTCGGTCAGCTCGGCGCGCACCCCGGTGCGGAACATCCGGTGGTCGTCGACGAGCACCACCCGCACGGGTGCGGGTGGTGCTCCTGCGGTCGGGGTCGCTTGGGTCATGGTGTCTCTCCTTCGATCGGTGGTAGCCGCAGCTCCACCTCGGTTCCGTCGTCGCGGCGTCGCACGCGCGCGGTGCCCCCGTGCCGCTCCATCCGGCCCAGGATCGACTGGCGCACGCCGAGCCGGTCCGCGGGCACTGCGTCGAGGTCGAAGCCGTCGCCGCGGTCACGCACGAACGCCTCCACCCCGGTGGGCCCGATCTCGACGTAGGCCGTGACCGGGGTGCCGCCGTGCCGCACGGCGTTGAGCAGTGCCTCGCGCATCGCCTGGACCAGTGCCGCACCGTGCGGCTCGTAGGCGCGGTCGCCGGTCACGACGAGGTCGATGGCGACGCCGTGCACGTCCTCGACGTCGTGGGCCACCTCGGTGACCGCCGCGGCGAGCGTCGACTGCGAGCCCTGCGGCCCGGCGTACAGCCACGAGCGCAGCTCGCGCTCCTGGGCGCGGGCCAGCCGGGTGACGGCGGCGCTGTCGTGCGACTGGCGCTGGATGAGGGCGAGCGTCTGCAGCACCGAGTCGTGCAGGTGCGCGGCGATGTCGGCCCGTTCGGTGGCGCGCGCGGCGGCCAGCTGCTCACGGCGCAGGTCGCCCCACAGCCGCAGCGCCCACGGGGCGGCGATGATCAGGGCCCCGACGAGCACGGCGATGGCGGCGAGCAGGGCGTCCCAGACAGCGGAGATCGACTCGCCGCGCGTGACGATCACGAGGATGCCGGCCACGGCCAGCCCGACGCCCAGGGCCACCCGCATCCAGCCGTAGCGGCCCTCGCCCGAGCCCAGCCACCGCGAGCGCTGGGCGTCGTCGAGGTTGGACCACGCGACGATGGCGCCGACCGCGATCGTGAACAGGGGGACGAGGAGGCTGCCGATGACGCCCCCACCCAGCACCGGGGTGAGCAGCACCGCGCCGCCCACGACGAGCAGGCCGCCCACGACGAGCACCAGCCCCCACTGCCGGCGTTCGGGGGGCGTGCCCTGCTCGGGCACCTGCGACGGGTCGACGTCGAGATCGCCCTCGGGGGTCAGGGCCCACAGGAACACGTAGGCCGCCAGGCCCGCGCCGCCGGCCAGGGTGAGCAGCACGAACGTGATGCGCACGCTGCGCCGCGACACGCCCAGGTGGCGGGCGACCGCGCCGCAGACCCCCGGGGTCCAGCCACGGCTGCGCGACCGCACGAGCGGGGGCCGCGGCGGGCTCGCCGGCGGGTGGTCGTAGCCGTACGCCGGCGGCATCCTTGCTGCGGCACCGGCGTCGGGACCACCGTCGGTGACCGGGCGCGGGTGCGCGGCTGCGGGCTCGTAGGGCGTGGGCACACCCCCATCCTGACCTACCCGACGGGTACGCAGGGCCGGTCCCGGGGTCGGCTCAGGGGGGCGTCAGGGTCGACCCTCATGGCGAGCACCCCGCCGCCGGGACCACGCTGGAGCCATGACCGAGAACCCCACCCAGAGCGTGCCCCCACCGAGCACGTCATTCCTCGACGACAGCTTCGCGCGGCTTCGCGGCAGCGGCTACTACCGCGACACCGACGGCCGGTGGTTCGGTGGCGTCTGCACCGGCCTGGCCCAGCGCTTCGGCGTCGACCCGGTGCTGATCCGGGCGGCGGCGGTCGTGCTCGCCTTCCTCGGCGGCATCGGCCTGACCGCCTACGTCATCCTCTGGCTGCTCCTGCCCGACCGGCAGGGCGACATCCTCGCCGAGCGAGCGGTGCGCCAGGGCGACGCCGGCCCGATCGCACTGCTCGTGCTCGCCGGCTTCCTGGTGCTCGGCGGGGTCTTCTCCATCGGCAACGGCAACGGCTGGTTCGCCCCCCTGTGGCTGATCCCCGTCGCCGCCGTCGCCTGGCTGGTGCTCGCCCGCCGCAACGCCCGCCCGCCGCAGACCGGCTACGGCAGCGTGCCCGCCCCGCCGCCCTACGGCGCCCCCGTTCCCCCGGCGCCACCTGGCGCCACCCCGCCCCCGTCAGGAGAGGCCATGTCCGCCACACCCAGCTACGCCGCGCCGCCGATGGCGAGCGCGCCGACCCAGACACCCACGGCGCCGTATGCCGGCAGCCAGCCGGGCGCCTACCGGGCCCCCCAGCCCGGCACCTACGGTGGCCCGCCGGTGGGCGGCCCCTCCGGCCCGTACGGTGGCCGGCCCACCCCGCCCGCGCCGCCGCGCCCGGTGGGCCCGGTCGGCCCGCCCCCGCCGCCGCGCCCCCGTCGCCGCCGCCCCAGCGCCTTCGTCGGGCTGGTCTCCCTCGGCATCGCCCTCGTCGGCATCGGCCTGGGCGCGGCGCTCGACGACCCGCTCGGGTTCCCGGGCAGCTCGGCCACCCTCGGGCTGATCATCGCCCTGGCCGGCGTGTCGGTGGTCGTGCTCACCCTCGGGCTGCGGGGCCGGGCCTCCGGCTTCAGCGGGTTCCTCGTGGTGTGCCTCGCCCTGCTGCTCGTCACTGCCTCGGCCGTCTCCCGCGTCGAGGTCGGGGACGGCGTCGGGGACCGCACCTGGACCCCGGTCCGGGCAAGCGGCACCACCGCCTTCCAGCTCGGCGCCGGCGAGGCCACCCTCGACCTGAGCCGGCTCGCCACGGCTCCCGCCCCGTCGCCCACCACGCCGGACACGCCCACCAGCCCGGATGCCCCGGACGCCCCGGCGACGACCGCACAGCGGGTCACGGTCGAGATGGGTGCCGGAAACCTCAGGATCCTCGTGCCCCCGGGCCTCGACGTCCGCGTCGACGCCAGCGTGGGGTTCGGCGACATCACCCACACCGGTGGTGTGGGTGGCAACACCGACACCAGCGGTACCGACCGCAGCACCTCGACCCTCATCGGCGCCGAGCCCGTGCAGGTCGTCGTCGACGCCCAGCTCGGCCTGGGCCAGATCACCATCCAGGAGCAGTGATGACCACCCCGACCACTCCCCCCACCCCGGACACCCCGGACACCCCGGACACCCCGACCACGCCGGAGCCCTCGGACCTCGTACCGGCCCCGGGTGGCCGCGCCGACGACGACCTGGCCGACGAGATGTTCCACGACGACGACCACACGACCGAGCTGCCGACCACCGGTGCCAGCGCGAGCACCGCCACCATGACCGCGACCGCACCGGCTCCGGCCGGCCCGAGGATCCCGGCACCGGCCAGCCCTCCCGAGCAGCAGTGGCTCAGCGGCCCGGCCCCCTTCGCCCTCGTGCTCGGCCTGCTCGGCCTGCTCGTGGCCGGCAGCGTGCTCGTCAACGAGCTCACCGACATCACGCTGCCGTGGGGTGACCTCGGCCCGTGGAGCGTGGTCGCCGCGGGGCTGGTCGTGCTGCTCGTCGGAGCCATCGGCCTGCGCAGCAGCCGCAGCCGCGGTGCCCACGACGACCGCGGCACCCGCGCCTGAGGCCCCCGGTGTCGTCAGGCGAGCCCGGCCGCGCGCAGCGCAGCACCGACGCTCGCCACGACGGGCACCTCCCCGAGGTGCTCGAGGGGCACCCACCGCGCGTCGGCCGTCGACCCGCCCACGTCGTGCACGACGGGGCGGGTCGGTCGCGCGCAGCGGGCCGTGTGCAGCAGCCGCACGGCGTGGTAGTCCTCGAGCCCTCGAGGCGAGCGCCCCACCCAGTGCTGCGTCATCACGTCGACCAGCCGCACCTCGTCGACGACCTGGCCGGTCTCCTCGGCCACCTCCCGCAGCACGCCGTCGGTCGGCGACTCCCCCGGGTCGAGCCCACCACCGGGCAGGTTCCACCGGCCGGCCGCACCGGTGTAGCCGGCCAGCTGGGTCAGCAGCAGCCTGCCGTCGGCCACGACGACGGCGTAGGCCGCGACCCGCTGGTGCGGGTCGACGCCGAGCCGCTCGGCATCGGTCAGCCCGGGCCCGTCCGGGCCGAGCGGTGGGTCGACCGGTGCGGCCGGCCGCACCGCGTACCGCAGGACGAGGTCGCCGAGCACGCCCTCGACGCCGACGACCGTGCCCGGCCACCCGCGCATCGCCAGTCCCAACGCGGGGTCCTCGCCGTGCGCGAGCGCGAACCGGGTGACGACCTCGCCCCCGTGGCTGCCGACGACGGTGATCACGAGGCGCGGATCCCGGCGCGGTCGTACTCGGCCAGGGTCGCCGCCAGCACCCCGCGCCAGTCCTGGGCCGGCGGGGTGGCGACCAGGTGAGCGCGCATCCGGGCGCGCTGGGCGCCGTCCCCGGCCAGCCGCGCCAGCGCGAGGGCGAGCTGCCCGTCACCGTCGGCGAGCAGCCCGTCGACGCCGTCCACGACGAAGTCGTCGACCCCGGTGCCACGCAGCGCCACGACGGGCACCCCGGCGGCCCGTGCCTCGAGCGGGGCGATGCCGAAGGCCTCCAGCCGCGCCGCGGTGAGGTAGACGTCGGCCCCGTGGTGCAGCCGGCGCAGCTCCTCCTTGCCCACCCGCCCCGGCAGCTCGACCCAGTCGGGGCCGCGGGTGCGCAGGCGGCGTTCCACGAGCCGGCGCTGCGGCCCCTCACCGACGATGGTGGCCCGCAGCGGCACGGCCGGGTCCAGCACGGCACGGGCCCGTCGAAGCACCTCCAGCGTGGCCAGGGGACGTTTTCGCGACACCAGCCGCATCGCCGACACGACGTGCACCGGATGCCGGGTGCCTGCCTCCGCGCGCTCGCTCACCGGGTGCCACCACGCGGCATCCACGCCGTTGGGCACCACCTCGACCCGGGCGCCCCTGGCGGCGCCGGACACCCGGGCGGCCGCCATGGCCGACACCGCGTTGAGGGCCACGCCACGCCCGGCCCAGCGCGACAGGTGACCGAGGGTGCGGAACACCGGCGCGGAGCGGCCGATGACGCAGTGGAAGGTGGCGGTGACGGGCAGCCCGGCGTCGAGCGCCACGGGCACCAGGTCGGTGGCGAACGGGCTCATGACGCCCAGGTGCGCGTGGGCGACGTCGAACCCGCCGGCCGTCAGCCGCCGGCGCACCTCGCGAGGAGCGAACGGGTTCACCGGAACTCCGCCCGGCAGCGGGATCGCGAGCCGGTGCACCGTCACGCCGTCGTCGCCGGTGGCGGTGTGGCCGCCCCGCTCGCCGTGCGGCCCGGTCGTCGCCGTGAACACCTCGACCTGGTGACCGGCGCCCACCAGCTGCCGGGACAGGTCGCGCACCTGGCTCTCGATCCCACCCAGCCGAGGCGGGTAGCAGTCGGTGAGCATGGCGACCTTCACGAGGCATCAGCCTGCCATGCGGGAGGATGGCCCACGATGTCCCCCACCATCGTGGCCTTCCACGCCCACCCCGACGACGAGGCCCTGCTCACCGCAGGCACGATGGCGCGTGCCGCGGCGGAGGGTCATCGCGTGGTGATGGTGCTGGCGACCGACGGCGGTGCCGGCCTGGCGGCCGCGGAGCTGAGCCGCGACGGGCAGCTCGGTGACCGACGGCTGCAGGAGGCACGTCGCTCGGCCGAGGCCCTGGGCGTCGCCCGGGTCGAGTGGCTCGGCTACGCCGACAGCGGCAGCGGGCCGGCGCCGGAGCCCGACGCGCCGGGCGGCGTCCCCCGGTTCTGCCGGGCGCCCCTCGGGGAGGCGGCCGAGCGGCTGGCGGCGATCCTGCGCACCGAGCGAGCCGACCTGTTGCTGTCCTACGACGCCCGGGGCGGCTACGGCCACCGCGACCACGTGCGCGTGCACGAGGTCGGCGCCCGGGCCGCGGAGATCGCGCGCACCCCGCGGGTCCTCGAGGCCACCGCGCCCCGCGACACGATCGTGCGTGCCGTGCGCGCCGTCGGGCGGGTCTACCGCTTCCCGCAGGAGTTCGACCCCACGTCGTTCGAGCGCGCCTTCTCCGCCCGCGCCGAGATCACCCACCGGATCGACGTCCGGCGGTACGCCGGTGCCAAGCGGGCGGCGATGCGCGCGCACGCGTCGCAGGCGACCGGAGGTGGCGCGGCATCCGCCGGTTCGGGTGGCCAGACCGGCGACCGCACCCTGGCGGCCTTCCTGCGCATTCCCCGACCGGTCTACGATCTCGTGTTCGGGCGGGAGTGGTTCCGCGACCCGGCCCTGGCGCCTGGCACACCGGTGCGCACCGACATCTTCGAGGGGGACCGATGAGCCCACGCACCCGGCAGGTGCTGCAGCTCGTCACCGGGCTGGGGCTGGCGGCCGCGCTGCTCATCTGGGGCCTGCCGTACTTCGCGAAGACCTCGTGGGCCGACATCTGGACCGTCATCCGCAGCATCCCCCTCAGCCACGCGCTCGGCTTCCAGGCCCTGATGCTGCTCGGGCTGTACTGCTACACGTTCACCTTCACCGGGTCGCTGCGCGGGCTGTCGCACGGCAAGGCGCTGATCGTGAACCTCTGCGGGTCGTCGGTGTCGAACCTGCTGCCTGGTGGGGGGGCGGTCGGGCTGGCGGCGACCTACGCCATCTGCCGGTCGTGGGGCTTCTCGCGGCGGGCCACGTCCACCTCGGTCATCGTCACCGGGGTCTGGAACGTGATGGCGCGCATCGCACTGCCCGTCGTCGCCATCGGGGCGCTGTGGTTCGGCGGGGTCACTCTGCCGGGAGCGCTCACCGACCTCGCGGTGGCGGGCATGGTCACCGGTCTGGCCGTCCTGGGCGCCTTCGTCGCGATCATGGCGAGCGAGCGGGCCGCCCAGCTGATCGGCGCAGGGCTCGACCGGGTGCTCGGGCCGGTCACCCGCCGGCGCCGCGACAAGAAGGCGGCGGCGGCCCTCGTGGCGGCCGTGGCCGCCGGGCTCGACGCACCCGCCCCCAAAGCCGCGATGAGCATCGAGGAGCTGGTGACCGACCTGCGGGCGCGGATCAACGACGTGGTCAGCACCGGGTGGCTCTCGATGACGCTGGGCATGGTCGGCTTCTTCGGCGCCTACTACGTGCTGTTCGTGCTCATCATGCGCAGCACCGGGGTGAGCCTGCCGCTCAACCTGCTCTTCGCCGCGTTCGCCATCGGTCGCCTGCTCACCGCCGTCGGCATCACCCCGGGTGGCATGGGCATCACCGAGACCGCGACGTCGGCGGTGCTCGTGGCCTGGGGGGCTGACCGGGCCGAGGCCGCGGCAGGGGTGGTGCTCTTCTCGATCTTCACCCACCTCATGGAGGTGCCGCTCGGCGCGGGCGGCTGGCTGCTGTGGACCGCCAGCACGAAGGTCGAGCCGCCAGCGGAGGGCGAGGAGCCGGCCTACCTGCGCGCCGCCACCTGAGCCGCGGTCACTCCTCGCGCAGGAAGACCATCGCCATCGGCGTCTGCTCGCTACCCTGGCCGAGCGGGTTGTCGGCGAACATCTCCTCGAAGCGTGCCCAGTCGCCCGGCACGTCGGAGCCGAGCACGTTGCGGCCGATGTCGTTGGCGTCCATGATCACCGTGCCGCCGAAGGTCGAGCGCCACGGCTCGGGCACCCGCTGCCGGATGGCGGCGGAGAGCCGCGCCGCGACGGCATCGGGGTCCTTGGGCGCCAGCTTGGCAGAGACGTTGCTCGGGTAGGCGCTGTACTCGGTCGGCCCGTCGATGGCGTTGATGTCGTTGCCGACGAGCTCGTAGAACAGTCCCTTGCGGCCGAGCACCTTGCCGACGGCACCGCCCGCCGACGCGTAGAGCACCCGTGGAAGGCCGGCCTCCTGGATCGCGAGCTGCATGGTGAACGGGCTGCCCAGGCCGATGCCGGCCGGCGTGCGGGTGACGTAGCGCGAGAGCACCCGAGCCGGTCGGCCCACCTTGATGTCCCAGACGAAGTAGGACCGGCCCTGGGTGATGGCGACGACCTTCTCGGACAGGAAGAACCACCAGGAGCCCCGGGTGGCGGCGTCGTGGTCGGGGCCGGCCGAGGGCAGGCCCGCGAAGAACCGGTCGACGTACTCGAGCACTGACGTGTCGAGGTCGTCGTCGCGGCTGAACAGCTCGGTGCGCACCGGGTAGCGCCGCACCGGCTCACCGAGCGAGGTGGTGAGGTCGAGCGACCGGCCGGCGTTGGGCTCGTAGTCGGTCTTGACGTGGGCGGCCCGCTCCACCAGCGCCGCGTCGGCCTCGCTGTCGTGCTCGTCGATGAACTCGCGCAGCCACAGCTCGAGGTTGATCAGCCGCCAGAAGGTCATCGTGTCGACGTCGTTGGCGCCCTTGATCCAGCCCTCGAACGCCGCGATGACCTCGCTCTGGTCGACGTAGGGGCGGTTGGCGAAGGACTCGCTGAGGAAGATGTTGTAGAAGTGGTTCTTCAGCCGCATGAACCACTCGACCTGCGGGGTGGTGAACCCGATCTTGTTGCGGCGGCGGTTGATCGACTCGGGCAGCAGCCCCCGGGTGGCGTCGCGCAGCACCCGTTTGTTCCAGCCGTCCTTGATGATCGCCTCATCGGACAGGCTGAAGATGAACTTCAGCACCTCCTTGTCGAGGAACGGCACGCGCCCCTCGAGCGAGAACCGCATGGTGTTCTTGTCCTCGTAGCGCAGCAGGCTCGGCAGGCTGTTGTGGAACAGGTCCTCCACGAGGCGCTTCTTGAGGTTGGTGCCCTCCGAGGCGTAGCGCTCCCCCGTATGGGCGGCGACGAACTCGCGGTTCATCAGCTGGGTGACCGGGACGGTCTTCTTCAGCGTCACCTTGGCCTTGAGCTTGAAGCGCCCCAGCCGGTACAGCACGTCGAGGCTCTTGGCGAGCTCGCCGGCCGCGGCCGTCATCCCCTGGGCGCGCAGCTGGCGCAGGTAGACGAAGTAGTAGGGGATGTAGCCGGCCATCATCTCGTCGGCGCCCTGGCCGTCGAGCAGCACCGTGACGTGCTTCGTGGCCTCGCGCATCACCTGGAACTGCGCGTAGGGGCCGGAGGAGATGAGCGGCTCCTCCTGGGTGCGGATGAAGTCGAGCAGGTCGGCCTTGAACTCGTCGGCCGTCGGCAGGATCTTGTGCGAGTCGACGTGGCCGGTACAGATGTCGAGGACGTCGTCGACGTAGCGCTCCTCGTCGTTGATCGACCCGGGGAAGACCGCCGAGAAGGTGTTCTGCCGGGTGCCGACCGCGCGGGTGGACAGCTCGTCACCCTCGTTCAGCAGCTGGTTGATGATGACCGCGACGGCGCTGGAGTCGAGGCCGCCGGACAGCGAGGTGCCCACTGGTACCTCCGACTGCAGCCGCAGCCGCACCGACTCGACGAGACGGCGCTTGTACTCGGCGGCCGCGGCGTCGTCGTAGGGACGCTGCTCGTGCGCGAGCTCGAGCAGCTCCTCCTTGAGCCGGGTGAACTTACGGCGCGAGATGCCGGTGCCGTCGGCCGTGAGCATCTCGCCGGGGGCGAGCCGCTCGATGCCGTCGAAGAACGTCTCGGTGCCGTCCTCGTGCGCCCGGAAGCGCAGGTAGCGGTAGACCGAGCGCTCGTTGACCTTCTTCTCGCACAGCCCGCTGGCCAGGATGGGCTTGATCTCGCTGGCGAAGAGCAGCACCTCCCCGCTGCCACTCGGCGCGGGCACCCGCGCGACGTAGAGCGGCTTGATGCCGAAGTGGTCTCGGGCCAGAGTGAGCCGCTTCTCCTCGCGGTCCCAGATCGCCAGGGCGAACATCCCGTTGAACCGGTCGAACGCCTCGGGCCCCCACTGCGCGAAGGCCTGGAGCACCACCTCGGTGTCGGAGTCGGTGGCGAAGGTGCGGCCCAGCCCGACGAGCTCGTCGCGCAGGTCGAGGTAGTTGTAGACCTCGCCGTTGTAGGCGATCGAGTAGCGCCCGTCGGCGGTGTCCATCGGCTGCTGGCCGTGCGCGACGTCGATGATCGACAGCCGCCGGTGGGCCAGCCCGCACGGGCCGCTGGTGACGACCCCCTCACCATCGGGCCCACGGTGCTGCTGGCAGTCGTTCATCCGCTCCAGCAGGGCGTGGTCGGCGTGGAGTCCGTGGTAGCCGGCGATGCCGCACATGCGTTGGGGGGGTCCTCGTGCTCGGGGGTGGGGTCGAGCGGCATCCGGGGTGGTTGCCGGGGTCCAAGCCTGCCACGGATGCCGGTGCAGACCGATTTGCGCTCGCGCGCCGTCGTTCAGCCGGGCAGGTGCGCATCCAGCCACCGCACGACGTCGGCGGTGACCTCGTCGCGGTTGGTCTCGTTGAAGATCTCGTGCCGGGCGCCCGGGTAGAGCGTGCAGGTGACGTCGGCGACCCCCACCGACTCGTACTGCTCGGCGACGGCCCGCACGCCCTTCCCGTTGTCGCCGACCGGGTCGGCGTCGCCCGCGACGAGGAGGATCGGCAGGTCACGGCGCACCCGGGCCACCTGCCGCCGGTCGTTGATGGGGCCGAGGCCGCCCAGCATGTCGGCGAAGAAGCCAGAGGTGAAGGTGTTGCCGCACAGCTCGTCGGCGACGTAGCGGTCGACCTCGGCCTCGTCGCGCGACAGCCAGTCGAAGTCGGTGCGGTTGGGCTTGAAGGCCGCGTTGTACTGGCCGAAGGTCAGCTTGTCGAGCAGCGTGCTCACGTGCCGCCGGCCCCGCAGCCGCGCCTCGGTGGCTGCGACCAGCGCGCCGACCCTGCCGAGCAGGCCGGGGTCGCCGCCGGTGCCGGACAGCACCAGGCCGCAGAGCTCGCGGCTGTCCTCGATGACGTAGGCCCGGGCCAGGAACGAGCCCATCGAGTGCCCGAGGAGGTAGACGGGCAGGCCGGGGTTCTCCTCGCGGGCGACCTCGGTGATGGCACGCAGGTCGGCCACGACCGTCTCCCAGCCGTCGCGGTCGGCGAAGTAGCCGTGGTCGGCCCGGCTCGCGGTGGCACCGTGGCCGCGGTGGTCGCCGGCGTAGACGGCGTACCCCGCAGCCGTCAGCGCCTCGGCCAGGCGGGCGTAGCGGGCGGAGTGCTCGGCCATCCCGTGGGCGACCTGCACGACCGCCTTGGGCTCCTCGGGCAGCCAGCGCTGGGTGTGCAGGGCGAGGCCGTCGCTCGCCGTCACGGTCATGGTCGTGCTCTGCATGGTCGCCGTCCTCGGTTACCGATGGGTATGCCGAGCACAGCCTGCCACGCCGGCGGCGTTCGGCACGCAGGTGTTCGGATGCCGCGCCGGTGCCGGCCCGCGCGACCCGCGCCGGAAATGCGCTGGCGACGGTGCGATCGGGCGGCCTAGCGTGGGGCCGCTGAGCGACCGGACGAGGGGACGACGGATGACGTGTGACCTGGTGGCGCTGTGTGTCGACGCCAACGACCCGGTGGCCCTCGCCGATTTCTGGGCCGCGGTGCTCGGCCGGGAGGTCGTCGACGACGGGTCCGGAGAGGTGGTGCTACCGCCCGAGGGCGAGCCGGGATTCGCGGTGCGGTTCCCCCCCACGAGCGCGCCCAAGGACGGGCCCAACCAGATGCACTTGGACCTCACCAGCACCTCCCGGGCCGAGCAGGAGGCCACCGTGGCACGGGCGCTCGAGCTCGGCGCCAGCCACCTCGACGTCGGTCAGCTGCCGTCGGAGGAGCACGTGGTGCTCGCCGACCCGGAGGGCAACGAGTTCTGCGTCATCGAGGCCGGCAACGGCTTCCTCGCCGGCACGCCACGGATCGGGTGCGTCTCCAGCGACGGCTCGCCCGAGGTCGGCCGGTTCTGGGGTGCAGCCCTGGGCTGGCCGCTCGTCTGGGACCAGCACGAGGAGACCGCGATCCAGTCACCGGGCGGCGGCTCGAAGATCTCGTGGGGCGGCCCGCCCTACACCGAGCGCACCGGTACGCAACGGTGGCGCTGGCACCTCGCCCCACTGCGCGGCGCTGACCAGGGCACCGAGGTGGACCGCCTCCTCGCCCTGGGTGCCGGCCACCCGGAGGGCGCGCGGCGAGCCGGCGGCGTGGTGGTGCTCACCGACCCCGACGGCAACGAGTTCCACGTGCTCCCGGCAGGGCCGAGCCGCTGAGGCCGCCGTCTACCGGGTCCAGGAGGGTGCCTGAGACCGTGCGGGTCACCCGCGACGTCGGGGGTCGGTGCTACGGCACCGCCCCCGAGTCGCGAGCTCCGGTCGCGCTGGTTGCTCGCGTCGCGATCGGGTCGAGGAGAGATCTGTACTGCCCCCGGTCTCTCACCATTCCTTCGTACCGATGCGCGGCCAACTACTCTGTGCGGCATCGCCATTGGGGATCACACGGGGTAGTAATCGAACTCATGTTCTAGTAGGATGAGGTATGTCCAACCGCCACCTGAGAGCCCGCATCGCGGCGCTGCGCGCCGAGGCCTCCGCCATCGGTGCCGAGCTGGCTGAGCGGGCGTCCGGGATGGAGCCCGACGAGCTGTTCGAGGTCACCGGTGAGCTGCAGGGCGCGGCCAACGCGGTCGAGGGCGCGCAGATGGTGGCCATGGCGCACGGGGCCTGCCACGAGACCCGCCTCACCGACCGGGGTCCGGTCGGGGTGCAGCACGGCGTGGGGTTCGTCGACGCCATGGCCCCCTCCCTCGTCTCGCTCGAGGCCGGCATCGGCGAGTGGGCGGCCGGCCGCCGGGTGTCGCTGTCCGCGAAGTCCTCCGAGCGCTTCCCGCGGCTGCTCGAGCAGGTGGTGGCCGGCGCGCTCACCGCCACCACCATCGCCAAGGTCGTGTCGGTCTGCGACGGCCTTGGCCTCGAGGCGTGCGCCCGGGTGGAAGACGCGCTGCTCGGCCGGCTGCCCGGGCTCGACCCGGCCCGGGTCACCAGCGTGGTCCGCACGGTGGCCACCCGCATCGCCGCCGACCAGATGCGCGAGTCCACGAGGAAGAACCGCAGGGACCGCTACGTCGAGGTCTGCCCCGGGCCCGACGGCACCACGGTGTGGTCCGCCCAGCTTCCCACCGGGCCGTCCGCCGCGATGTGGGACGCCGTCAGGCGCCACGGCGACACGCTGGCCGAGGAGAACCCCTCACTCACGGTCGACCAGGCCCGCGCCGACGCCCTTGCGGACCTCGTGCTCAGCAACGTCACCGTCACCGCCAAGGTCACGCTGGGCATCCCGGTCATCACCGGCGTTGATGCCGTCGAGGCCAGGCAGGCAGCCGCCGCCACGGCGCGGGAGGGCCGGCCGGTGGGCGTCGCCGGTGCCGGGTTGGGCCCCGACTTCTCGATCCTGTCGGCGCTGGGCGGCTGCGACGTCCCGGGCATCGGGTTCATCGAGGCCGACACCGTCGAGGCCCTCCTGGCGGTGGTGCCCACCGACATCGGCCGCGCCCTCCTCGACGCCCGCACCGGCACGCTCGTCGAGTCGGCCACCAACGCCTACCGCCCACCCCGCGCGATGACCGACTTCGTCGCCACCCGCGACGGCACCTGCCGGATGTGGGGCTGCACCCGCCAGGCGACGGCCTGCGACACCGACCACGCCCGACCCTGGCCCGCCGGCCACACCACTCCGACCAACCTCGGGGGTCTGTGCCGGCGACACCACCGCTTCAAGCAACGCCGCCGCTGGGTCTACCGGCTCGACCCCGACGGCACCGTCAGCTGGACCTCCCCCAAGGGCAAGCGGCGGATGACCTACCCCCAGCTCGCCCACTGGCCACCGACCGAGCCCGCTCCACCCACCCCGGTCGCCGCCGGGTTCCCACCCGAACCTGCGTCCCCGGACGAGCCGCCCTTCTGACCTCCACGCCCCGGTCGGCGGTCGACGACGGCACGTGTGGGGCAGGCCGGGGCTGTCCCGGCAGGGGGAAGTAGCGGACGAACAGCTCGTCGTGCTGATCGGCCCAGGCCAGGTCGAACCGCCAGCACCCCGCTGCCGGCATCGTCACCTGGGAGGGCCCGGGGCCCCCCGCAAGGGTGAGGGTGACCCGTTGCCCGGTTGCCAGTTCGGTGGCGGTGATCCGCAGCGGCCCGCCGCCCTCGTGAGGCACCCAGAGGATCTTGTTCGTACGACCGGACACCTGCCGGGGCGCGTGCAGGGGCCAACCGAAGGGGACGGCCACCATCTGGCCCCGGGCACCGACGAGGTGCGGCGGTGGCTCCGCCGGGGTGGCGAACCCCGCCCCGGCCCAGTCCGGCAGAGGTGCCGTCGTGGGCTCGCCGCAGGTGATCGAGGCCGTCACCGGCGGAGAGGACGGAGACGGTGTCGACCGGCCCGAGGAGCACCCGGTGACGGCAGCCAGGACGCCGGCGAGCCCGACTGCAGCCACCACGGCCGCCCCACAGCGTCTCCCCCGTGCCCGCACGTCCTCACCGCCCCGCCGTCGGTGTCACTCCCACTCGATGGTGCCCGGCGGCTTGCTGGTGATGTCAAGCACCACCCGGTTCACCTCACGCACCTCGTTGGTGATGCGGGTCGAGATCTTGGCGAGCACGTCGTACGGCACCCGTGTCCAGTCGGCGGTCATCGCGTCCTCCGACGACACCGGGCGCAGCACCACCGGGTGGCCGTAGGTGCGGCCGTCGCCCTGGACGCCGACCGAGCGCACGTCGCCGAGCAGCACCACCGGGCACTGCCAGATCTCGCGGTCCAGCCCCGCGGCGGTCAGCTCCTCACGCGCGATCGCGTCCGCAGCGCGCAGCACGTCGAGCCGCTCGGCGGTCACCTCACCGACGATGCGGATGCCCAGCCCCGGACCCGGGAACGGCTGGCGCCAGACGATGCCCTCGGGCACTCCCAGCTCGAGCCCGACCTGGCGCACCTCGTCCTTGAACAACAGCCGCAGCGGCTCGACGAGCTTGAACTGCAGGTCCTCCGGCAGCCCGCCCACGTTGTGGTGCGACTTGATGTTCGCGGTGCCGGTGCCGCCGCCCGACTCGACCACGTCGGGGTACAGCGTGCCCTGCACCAGGAACTCCACCGGGTGGTCGCAGTCCCCCGAGTGCGACCCGACCACGTCACGCGCCGCCTGCTCGAAGACCCGGATGAACTCGCGGCCGATGATCTTGCGCTTCTCCTCGGGGTCGGACACCCCGGCCAGCGCCGACAGGAAGCGCTCACGCGCGTCGACGACGACGAGGTCGACCCCGGTCGCCGCGACGAAGTCCTTCTCGACCTGCTCCGCCTCGCCCGAGCGCAGCAGCCCGTGGTCGACGAAGACACAGGTCAGCTGGTCGCCGACCGCCCTCTGCACCACGGCAGCGGCCACCGAGGAGTCGACCCCACCGGACAGCCCGCAGATGACGCGGGCCTCGCCGACCTGGGCCCGCACGGCAGCGACCAGGTCGTCGGCGACGTTCGCCGCGGTCCACTCCCCCACCAGCCCGGCCCCACGGAGCAGGAAGTTCTCGAGCACCTGCTGGCCGAACGTCGAGTGCAGCACCTCCGGGTGCCACTGCACCCCGTACAGCCGGCGCTCGTCGTCCTCGAACCCGGCCACCGGCGCCCCCGACGTCGTGGCGGTGACCTTCATCCCGGCCGGGGCGTGCGACACCGAGTCGCCGTGGCTCATCCACACCGACTGGTCGGTGGGCTGTCCGTTGAACAGGGTCGAGGACGTGTCGAGGATGGCGGCCGGCGTCGCCCCGAACTCCGACAGCCCGGTCTTCTCCACCGTGCCGCCGAGCGCCCGAGCCATCGCCTGGAAGCCGTAGCACATGCCGAACACCGGCACTCCGGCCTCGAGCAGCGCGGGGTCGAGCGAGGGAGCGCCCTCCTGGTAGACCGACGATGGGCCGCCCGACAGGATGACCGCGGCGGGGTCCTTGGCGATCATCTCGGCCACCGGCATCGAGTGCGGCACGACCTCGCTGAAGCAGGAGGCCTCGCGCACGCGCCGCGCGATGAGCTGCGCATACTGGGCGCCGAAGTCGACGACGAGCACCGGCCGGTCGGCGAGGTGCACCGGCTCGCCACCCTCGACGACCACGTGGGCGGGGTCGTCGAGGTGCGGCATGGCGGGGTCCGTGCGGGGGGCGTCGCTCACGCGGCCAAGGCTACTGGCGCACCGCCGCGAGACCCGCCTCGACCTCCCGGGCGACCCGGCGCTCGACCCAGAACGACAGGAACGGCACGCAGCCGGCGAGCATGACGAGCGCCATCTTCGGCAGCGTCCACCCGACCTTGAACCCGAGCAGCGCCGTGGCCACGAGGTAGACCATGTAGATGAAGCCGTGCGGCTGCGGCCACCACGACAGCGGGTTGTCGGCGCCCTTCAACCCGAAGCCGTACGAGAGCACGATCTCGACCACCAGCACGAGCAGGCCGACGCCCACGATGAACGCCATGATCTTGAAGAAGGTGAGCCGGGGGCGCACCCCCTCGGCATCCTCGATGCGCAGCCCTCCCGGGGCGCTCGACGCGGGGATGCCGGGAGTCGGGGCGGCGGGGGTGCTGGGCTCAGGCGTCGTCACGCCCACCATTGTCACCCGCGGCGACGGGCTCCTTGTCGACGACCCCCGCGGCCTCGGGCTCCGTCGGCACCTCCGGCTCCTGGGCCGCCGCCACCGCCCGTGCCCGGCGGGTCTCGTCGCGCACCATCCGCGCCCACATCCACAGCGTGAACGCCGCGAAGATCCACCACTGCACGGCATACGCCGCGTTGCGCCACTGCACGCCCGTGTCGCCCACAGGCGTCGGCACCAGGGTCGGGCCGGATGCCGGCGCCGGGCTCTGCGACTCGAGGAACCCGAACGCGTTGTACAGCTCTCCGGGCCAGGCGTTGACCAGCACCGACAGGTCGACCGAGCCGATCTGCCCCGGCGGCACCGGGTCCGGTGCGGGCGACTCCCCCGGCGCCAGCCCGCCGCGGATCGTCACGGTGCCCTCCGGGGGCGGCTGCGCCGACGCGGCATCCGGCACGAAGCCCCGCACCACCGGCAGCGTCGCGCCACCGCGGTCGAGCACGAACGGGGTGAGCACCCACAGCCCCGGCCGGCCCTCGAGCCGGCGCCCGGGCACCAGCAGCTGCCCGTCGCCGACGTAGTGGCCGGTGGCGAAGAACGGTCGCGACGACAGGTCGCCCCGGAACGGGGCATGCGGCTGCAGCAGGGTCGTCAGCTCGGCCGGCTGCTGGGAGCGGGCCTGCTCGACCGCCTCGCGGTGGGCGGTGCTCTCGGCGACGCCGAGCTGCCACCGGCCCAGCCACACGAAGGTGGCGCAGAGCACCAGCGCGAGCCCGAGCAGGCCGAGGAACCTCGGCGTCAGGGCGGTCCGCAGCACCCTTCGAGGTTACGTCACCCGCCCCGGAGGGCGATCTCGTCGGGGTCTCGCCCGCCCCCGACCGGCGAACGTGGGTGAAGACCGTCGTCCGGGCGGCGGGGATCACCCACGTTCGCCGGTCGGATGCCGTCGCCCGGGGGCTGCCCTCCACCGGCGCCGACTCGCTATCGTCGGCGGAGGTCGCCGACCGGGCTCCGCAGCCCAGCGGCCACGGGAGCGAGGAGCGGTCGCGATGGCAGGGTTCCTGGGACGACGACGCGAGCACGACGACCGGGTGCCGCCGGGCCAGTACGTCACGCACGACTTCCCGGTGCTCACGGCAGGCCCCACCGAGCTGGTGCCGAGCGACCGGTGGCAGCTGACCATCACCGACGGCACCGCCACCGGCACGTTCGACTGGCGGGGGCTGCACGCGTTCGGCCTGCAGCCGCTCACCACCGACATCCACTGCGTGACGCACTGGTCGAAGCTCGGCACCTCGTGGCGCGGCGTGCCGGTGTCGACCCTGTTCGAGGCGGTGGGCGTCGGCGACCTGCCCTACGCCCTGGTCACCAGCTACGGCGGCTACACCACCAACGTGCCGGTCGAGGACCTCGTCGGCCGCGACGCCATGGTGGCGGTCGAGTTCGAGGGTGAGCCGCTGCGCGCCGAGCACGGCGGCCCGGCCCGGCTGCTCGTGCCCCACCTCTACCTGTGGAAGAGCGCGAAGTGGGTCACCCGCGTCGAGCTCTGCGAGCACGACAGCCCGGGCTTCTGGGAGGTCGCCGGCTACCACAACCACGGCGACCCGTTCCTCGAGCAGCGCTACCACGGCGACTGACCCGTGACCGAGCCACCCGGCATCCTCGCCACCCCGGCGGCTCGGCCACGGGTGGCGCCCCTGGCGCACCTCGCCTGGCGCGAGTCGTCGGTCGCCGCGATCGTCGAGGAGACCGCCGACGCCCGCAGCCTGGTACTCGACGTGCCCGGCTGGCCGGGCCACGTCGCCGGGCAGCACGTCGACGTGCGGCTCACCGCCCCCGACGGCTACACGGCCACTCGCAGCTACTCGCTGAGCTCCGGCCCCGGCCAGCCGCCGACCCTCACCGTGCAGGAGGTGCCAGACGGCGAGGTCTCGACCTACCTGGTGCGCGACGTCGCGGTCGGTGACACCGTCGGCCTGCGCGGGCCGATCGGCGGCTACTTCGTGTGGACCGGCCAGCACCGCCCGCTCCTGCTGGTCGGCGGCGGCTCGGGGCTCGCGCCGCTGCGGGCCATCTGGCGCGCCGCCGACCCCACCGCCGCGACCGTCGTGCTGGCCTCGGTGGCCACGACCGCCCGGCTGCTGTATGCCGCCGAGCTCGCCGACCGCGTGCGAACGGGTGCGGTCAGCGCCACCGTGCACCTCTCGCGCGCCGACGTGCCGGCGGATGCCGTGCGCGCCGCGACGCCGCTCGAGGCGGTGACGCTGCGGCCGGGACGGGTCGACGCGGCATCCGTGGTGGCGGCGGTCGACGCCTGCGGTGGCGCCCCGGCCGGCCCTGCCGTCTTCGTCTGCGGCCCCACGTCCTTCGTCGAGGCCGTGGTCCCCCTGCTCGGTGCCGCCGGCCTCGACCCTCGCACCGTGCGGGCCGAGCGGTTCGGCTGAGCCCGTGGCAGATTCCCTGTCGCCCAACGGCATCCATCCACCCCGGCGTACCAACGAGAGGCAGACCCCGATGAGCGACCACGTCGACGGGAACGCCGTCATCGGCGCGCTCTCCCTGGCACTCGGCACCGACCTCGCGCAGGGGTCGCTCGAGTGCGCCGGGTGCGGCGACACCCACGAGATCGCGCGCACCCGGGTGTACCTCCGCTGCCCCGGAATGGTGCTGCGCTGCCCCGGGTGCGATGCCGTGGAGGTGGTGATCGTGGAGATCCGGCACCGGCTCACCGCCACGCTGAGCGGCATCGCCGCCCTGCGCACCCGTCCCGCGGGCGGCGCGGGCGCACCCGCGTGACCGCGACCGACGAGCCGCAGGTGGTCACCGTGATCAGCATCGCGCTCGCCACGAGGCAGCCGATGCGCGACGTCGAGCGGCTGCACGCCGATCCTGCGGGTGCTCGAGTCCGGTGACATCGCCGTCGGTGACGTGTGGCGGGAGCTGCCGCCAGACGCCCCCACCTGACCAACCCGACCCGAGGCCGGTGCCGGTGCCGGTGCCGGTGCCGGTGCCGGTGCCGGTGCCGGTGCGGTGGGAAACTCGTTCGCTTGCAGGCACCTCCGCCGCCTAGCGTTGACCCCTGATGTCGCACGACTACTGGCCCTACGCGATCGAGGCGGACGAGGCCCCACCGGTGGACGCCGACCGCCTCTTGCTGTGGCTGGGTCGGCGCCAGTGGCGAACCATCGTGGGGGGCATCCTGTTCGGCGTGCCGTGGATGCTGTCCATCGCCCTGGTGCCTGCGGCGATCGGCCAGGCCATCGACGGCCTCGTCGCCCACGACCCGCAGGCCCTGCTGGTGTGGTCCGCCGCCATCATGGGGCTCGGCCTGCTGAGCGCCATCACGTCGAACGGGCGGCACTGGTTCGCGGTGCGCGGCTGGCTCATCTCGTCGTTCCGCACGGCGCTGCTCACCGAGCGCGCGGTCCGGCGGGCCGGGCCTGCGCTCACCCGGCGGATGCCGGCCGGCGAGGTCGTCACCAGCTTCGCCAGCGACTTCTGGCGGCTGGGCAACGCGTTCGACATCACCGCCCGGATGGCCGGCGCGATCGTCGCCTTCGTGGTGGTGTCGGTCATCCTGCTGAACGGGTCGGTGCTGCTCGGCGTCATCATGCTCGTCGGCGGCCCGGTGCTGCTGGCCTCGCTCACCCTGGTCATGCGCCCCCTCCAGAAGCGCCAGGTCGCCCAGCGCCAGGAGGCCGGGCTGCTCACCTCGCTCGGCGCCGACACCGTCGCCGGCCTGCGGGTGCTGCGCGGCATCGGCGGCGAGGACACCTTCCTGGCCCGCTACGCCGCGCAGTCCGGGCGGGTGCGCGCCGCAGGGGTGCAGCTGTCCGGCATCCAGGCGACGCTCGACGCCGCCCAGGTGCTGCTGCCCGGCATCTTCGTCGTCGTCGTCACCGGCGTCGGCGCACACCTCGCGGTCGCCGGCGAGATCACCCCGGGGCAGCTCGTGGCGTTCTACGGCTACACCGCCTTCCTCACCATGCCGCTGCGCACCGCCACCGAGTTCGTCGACAAGATGACCCGGGCCCGGGTGGCCGCCAAGCGCGTCGTGCTGATCCTGGGCGTCGAGCCCGACCACGCCACCACCGACACGGGCGCGACGATCAACGGCTACGTCGTCGACGGCGGGGCCGAGATCGTCGACCCGGTCACCGGGGTGGTCATCGAGCCGGGCCGGCTCACCGCGCTGGTCAGCGCCCGCCCCGAGGAGACCTCCGAGGTCGCCCACCGCCTGGGCCGCACCCGGCCCGGCCGGCACGGGGTGCGCTGGGGCGCGGTGCCGCTCGACGACCTGCCCGTGGATGCCGTGCGCGCGCGGGTCGTGGTGTCGGAGGCGGACCCGCACCTGTTCAGCGGGCCGGTCCGCGAGGCGCTGGGCGGGGCCAGCGACGAGGAGCGCCATGCCGCCGTGTGGGTCACCAGCGCCACCGACGCCCTCGACGCCCTGGAGCGCGGGATGGACGGCGAGCTCGAGGAGCGCGGCCGTGCCCTCTCGGGCGGCCAGCGCCAGCGGGTGGCCCTGGCCCGCGCCCTGCTGCGCGAGCCCGAGGTGCTCGTGCTCATCGAGCCGACCAGTGCCGTCGACGCCCACACCGAGGCGCGGATCGCCCAGCGGCTGGTGGCCCACCGCGCGGGCCGCACCACGGTGCTGGTCACCGCGAGCCCGCTGCTGCTCGACCGGGCCGACACGGTGGTGCTCGTCGACGCCGGCCGGGTGGTCGCCACCGGGCGCCACCACGACCTGCTGCGGTCGCACCCCGCCTACCGCGACATCGTCCTGCGAGGTGGTGAGTGATGTCGCCACTGCTCGGGCGCACCGACCACGCCGCACGCACACTCCCGATCGCCTCCAGCGCCACCGTGCGGGCGCACACCGCGGTGCTGCTGCGCGACCACCGCGGTCCCCTGGCGAAGGTGCTCGGCTGGCACGTGGTCGCAGCGCTCGTGGCGCTCGTGGGTCCGTGGGTCATCGGCCAGGTCGTGCAGGAGGTGACCACCGGCGAGCGCAGCCTGGGCCGGATCGACCGGCTCATCGCGCTGCTGGTGGCCGCGATCCTCGTGCAGACCGTGCTGACCTGGGTGGCGCGGCGCGCCTCGTTCGTGCTGTCGGAGCGGATCTTCGCCCGGCTGCGCGAGGACTTCATCACCTCGTCGGTGCGTCTGCCCCTCTCGGTGGTCGAGCGGGCCGGCACCGGCGACCTGGTCGCTCGCACCACCAACGACGTGGAGTCGCTCGCGCACATCATCCGGTTCGGCATCCCGGCGATCGTGGTCGCGGTGACCACGGTGGTCGCCACCACCGTGGCCGCCTTCCTCATCTCGCCGCTGGCGGCGCTCTCGCTGCTCGCGGCGGCCCTGGTGCACGTGCCCAGCTCGCGCTGGTACCTCAAGCGCGCCGGAGACGGCTACCTCTGGGAGCACGCCTCGTACGCCCGGCTCAACGGCGTCGCGTCGGAGACCATCGAGGGCGCCCAGACCATGGACGCGCTCGGCCTGCAGCGGGCGCGTGGCCGGCGCTTCCAGGAGGCGCTCGACGAGTGCGGCGAGGCTGAGCGCTACACCCTGGGCCTGCGGCTGCGCTGGTTCCCGTGGCTCGAGATCGGCTTCTTCCTGCCCATCGCGACGGCGGTGCTGTGGGGCGGGTGGCTGGCCTGGAACGGCCACATCACCATCGCGGCCGCCACGGCCGTGACGCTCTACGTGCAGCAGCTGCTCGACCCCCTCGGCGAGCTCATCTCGTGGCTCGACGAGATCCAGTTCGCCGCGACGTCGCTGGCCCGCATCCTCGGCGTCTCGGAGGTGCCGCCGGACCGGGTGGCCACCGGCGCCCAGCCCGAGGGCGAGCAGGTCGACGTCGACGACGTGCGCTACTCCTACCGTGCGGGTCGCGACGTGCTGCACGGTGTCTCGCTCGAGCTGGTTCCCGGCGAGCGGCTCGCCATCGTGGGCCCCTCGGGGGCGGGCAAGTCGACCCTCGGCCGCCTGATGGCCGGCATCGACGGCCCCCGCACCGGAAGGGTGACGGGTGGCGGGGTGCCGCTGGTCGACCTGACGCTTCCCGTGCTGCGCGGCGAGGTGGCCCTGGTGACCCAGGAGCACCACGTCTTCGTCGGCACCCTGGCCGAGAACCTCCGGCTGCCCCGGCCCGACGCGACCGATGCCGAGCTGCACGAGGCGCTGGTCGCCGTCGACGCCCTCGAGTGGGCCCGGGCGCTGCCCGACGGTCTCGACACGAGGGTCGGCTCCGGTGGCCACGCCCTCACCGAGGCGCAGGCGCAGCAGCTGGCCCTGGCGCGCCTGGTGCTCGCCGACCCGCACACCCTCGTGCTCGACGAGGCCACCTCGCTGCTCGACCCGAGGGCCGCGCGGCACCTGGAGCGGTCGCTGGCCGCCGTCGTCGACGGGCGCACGGTCGTCGCGATCGCGCACCGGCTGCACACCGCCCACGACGCCGACCGGGTGGCGGTGGTGGAGGACGGCGTGGTCAGTGAGCTCGGGTCGCACGACGAGCTGATCGCCCGCGACGGCTCCTACGCCGCCCTGTGGCGCTCCTGGCGCGACGAGGGCTGAGTGGCGCCGGGACTGCCCGACAACGAGCGGCGACAGGCCGTGACGGCGACCCGGTACGGTGCGTGCAGCAGCTCTTGCGGGCATCGGCCGCGGTCTCGCCGAGTGCTCCTGGGGGCTCGGCCCGGAGGGGCAGGGGCGCCGCCCAGAAGGTGGTCACCCGGCTGCGCCAGGACGCCAACACCGACCTGACGCACGCCGTCGGCGGCGGAACGGACCGCCGGTGCCTCGGATGCCGGTCAGCGGTCGACCACTTTGGATGGTCACCCCGGCCACGTCGTCGTCGGCGAGCCCCTCGGCCACCCGGACCGCCTTCTTCACCGGCAGCACGTAGGCCCCCTCCTCGGGCACGGTGACGAACCGCCAGGAGCCCTCGCGCCACGGCCAGACGGGGGCACGGAACGACCACTGCGGTGCGGATGCCGGACCGGTCACCCGGCCATGGTGGCCCCGCCCACCGACACCGGCTCCGAGCGCGGGGACCGGGCCGACCGGGCCAACGCCTCGACGGACACGACCGGCTGCACCCGCCTCGGGAAGCCCGCGGGGACCGCGGGGTTGCGCGCCGGCACGGGCGCCAGCACGGCATACGGCTCGTCCTGGCTCGGGCGCTGTTCGGCCTCACCACGGTTGGGCCACAACGACATCGCCCGCTCGGCCTGGGCCGTGATGGTCAGTGAGGGGTTGACACCCAGGTTGGCCGACACCGCGGCCCCGTCGACCACCGAGATGCCGGGGTGACCCCACACCCGGTGGTACGGGTCGAGGACGCCGCGCGCCCGGTCGGAGCCGATCGGCGCGCCACCGATGAAGTGCGCGGTCATCGGCGTGTCGAGCACCTCCCCCCAGGAGCCACCGGCCACCGCCCTGGCGCCGGTCTCCTCCTCCAGCCGGGCGGCGAGCGCCTGCATGGCGGTGTGCCCGGCCTCGATGTACGTCGGGTTCGGCTCGCCGTGCCCCTGCTCGGAGGTCAGCCGGTGCCCGCCGAGCAGCCCCTTGCGGCGGGAGGTGCGCAGCGAGTTGTCGCGGGTCTGCATCACGAGGCCGATCACGGTGCGTTCGCTCCACCGGTAGGCGTTGACCCCGACGGCGCGCAGGTCACGAGGGTGGCGGACCAGCTCGACGAGGGCCTGGCTGAGCCGCGACCGGCCGGTGTCGGGTGGCACCCGCACGCCGGCCAGCAGTGCCATGGCGTTGGAGCCCTTGCCATAGCGGCAGTTCTCGACGTGGGTGACCTCGTCGGGGTGGAACGACGAGGTGATCGCCACCCCGTGCGAGAGGTCGGCGCCCTGCGGCACGCTCAGCGTGGTCGCGCCGAGCAGCGCCTCCGAGTTGGTGCGCGTGAGGTGCCCGAGCCGCTCGGAGATCCGAGGGAGCTCGCCGACGTCCTTCATCTCGTGCAGCAGGTGCTGGGTGCCCCACGTGCCGGCAGCGACCACCACGTGTCGGGCCGTGGTGACCCGCACGTCGCGGCCGCCGCGCGGACCGGTGCGCTCGTGCAGCACGCGGTAGCACTCACCGGTGCCGCCGGGGTCGCCGGTGCCGGGGAGGACACCGAGCCGGGTGACGCTGCGCATCGGCTCCACGTGCACCCCCAGCCGCTCGGCGAGCGCCAGGTAGTTCTTGACGAGCGTGTTCTTGGCACCGACCCGGCAGCCGACCATGCAGTTGCCGCACTCCGTGCACCCGGTGCGCTCCGGGCCGGCACCCCCGAAGAACGGGTCGGACACCCGCTCACCGGATGCCCCGAAGAAGATGCCGACGGGCGTCTTGCGGAAGGTGTCGGCCACCCCGAGGTCCTCGGCCGTGCGCCGCATCACCCGCTCGACGGGTCCGTCGCAGGGGTTGGTGACCACCCCGAGCATGGCGGAGGCGGTCTCGTAGTGGGGCGCCAGCTCCGCCTGCCAGTCGGTGATGTCGCCCCACTGGGAGTCGCGGTAGAACGGCGCCGGGGGGACGTAGAGGGTGCACGCGTAGTTCAGGGAGCCACCCCCGACGCCCGCACCGGCGAGGATCATGACGTCCTTGAGCCGGTGGATGCGCTGCACGCCGTAGCACCCGAGCCTGGGTGCCCACAGGAACTTGCGCACGTCCCAGGAGGTCTTGGCGAAGTCGTCGTCCTCGAAGCGCCGGCCCGCCTCGAGCACCAGCACCCGGTAGCCCTTCTCGGCCAGCCGCAGTGCGGTGACCGAGCCGCCGAAGCCGGAACCGATCACCACGACGTCGACGTCGACGTCGACCTCGGGCTCGTGGGTGGTGGACGTGTCGTTCGTGGTCACTTGAGTCGAACCGCCTTCATGACGCGAAGCGCCCCGGTGAGCACCCGGGCGTAGGTCTCGTCCGACATCCCGCCGAAGGGCGCGATGGGCACGAGGTGCTGGGAGGTGATGTTCTGGGTCTCGGTGTACTTCAGCAGGCCCTCGCGGCCGTGCCGCCGGCCCAGGCCGGAGGACTTCATGCCGCCCATCGGTGCCGCCACGCTGCCCCAGGTGGCGGCGTAGCCCTCGTTGATGTTCACCGTCCCGACGTGGATGCGGGCCGCGAGCCGTCGCCCGCGGCGCACGTCGCGCGTCCAGACCGACGCGTTGAGACCGTACTCGGTGTCGTTCGCCATCTGCACGGCCTCCTCGTCGGAGGTGACCCGGTAGAGCGAGACCACCGGTCCGAAGGTCTCCTCGTCGCGGCAGGCCATCGCCGCGGTGACGCCCTCGAGCACGGTCGGCTCGACGACGAGCGGGCCGATGTCGAGGCGCTCGCGCCCGCCGGTGAGCACGTGCGCGCCCTTGGCGACGGCGTCATCGATGTGGCCGAGGACCTTCTCCTTCTGGGCCGCGCTGACCAGGCTGCCCATGTCGGCCCCCCAGTGCAGGCCGGTGGACAGGCGCATCCGCGACACCTGCTCGACGAACCGCGGCACGAAGTCGTCGTAGACGTCGGCGTGCACCACGAGCCGCTCCGCGCTGATGCAGAGCTGGCCCGCCGAGGCGAAGCAGGCGCGGACCGCGCCCGCGGCGGCCCGGCGCAGGTCGGCGTCGGCGGCGACGTACATGGTGTTCTTGCCGCCCAGCTCGAGGCTGACCCCCACCAGGCGCCGTCCCGCCGACTGGGCGACCCGGCGGCCGGTGGCGGTCGACCCGGTGAAGCTGACGTAGTCGGCGCGGTCGACGACGGCCTGCCCGGTCGGCTCGCCGTGGCCGAGGACGACCTGCAACAGGTCCTCGGGCAGCCCGGCGTCGGCGAAGATCTCGGCGGCGGCGAGCGCGCAGAGCGACCCCTGCACGTCGGGGCGGAGCACCACCGCGTTGCCGGCCAGGAGGGCGGGGATGGCGTCGGTGACGGCCAGGCTCAGCGGGTAGTTCCAGGGCGAGACGATGCCGACGACGCCCTTGGGCCGGTGGTGCTCGACGGCACGCGAGAGCACCGGGAGCACGCCCACGTGCTTGGTCTGGCGCAGCAACGTCGGCCCTCGCCGGGCGTAGTGCCGCGCCACGATGGCGCAGTCGGCGACCTCCTCGTAGGCGTGCGAGCGGGCCTTGCCCGACTCGAGCTGCACGAGGTCGAGCAGCTCGCTCTGCCGGTCGAGCACCAGGTCGTGCACCCGCAGCAGCACCTGGGCGCGCTCCTCGACCGACGTGGCGGCCCAGCGCCGCTGGGCGCCACGGGCGGTGTCGACGGCCACCTCGACGTCGCGGGCCGTCGCCAGCGGGAGGTTCGCGAGCGGCGCCCCGGTCATCGGGGTGCGGGTGAGCTCCTCGCCGCCGCCCCCGGAGGCCACCACCCGCGCGACGAGCGCTCGGACCCGGGCCGGGTCGACGGCATACGTTGCACTGGGTGTGGTCTCGGGATCCGCGACGACTTCGGCCATTACCGAAGGGTAACGACCCGCCGCGCCCGCGGGACCGCTTCGTGAGGTGTCGCACGCGGCCGTCGAGAGGGCACCCGGGCTCAGCTGCTGCGGTGGTACGGCGCGACCACGACCTCGACCCGCTGGAACTCCTTGAGGTCGAGGTAGCCGGAGGTGGCCATGGCACGGCGCAGGGCGCCGACCAGGTTGGTCGTGCCGTCGGCGACGCGGCTCGGGCCGAAGAGGATCTCCTCGAGCCCGGCCACCGCCCCCACCTCGACCCGCTCGCCCCGGGGCAGCTCGGGGTGGTGCGCCTCGGGACCCCAGTGGAAGCCCCTCCCGGGGGCATCGGTGTTGCGTGCCAGCGCGGCGCCGAGCATCACGGCATCCGCGCCGCAGGCCACGGCCTTGACGATGTCGCCGCTGGTGCCCATGCCGCCGTCGGCGATGACGTGCACGTAGCGACCTCCGGACTCGTCGAGGTAGTCGCGGCGGGCGGCGGCGACGTCGGCGATCGCCGACGCCATCGGGGCATGGATTCCGAGCGTGCGCCGCGTGGTGTGCGCCGCTCCCCCGCCGAAGCCGACGAGCACGCCCGCCGCGCCGGTACGCATCAGGTGCAGGGCAGCCGAGTAGGAGGCCGCGCCGCCGACGATGACCGGCACGTCGAGCTCGTAGATGAACCGCTTGAGGTTGAGCGGCTCCGCGCGGCCGGAGACGTGCTCGGCCGAGACCGTGGTGCCGCGGATGACGAACAGGTCGACCCCGGCATCCACGACCGTCTTCCACAGCTGCTGGGTGCGCTGCGGCGTCAGTGCCCCGGCGACGGTGATGCCGGCGGCCCGGATCTCGCGCAGCCGCTCGGTGACGAGCTCGGGCCGGATCTCCTCGCGGTAGATCTCCTGCATGCGGGTGGTGGCCAGCACCGGGTCGAGGGTGGTGATCTCGGCGAGCAGCGGGGTGGGGTCCTCATAGCGGGTCCACAGCCCCTCGAGGTCGAGCACCGGCAGGCCGCCGAGCCGGCCGAGGGCGATGGCGGTCTGCGGCGACATCACCGAGTCCATGGGGGCGGCGATCACCGGCAGCTCGAAGTGGTAGGCGTCGATCTGCCAGCCGACCGAGACCTCCTCGGGGTCGCGCGTTCGGCGCGAGGGCACGATGGCGATGTCGTCGAAGGAATAGGCCCGGCGGCCGCGCTTGCCGCGGCCGATCTCGATCTCGGTCACCGGGTCACCCTATCGACGGGCCGCCGCCGGCCGTCGTCGTGTGCTCGGGTGCGGCGGCGAACCGCACTGCACCGGCGTGTGTTCCCGGTCCGGACGGTTGTCCGCGACCTGTCCGCCGCTAGCAGAAATGAGTACCTCGCGGGGGATTAGGTGAGGCACACTTGACCGTCGGCACCGTTGCCGCGCCGCTCGGCCCGCCGCCCCCGTTTTGGGGTCGACGACGCGGCCGCCCGGTTGACCTCACCGCACCATGGACATGGAGCCAACGTGTCATCAGCACCAGCGCAGACCGCGCCACCCGTCTACCCCGACAAGATCGACGGGGCGGTCCTGAAGATCGCCGGTGTCGTCGTGCTCGGCGCCATCATGTCGATCCTCGACATCACCGTCGTCAACGTCGCGCTGCCGACCTTCCAGACCGAGTTCGGCACGCCCGGCGCGCCGCTGCTCTACTCCACCGTCACCTGGACCGTCATCGCCTACACGCTGGCGCTGGCGATGGTCATCCCGCTCACCGGCTGGGCGGCCGACCGGTTCGGCACCAAGCGCCTGTACATGACCGCGCTGCTGCTGTTCACCCTCGGCTCGGTGCTGTGCGCGACCGCCAGCTCGATCGGCATGCTGATCGGCTTCCGGTTCCTGCAGGGCCTCGGCGGCGGCATGCTGATGCCGCTCGGCATGACGATCATGACCCGCGCGGCCGGCCCGGCCCGGATGGGCCGCCTGATGGCGATCCTCGGCGTGCCGATGCTGCTCGGCCCGATCTTCGGCCCCATCCTCGGCGGCTACCTGATCGACAACTACTCGTGGCACTGGATCTTCCTCATCAACGTGCCGATCGGCATCATCGCGATCACCTACGCCTTCTTCGTGCTGGCCTCCGACCGCCCCACCCCCAGCGAGTCCTTCGACTGGGTCGGCGCGGCCCTGATGTCCCCGGGCCTGGCGATGTTCCTCTACGGCGTCTCCTCGATCCCGGGTGAGGGCACCTTCTTGTCGTTCAAGGTCATCTTCTGGGGCACCCTGGGCCTGCTGATGATCGCGGCCTTCGTGTTCTGGAGCTTCCGCGCGGTGCACCCGCTGCTCGACCTGCGGCTGTTCCGCAACCGCAACCTCACCGTCTCGGTGCTCACGATGGTGCTGTTCGGCGCGGCGTTCTTCGGCGGCCTGCTCCTGGTGCCCACCTACTTCCAGCAGGTGCGCGGCGAGACGCCGCTGCAGGCCGGCTGGCTGATGGCCGTTCAGGGCCTGGGTGCGATGGTCACGATGCCCATTGCCGGCGCGCTCACCGACAAGCTGCCGGTCGGCCGCATCGTGCCGTTCGGGCTGGTGGCCATCATCGGCGGCATGTTCGCGCTGACCCAGATCACCGCCACCACGCCCTACACCTTCATCCTCCCGGTCCTGTTCATCATGGGCCTGGGCATGGGGGCGACGATGATGCCGCTGATGACCTCGGCCCTGAAGACGCTGAAGTCGCACGACGTGGCCCGCGGCTCGACGCTGCTCAACATCAGCCAGCAGGTCGCGTCGTCGATCGGCGTCGCGATCATGTCGGTCGTGCTCACCAACGGGCTCAAGAACGACCCGCTGCTGCAGGCCTCCACGGCGTTCACGCAGGCCACGGAGGGCGTCACGGACCCGGCCCGGGTCAATGCCATCGCGGCGAGGTTCCCCGAGGTGGCGGCGCTGCTCGCCAAGGGCCAGGAGGCGCTGATGGCCGCGGTGCACGAGGCCATGGCCATGGCGTTCGCCAACACGTTCTGGGTGGCCGCGATCCTGTTGTCGCTCACCCTCATCCCGGCGTACTTCCTGCCCCGCAAGCGCGAGGAGTCGCACCTGCTCGACGACGCGTCCGCCGACGAGGTCGCCTCGTCGGTGATGCTGCACTGAGGCTCGCCCGCCGCACACCGGATGCCGGTCCCCTACCCGCGGGGCCGGCATCCGGCATGCTGGGCCGGTGCCCACCGGAAACCACGACGCCATCACCGACGTGGCCGGCGTGCGCGTCGGCCACACCACCCGCGACGAGCCGGGCTGGCTCACCGGGGTGACCGTCGTCGTGCCGCCTCCGGGAACGGTCGGCGGGGTCGATGTGCGCGGCGGCGGCCCCGGAACCCGCGAGACCGACCTGCTCGACCCGCGCAACGTCGTCACCGCCGTCGACGCCGTGGTGCTCTCGGGGGGCAGCGCCTTCGGGCTGGCGGCCGCCGACGGCGTGGCCGCCGCGGTGTACGCCTCGGGCGCCGGGTGGCCGGTCGGCCCCGCCGAGCACGAGCGGGTGCCCATCGTGCCGGCGGCGATCCTGTTCGACCTGGGCCGTGGGGGGTCCTGGCTGAGCTCCCCGGGGCCCGACGACGGCGCCGCGGCCTACCGAGCTGCCACCGGTGGCCCGGTGGCCCAGGGCTCGGTGGGAGCCGGCACCGGGGCACGGGCCGGGGGCCTGCGCGCAGGCGTGGGCACGGCATCCACGGTGCTCACCGGCGGGGCCACGGTGGGGGCACTCGTCGTGGTCAACGCGGTCGGTACGGCGTTCGGTGCCGACGGGCGGATGCTCGCACGCGCTCTGGTGACCGACGACCTGCCCGAGCCGGATGCCGCCCGGGTCGCCGCCCACTGGGCGGCGCGGGCGCAGGAGGCCGAGCGGCTGCGGGCCGGCACCGCCACGACCCTGGCCGTGGTGGCGACGGATGCGACGCTGACCAAGGCCGGCGCCTCGAAGCTCGCCGGGGTGGCCCACGACGGGTTCGCGCGGGCCCTGTCACCGGTGCACACCGCCTACGACGGTGACACGGTGTTCGCGCTGGCGACCGGGGCCCGGCCGGCTGTCACCGGCATCGACGAGGTCGAGCTGCAGACCGCCGCCGCCGACTGCGTCTCGGTGGCGATCGTGCGGGCGGTGCTCGCGGCCACCTCGGTCGACCGCACGGCCGACGGCGGGGTCGCCCTGCCGTGCTACCACGACGCCCTCCTGGGACGGGACGCGGCTCAGCCGGAGTAGTTGGGCGCCTCGACGATGCCGGTGATGTCGTGCGGGTGCGACTCGCGCAGCCCGGCGGTCGTGATGCGGATGAAGCGGCCCTTGGCCTTCAGCTCGGGCACGGTGCGCGCGCCGACGTAGAACATCGACTGGTGCAGGCCGCCGACGAGCTGGTGCGCCACTGCACCGACCGGGCCGCGGTAGGCGACCTGGCCCTCGATGCCCTCGGGCACGATCTTGTCGTCGGAGGTGACCTCGGCCTGGAAGTAGCGGTCCTTGGAGTAGGACTTCTTGCCCCGCGAGCTCATCGCGGCCAGCGAGCCCATGCCGCGGTAGGCCTTGAACTGCTTGCCGTTGATGAAGACCAGCTCGCCCGGCGACTCCTCACAGCCCGCCAGCAGCGAGCCGACCATCACGGTGTCGGCGCCGGCGACCAGCGCCTTGGCGATGTCGCCGGAGTACTGCAGGCCACCGTCACCGATCAGCGGCACCCCCGAGGGCGCACAGGCCAGCGAGGCCTCGTAGATGGCAGTCACCTGCGGCACGCCGACGCCGGCGACGACGCGGGTGGTGCAGATCGAGCCGGGACCGACGCCGACCTTCACGGCATCCACCCCGGCGTCGATCAGCGCCTGGGCGCCCGCACGGGTGGCGACGTTGCCGCCGATCACCTGCACGTGCCGGGTGGCCGGGTCGTGCTTGACCCGCTCGACCATCTCGAGCAGCAGCCGGGCGTGGCCGTGGGCCGTGTCGACGACGAGCACGTCGACCCCGGCGTCGATGAGCGTGGTGGCGCGCTGCCAGGCCTCGCCGAAGTAGCCGACCGCGGCGCCGACGAGGAGGCGGCCGTCGGCGTCCTTGCTGGCGTCGGGGAACTGCTCGGACTTCACGAAGTCCTTGACGGTGATCAGCCCGCTGAGCCGGCCCTCGTCGTCGATGATCGGCAGCCGCTCGCGCTTGTGCTGGCGCAGCAGCACGGTGGCCTCGTCGTGGCCGATGCCGACGTGGCCGGTGATGAGCGGCATCGGCGTCATGACGTCGCGCACCAGGGTGTGGCCCCACTCGGCGACCGGGGTGAATCGCAGGTCGCGGTTGGTGACGATGCCGAGCAGGTGGTCGCCCTCGTCGACGACCGGGAGCCCCGACACCCGGTAGCGGCCGCAGATGTCGTCGAGGTCCTCGAGGGTGGCGTCTGGGCCGATGGTGACCGGGTTGGAGATCATGCCGGTCTGAGTGCGCTTGACGAGGTCGACCTGGTAGGCCTGGTCCTCGATCGACAGGTTGCGGTGCAGGATGCCGATGCCCCCGTGACGTGCCATGGCGATCGCCATCCGGGCCTCGGTGACGGTGTCCATGGCGGCCGAGATGAGCGGCACCTTGATCGAGATCTCGCGGGTGAGCCGGGCGGTGGTGTCGACCTCGCTCGGGATGACGTCGGTCTCGCCGGGCTGCAGCAGCACGTCGTCGTAGGTGAGGCCCAGCTCGGCGAACGGGGATGCCGGCGCCGGCTCGGCGGTCGACGCCACCACGGCAGGTGCGGGCACGGCTCCCGCCCGGTCGTCGTCGCGGGTGGTGCTGGTCTCGTCGAGTCCGAGGCTCATCGCCCGATTCTACGTGGTCGGGCCCCGGCCGCCGTCACTCCCCCGCCGGCGGGGCCGGGCCCGGCGGTGCCCGGCCCGCAGCATCGCGCGAGCGCCGCCGCCTTCGGATTCCGAAGGTGGTGAAGACAATGGTCAGCGCCGGTTTGGGGGGTCGAGGAGGCACTTGACCAAGCCTTTACCAAAGGATTGCCCACCCCCTACCAAGCCGAACTTACCGTGTTGCTCTGGCCGCTCAGAAAGTGGCAGTGCGATACGTGGAGGTACACATGGCCGAGATCACCCGGCTCCCGGGTCCCGTGGCCGACCTGTGGGACTGGCAGCTCGAAGGAGCCTGTCGTCGAGTGGGCCCCGAGGTGTTCTTCCACCCCGAGGGCGAACGCGGCAGCAAGCGCCGCACCCGCGCCAGCGCGGCCAAGGAGATCTGCCTGGCCTGCCCGGTGCTGCAGCAGTGCCGCAGCCACGCGTTGTCGGTGCGCGAGCCGTACGGCGTCTGGGGCGGGCTCACCGAGGACGAGCGCGAGAGCGTCTACGCGCGCGCCCGGCACATCGCATCGTGACCAGGTGGCCGCCCGCCGCGGTCACCGCCCACAGACCCGGGGGCGAGAGGCAGTTCGGGTCGCGGGACGTCCCGACCGACGGGTGACAGCGACGTCATCCACCGGCCGGGACGTCCTGCGGTCCGGACGAGGAGCGGGCAGCGCGGCGTAACCTGACGCGGTGAGCCCGCCCCTCGACGTCCCGATCCGCGACGAGTCCATCCGGCTGGGCCAGCTGCTCAAGCTGGCCGGAGTCGTCGACGACGGCGCGATGGCCCGTGAGGTCATCGAGCGCGGCGTGGTCGCCGTCAACGGCGAGGTCGACACCCGCCGTGGTCGGCAGGTGCGCCCGGGCGACGTCGTGACCTTCGGGTCGGAGACGATCCGGGTCGCTGCGCAGCGCTGACCGCCGAGCGCTCGGCCCGCGGACGCGACGGATGCCGCCCGCTCTCGGTGAGCGGACGGCATCCGGTGTCGTGCACAGGGTGCGCCGGGCGAGCCGGCGCGGGAGCGAGCGTCAGTGACCGTGCCCGTGGCCCTGGCCACCGGCGCCGGCCGGCTCCTCCTCCTTCTTCTCCACGACGAGGGTGTCGGTGGTGAGCACCATCGACGCGATCGACGCGGCGTTGCGCAGCGCGCTGCGGGTGACCTTGACCGGGTCGATGACGCCGGCCTTGACCAGGTCCTCGTACTCGCCGGTGGCGGCGTTGAGGCCCTGGCCCGGGTCGAGGTCCTGCACCCGGGCGACGGCGACGTAGCCCTGCAGGCCCGCGTTCTCGGCGATCCAGCGCAGCGGCTCGGCCGCGGCCTTGCGCACGATGGACGCGCCGACCTTCTCGTCGCCCTCGAGGTCGAGGGTGCCGATGACCTTGACGGCCTGGATGAGCGCGGAGCCGCCGCCGGCGACGATGCCCTCCTCGATGGCCGCGCGGGTCGCCGAGATGGCGTCCTCGATGCGGTGCTTCTTCTCCTTGAGCTCGACCTCGGTGTGCGCGCCGACCTTGATGACGCAGACGCCACCGGCGAGCTTGGCGAGGCGCTCCTGGAGCTTCTCGCGGTCCCAGTCGGAGTCGGTGCGGTCGATCTCCTGCTTGATCTGGTTGACCCGCGCGGAGACCTCCTCGTGGTCGCCGGCGCCGTCGATGATCGTCGTGGAGTCCTTGGTCACGACGACGCGACGAGCCATGCCCAGGGTGTCGAGGTCGACCTGGTCGAGCTTGAGCCCGACCTCCTCGGCGACGACCTGGCCACCGGTGAGGGTGGCGATGTCCTGCAGCATGGCCTTGCGGCGGTCACCGAAGCCGGGCGCCTTGACGGCGACGACGTTGAAGGTGCCACGCATCTTGTTCACGACCAGCGTCGACAGGGCCTCGCCGTCGATGTCCTCGGCGATGACGAGCAGCGGCTTGCCGGCCTTGACGACCTTCTCCAGGATCGGCAGGACGTCGGCGATGGCCGAGATCTTGCCCTGGTTGATGAGCACGTAGGCGTCCTCGACGACGGACTCCATGCGCTCGGGGTCGGAGACGAAGTAGGGGCTGATGTAGCCCTTGTCGAACTGCATGCCCTCGGTGAACTCGAGCTCGGTGCTCGCGGTCGAGGACTCCTCGACGGTGATGACGCCGTCCTTGCCGACCTTGTCGAACGCGTCGGCGATGGTCGAGCCGATCTCCTCGTCCTGGGCGGACAGCGAGGCGACCTGGGCGATCTCGTCCTTGGACTCGATCTCGCGGGCGTTCTTGAGCAGCTCCTCGGACACGGCCTCGACGGCCTTGTCCATGCCGCGCTTCAGGCCCGACGGCGAGGCGCCGGCGGCGACGTTGCGCAGGCCCTCGTGGACCATGGCCTGGGCGAGCACGGTGGCGGTGGTCGTGCCGTCACCGGCGACGTCGTTGGTCTTGGTGGCGACCTCCTTGGCGAGCTGGGCGCCGAGGTTCTCGTAGGAGTCCTCGAGCTCGATCTCGCGGGCGATCGTCACGCCGTCGTTCGTGATCGTCGGCGCGCCCCACTTCTTGTCGATGACGACGTTGCGACCCTTCGGGCCGAGCGTCACCTTGACGGCGTTCGCGAGCGCGTCGACGCCGCGCTCGAGCGACTTGCGGGCGGAGTCGTTGAACTCCAGTTCCTTGGCCATTGCTGTCCTTCGTGATCGGGATGCCGGCGGCGGGCGAGCGCCGCGCCGTGGCGGGTTGTCTGTGGTGCACCGGTACCGGACGCGCCCCGGTCACACCCGGTGGCGGGTGCGCACCGGGGCGCGGTCACGGCATACGTGGGTCGTGCGTCAGCCGACGACGGCGAGCACGTCACGGGCGGACAGGATGAGGTACTCCTCGCCGCCGTGCTTGATCTCGGTGCCGCCGTACTTGCTGTAGATGACGCGGTCACCGACCTGGACGTCGAGCGGGACGCGGTTGCCCTTGTCGTCGATGCGACCGGGGCCGACTGCGAGGACCTCGCCCTCCTGGGGCTTCTCCTTCGCGGTGTCCGGGATGACGAGACCGGACGCGGTCGTCTGCTCGGCCTCGAGGCTCTTGATGACGATGCGGTCCTCGAGCGGCTTGATGGAAACCGACACGGTGTGCTCCTCCCCTGTGGGGTGAGTCGAAGTGGACGGGACTGCGCTCCCGGGCCGCTCTCGCCGTCGCGGGGGTCGATCGAGACCCGGGGTGCGCTGGCACTCACCGGGGGTGAGTGCCAATGAGGCAAATCTAGGTCGCGCGTTAGCACTCGGTCAACTCGAGTGCCAGTCACCGGACGCCGGGAGGCCCGGTGCGCCTGGTGCGCCTGCCGGATGCCCCTGCTGCCGGAACTGGCAGGATGCCCGCCGTGGACGTCGGCACGGTTCGAGCGCTGGGGTCACCCGACGGTCGGGCGACCCTGCGCAGCCTGCCCGCCTACGACGAGCGCGAGGTGATGCGCCTGCAGGACCGGCTGCGCCGGGAGGGCCACGACCCAGGCTTCGTCGCCGCCCTGCTGACCCAGCAGCGGCTGCGGGCCCGAGCGGTGGCCAAGTTCGGCGAGTTCGCCGACGACCTGCTCTACACCGCCGACGGGCTCGAGCAGGCCTCCCGGCTCGAGGTGGCGGCCACCCACGCCGGGCGCTTCCACCACGCCTCGCTGGCGACGGTGCACGACCTCGGCTGCGGCATCGGGTCCGATGCCGTGGCGATGTCGGCGCTCGGCGTCACCGTGCAGGGGGTCGACATCGACCCGGTCACCGCAGCCGTCGCCGACATCAACCTGCGCCCGTGGCCGGACTCGCGGGCGCGGGTGGGGCTGGCCGAGGAGTTCGAGGCGCCGCGCGACCCGCTGCGCTCGCGGGTGGGGGTGTGGCTCGACCCGGCCCGCCGGGTGCCGGGACGCACCGGGCGGCACGGGCGGATCAAGCGGGTCTTCCGGCTCGACGAGATCCGGCCGACGTGGGAGTTCGTGCTCCAGGTGGCCACCGCGGTGCCGGCCACCGGGGCCAAGCTGTCGCCCTCGATGCCGCACGACGCCATCCCGCTCGGCACCGAGGCCCAGTGGACCTCGTTCGCCGGCGAGGTGCTCGAGTGCACGGTGTGGTGGGGCCCGCTGGCCCAGCGGCCGGGGCGCAGTGCCCGCATCCTGCGCCCGGACCGCTCGCCGGTCGAGGTCGACGAGACGATGGCCGAGCCGGAGATCCCCACGGTCGGGTCGCTGGCAGCGGTCGGGCCGTGGCTCTACGAGCCCGACCGGGCGGTCACCCAGGCCGGGCTGCTCGGCGCGGTCACCGCGGCCACCCTGGGCAGCGAGGTCGACCCCGGGCTGGGCTACGTGGTCAGCGAGGCGCGCGTCGACGTGCCGTTCGCCCGGCGCTACGCCGTGCGTGAGGTGATGCCGTTCGGGGTGAAGTCGCTGCGGGCCTGGCTGCGCCAGCGCGGTGTCACCGGGCTCACGATCAAGAAGCGCGGGGTGCGCCTCGACGACGACGAGCTGCGCCGCGAGCTGAAGATCGGCCGCAAGGCCGGCGACGGTGCCCAGGCCACCGTCATCCTGACCCGGGTGGCGGGCCAGCAGGTCGTCCTCGTGGTGGACCCCGACCCCGACCCCGCCCCCACCTGACCGGCCCACCTCTCCCCGACCTTGCAGGGCAGGAGCGGGGCAACACGCCGCGGAACCCGGTTCGAGGCGGCGGCTCCCCTGCAAAGTCGGGGAGGCACCGGGGGGTCACAGGTGCGGGTCGGGCTGGGCGCCGCGGTGGCGCACCGCGGCCGCGCCGGCCGCCAGCGCCTCCTCGAGGGCCGCTTCGCGCCCGTGTCCCGCAGCCAGGGATGCCGCGAGCGCGCCGCAGAACGCGTCCCCGGCCCCGGTGGTGTCGACCACGTGGGCCGCGTCGACCTCGTGGGCCGGGGCGGTGACCCCGTCCCACGACGCGCCGTTCGCACCGAAGGTCACCAGGAGCGAGCGCGGCTCGGCGCCGGCCTCGGCGAGTGCCGCCATCTCGTGCTCGTTGGCGACCACCGGGTCGGCCAGGCCGACGACGTCGGGTGGCAGCGCCGCGTACGGCGCGGTGTTGAGCACCACCCGGGCCCCGCGGCCGGCGGCCCGACGCACCGCGGTGCAGACGACGGCACGCGGCACCTCGAGCTGCACGACGAGCACGTCTGCGGGGCCCAGGGCGTCGACCGCCGCGACCTCGCGCTCGTCGAGCAGGTCGTTGGCGCCGGGCACGACGACGATCGAGTTCTCGCCGTCGTCGGACACCGCGATGAGCGCGTGCCCGCTCGGCGCACCCTCGACGACGCGCACGCCGCTCACGTCGATGCCGAGCCGCTCGAGCCGGGTGCGGTAGGCGGCGCCGCCGGCGTCGTCGCCGACGCACCCGACCATGGCGACCCTCGCACCCGCGGAGGCCGCCGCGACGGCCTGGTTGGCCCCCTTGCCCCCGGCCAGCCGTTCCAGGCCGTCGCCCAGGACGGTCTCCCCAGGGCGGGGATGACGCTCGACGCGCGTCACGAGGTCGACGTTGAGCGACCCGAGCACGAGCACCCGGCCGTTCACGACGCCTCCCCCCGCACGGTGCGCACCCAGAGGTCGGCGATGCGTGGCCCGTCGACGGTCAGGGCCACGTCGACCATCGTGGCCGCGAGGCCGTGCGGGTCGTGGGCGAGGTCGCCGCTCCAGTCGCGCCGGTCGACCACGGTCCGGCCGCGGGTCCAGGTGCCGGTCAGCTCCACCCGCACCGGCAGCCGCTGGGTGCGCACGGCGTCCGGCTCGACGAGGATGCCGACCGCGCCCGCGTCGCCGATCGTCGCCCCCGCGTTGGCGAACCTGCGGTGGTGGAAGGAGATCAGCCCCGCGGCGAGCCGGGCGACGCCGGTGTCGAGCTCGCTCAGGCCGGCGACCTGTACGTCGGTGACGAGCGGATCGTAGAAGACGTCGAGGCCGTACATCGTCACCGGGACCTCGTGTTCGGCGCAGGCGGCCAGCACCATGGCGGCCGCCTCCGGGTCGTGGAAGACGTTGAACTCGGCCGCGGCGGTGGCGTTGCTGATCTCGACGCCGCCGCCCATGAAGACGACCCGGTGGATCCGGGCGAACGCCTGCGGGTGCACCCGGGCCAGCAGCGCGAGGTTGGTCATCGGGGCGAGCGGCACCACGGTGACCGGGTCCCCCGAGGCGGCGGCCGCGTCGATGGTGTCGCGCAGCAGGTCGATGGCCGGGCGCGGGTCGGGCGCCAGGGTGGGTGCCGGCATGCCGAGGTCTGCCATCCCGTCGTTCCCGTGCACGTGCCGTGCGTCGACCGGCTCCTCGAGGATGGGCCGCGCCGCGCCGGTGCCGACCGGAACGTCGGCCCGCCCGGCCGTCTCCAGCACCACCAGGGTGTTGCGCACGACGTCGGCCAGCGGGGCGTTGCCGCCGACGCAGGTGACCGCCCGCAGGTCGATCCGCGGGTGCAGCGCCGCGAGGAGGATCGCGCAGGCGTCGTCGACGCCGGTGTCGACGTCGAGGACCAGGGGCAGGCTCGGCATGGGGACGATTGTGTCGGATGCCGTGACCTGTGACGTCGGCCACGCCTCGGGCCGTGGCTGCGCCGGGACGCGTCGCGGGCATACCGTGGCCTCATCACCGGTTCGCAGGGGATCGGTGCCGAGTCGAATCGCGGAACCCGTGATCACCTTCTGGCGGACTCGCTCCGGTGCCCTTCTGGCTGCTCTCCTCGCCCTCCTGCTCGGCACCGGCACCGTCGTGGCCACCTCGACCACCGCACGGGCCGCTGTCACCGGCAGCGGGTACGCACCCACGAGCCCGACGAGGCTGCTCGACACCCGTGCCGGCGTCGGCGCGCCCATCGGCCGGATCGTGGCCCGGAGGAGCATCACGGTCCAGATGACCGGGCGGGGCGGCATCCCGTCGTCCGGGGTGGCAGCGGTCGCCCTCAACGTCACGGTGACCGCACCGGCCAGTGCCGGGTACGTCACCGTCCACCCCGGTGGCACCCGCCCCGGCACCTCGACCCTGAACTTCCTCGCCGGGGAGGTCACCGCCAACTCCACCATCGTCAGGGTCGGCAGCGGCGGCCGGGTGACGGTCTACGTCCACGCGACGACCCACGTGGTGCTCGACGTCCTCGGCTGGTTCCCGACCGGTTCCGACCTCGTGGCGACCACCCCGGCCCGCGTGATGGACACCCGGACCGGCCTGGGCGCTGCGCGGGCACCGGTGACCGGGCGCAGGCCGGTCGCGCTGCAGGTGGCCGGGCACGGAGGCGTGCCGGCGACCGGCGTCAGCGCCGTGCTGCTGAACGTCACGGTCGTCACGCCACGCGTCCGCGGTTACCTCACCGTGTACCCGACGGGCGGGACGCCCCCGCTGGCGTCGAACGTCAACTACTCCGCCGGGCAGACCAGGGCCGGGTTCGTCGTGGCCAGGGTGGGCGCCGGTGGCCAGGTCTCGCTCTACGGCACGGCCACGGCCGACCTCGTCGTCGACGTCGCCGGCTACTTCCCCACGGGCTCGGTCTTCGCCCCGCTCGTGCCGTCGCGGGTGCTCGACACCCGCACCGGCAAGGGCGCTCCGGCCGGCACGGTGGCTGCGGGCGGCACCGTCACCATCCAGGTCGGTGGTGTCAACGGGGTGGCCGGCGACGCCGATGCCGCCTTCGTCAACATCACCACGGTCAACGCCACCGGGGCCGGCTACGCCACCGCCTTCCCCGCCGGGACGACCCGGCCGGGTACCTCGAGCGTGAACTACCCCGACGGGCGCCCCATCTCCAACTCCGCCATGGCCACGCTCGGCGCCGACGGTCGGCTCTCGATCCGCACCACGGCGGCCACCGACATCGTCGTCGACGTGTTCGGCTGGGTCCCCGACACCAACCCGCCCGCGATGGTCTCGGCGCTGGACCTGCTGGACCGGGCCGACACCAGCGTCGAGCTGGGCTGGGCCAACCCCGTCGACCCGGACCTGGCCGGGGTGGTCGTGCGCCGGGCCGAGGGCAGCACGCCACCGGCATCCTCGACGGACGGGACGTCGGTGCCGCTGGCCACCCCCACCGCGACCACCGTGAGGGACTCCGGCCTGACGGGCGGCACGGTCTACTCGTACAGCGTGTTCACGGTGGATGCCGCCGGCAACGTCAGCACCACGCCGAGCACCGTCGTCGCCAACGCGGTGGCCGGACGGCTCGCGCTGGCCGACGTGGGACAGCAGACCACCTGGTCGGCCGACTTCGGCGCGGCTGCAGCAGGGACGACGGTCACCTTCCAGGTGCGGTCCATCGTCACCTCGATGACCGACGAGGTACGCCAGGCGTCGTGGCACGCGATCGGCACGGCGGTCGCCGACGCCCGCGGTGTGGCAGTCCTGCGCGACGATGCCCCCCTCGCCGTGAGCCACGCCTACCGCGCGGTCACCGGCTCCGGCAGCTCGTTCACCCTGAGCGACCTGGTCGAGCACGCGGCCGCGAGCCGCCCGACGAAGGGCACCGGGCTCGCGACCGTCCACCTCGACACGAACGAGGGCTCGGCCATCCTGTCGCGAACGACCTACCTCGAGGGTCGCCTGACCATCGTGCCCGGTGACTCGAGCGCGCCGTGCGGGACCGCCGCGGTGACCCAGGCCCTGCTGAAGGCCCGCGGCCGGGGCAACTCGACGTGGAACTTCGCGAAGAAGCCGTACAGCTTCACCCTCGACAAGAAGGCCGACCTGTGCGGGATGGGGTCCAGCAAGAAGTGGGCGTTGCTGGCCAACCACTTCGACAGGTCGTTGCTGCGCACCGGGGTCGCCATGGACATCGGCCGCGACCTGACCAACCTGGCCTGGACCCCGAAGCAGGTCCCGGTCGACTTCTACCTCAACGGGCGCTACCAGGGGTCCTACAGCCTCATCGAGCGGGTGGGCATCGCGACCAACCGCGTCGACATCACCGCCCTGAAGAACACGCCGAGCGGCGTCAACGACGCGCCACCGCAGGTGACCGGCGGCTACCTCCTGGAGTGGGACTTCCGGCGCAGCGCCGACCACAACGTGCAGGTGGGTCCGGGGGGCATCCGGGGCTGGGTGGGCATCAGCGAGCCCGAGGACGAGGCCGACGGCTCGGGAATCACCCCGGCGCAGGTCTCCTGGATCGACGACTACCTCGACACCGTCGACGACGTGCTGTTCAGCCCCGGCTTCGCCGACCCGGACACCGGGTGGCGCCAGTACATCGACGAGGCGTCGGCAGTCGACTACTACATCGCGCACGAGGTGACCAAGCCACTCGACGCCGTGTTCTGGACCAGCGTCAACATGTACAAGACACGCGACACCGACCCGGCCCCCGGCGACCAGGGCAAGCTGTTCATGGGACCGATGTGGGACTACGACATCAGCATGGGCGACTACGTCTCGGCCGGCGACAAGGTCCGCACCGACACCTGGTTGCTGCGCTACTCCTTGGGCCCCGGCATCGGTCAGAGCGAGGTGAACTGGTACAACCGCCTGATGGAGGACCCCACCTTCGTGGCGGCGGTGGAGGCCCGGTGGGCGGTCGTGGAGCCGGCGCTGCGCGCGACGGTCGACGACTACCTCCCGGCGCAGCGCGCCCTCATCACCCGGTCGGCCGAGGCGAACTTCGCCACCTGGGACGTCACCGAGCAGATCTGGGCCCGCCAGGTCGTGAAGGGCAGCTGGCCCGCCGAGGTCGACTACCTGCAGGGCTGGCTGCAGCAGCGCCTCACCTGGCTCGACGGCCGCTGGCACCCAGCCCGGCGCCCTGACCGGCCGGGACCACGTCCCCCGTCGCGAGTGGAGTACCGCCGCCGCGGTCCCGTACCGTCGTCGGGTGCCCTCCGCCACGCCTGGACCCTGCCTCAGCCGGTCGGTGGCCGTCGCCACCTCCACCCTGCTGGCCCTGGTGCTCGGCGGGTGCACGGCAGACCCGGCCGACCCGGCCGGCCCCGGCACGGCCGGCGCGTCGACCACCCCGAGGCCGTCGACCTCCGCACCCACCTCGCCGGCCGGCGCGACGGCGACGGCGACCCCGAGCGCGACACCGAGCCCGGCCCCGCCCTCGCCCTCGCCCTCGAAGGACGCCGCAGCGGCCTGTGTCACCTCGACGGTGGAGTCCCTCACGGCCTCGCAGCGGCTCGGCCAGCTGTTCATGGTCGGCTTCGACGCCAAGGCCTCGCTCGGCTCGCTCGACGACCTCGTGCGCAGCTCGCACGTCGGCAACGTCATCTACCTCGGCGGCTGGGACGGCGCCGCCAAGGTCACCCGCACCTCCGACCACCTCCAGGGGCTGGTGTCGGCGAAGAGCACCGGTGACGTCGGGCTGCTCGTCGCCGCCGACCAGGAAGGCGGTGAGGTGCACCAGCTGCGCGGCAGGGGCTTCACCCGCCCGCCGTCGGCGAAGCAGCAGGCGACCATGTCGTCCGGCGCGCTCACCAGGGCGGCGACGCGCTGGGCCCGTGAGCTGAAGGCTGTCGGCGTCAACGTCAACCTGGCCCCGGTGACCGACACGGTGCCCAAGGACATCGGCCGCGCCAACGAGCCGATCGGGCGCTACGGGCGGCAGTACGGGTCGGACCCCGCGACGGTGCAGCGCGCCTCGGCGGCTTTCCTCACCGGGATGCTGGCCGGTGGCGTCGAGGGCACCGTCAAGCACTTCCCCGGCCTGGGCCGGATCCGGAACAACACCGACTTCAGCAGCACCGGCATCACCGACCGGGTCACCGACGCGAACGACCCCTTCCTGCAGCCGTTCGCGGCGGGCGTGAAGGCCGGCGCCGGGCTCGTCATGGTCGGATCGGCCCGCTACAGCAAGCTCGACCCCGGGGTGCCGGCCATGTTCTCCGCCCCCATCGTCACCGACCTGCTGCGTGGCGACCTCGGCTACGACGGCGTGGTCATCACCGACGACGTCAACGCCGCCGCCGTGCGCAGCACGCCGGCCAGCCAGCGCGCGGTGCGGTTCATCGACGCCGGCGGCGACATCGTGCTCACCGGCCGCGCCTCGAGCGCCCCTGCGATGATCGCGGCGGTGCGGGCCACGGCGGCCGACGACCCCGCGTTCGCCGCCAAGGTCGACGCGGCGGTCACGCGGGTGGTCACCCTCAAGGAGCGGATGGGCCTGCTCCCCTGCTCCACCAGCTGATCGGGTCAGGCCTGCACCTCGGTGACCGGCATCGAGGAGTCGGCCGGGCAGGGCGAGGTCGGAGGGCGAGCGCCCCTTGAGCACCAGCTGGGCGCCGAGCGC
>CAVVFG010000010.1:0-349174 GCA_963747405.1 uncultured Actinomycetota bacterium
GCGGCTTCACGAGACCGCGCTCGTCGTCCCGGGCGCTCTCATGACGTGACCATGAGCACCTTCGCACTATGGCCCCGGGCGCGCGACCCTGCCTGTTGGATGATGCTCCTTGTGACGACTCCTGGCGTCGCCGATCAACGATGGCGCGCGGCGCTGGTGGCTGCGCTGGCCTCGGCCATGCTGCTTCTTTCACTCGCACCGATAGTCCTCCCGCAGTCTTACTCGTGGGTAGAGCTCGGCACCAGCGAAGCGGCCGCTCAGGGTGTTGCGGGGGCGTGGGTCACGCGAGCGGGGTTCGTTCTCTTCGGTCTGGCAGTTCTGGGCGTCTGCGTCCTTCGTCACCGAGCTTGGAAGGCGCTGGCGACAGGACTGCACGGGTGCTTCGGGGTGGGGATGGTCATGGTTGCGGTCTACTCGCACGCGCCATGGGAGCCAGGGGTCCCGTTCGTGGAACTGGAGGACCAGCTGCACTCCGTGTTCGCGTCAGTTGTCGGGTTCTCCTTCATTGCGGGTGTGGCGACCACGCTGCTCGTCCGTCGCCCGCGAACCCGGGCAAGCGTGCTGGGCGACGTCGCGGCACTGCTGATCACGTGCACCATCCCGTTCCTGATGGCCGCTCCGGTCTGGGGAGTTCTTCAGCGCCTGATGTTCTTCACCGCGGCCGCCTGGTATGCATCTGAGGTGCAACGCCAGGCCAAATAGGTCGCAACGTTCATGCCGAACGACTCAGGTCACCTGTGGACGAATAGGCGGCGGTATGCAGCAGGTACCCAGCGGCCGGATCAGGCTGTGAGCGAATGCTCAGCGAGCTCTTGTTCAGGACCGGTCAGCGGTGGCTCCAGGGAACGTCCATGTGCCGTCGAGGACCTCGCTGTGCGGCCGGTAGAGGCGCACGAGATAGTTCCAGCCCTCCACGACAGGCAGGGTGTTCGGGCGGTCCTCGGCCCCGCCGAAGTGAACCGTGACACTGCCGTCGTCGTTCGCCGTGGCGGTCAAGCTGTTGACGCTGACAGGCTTTCCGTTGTCCGGGAAGAAGCCTGCGGCGTCGTACAGCGAGATCGACCAGAACGCGTCGACCGGGACGTGCCTGACGGTCAGTGAGTACGCACCGACGGGGAACCCAGGATCGACGTTCACGTAATAGGCCTCGGACTCGGGCAGCCCGCCCCACCCCGCAGCGGTCCCGAGCAGATGGCGGACCGGAGAGACCTCGTCCCGTCTGCCGAAGGCTCCGCCGAAGTCGCCCACGCCTTTGGCCAGGGCCAGCACAGCCTCACGGGTCGCGGTGAACGTCTCGACGTCATAGTCAGGTGTGGAGAACGGGACCGCGGAGGCGGCCGTCAGGAGAAGCTGATCCTGGAGCGCGTTGACCGCCTGCACATCCGCGGGGTCGGCGGGATCGACCATCGTGCGAGCCGCTACCAACACGTACGGGCTCTCGAAGGTGGCCATGTCGAGAGTGTGCTCACCGGGGTCGTGAAGAACCCGGTTGATGTAGTGGTCCTGGTTGATCACCATGACCGACAGGTAGCGTTCGCCGGCATCCGGGATGCTCAGCACGGCCCCATCGCGGATGTCCGCCACCACGGCGCTGTACAACGTGTCGCGATTCATCCGGATCACCGTCTGCTGGTCCAACGGCGTGGGCACGCGAAAGTGCAGCCACCGGTTGATCCCTCCAGCCTGCTGCCCGATCGCGGCAAACATGCGGTCGGTCTCGGCACGAACGAAGTTGTCCACATTCACCGGAATGGAGGTCATGAAGGGAAGTATGTCCCGCCGCTGCCGACCGCGTCTCCCGACCACCGGGGCACGTCAAGGCAGACCGTCCCATCGCCCCCCGGCCCCGCACGTTCGAGCCGTCGTCCAACCTGGCGAGCAGACCCTGCTCCAGCTCCTCCCGACCCGGCCAGGTCGGCATGCGGCGAAAGGACTGTGAGCTCGCGTTCCCGGCGGATCGCGGTAGGAGCAGCTTCGGGTGTGACCGTCGGCTCGTTGAGCGGGAGCAGGACCTCAGTCTCGGTCGTCGCTTCGGCAGTGGCTTGCGCCTCTCGGGTTCGTTCGCGGACAAGGCGAGCGACGTCCTGCCGCCGGCGACGGACGGTCAGCGGTTCCATTGGCGACGTCGAACGCCCCACACTCCAAGCGCGACCCCGACCAGCGTCAGCATCGGGACCAGATTCCAGAGCAGCCCCTGCATCTCGCGCAGGAGACCGCCGCTCTCTTCCAGCACCGGGTTGAGCACGAGGTAGATCGCCGATCCCACGGCGAAACCCAGGAGACCGCACACCACCGCGACCAAGAAGGTGCGCATGCTTGATGCTTGCAGGTGATCGGACCCCCGGACCCCAAGTACGCCATTCGTCACAGCCAACGCCGGCATGCGGCGGAATGCCGCGGTGGGCCCGCACGGCTTGAGCTGGCGCTTCCGGCGTTCGGCACCGGTGTCCTCGGGGCCCTGCGACGCCTTGACGGACGAGCGGTGGGACATCTGTGAGGCGTCGATAGCCTTGGCTCATGGCACGCCGCACGGTAGCGGCGATCGCACTTGCCTGGCTGGTCACGATCGCCATCGACTTCGTGATTTTCGGTGGCCTGTTCGCCGGCGTTCTGGAGGGCGCTGACGACCCCGCCGTGCTCGCGCCGGAACAGCTGTTCGTGCGGATTCCCGCCGGTTACGCGTCGTTTCTGCTGGAGGTCGTGCTCCTGCACTGGGTGCTCAAGGCGAGCCGGCGACCCGGGATCAGCGGTGGACTCGTCACCGGCCTCGTGGCCGGGCTCGTGTTCGCCACCGCCGTGTCGCTCGGCGTGTGGTCCTTCTCGACCGTGCCGGTGGGTGCGCTGGGGCTGTGGTGGCTCACGCTCCTCCTGCAGTTCACGGGCGCCGGCGTGGTGCTCGGTGCGGCGAACACTCCTCAGTGGCCGCGCGTCCGCACCTGGTCGATCTGGGGCACAGTGGCTCTGGTCGTCGCCGGGGTCGTGCTGCAGAACGTCAGGTGAACGAGCCGAGGTCGCGTCCCCGGTTGCCGGTCGACACGCGGCGAATTGACGCAGGTGGCGAGGCTGGTCAGGCGCGGCAGCAGATGGTGTCGACGCCACGGACTCGAGTCTTCGGCCTTGGGCAGGGCCTCAGGCAACGCGGTCACCGCCGATGAGGCCCCGGCGCCCCGCAGCGCCCGTCCTGCACGCGGCTGAAGAGCACGGATCACCTCCCTTCGGGTCGAACTTCATCAACTCGCCCGGTGTGTAGGGCCGCCAGCGCAGCAGTGAGCCGCTGCTTGGCGTCGGCGGCGACCAGCCGCAGGGTGTCATTGTCGGCCAGCCCCATCATGGCGTCGGGATCGAACGCCTCTACCAGCGTGGTGTTCTCGTTCACGGCGCGGACCACGACGTTGCAGGGCAGCACGGCGGCGATGGACGGGTCGGCCGTCAGCGCCTGGTGGGCCAGGGCCGGGCGGCAAGCACCCAGGATGACCTGGGGTGCAATGTCGACGTCGAGCTTGGCCTTCAGTGTCGCGGTGAGGTCGATCTCGGTGAGGATGCCGAACCCCTGGTCGGCCAGGGCGGCGCGGACCGCCTCGACGGTCGACTCGTACGGCTGGTCGACGGTGGTGGTGAGCGTGAAGTCGGCCATCAGGCGCTCCGGCGGGCCTGAGCGAGGGCCTTTACATGCTCAAGGTCTCGTACGGCGGCGACGATCTTGTCACGCTTCAGGAGAATGGACTGGCCGCCCGTGGTGTGGGCGCTGCCGAGCACGATGTCGGCGGGCGCCACGGATGCCCTCTGTTGGCCGGGGGCGAGTACTTCGGTGGCGGTGACGACGCTCTTGACGTTCAGGTTCGTGGTCATTAGAGGAGACCTCTTTCCGCTGCGGTGTGCCTCAGTGGTCTTACCGGTACTGGACGTGGATACCCCCTCAGGACCCGTTCAACTCCTGCTGCACCGCAAACCCCTGGGGCGTGGGTCCCGTGTGTAGAAAGGTACCCCAAGGGGTATGCATCAAGCATTCCCATCGATTAAGGAGCTTGGCACAGATGACCCAGACGCCCCCTTGGAGAGCACCGACCGATCGGCGCCTGCCAGACCGGCCTGAGCGTGATCGCGTCGGCGTCGCCGTCCCATGCCCACGGGGGCACTGTCGTGGGGCTGGCCTCGGCCGCGCCGTCGAGGCCGGTGTGTCCCGAGACTGAAAGCCCACCCTGCCGAACCCTCCCGCCACCCAGGAGCCACTCCATGCGCCCCGACCTGACCATCATCCCGATCGAGACCCCCTCCCTCGGGGACCGCAGCTACCTCGCCCACGACGGCGAGGTCGCCTTCGTGGTCGACCCGCAGCGCGACATCGACCGCGTGCTGAACCTGCTCGAGCGGCACGCGGTGCGGCTTACCGACGTGTTCGAGACCCACATCCACAACGACTACCTGACCGGCGGCCTGGCCCTGGCCGAGCGCACCGGCGCGACCTACCACGTCAACGCCGAGGACCAGATCTGCTTCGAGCGTACGCCGATCCGGGACGGGGACCCGGTGCAGGTCGGCCCACGGATGCGGCTGACCGCGCTGTCGACGCCCGGTCACACCTTCACCCACCTCAGCTACACGCTCAGCGACACCGCCGACGGCGCGCAGGTCGCGGTGTTCTCCGGCGGCTCGCTGCTGTACGGCGCCACTGGCCGGCCGGACCTGCTCGGCCAGGAGCACACCAACGCCCTGGCGCGTCACCAGCACGCTTCGGCCCACCGGCTCGCCGAGCTGCTGCCGGACCAGACGCAGGTCTTCCCCACCCACGGCTTCGGCTCCTTCTGCGCCGCCACCCAGTCGGATGCCACCGAGTCGACGATCGGCGAGGAGAAGCAGTCCAACCCCGTGCTGACCCAAGACGAGGAGACCTACATCCGCGAGCTCCTCGACGACCTCGGCGCCTTCCCCGCCTACTACGCGCACATGGGCCCGGCGAACGCCGCCGGCCCCTCCGCCCCCGACCTCTCCCCGCCCTCGAAGGCCGACCCGACCGAGCTCCGCCGACGCATTGAGGCCGGCGAATGGGTCGTGGACCTGCGCAACCGCACCGCGTTCGCCGCCGGCCACGCCCCGGGCACCCTCAACTTCGGGATCGACGACGCCTTCGCGACCTACCTGGGCTGGCTCATCACCTGGGGCACCCCCGTCACCTTGCTCGGCGACACCGCCGAGGACGTTGCCGCGGCCCAGCGCGAGCTGGCCCGCATCGGCATCGACCGCCCCGCAGCCCAGGCCAGCGGCCGCCCGGAGAACTGGTCCGACCGGGAGCTCGCGTCGTTCCCGACCGGCACCTTCGCCGACCTCGAGCAGGTCCGCCGCCACCGGCCGGTGACCATCGTGGACGTACGACGCGCGGACGAGCACGACAAGGCCCGCATCAAGGGCGCGGTGAACATCCCGATCCACGACCTTCCGCACCGTATCCACGAGGTGCCCGAGGGTGAGCTGTGGGTGCACTGCGCCAGCGGCTACCGCGCCAGCATCGCCGCTTCGTTCCTCGACGCCGCCGGCCGCCGCTTGGTCGCGATCGACGACAGCTTCGAAAACGCCGAGAAGGTAGGGCTACACCTCGTCGGCCCCGAAGAGTGACCCTCCCCGCCTCGGTGCGCAGTGCACGGACCGCTCAGCCTCGGGCACGGGCGGTAGCACCATCTCGTCGTCCCGATGCAGCGCACCAGGAACGGCCAGATGGGCCGCGGCCTGGTCTCGGGCTCGATGTGATGGCGGGCGCCACGACCAGAGCCACTGCCTCGCCCCGAGGTGACCGACGCGGTCTTGGTCACCGCGGTCGGGGCAACGCAACGATCGTCGGTAAGACCAATGCCACCCGCCACCCGTGAACGGCTGCTCCATGGCCCGGGGCCTTCGTTCGTCTGCCCCCGTTCCCGGTGGCGGAGCCGCCTGCGACACGGAAACCTAAACCTGAGTAACAGGTCTCGGATCAGGCGGCGCTGAGACGCACCCCGCGTCCGTCTGCCTTGCGATGGCCCCGCCGCCGCTGGGGCGTCGGAATCCAGGATCGGCAGCAGCGGAGGGAGCGCCGCGCAGCCGAGCCCCGCGGCCTTCTTGGGGGCGGAGCATATTCATCGGTCGCAAGAAGAGCGGTTCCAGGTCGTCGAGGGCCGCATCCTGCTGCGGTGTCGCGGCGAGGAGTCGGTGAGCAGCTCGGGGGACACCGTGGTCGTGCCTGCGGGCGCCCCGCACCCCTGGGCTCCGCACGGCGGTGCCGCAGCGGCGAGTGCGCATCACCTTCACGCCAGGGGCCAGCATCGAGCAGTTCTTCGATGAGTTCTTCCGCCTTGCCCGCGAAGGCCGTGTCAACAGCAAGGGGATGCCTTCGCTCCCGGTCACGGCTCGCCTCGGCCTGGCCCACGACATCTATCTGGCGGGTCCCCCGTGCCCCTGCAACGTGCCGCATTCCGGGTACTGGCTACGACAGACAGACTGCTCCACCGCGCTGGCTCCTGAGCTGGCATCACGCGGCGATATGACGCAGGTCGGTGTTCTAGCGGTGTCCCTCCACTATGGCTTCAATCGTCGTTCGTGCCGAGATGGCGGGGCGTCCGAGTAGCTGCTCGAGCGTCGGGTCCGTGAGCGCGAACTCACCGTCTCGGGCAGCGCGGAACATGCCCAGGGTGAAGTCTGCTGCTGGGGCGGGCAGGCCGCGTTCGATGGCTGAGGCCCTCCATTGGTCGTCATCCACGACGACGCGCTTGATCTGTCGTCCGGTGATGCTGCTGAGGATGCGGGCAACGTCCGCGAAGTCGAGTTGCTCGGAGCCGGTGAGGGCGGGGGATACGCCGTCGAGCGCGTCCGTGCGGGTCAGGGCGATGGCGTCGACCTCGGCGAGGTCGGTGTGCGCAGTCCAGGAGAACGGCCCGTCCTCCGGCAGCCGCAACTCTCCGGTCTCGAGCGCAGTCGGGATGAAGATTTCGAAGGTGCTGGCGTAGAAGCCGTGTCGTAGTGCTGTCCAGGCGACGCCCTGTTCGGCGAGGACCGCCTCCGTGGCGGCGTGCTGGAGTTGGGCGGGGAACAGTGACGCGGGGGACGCTGCCTGGTGGCTCGTGTAGAGCACTCTGGTGGCTCCGGCACGCACCGCAGCTTCAATGGCCGTCCGGTTCGCCTCGCCAGCCCCGGGCCCTCGAATGGCAGCAGACACGACCAGCACCTGGTCGGCGCCCTCGAAAGCGTGGTCGAGGGTGGCGGGATCAGTGAAGTCTCCTGCCCGGACGCGTACCCCGTGTGACGCCAGACCTTTGGCCCTGCTGACGTCGCGGACGCTGACGCCTACCCGATCGGCCGGCAAGCGATCAAGCAGTTGGGCGACGACTTGGGACCCGAGGCGGCCGGTGCCGCCGGTGACGATGATCATGCTGCTCCTGGATCGACGTTTCGGAGTCGACGCTATCAGTGATCCGTACCGCCGGCAGCGCCTCGGTGATATCGTCGATTCATGGCTTCACCCGGTGGCATCGACGCCCCGACCACCCGATCGAAGATCACCGAAGCTGCAGCGCTTCTCCTGCGGGAAGGCGGCGTCCACGCTGTGACCACGCGCGCAGTCGCCAACGAGGCGGGAGTGCCGACGCCGACGATCTTCCGGATCTTCGGCGACAAGGACGGCCTGATGGACTCCGTGGCCGAAAAGGTGATGGCGACCTACGTCGCCGCAAAGTCCGATCTTGCGTCCCGTGAGGACGGCGACCCGGTCGAGGACCTCCGGGAGGCGTGGCGTTCCCATGTCGACTTCGGGTTGGCCAATCCTGACCTCTTCGTGCTGCTCAGCACCCCCGGGCGCCTCGCGCGGTCGCCCTCAACCGCGGCAGGTGCCGGTGTGCTCGAAGCCCGAGTACGACGGCTGGCGGAGTCCGGGCTTCTTGCCGTTGCAGAGCCCCAGGCGGTTGGGCTGATCCACGCGGCAGGCACGGGAGCCGTGCTGGCACTGCTGCAGCAGCCTGTGCAAAGCCGCGACACCTCACTGGCCGACACCATGCTCGAGACGGTTCTCCGCGCAGTCCTGACCACGGCTCCATCGCCGTCGGCCTCCAACCTGGCGCCTCTTGCGATCGCCTTCCGAACAGCCATCCCACACCTTCCTGGCCTCACCGACGGTGAACGTCGACTCCTCACGGAGTGGCTGAACCGCACCATCCCCGAGATCCCTGCTGAGCTGCCCACCACACCCTGAACGATCCCCACCAAGCCGCACCGGCCACATCAGCATTCGCGGCGCGGTTGACGCACGTTCCGGCGGGCTCAGGATTGCAGGGAGAGGTTGTTGCCATCGGGGTCGTGGAACCAGGCGATCCGAGCGCCGTCGGGGGTGGTCCAGATGCCCCGGTCGTCCTGGGTCATGCCGTCATAGCGGTTGAAGATGACGCCGGCCGAGGTGAGCCGATCCATTTCGCCCTCAAGGTCCGTCACGATCCACCCGAGAACCGTGTAGGGCGCCGCGCGGACGTGCTCCACGGCCGTGATTCGCAGCTGGGTCGTGCCGGTGTCGTGGACGAGGGCGAATGGGCGCGCGTCTACGAGGTCAAGGCCCAGAACGGCCCCGTAGAAGTGCTCCGCGGCGTCCAGGTTGCTCACGCCGACGAACCCGACCTGCTTGGCTTGACCGAGCATCTCCATGCCCCTCTCCGGCATTGGGCGGGCGAGGAACAGCCGCTGCATAACCGTCGCATCTCGGACCGAGAAGCGCCAACGTTCTGCAAAGGCTGCACCTCCTACACCGCCCATCTGGCGGCGATAAGACGCTCCCCACCATGGTCGAGGGCGTAGTTCGTTTACCGGCTGAACGAACCCCAGCTCGGTGGAGTCGGCCTGGGGCGCGGTGCCGGCATTACTGCTGGTCCGTTTCCCCAGGCCGCTCACCGAACCCGGCGTGCGGCTCTCACCGCACCGGGCTCTCCATGGTTCCTGCCGTGGGCGTGTTGAACAATGCCCAGCGGTGAAGCGTGGCCTGCCTCTTCGATACCCCGGTGACCGGGGCGCCACCATTCGGTGGCGCATCCTTTCGGCATGACAGCATCCAACTCCCTCTCCCTGGCGGTCGAGGACTTCGCGGAACCACTGCCGCCCTTCGCCATGTGACCGGCTTTCCCGGCCTCGGACTACTACGGCGGCTCCGCCCCATCCCACGGCCGGTCAGCAGACGGTGTGCTCAGCCCCAGGCACGTCGCTGGCTGCGACGGACCCGGGCAGACCTGGGACGGTTCCCGTGTTCACTTGTTGATCGCTCGACGGAGGAGGCACCCGACTCGACCCCTGCGACATCGCCGTGGCTACCCCGCAGCACGTCACCACGGCCTCCCTTCGGTCTCGCCGACATCTCAGGGAGTTCCCCGCCTCCGTAATGAGGGAGACGGGTGCGCGTCGCGTCCGGCCCAGATCCGCCAGGTTCGAGCCGGTGCGTCTTGAAGAGGCGTAAACGTCGGTTCCTCGCGTATGCCTTTCCGTCACACTCGCCACACCCGCGCCGTCTGGCAGTACCGACACGTCATGGCTTTGTCAGGGCCGCTTGCCACCCGATCCCGGCACCTCCCGGGGCGGGCTGCCCTCAGCTTCGCAGTCCTGCTGCGACAGAACCACGGTGCAGGTCTCTCACCTCCACTCGATCAACAAGCGCCTCACGGCGCACCGGCGGTAATGACGCACTCAGCAGGTGCCCCGGCACCCGCGTGACGGCTCACCGCTGCCGCGACGGATCACGGTGGTGATCTGCTGGGGTCAGCCCTTACGAGACGGATGAGCCGCCGACCGAGATCGTCGCGGACACGGTCGTGCCGAGGCCGGGACGACTGTCGACGTCGATGCTCCCGTCGAGCGCGGCGAATCGGTCCCGCATCCCGCTGAGGCCCTGACCCGCCAGGTGGAGAGGGTCGCTGGGGCAGAAGCCGACCCCATCGTCGGTCACGGTGACGCGCAGGTCGTCGCCGCGGCGGCCCAGCTCCACGCACACCCGTCGGGCGCGTGCATGCTTGAGCGTGTTGGCGAGGGCCTCGGCCACGGTGAAGTAGCAGGCAGCCTCGACGTCGGCAGCGAAGCGCTCGTGCCGCAGGTCGGGGTCGGCCCTGAGGTCGACCGGGACCGGGTGCCGCGCCGCGAGGGCCTCGACGGCGGGGAGAAGTCCCTTGTCCGAGAGCAGGGTGGGGTGGATTCCGCGCGCGAGGTCGCGCAGATCGTCAAGCACGCGGGACAATCCCGCGCTCAGGAGCTCGAGGTCCTGCTCGTGGCGGTCCTGCTCGGCTGGGTCTGCGGTCCTGAGCTGACCGGCGAGGCCGATGAGGGCCACGAGGTCCTGCTGGACTCCGTCGTGGATGTTCCGCTCGATGCGGCGGCGCTCGGACTCCTGGGCCTTGACGAGCCGGGTGCGGGAGGCCGCGATCTCGCTGGCGTGTGAGGACAGGTGCTCGGTGAGCCGGACGTTGCGGACCGCCAGCGCCGCCTGACGAGCGAAGGTCTCGACGACCGTGCGGTCGTCGTCGGTCCAGACTCCGGCGCGTTTTGGCCCGCAGGCGACGATCCCGAGCTGCTCCCCATCGAGCACGACCGGCACATCGACCTCGGCGTGGGGGGCGTCGCGGTCGTCGAGCCGAACCTCGGCCCAGACGAGGTTCAGCCCCGACTCGAGGGCGTCGGTCATCCGAGGCAGCAGCGTCTCGAGCTCGAAGGTCTGCGACAGGGTGCTGCCCAGGGCGACGATCGCCTCTGCGGGATCGGTCCGCCGGCCGAACACCCAGCGGTCAGCGATGCGCTCGAGGCGCCGGCGCGCGGGCTGGAACAGCAGGGCGGCAGCCAGCGCGATGGCAACGGCCCACGGGACAGGGAGGTAGCGGCCGGCAGCGGTACCGGCTAGGGTCGCCACGCCCACATAGGCCCCGGTGATCGCCAGCCACAGCACCCCGTAGACGACCGTGCGACGCAGCACCGTGTCGACGTCCAGCCCGCCCGGCGCCAGCAGTCCCATCGTGACCGCCACGACGATGACGAGCATGACGGTCATCCATAGCAGCCAGATCACGACGCCGCCCGCACCGTCGCCACCGAGGAGGAGCTCGGCGACGACGCCGATCGGCAGGAGAATGACCGGCAGCAGGAGCCACCGGATGCTCCGCCGGACCTCGTGCCCCGACCGCCGGTACCGCAGGCCGAGCGTCGCGAACGCGACGATCCACGGCAGCGTCGTCAGGAGCGCAAGCGCCCCCGTGACGTCGTCCGACAGGGTGAAGGGCAGCACCGCGAGCGGGTTGCCGACGGGCTCGATGTCGAGGTACCACGCGTTCACGACGTGCTCCGCGCCGAAGCCCACGAGCAGCGGGACCGGGAGGAGCGCCACCAACACGCCGACCAACACCCGATCTGCGAGCGTGCGAGCGCGACCTTCGGGGAACAGGCCGATGAGCAGTACCGCCCCGACCCCGCTCACGGCGGACCCGACCCCTCCCAGCAGCGTCACCCAGGCCAAGGCGAGGTCGCGCCCTTCCCGGGCCGAGACCTGGGCGAGTGTGCCCAAGAGCTCGGTGACCGGACCCAGCCCCGCCGTCAGCGCGAACCACGAGGAGGCCGGCAACATCGGGCGTTGCCGCCGGACCAGCACCGCCAGCCCGATGCTCAGCAGCTCCAGGATCATCCAGGGCGGATCGCCCCACTCACGGGCCAGCACGAGTAGTCCGACCTGGACGGCGGTGGCGAGCACTCCCACACCGAGCACGATCTCCGGGAACCACCCCGCGTGGCGGGGCGCGGTCACGACGGTGCCGGCGGTCATCCGGCCATGATCCCGTGGGCGACCACGATGGTCGAGCAGGCCACCCCTCGATCGAGCGGGGGGTAGCCGCAGCCGGTCAGCCCGGCGTGGGCCCGGCGCCCGGGATCGGCCGGGCTCGGCCCTGCGCATCGAGGAAGGCGAGGACCGCCGTGACCCTCCGGTGCAGCTCGGGCTCCTCGGCGAGATCGAGCTTGGCGAAGATCGATGTGGAGTACCTCTCGATCGAGGACTGCGACAAGCACAGGGCGGTCGCGATGGCCGCGTTGGTCTTTCCCTCGGCCATCAGGGCGAGGACGTCGCGCTCGCGGTCGGAGAGCCGTGCAACCGGCGACTCGACGTGCCTGCTCGTGCGGGTCACCAGCCCCTGGACGACCTGGGGGTCCACGACAGAGCCGCCGCTCACCACCTCCCGGACCGCCCGGGCCAACTCGGCGGGCTCCCCGACGCGCTGCTTGAGCAGGTAGGCCATTCCACGGGTGCCCTCGCGGAAGAGCGCCATCGCGTAGTCCGGGTCGTTGTGCTGGGAGAGGACCACGATTCCGACGGCAGGGTGCTCGTCCCGGATCCTCAGCGCTGCGTCGATGCCCTCCGTCGAGTGCGTCGGTGGCATCCGGATGTCGGTGACGACGGCATCCGGCTGCTCGCGCGCCACCACGTGCACCAGCTCGTCGGCCGTCGCCACAGCCGCCACCAGCTCGATGTCCCCGGCCAACTCGAGCGCGCGGCGGACCCCTTCGCGCACGAGGTAGTGGTCCTCGGCCACGACGACCCGGATTGGTGGTCTCACCACACCCATGATGCTCCGTGCCGTCGCCGAGGGCACCGGGGAATCCCCGAGGCGCTCGATGGGGGTAGCCCCCACCCGGTCGGCGGCCACCCCTCTGCCCCGTCCGTCATCCAGGTGGTTGCGTGGATCTCACCCACCTGACGTGGGACACCCGACCCAACCCGCGGAGGACTCAGGCCATGGACATCCCACACACACCGCTCACCGCACCCGACCGGCAACGACTAAGGACGGCGGTCTGGGCGCTGGTCGCCGCAGCGGTGCTCACGCTTCTCGGCATCTTCGGCTTCGGCGCGCTCACCGGGGCGGGCGGCTACTTCGACGAGGCCACCCGCGACGAGGCAGTCCGCGATCACTACTGGCAGATCTGGGGGATCCTGCTGCCGCTCGCCATCGCGACTGTGATCTCCGGTGTCTCGCTCGCCATGATGGCCGGGGTCCTATCGAGGATGCGGTCCGGCTGGACTGCATCGGTCACCAGGGTGGCGCAATGGTTGATCGTCCCCGCCACGCTCCTGGCGTCGATGCCGTACTGGCTGGGCCCCGAGAGCGACCGCCTCGACCTGCCGTCTTGGTTCGAAGCGTTGGCCGGGATCGCAGGCCTGCTGAGCTACGCTGCCGTGCTCGCGATGGGGGTCACGATCTTCGCGCTCCCCCTGCCGAGGTGGACCGGTGCCGCCCTCATCCTCGGCGCCCTGGCCGCCGTCGTCACGTTCCTGCCCCTCTTCGTCTTCGTCGGCACCCTGGTCGGCGGCATCGGCATCCTCCGGTGGAACAAAGAGGGCATCGTCCCGGAGACGAGCGCTCCGGTGGAGACGGCCTCGGGGCTCTGAGGTAGCACGACGCACTCGGGCCCGGCCCGCTGCCTGACGACTCGCGGCGTTGAGACCAGCCTATGGGGACGAGGTCAAGGGGCTTGGTTTTGTTGATTTGTGCAGGGGGGGTCGGCTCGCCGGGTTCGCCGGCGGGCTGGTTTGGTGTGCGGGGTGGCGTCGTTGGCTTGGGAGGGGGCCTCGCGCCGGTCTCCTGCCCTACGTAGCGGGCAAGCGGGTTGTTCCCGACAGCCTTCATCCGGGCTTTGGTGGAGGCGGGCGGGGCTGCCCATGGTCTCTTGCGGGATGTGATCCCGACGCAAAGGCGGGCTTGCCCCGTCCGGTCAGCTACGGCGCCTTGGGTTTATGCGGCAGCGGCGGCTCCCTTCGCTGGCCCCTCGAGGCCGCCGCTGGCGATGGCGGGGTTCCAGGGCGTGCCGGTGGTCAGGACGGCGTGGAGCTGACGCAGCAGGCTGCCGGCGACCGCGACCCGGGCCTGGGTGGGGGTGAGCTTGTTGTCGGCGCGGCCGGTTAGGTGTGCGTACCGGGCGGCGAGCACGGGGTTGTTCCGCAACGCGGCCCACACCGCTCGCCACGCCGCGAGACGGAGCTGGGGGCGGCCTCGTCCGCTGATGCCGGTCTTGCCCTGGTAGGTGCCTGAGGCGTTGTCGCGGGGCACAGCCCGGCGTGCTTGACCAGCGCCCGGGCGCTGGTGAACCGGGCCGGGTCGCCGGTCTCGGCGAGGATCGCGGCGGCGCCGACCGCGGACAGCCCGGGGATGCTGGTCGCCAGCTCGGTGAGGCCGAGCTCGTCGAGGACCGCAACCATGCGGGTCTGCACGACGGCGATCTCGGCGCGGGCGTGGGCCAGGTCGGCCAACGCGAACCGGGTCCGCTCCAGCGCGCCGGCGCGCTGGTCGGCTACACCAGCCGCGACCCGGGCCGGGTCGGTTGCGGCGTCGAAGACGGCCCGCACGATCTTTTCAGTACCAGCGGGTCGCACCGTGGCGGGCGACCTCACGGCGCACCGCCGCGGCGAACCGGGCCCAGCCCCAACGGCGGACCGCGCTCAGGTCTCCGCTGGCGCCGACCCGGTCCAAGACCACCGTCATCGCGGCCAGCCAGCTCTTCGACTTCATCGGCTTGCCGGCAGCTTCCAGCGCCGTCGGCCAGGCGCACTCGAGCAGGTCAGCGACCTGCTGACGGGCGGCCGTGGCATCGCTGACCAGGGCGGCCCGGCGGGCGCCGAGGTGCCGCAGCCGCGCCCACACCGGGTCGGCCCGCTCGGGCAGGTAACAGCGCAGCTCGGTGACCAGCCGGGCGATGACCATCGCGTCGGTCTCGTCGCTCTTGTTGTGGGTGAAGTCCTCGCTCTCTCGAGCCCGGTGCACCAGCAAAGGCTGCACACACACCAGCCTGACGCTTAAGTCCCGCGGCGATCTGGTCCAACACCCGCCAGCGGTGCCCGGTCGGCTCGCAGGCGACCACGACCGAGGAGAATCCCGCCACCGTGGCCTGGGCCAGCCCCCACGACACGGCCTCGGCCAGCTGCCAGGCCTTGGCCTTCACCGTGCGGCGGGCCAGCACCCGCGAGTCCTGGTCGGTCAGCGCGCACACCTGCTTGTCAGCGGCGAGGTCGAACGCGAGCACTGCGCTCTCGCGGGTGACCACAGCCCGCAGCGCCGCAAGCCTGTCGTTGCGGCGGCGGTCTCCACGAGAGAGCCGACGGCTACCGTTGGACATTGCATCCTCCTGATGAGTGGTCTGGGACACCAAGCCCGTCAAACCCCATCAGGGGGATGCGCTCGAGCCCCGGCCAACACGCTCAGGTAGTTACTACGCAGGTCGATCGTCATCGCGGGACTACCGCTCCGATATCAAACGGTCGGGCAGTGAGCTCTCAGTGCAGCGGGGACCACCTTGGAAAGCTACGGGGGGCGGTCGGCCCGCCGCCCACAGCTGGCCACAGTCGGTGAATCACGTATCGCAAAGACGATGGATCTGAGGGGCTACCCGGGCGTTCTGAGGGGATTCACCGGATGTTGGTGAGGGTTCAGACGCCGGACCGTGGAGGAGCCGGAACGCACCCTCACAGCCCGTCAGGAGATTCAGATGTTTCAACACAAGCAACAGCGTCGGCAGTTCGCCCAGCGGACCTCGCTGACGGTCGTTTTCGTTCTCACCGGCTTCGCGCTCGGCACCGGCCAGGGGCCTGCCGCCGCCCGTCAGGACGCCGGCCCTACCGCCGCCCGAGTTGACCACGCCAATGTGTGCTTGCTCGAGCGGGTCGGCACCCAGTACGTCCGTTGCGACGACAACACCGGAAACGACGTGCCAGCACCCACATGGGTTGCCGAGCGGTGAGCCGAGCAGGCACCACCCTCGCTGGCCCCGGACCCGCAGCGGGTCCGGGGCCAGCCCATACGAATGGATGCCCGCCCCTGCTGGTGCCGCCGGCCCGCCGCGGGAGGACGCAGGGCACTCCGGCCGCCTATCTGGCTCGATGGTGGTGAGCGCCCGCCTCGGCGGCATCGACGGGGATGCCTCGTTGCCGGATGATCGGGGGGTGGATGTCCAGCCGGTCCTGGTTGGCCGTGAGCCCGAACGGGAGGCTTTGCGGGCTGTCGTCGAGCGCGCGGCGTCGGGCGACCCCGGAATGCTCTTGCTGCATGGTGAGGCCGGCATCGGCAAGACGAGCCTGGTGCGCGAGGCTGCAGGGGTTGCGCGCGAGGAGGGCTGTCACGTCCTGTTCGGTCAGTGCCTCCGGTTCGGAGCCAACGTCACCAGTTACGTCCCGTTCACGACCGCTTTCACTCAGTGGCTGCGAACAGCGAGGAGCGAGTGCCGCGATCGTCTTGCACCCCACGGCACCTTGGACGACCTCCTGCCCGCACTGAACGAGCCATCCGGCGGCCTCGCGCTGCTCCAGATCGGGACGGCTGTCGACGCCATCCAGTCAGACGGGCCGACGGTCCTGGTGATCGACGACCTGCAGTGGTCCGACCCGAGTTCGTTGGACGTGTTGTCGTACCTTGTCGCGGGGTTCGTCGCTGGCCAGCGGCTGGCCATCCTGTGCACCTATCGGGACACCGACCTCGATGAGGGCCATCGCTTGCATGGCTGGTTGGCCGACGCGCTGCGGATGCCGTCGGTGTCCCGGGTAGCGCTGGGGCGGATGGACGCGTGGACCATGGAGGAGATGGTCCTGGCTCGAGGCGGTCCCGGGACCATCGCGGGCTTGGCGGGGGATGTTCTGCGACGCTCAGGCGGCAACCCCTACCTCGCTGACCTTCTCATCAGCGAGACCCGGTCAGCGGGACACGGTGAGGACCCCGTGGGAGGGCGGCTGCTCGACGCCCTCTCAGCGTCGTGGCACCGCCTGTCGGCGCCTGGTCGTCGGGTGACGCAGCTCCTGGCGGTGGCTGGCACGCCGGTGGCGTATCAGGTGCTGCGCGAACTCGCGGCACTTCGTGGGGTCGCCGCGGAGGACACCGCGAGGGCCTTGGCGGAGTCGGCAGCACAGGGGATCACGATCGAGACCGAGACCGGCGCCATCTGGTTCCGACACCCGCTCCTGGCCGAGATGATCGCGGGGAGCATGCATCGTCAGGAGCGGGCCGACCTGCACAGCGACCTGGCCGACCGTTGGCATGCGGCAGTCGGCGTCGACGAGCGAGACCGGGCCAACTTCCTGGCGTTGCACTACCTCGCGGCCGGCGACGGCGACCAGGCCTTTGCCTGGTCGCTGCGGGCCGCCGACCAGGCCGCAGCGATCCGGGCCAGGGACGAGGAGGCCAACCATCTGTCGACCGCGGTGTCTCTCCTGCAACGGGTGTCCGACGAGGCGGCGTCGACGGTCGACGCCGTCGGTCTGCTGATCCGCGCGGGACACGCGTGCGAGGGTGCAGGCGACCACCAGGGCGCGGTGAGGCACTACGAGAGGGCGCTGTCGCGGGTGCAGCAATCGACCCACGATCCTCTGCTGGCATCCCGGATCCTGCTCCAGCTGCATGTGCTGCGTGACCGGGCCGGCTACGGCTCGACGCACCTGTCGACGGTCGAGCCACGAGAGGTTCTCGTGCTCACCGAGGCCCTCCCCGACTGCGAGGAGCGGGCGCTCGCCTTCGCGCACCTGGCGTTTGCGGAGGTCTTCAGCGGCATCGACGATGCTCGTGAGCATGCTGAGGCAGGAGTGCGGCTTGCGGAGGTGGTCCACACTGCTCCGGCGCTCATCTGGTCTCTGGGGGCCAGGGCGCAAACACAGTGGGGGACCGAAGAAGGGATCCCAGACGCGGAACGGGCGTTCGCGCTTGCCTCGGGCTACGACGACCCACAGCTCTTCTGCTGGGCCGCGATCTTCCTCAGCAACAGCCTGGAGTCGGCGGGGCGCTACGCCGACGCGTCCGCCGTCACCGGCGGCGCCTACCGCATCCTGCGTGACGCGGGTGAGTTCGACTACGCCGCCACTGTCGGCGCGATCGCGGCAAACTGGGACTTCGCCCTTGGTCGCTGGAACCAGACCCGGTCAGTGGTTCGAGAACTGTTGACGGTCGCACGCAGCGATGACTGCGTGGCCACCGCACGATGCGTCGCGGCGCTGATGTGCGCCCTTGAAGGCAGGAGTGCCGCTGCGCTCATGCACCTGCGCCGTGCCGAAGAGCTCCGTCCCAACGCGGCGCCGGTCGGCGATGCCTTAGTCGACACCCAAATCCAGGTCAGCCTCGCACTGGGGGACCCCTTGGACGCCCTGGAAAGAATCAGTCAGCACATGGCCGCCGCCGTGCACGTCAACCCCGTCGCCGCCGACGAGTGGCTCAGGTACGCCTCCCAGGCCGCCGCCCAACTGGCCGACCACCCCGCGAACAGTCACGAGCGGCAGGTGGCGCTCCACCGGCTCGAGGACATCGAAGCCACTCGGGGTCTTGACCCGACGCCTTTCGCCCCCGCAGGCCCTCGCGATGTCGTGCACCCCGCCTTTGGTGCACTGCACGCAGCGCAGCGTGCCCAATGTGACGGCGCTGGAGCCGCGCTGGACCAGCTCTGGGAAGCGGCCTGCACCTCAACCCGGGAGGCCGGCCTGGGTTACGAGCACGCGCGAGCCCTCTACTGTCTGGCGCATCACCTGCTCACTCGCGGGCAGGACAGGCCCCGCGCCACCACGGCCCTGACCGCGGCGAGACTCATCGCAGTTGACCTGGGAGCAGTGCCCCTCAAGGACCGAATCGACACCCTGGCCGCACAGACCCACCTCGTGCTGCCCACGAGCAGGGCCCCCGAGCCACCTAGGACTCGGCCCTCTCCCGCCCTGAACGCGAGCCCCCCGCTCACGCCGCGAGAGCGCGAAGTACTCGACGGCCTCCTCTCAGGGGAGACATACTCACAAATCGCTACCCGCCTGTTCATCAGCGAAAAGACCGTCAGCAGCCACGTGTCCAACCTCCTGCGGAAGACTGGCTCGGCGAACCGCATCGAACTGGCAGAAATGGCCCACCGGAGCGCCAGCACAGAGGGAACCTGATCGGCCCAAGCATCCCGGGCCGGGGGAGGTGGTGCGGCTCGCACCCGGGCGACTTGCCGATGAGGTCCTCCCTGATTCGCCTCGGGCATCCGACGCACCGCCAGAGTGGCTGCACGTCGCAGGCCATCAGGGAAACCCATCTCGGGCCGTGTGAAGCGCGCACCGGGCCCCGCTCATCCACCACGTGCCGGCACACGAAGGCTGCGGCGCCGCCGCATACTCCATGAGGCGTCTTGACATACCGGCACGCGCCGGCCCACCTGGGATGGCTCGATCTGAGGTGGTGGTGCCGTGTTCTGAGTGGGTGCACCTGATGTGGTTGAGGGCGTGCGCGCCGGACCGTGGATGCAACGCCGCGGATCTGCCGCGGGAGCCCAAGGAGGAGCCATGACGAACACCCAAGGAAGTGAAGCCCTGTTCTCCAGCCGGGGAACCAAGTCATTCCCCGCAACGGATGCGCCGGGACGTCCCGGCGCCAGGCACGGCCAGCACAATCTCACTCTGGCCTTGGTCGCCATCTCCGTTGCGGCCGCCACCGTCGGAGGCGTCCAGGACGCCCGACTCTCCAGCCGAGCCGTCGCCGGGACGAACACCTCAAGACTGGCCGCGTGCGTCGGCGCGATGGCGGCATACCAGCAGGGCGGTAGCGTCTACACCGAGCAGGTGCCCGCAGCCGCCACACAGCACGCCTACGGCACCGGTAGCAGCGTGTACACCGAGCAGGTTCCCTCACTCGTGTAGGCGTCCGAGGGAACGAAGCGCGCCGGCCTCCGACCGGGTGGCCGCCCGCTTCGCGAGGGCGGGAGCGGCACGCGGCACCCAGTCGGCCAGGCGTCAGCATCGGCGCAGAAGGTCCCGCGTCGGCTCGGCCTGCGCGAACCACGCCGTGAGTTGTTGCCACCGGCGTTCTGGACGCCGTCGGGCATGAGGTCGGAGGCGTTGATCTCGGAGACGTCAGCCTCTATACCGTCACGCGGCGGTAGGACGCTGTGTTGGATGACCGGCCTTGAGGCGTGGGCCAGCGATGAGCGACGCGGCACCCGTGACGGGACCGCCGTGGGTGAGTCCGGAGGGGATCGCTTTCGGGCCCGCGTCGGGTGATCGGAGCCATCGGGGCCGAGTGGACGGCTCGTCCCCGGTCGACGACTTCTGGCAGGTGGGCCAGGGTGCAAGCCAAGCTCGACCCGACCCGCAAGAACGATGGTCACGCGCGTGCTGGTGCGGGATCGGTAAGGCCTTGAGCCGTGGCAAGCGGAACCGACTGCCGCGAATGCGCGCCGGCCCGGCGCGGGGCCCGCTGCATGGACGAGTCAACCGATGGGTTGATTGGTTCGGCCACCCATCGAGCGATCGAGGTCCCGCCTTCTGCGTGATGGAACCCCGGGGGCGGCTCTCTAGCGTCGTAGACACCCGACGATGAAGGAGTTCCCGATGAACACTCAGCTCACAAAGGCTCCCGCGGACCGAGGCGGCAGAGGCACCGCCGGGGCGAGCGGTCGCGGAATCAAGACCGCTGCCACGAGGCTCGCCTGGCTCCTGCCCGCAACCATGCTCAGCGTCAGCGTCGCGGACATCGCCCTCTACGAGGTGGCCGGGGTGCTCGACCCGGACGTCACCGGATGGGCGGGAGCCGGCGCCGCGCAGATCATCGGCGCGAATACGGTGTACCTCTCGCTGGCTGCCACGGCCGTGCTCGTCCTGGTCAAGCTCACCAGGGCCCCAGCGCGTTGGTTCGCCATCCTGGCCACCATCGGGGTCGTCGCCTCGCTCGCGCTCCCCATCTCTGCCGGCCTCGGCGAGGGCACGGCCGCGGTCCCCGCGCCGGGGCTCACCACAGTCTTCGCCCTGTCGGCGATGCACCTTCTCTCCTACGCCATCGCAGTCCCGATGTTCCTGCGCCTCGGGCCCACCAAGCGAGGCTGAGCCCCCGTGGACGAGATGTTCTGGGCCCGCACCTACGCCTACTCGCTCCTGCCGCTGCTGTTGTTCGCCCTCCACCTGGTGGCGCAGCCGGCAGCGCGGACGTCGGCGCGGCGGGTCGAGCTGCTCACGATGTACGTCCTCGGAGTCGGCGTCGGGGCGGGCGGGCTCGGCGGCGCCTACGGGCACCTGGTGATGCCGGACGTCGTGGCCGGGTCCATCGGCTGGGAGACGGGCAGCCCGTTCCAGCTCGAGATGGGTTTCGCCAACCTCGCGCTCGGGCTGCTGGGCCTCGTCGCGGCCAACCGCCGCGACGGCTTCCGCCACGCAACGATCCTCGCGGTCACGGTCATCGGTGTCGGCGCGACCGCCGTGCACGTGGTCGACCTGTCCGCCAACGGCAACCATGCGGCGGGCAACACCATCCAGAACATCGGCAACCTGCTCGACCCGCTGCTGCTGGTCACACTGCTCTGGCTGGCCTCGCAGCTGCGCAGCGAGGAGCGACGAGACGCACGTTTCGACACGTGGCAGCTCCATCAGCGGCCGATCGTCGCCGGCGCGGCGATCGGAGTCGGGATCGGCTTCGCCACCGGATACGCGTTCGATGCGCTCTGGATCGGCAGCACTCTCGGCGCCGTGCTCGGAGTCGTCGGCGCTCGGGCGGTGCACCGTCGCCACACGAACCACATCGTGCAGGACGGCGGCTCGCGCGAGGGCGAGCACGAAAGGTCCCACGGATGAGCACCACCGTCGCGACAACGCGCACGCGCCGCATCGATCTGCCGCTCGTCGCCCTCTTCGCCCTCGCCACCGGCATCGCGTGGTCCGCCTTCGCAGCCGTTGGCTGGTTGGCGGGAGCGCCGAACCTGGTGGAGACCCAGGCCGCGTTCGCGAACGCCGAGTCGGGCGATCTAGGGTCCCAGGTCAGCGCACCGACGTGAGCGCTCTACCTCCTCACCCGCCTTGGTGACTTCGCGTTCTCGATCGCCGGTGTCGTGATGATCGCCGCGACGGCTGGTCCAGCCGATCGCACGACGGTGGTACGCCGTCGGCCTGCTACCTGTCGCCCTCCACCTGCTCGCCGCCGCGGCCGCGGGAGCAGTGCCGTCCGTCCAGCTCTCGCCGAGCACCATCACCACCGCCCTGTTCAGTGTGCAGGCGGGCCTGCTGGTCTCCCTGCTCCTGCGCGGGGCCCTCGGTGAGGAGCTCGGTCTGCGCGGGTTCGCCCTCCCCCGCATGCAGCAGACCATGACGCCGCTGCGCGCGAGCCTGATCATCGGTGCTCTGTGGGGCGCGTGGCGCCTGCCGGTCCTGATCGGCCGCCCCGCCCCGACGATCATCGCGTTCCTTCTCGTCGCCCTGTCGGCCAGCGTGCTGGCGACGTGGATGTTCAACGGCTCCGGAGGCTCCCTCATCCCCGTGCTGATGTTCCACGCGACGACGAACTGGGAGGACGGCATCGAGACGTTCTTGCCTGCGTTGGCCGGCGCCGACTGGGAGGCACCCGCCGTGCTGGGCCTGCTCATCGCGGGCGTGGCCGTCGCGCTGCCGCGGAAACCGCATGCAGCACACTGACTCCATGCCCGAGGACCGGCCCAAAGACGCATGGGAGGCCCTCCCGTGGGCGTGGACGGCCGTCTTCCACGTGGCGGTGCTCGCATCGCTGGCGATCGCGCTCGTCGACGAACAGCGCACCGGCTCGCCGTGGGCGCTGGTCGCACTCAGTGTCCTGCTGATGACCTGGCACGAGGTCGGTCTCCGGCTGGCCGGTGGCCCACCCGAGACCTGGCTCCCACGGGCTAACGCCCGCCTCGGCGTACTCGTCGTCGACATCGCCCTCTGGTTCGTCCTGGTCAGCCTGTCGCTGGCGTTCTACCTCGCACTGTTCGGTCTCGTGCTCCAGATCTTCCGCCACCTGCCGGTACGCCAAGCCGCCATCGCCATCGGGCTCACCACCGGCGCCGTCATCGTCGAGCAGGTCGGCGGCGTTAACCAGGTCAGCCCCACCGACACCACGTCGTGGCTCGCCGCGCTCATCGCCGTCGCCGTCCTCGGGCTCGGCGGCTGGATCGGCGCCGTGATCACGCAGAGCACTCATCGCCGCGAGCTCATCGCCCAGCTCGAAGCAGCCCAACAGCAACTCGCGGAGGCCGAACGCCGCGCCGGGGTCCTCGAAGAGCGCAGCCGGCTGGCCCGCGAGATCCACGACACCCTGGCACAGGGGTTCGTCAGCATCGTCCTGCACCTCGAAGCCGCCGAGGAGGCAGGGCACGAGCACCCCGACGACGCCCGGCGACATCTCGACCAGGCCCGAACGACAGCGCGGACAAGTCTGGGCCAGGCGCGTCGCGTCGTACAGGACCTGCGGCCGGCACAGCTCGAGGACCAGCCGGTCCATGACGCCATCCGCGACTGGGCCCTACGGTGGGGTGATGAGGTCGGCATCGACGTCAGCGCGGAAACCACCGGCGCTCCCGTCCCACTCACCCAGGACGCGGAGGTGACGCTGCTGCGGGCCGCGCAGGAGGCCCTCAACAACGTACGCCGCCACGCCTCGGCATCCCGGATCCGGGTGACGGTCTCCTACATGGGCGACGTGGTCGCCCTTGACGTGCAGGACGACGGCGTGGGGCTGGGCCACGCCAGTCCAGAACCCGGCGGCGGCTTCGGACTGACCGCGATGCGCGAACGAGTCGATGCTCAGGGCGGCTCGATGGACGTGGAGAGCCAGCCCGGCGAGGGGACCACCGTCGCCGTGACCCTACCGACCTCCGCGCCGACCACGGGAGACTCATGAGCCAGGTGCTGCGGGTCCTGGTGTGCGACGACCATCCGGTCGTGCGCGCAGGCATCGTCGGGATGCTCGCCAGCCAGGACGACCTCGAGGTCGTCGGCGAGGCGCCCGACGGCAGCGCTGCTGTGCGGATGCACGCGCAGCTGGAGCCGGACGTCACCCTGATGGATCTGCAGATGCCGCTGCTCGACGGACTCAGCGCGATCACGAAGATCCGTGAGCAGCACCCCGACGCGAGGATACTGGTCCTGACGACCTACGACACCGACAAGGACGTCGACCGAGCCATCGAGGCAGGCGCGGCCGGCTACCTGCTCAAGGACACCGCGCGCGAGGAGCTCTACCGCGCGGTGCGCGTGGTGGCCTCCGGCGAGGCCATGCTCTCGCCGTCTGTCGCGAAGCACCTGATGCGGCGGATGCGCAAGCCCGCCGAGGACGAGCTCAGCGAGCGCGAAGTAGAGGTCCTCGAACTCGTCGCGCGCGGGAACACCAACCAGCAGGTCGGCAGAGCACTGCACATCAGCACGGCCACCGTGAAGACGCACCTCGTGCACATCTACGCCAAGCTCGGCGTCGATGACCGCACCTCCGCCGTGACCACCGCACTCTCGCGCGGCACCATCACACTCTGAGGTGACCCGTACTGGTCAACCCGGACGACCGGCACGCGAAGCGTGGCACAACGGGATCGGCGAATCTGGCCGACCACCCGGCCGTCGGCCGGCGAGCGTGGCCCGCGTCGCCGTATCGGGCCCTTCGTACCTGAGGGTGGGATCAGGATGGCGCGCAGGGGGCCTGAGTGAGCCGGCGTCGGGGTTCCGCAGCACGCCGACAGCTGGCTGCTTGACCAGGGCGGCTGAGCCAACAGCTCCCCCTGAGCGGGGTCCTGCCCAAAAGCCCAAGTGGGCGTAGTGGGGTGCCCACGGTGGGCGCTTCGCGGCGGCGTGATCGTCAGGAGGATGCCTGCTTGTGCCAGTGCGGCCCATCGATAGGGCCAGGTGGGACCACCGTCGACGGTCTTGGCGTGGCCCCCAGATCTGCGTCGCCGTAGGGGGCGCCGAGCCACAGTGCGATCTGGAAGGCGGCCACTGCGGTGAGGGGCAGCGCGCCGACCAGGGCCAGCGTGCGTAGGCGACGTGGGGATGTGGATCCCACTTTGGGCGTTGTGATTCTCATGGTGACTCCAGACCTCTTCAGTGGTTGACGAGCTGCCGGGAGCGCGCGGCCGGTCCGCCACGCATAGGTGGCGGACCGGCGTGGTCGCAGGTGTGTGTACCCGGGTCCTCAGCGTCGGCGCAGTGCGACTCCGAGCCAGGTGAACCAGACGATGAGTCCGATCCCGAAGATGTCCGTCGCGACCTCGGACGCGACCGGGAGGACCGTCGCCATTCCGACAGCCCCGAGGCCGAGCGCGAGCCCGCCCAGGCTGGCCGAGAGAGCACGGGTCCGCAGGGCGGCGAGTCCGACCACGGCCGCCCAGAGGGCGCCGATGACCTCGATGCCGCCGCCGAGTGCGTCTTGAACCACGCTGGTCGAGACCCACGTGCTCACAGCGAGGTCTGGGTCCTGGGCGTGGAGGGTCACCGCGGCGTGCTGCCCGACGAGGGCGATGCTCCCGCTGGCGACGAGCAGTCCCGACCAGATCAGCCCGAGTGCGGTGGAGACCTGGCCAAGCGCGGGAGCCGCGGCCAGTCGCTGGCCGACTCCGAGCGAGACCAAGGCCATCGCGACTCCACCGAGGAGGTAGAGAACCAGGTACCAGCCGGCCAGCACGGCCTGGTGGTCCAGGAGGAAGCCGAGCGAGCCCGCGGGGTCCTCCACGGGCCCGATGAGTCCGCGAGGGACGAGGTAGGCGGCCATGACGAGGAAGCCCACGACGTAGGTGCCGGCAACGACCTGAGCGGCGGTGCCGCCGGCGCGGATCAGAGCGGGCGACGTTCGGGGCGAGGATGGGGGAGGAGGGACCGGAGCTGGTCCGGCCGTGGTGGCGGTGGTGTCGAGTGCGGCGGTAGCGGTGTGTCGTCTCATGCATCGATCCTCTGGGAACTGGCGCGCCGCCACATCGGAGTCAGGGCCGAAGCCGTCTCGTCCCTGGGGCCGGACCGAGCCAACCGAAAGTTCCATCCGGTCACCGGCGTCGGCGGCTTAGGATGAGGCGATGGGTGGAGGTGCGCTGCGCGCGCTCTGGGACGAACCGCGGGCGATCGCTCCCGCGGGGTCAACCTGGTGGGACCGCGCCCTGGTCGCGGGATTGATCCCGGTCACCCTGCTCGAGGTTGGGCTTCGCGATGACATGGTGTGGCCGCTCTGGCACGCGGGGTGGTCCCTGGTCTGTGTGGCCACGCTCCTGTGGCGACCCCACCACCCTCTCGCGATGCTCGTCGTGGCCTTCTCCGCCCAGACCGTCGCGGGCGTCGTCCCCGCGCTCGCCGGGGAGCCTCACAGCGTCCCCGATGTCACCGCTGTCGTCCTGCTGCTGGCCTACTCATTGGGCCGCTGGGCCAGCGGGCGCGCGGTGGTCGCGGGGAGCTGCTTCCTGCTGGTGCTCCACCTGATGCGTGAGCCCCTGTACGACTCCAGCGGCTCCTCGATGGCGCTCGGCGTCGGGGCGCTGATGCTGCCGGTCGCTATCGGCGCGCTGATGCGGTTCTGGGCCAGGTCCCAGGTGCGAACCCGCGACGAGATCCGGGCCCGCGAGCGTGAACAGCTGGCCCGCGACCTTCACGACACCGTCGCCCACCACGTCTCCGGCATCCTGATGCACGCCCGAGCCGCCAAGGTTCGTGCCCGCGTCGACCCCGGCGCCGCCGCCGAGGCGATGGACGGGGTGGAGGAAGCCGCCGCACGCACCCTGGAAGACATGCGCGCGATGGTGGCCCTGCTGCGCCACGAAGAGCAGACCGGCAACGGGGGCCGAAGTCCTACCTACGGCGTATCCGACATACCGCGGCTCGCCCGCGACCAGGACCCCGGCCCTCGGGTCGTCGTCCAGACCTCTGGTGACCTCGACCGGCTGCCGGCACCGGTGGATTCGGCGTTGTTCCGAGCCGCCCAGGAAGCGGTGACCAATGCAGGGCGTCACGCCCAGGACCCCACGGTGGTGTCAGTCGACCTCAACAGGGATGGGCCCACTGTGCGGCTGCGGGTGCACGACGACGGGCGACCGGCGACCTCGGGGCGCACGCGACGAGCGAGCCCGTCCTATGGCCTGGTCGGCATGCGAGAACGTCTGGCGTTGCTGGGCGGCGACGTTCGCGCCGGTCCCGATCCCGAGGGCGGCTGGACTGTCGAGGCAACGGTCCCGGTCGCCACGGTGGACGCCGAGGCCGGCTCGTGACGGCGCCGGTGCGGGTCCTGATCGCAGACGACCAGGACATGGTTCGCGTAGGCCTTGCCACGATCCTCGATGCCGATCCCTCGATCGACGTCGTCGGGCTGGCTCGCGATGGGCTCGAGGCCGTCCAACAAGTCCGGTCGCTGCGTCCCGATGTCTGCCTCTTCGACGTCCGGATGCCCAACCTCGACGGGATCGAGGCCACCCGACAGGTCGCCGGTCCCCACGTCGAGGACCCGGTTCCCGTCATCGTGATCACGACCTTCGACCAGGACGAGTACGTATACGACGCGCTGCGGGCAGGCGCCCGCGGCTTCCTGCTCAAGGACGCCGACCCCGACCTCCTGGCCCGCGCCGTTCGATCCGCCGCGATGGGCGAGGCCCTGATCGCGCCAGCCGTCACGGCTCGGCTCCTGGCGACCTTCGCCTCGTCCCGCGGCGAGGCAGTGACGGAGCCTGTCGAGCCGTTGACCGCTCGGGAGGAGGCTGTCCTCGATCTGGTCGCCGCCGGCCGGATGAACACCGAGATCGCCGAGGAGCTCTACCTCTCGCTCAGCACCGTCAAAACCCACATCAGCGCACTCATGACCAAGCTCTCAGCACGCAACCGCGTCGAGATCGTGATCTGGGCCTACGAGAGCGGCCGGGTCGACGCTCGAGGGCACCCCTGAGCCACCCCAACTTGTGCCCTCGCGCGCGACCACCCCACCTGCCGCTTCCCGGGTGACCAACGGGCCGCGGCGACCAAGCTGGTGAGCAGGCCGAGCGAGGGGGGTCAGGGCTGCCATAGATCCCGTTCGACCTGTCCGGGTGAGTCGCCGGGACAGGGACGTCCTACGGACGAGGCGGCGTGGCGGAGTCGTCCTATCCGCGCGGTTCGACCGTGCGTCTCTCTGGGCGGAGTGACGCGGGGTGTGGGCGATGTGACGCGGGTCCACGAGGTCGCTCGAGGTAGTGGGCGAACGGCGCCGTGTCGCCATCGGCCACCCCCGCGCCGGAAGCTCCCGCAGCCACTCGGGCCCTCGCGGGGTACGCCTCCATGGATCAAGGCGCCAGCGACCGCCTGAGCGCGGCGCTGACCCGCCGTTCTCGACGGCCAGTCAGCTCGCTCGCCGACGCCGCAGTCCGAGCATGCGCCCGGCGGGCCGCGTCCAGGGCGCCGTGCGTTGCTGTGCGATGGCCTCCCGCCAACTCCTGACCCGACCCGCCCCGTGGGGCGCGCCCTGGTCCGCCAACGGGTCGGCGGGAAGGACCGTGCCGGCGTCGCCTGTGCCCCGTGCCCCTGGACGCCGAGCGATCACCCGCGACGACCTGCATCGAACCGCACGTGTCACACGGGGTTCTCGGTGGGCGCGACGACGGCGAGGGCAGGAACGCTCTCGCTGTGAAGAGGTCCAGGGCTCGACTGCCGTAGGCAGCTCCAGCGCAGCGGTCTGGCCCCCATGACGCTGGTCGGGGGCCTTTGCGTCGCCCTCGGACCCGCGCCTGCCCCGGTGGGGATGCCCACTCCATCGGCGGTCTCCCAGGGCCTCCCGTCATTGACGTGGCGTTGAGGCGCATCGACATGGCGGCCGATGGCCGGGCCCCCGGACCCGCCCGACGACCTGGGGACGGCGCCGGCCGGCATCTCAGGCCCGACGAGGCCGCTGCACGCCCAGTGTCGCGCCAAATGCTGGTTAAGGCTACGTGGCACCTGACGTACCGGGTTCTGCTGTGCGTCCTCGAGGGCCACGGAGCCGGTTACCCGGCCACCGACTACGCGTTCGTGCTGGCGCTGCCCCGCCAGCTGACCCGACTCGTCAACCGCGGCAACGGCACCGTCGGCATCAGGTCTCCTTGTTCTTCTCGATGTAGTCGTCGACGTCGCGATCCTGGGCATGGACGCCTCCGGCGTGCTCGGCCTCGAACGCGGCGAACTCCACGGCGAGGTCGTGGCGCAGCTGCAGGCTCGCGTGACGTCGGAAGTCGGCGAGGGACTCGCGCTCCTCCTCGCCCATGTGGTCGCTGTTCTCCTTGCGCGCGCCCGCCACGGCTTGCCACCAGCCGTCGCTGCCGACCTCGCAGCCACCGACCTTGGCGATCGCATCCCGGATCTGGTTGTGGTCGTGGACCGCGTCCCGGGTTTCCTCCTCCGCGCTGTCCTTGCTGCCGGCGCCGGTGCCGAGGTCCATCAGACGGGGGTAGAACAGCTTCTCCTCCGCCTCCGCGTGAACCTCCAGCAGAATCCGCAACCGCTTCCAGACCGCCGCCAGCGTGGCGGTGTCGGACCGATCGACCTCATCGAGGATGGCGAACATCCGCCGCTGCTCGTGGTGGTCGCTCAGGATCAGTTCAGTGATGTCCATACGCCAACGTACCGAGCAGACGGCGGCGATCAGCGGGTCCGTACCCGTTGAGTCCGGCAGGGTGCCGTCGCACCCTGCCGGCCTCGACCTGATGCCGTCCCGAGGCCAATGCCCGCACCGTCATCGCACCAGGTCCGCCTGCCGTCGGAGGCGGGCCCGAACGGCCACTGGCCATCGTGTCGAGCCCCCTATGTCCCGAGAGGTGCCGCGGCCGGCCCGCACCGCCAGAGGAAGATCGCCTACTCCTGGTCGGAGAACAGCTCGACCTTGCGCCGCTCGCCCGAGACGATGATGAGGTCACCTTCGTTGACGACGGACGTGGGGGTCGCGTAGGAGAAGTCCTTGCCCACCGTCTTGATGCCGACGATGGTCACGCCGTACCGCTGGCGGACGCCTGTCTCGGCCAGGGTGCGACCCAGGATGCTGCGGGGCGGGGAGGTCTTGACGATGGCGTAGCCGTCGTCGAACTCGATGTAGTCCTGCATCCGCCCCCGCACGAGGTGGGCGACCCGCTTGCCCATGGCGTGCTCCGGGCGAACGACGTGCGTGACGCCGACCTGCGAGAGGATCTCGCCCTGCGAGGTGGTGATCGCCTTGGCCCAGATGTCCGTGACGCCCAGCTTGCGCAGGACGAAGGCGGTCAGCACGCTGGCTTCGAGGTTGTTGCCGATGCCGATGACCGCCTTGCTGAAGTCGCCGACGCCGAGCTGTTCCATGGCGTGGATGTCGGTGGAGTCTGCCTGCACGATGTGGGTCCAGCGCCCGGCGAGGTCCTGCACCCGTTTGGGGTCGTTGTCGATGGCGAGTACCTGGACGTCGTCACGCTCCAGCTCGTCGGCCAGCGACTTGCCGAACCTGCCGAGACCGATGACGACGACACCCCGGGCCTGCGCGATGTTCCTAGCCAATGAGGGGCGCTCCTTCGGGATAGCGGTAGCGGCGGGTGTGCTCGCGCAGGGCCAGCGCCGACACCAAGGTGATGGGGCCGAGCCGTCCGAGGAACATCAGGGCCACGAGCACGAGCTGCCCCGGAGCCACGACATCCGGGGTGATGCCGGTGGACAGCCCCACCGTCGCGAACGCTGACGTGGTCTCGAACAGCACGGACCGGAACGGCAGGTCGGTGAGCTCGGTCAGCAGCATGGTGCCACCGACGACCGCCGCCACACCGAGCAGGGCGACGGTGGTGGCCTGGCGGATGACCCGGTGGTCGATGCGCCGGTCGAAGGCGATGACGTCCTCGTCACCACGCACCTCGGCGATGATGACGAAGAACAGGACGATGAAGGTGGTCACCTTCAGGCCACCTGCCGTGCCGGCGGAACCGCCCCCGACGAACATCAGCATGATCGTGCCGAGGAGGGTCTCGTCGGTGACCGAACCGTAGTCCCACGCGTTGAACCCTGCGGTCCGGGGCTGCACGGCGTGGAACCAGCCGTTCAGCAGCTTGTCGGCCACCGGCAGGTGCCCGATGGTTCCCGGGTTGCTCCACTCGGTCAGCGTGATGAACACCGTTCCGCCGACGAGCAGTGTCACCGTCATGACCATGGTCAGCCGGGTGTGCAGGCTCCAGGTGTGCGGCCGGCGGTTGCGGGTGAGCTCCATGATCACCGGGAAGCCCAGACCGCCGATCACGACGGCCATCGAGATGGGCATCAGCACGAACCCGTCGGTGAGGAAGCCCAGGAGGTTGTCGCTGAACAGTGCGAAGCCGGCGTTGTTGAACGACGAGACGGCGTGGAACACCCCGTGCCACGTCGCCGTCGCCCAGGTGTCGTCGTACGCGGCGCGGAACCGCACCGTGAGCAGCACGGCCACGGTGGCCTCGACGACGACGGTCACGACGAGCACCCCTCGCAGGACTCGGCGCACATCGCCCAGCCCGACGGCCTTGGTCTCCACGGCCGCGGTCAGACGCGTCCGCAGGCCCATCCGGCGCGAGAGGAACAGCGCGATCAGCGAGGCTAGCGTCATGATGCCGAAGCCCCCCACCTGGATCAGGGCCAGGATCACCACCTGTCCGGCCCGGCTCCAGTACGTCGCCGTGTCGACGGTGGTCAGACCCGTGACGCACACCGCGCTCGTGGCGGTGAAGAGCGCCGTGACGAACGGGGCACCCCCATGGGTGCCCGTGCGGGAGACCGGGAGCATCAGCAGGAGGGTGCCCACGGCGGCAGCAGACCCGAACGCGGTCACCACCACCTGGGCGGGGTGCCGGAAGCGGAGCCGCTGCCGAGACATGGCGGCCGCCCTCGTCAGGAACACCCGCCCAAGAATGCCAGAGTCGCTGCCCGTGGGGGCGGCCACCGGGTGGCCGGGCACGGGTGCCAGCCCGTGACAGCGGGTGGGCGTTCTCTCGCACCCATGCCGGTCACCCGACAGCGTGTCGCGCCCCACGGTTGCCTGCGCGAGCGCGGGGCCGCTGGGACACTGCGGCCATGTCGTCGAGCACGCCCGAAGCCGCTACCACCCCCCTGATGACCCGGCGCGACTGGGCTGCCCTGCTGACCATCGGGTTCGGCGTCTCCCTGATCATCATGGACGCGACGATCGTCAACGTCGCCCTGCCCGTCGTCATCGAGGACCTCTCGCTCACGGCGACCGAGGCGCAGTGGATGAACGCGGTCTACTCGCTGGTGTTCGCCGCCCTGCTCATCACCGTCGGCCGGATCGGGGACCTCAAGGGACGCCGGCTGCTCTTCCTGATCGGCATGGTCGTCTTCATGCTGGCCTCGGTGGTCGCCGGCCTGTCGGTGAACGGGCCGATGCTCATCGCGGCCCGGTTCGTGCAGGGGATCGGCGCGGCGATGATCCTGCCCTCCACCCTGTCCAGCCTCAACGCGCTGTTCGTCGGCCGTGCTCGCGTCGTCGCCTTCGCGGTGTACGGCTCGGCGATCGGCGGGATGGCCGCGCTCGGGCCGCTGCTGGGCGGCTGGCTCGCGACCGACTACTCCTGGCGCTGGGCGTTCTGGCTCAACATCCCGGTGGGTCTGCTCGTGGTGGTGGGCATCGTCCGGGCGCTGCCCGAGACGCGCGACCCCCAGGCCACGCCCAGCCGTGACCTGCTGGCGGTCGCCCTGACCATGTTCGGGATGGGGGCCATCGTCTTCGGCCTGATCGAGGCGGAGACCTACGGGTGGTGGCGCACCGACTCCGGCGGCCTCTCGCCCGTCCCCTTCGTGCTGGCCGCCGGCGTCGCGTCGATGGTGGCGTTCGTGCTGCACGAACGCCGCCGGTCGCGTGCCGGGAGGCCGGTGCTCGTCGACCTGAGCCTGTTCGCCATCCCCACGTTCAGTGCGGGCGTGGTGGCGGCGCTCATCGTCGCCTTCGGCGAGTTCGGCCTGCTGTTCACCCTGCCCCTGCTGCTCCAGGGCACCCTGGGCTACACCGCCCTGCAGACTGGCTGGGTCATCGTGGCCCTGGCCCTGGGCACCTTCCTCGTCTCCGGCGCGCTGCCGCGGATCTCCCGGTTCCTGCCGCAGCGCACCGTGGTGCAGATCGGGCTGGGGCTCGAGGCTGCGGCGGTCGGCGCGCTGGCCCTGCTCATCTCGCTGGACGTCGCCGCGTGGGAGCTGTGCGCGTGCCTGTTCGTCTACGGGCTGGGGGTTGGCATGGCCACCGCCCAGCTGACCTCCCTGCTGCTGCACGACGTGCCGGTGGAGGAGAGCGGGCAGGCGTCGGGGTTGCAGTCGACCGTGCGCCAGCTCGGGTCGGCGCTGGGCGTCGCCGTGCTCGGAGGGCTGCTGATCGGCACCCTGGGGCGTGCCACCGAGGCCAACCTCACCGCCCTGTCGCTGCCGCCGGCCACGGTCGACCGGGTGAGCACCGCCGTCAGCGAGTCGGCGGGCACCGCCATCGCCGGCCTGCAGGCCCAGCCCGCCCTCGCCGCCGCCGCGCAGGCTGCGAGCGACGCCATGATCACCGCGAGCCGGCTCACGACGGCCTTCGCCGCGGCCGCCCTGGTCATCGGCCTGCTCGCGACCTTCCGGCTGCCCCTCACGGCGCTCGGCAGCCGTCCGGGCGACAGCCCCGACGACGGGCCGGAGCAGCCGCCGAGCGCCGGCCCGGCACCCGCCTGACGCCCGGACCGAGCCGCCCGGCCGGTGCCGGCCGTCGAAGGTCCCACCGGTGCCGACGTGGTGCCGGGCTACCGTGTCGGCATGGTGCAGCCCGTGGTCGAGGTCGTCGGGGTCTACGACGCCGACGGCGGCGTGGTCGGTGAGGTCAGCTACGTCGTCGGCCACCTGCTCGGGCGCACCAGCTGCTCGCTGTGCGGCATCACCCACGGCTCGGTGCGCCGTCGGCCCGAGTGGGACGCCATGGTGGCGCGGCTGCCCGTGCCGGTGCGCCTCGTGCACCGCAACGAGGCCGGCGACGACGACCGCCACGCCTGGTCGGTGTCGGGCCTGCCGGCGGTGCTCGGCGTGCGCGACGACGGCACTCGCACGGTGCTGCTCGGGCCCACGGGGCTGGCGGCCCTCGGTGGGTCGGTGCCGGCCTTCGAGCGGGCCCTGCTCGACGCCCTGTCGGTCGGCCGCGAGCCCCCCGGCGAGGTACTCCCCGGGGAGTAGCCGCACGTCCACCGCCGGCGGGACGACCGCCGCACCCGTCGTCCCTACGCCGGTGCCATGCCCGGGCCCACCACCCGCACGCCACCCGCGTCGGTCGGTGACGGCGCGGCACCGAGGATCGCCTTGACCGTGGTGCTCGCGCTGGTGCAGCTGGTGGGCAGTGCCGGCGCCGCCCGGGCCCAGCCGGAGCGACGGTCCCTCGACCTGCTCGCCGTGGCGGTCCTCATGGCCGGGCCGGTCGCCCTGGCCCTGACGGCCCGGGCCCGGGTCCCGCTGGTGACGGTCGTGGTCGGGGCCGTGACAGCGGCCTACCGCGTGCTCGGCTACCCCTACGGCCCTGTGGTGCTCTCGCTCGTGGTCGCCCTCGGGACCGCCGTGGTCACCGGTCACCGGCTGGTCGCCTGGCTGGTCGCGGCGGCGGTGCTGGCCGCACACGGGCTGAGCTGGTGCCGCCGCCACGAGGGGGAGGAGCGGCTGCGGATCGCTTGTGAGCTGCACGACGTCGTCGCCCACCACATGTAGCTCATCAACGCGCAGGCGTCCGTCGCGTTGCACCTGCGCGGTGCCCGGCCTGAGCAGGTCGAGGAGGCGCTGCAGGTCATCAAGGGTGCGAGCAAGGAGGCAATGGTCGAGCTGCGCTCGCTGCTCGAGGTGCTGCGCGAGGGTGACGGCCCGGCCCCACGGCATCCGGCCGCCAGCCTGGCCGAGCTCGGCGAGCTCGGCGAGCTCGCCCGGCTCGCGGGCCTGGACCTCACGACCCGCACGACCGGCATCCCCGAACCGCTGCCTCCCGGCGTCGAGCTGGCGGCCTACCGCGTGGTCCAGGAGGCCGTCACCAACGTGATGCGGCACTCCGGGGCCAGCCGCGCCGAGGTCGCCGTCGAGCAGCGGCCCGGCCGGCTCGTGGTCAGCGTCGACGACGACGGCAGCGGCGTCGGTGACGTCGACGCGCCGGCCGACGGCAACGGCATCCGGGGCATGCGCGAGCGAGCCGCCGCCCTCGGTGCCGAGCTGCGGCTCGGGCCGTCCTCGCTCGGCGGGCTGCGCGTCGTCGCGAGCTTCCCGACGGCAGCGACCTCGTGATCGGGGTCGTGCTCGCCGACGACCAGGCCCTGCTGCGCGCGGGCCTGCGCGCGCTGCTCGACAACGAGCCCGACATCACCGTGCTCGGCGAGGCCGGGGACGGGAAGGCGGCGCCCGACCTCGTTCGCCGGCTGCGCCCCGACGTGGTGCTGATGGACATCCGGATGCCGGGCACCGACGGTCTCGTCGCGACCCGCCTCATCGCTGCCGAACCCGTGTTGGCCGCCACCCGGGTGATCGTGCTGACGACCTTCGACCTCGACGAGTACGTCTTCGAGGCGATCCGGGCCGGGGCCAGCGGCTTCCTCGTCAAGGACACCGAGCCGACCGAGCTGCTGCGGGCCGTGCGGGCGGTGGCGGGCGGGGACGCGCTGCTGTCCCCCGGGGTGACCCGCCGGCTGATCGGTGAGTTCGCGTCGCGCAGCCGGCCGGGGGCGGACCGGGCCGCCGAGCGGCTGGCCGTGCTGACCGACCGCGAGCGGGAGGTCGTCGCCCTGGTGGGGAGGGGCTGTCGAACGACGCGATCGCCGACCGGCTGGTCGTCTCACCCGCCACCGCCAAGACGCATGTCTCGCGTGCCATGGTCAAGCTGCAGGCGCGCGACCGGGCCCAGCTCGTGGTGCTGGCCTACGAGTCGGGGCTGGTACGGTCCGGCTGGTCCTCGCAGTAGCCGGGGTGTCGACCCCGCACGTGCGGGCCACCCGGCCGGAGGCCGGGTGCCTACCGCCGGCCCGGCCCCTGGGGTGGCGGCTACGGGTGGTTCCCCTTCTTCCCGCTGTTCGGGTTCTTCGTCGTCACCGTCGGCCTCTTCCTCGTGTTCGGCGTGTTCGGCCGGCGCGGGTGGGGCGGCCCCCCGCACCGCGACCCGCTGCAGACGGCCGAGGCCGACCTGGCTGGCCGCGTCGCCGCCGGCGACATCGACGAGAAGGAGTACGAGCAGCGGATCAGCACGCTGCGCCGGCTCGGCCGCGGCTGACCGCGGGCTGACCAGAGGCGCCGCCGGCCGCTCGGCGCGCGTCGCTAGGCTGGGAACCCACTCTCGACGGAGGCGCACCATGGGCGGCATCCCCCGGGCCCGGCCGGTTTCACCCGGTACCTCATGAAAAGCACGTTCGGCGTCGGCCGCGACTTCGCGGTGCTCGACCCCGACACCGACGCGCAGCTGTTCTTCGTCGACGGCAAGCTCGGGCCGCGCCCCAAGGCAGACGTGCAGGCCGGCGACGGCAGCGTGATCTACCACGTGAGGGGCCAGCTGCTCGGCACCCCCAGGAGGATGTCGATCACCGACGCGTCGGGCACCGAGGTCGCCTCGCTCAAGGCGAAGGCGTTCTCCGTCATCAAGGACTCGATGACCATGCAGATGGCGAACGGCGAGCCCTGGCAGCTCACCGGGAAGTTCATCCAGAAGAACTACACCGTCACCAGCGGCGGGCGCGATGTCGTGCGGATCACCCACAAGTGGGTCACGGTGCGCGACAAGTACACCGTCGACGTCGCCGACGGCGCCGACCCGGGGCTGGCCTTCGCGATCGTCGGGGCCGTCGACCGCTGGGTCGAGAGGGACTGACGGTGGCGCGGCACCCGGTGCCCGAGACGCCCGGCCCGGGGCAGGAGTCGGTCTGGCTCTATCCCCGCCCGCCGCGGGTCGAGCCGAGCAGCGAGAGCGTCGAGGTCCGGCTCGGCGGGGTGCGCATCGCGTCGTCGACCCGCTCGTTGCGGGTGCTCGAGACCAGCCACCCCCCGTCGTACTACCTTCCGGCCGACGACTTCGTGGCGGGTGCGCTGCGCCCCGCCGAGGGCTCGTCGTGGTGCGAGTTCAAGGGTCAGGCCGCGTACTTCGACGTGCGTGGTGGGGATGCCGTGGCCCCCCGGGCGGCCTGGACCTACCCGGTCCCGAGCCGAGGCTTCGAGGCCATCGCCGGGTTCGTGGCGGTGATGCCGGGCGCGATGCAGCGGTGCACGGTGGACGGCGAGGTGGTGCAGCCCCAGGAGGGCGGCTTCTACGGCGGCTGGATCACCTCGCGGGTCGTCGGCCCGTTCAAGGGGATCCCCGGCTCCTGGGGTTGGTGAGACCGGCCCCGCCGAGACCGGGGCGCCGCATCTTTTCACGCTGCGATCACGCCCTGCGGTCACCCTTGTCCTCAACCGACAGGAGTGCCCCGCATGACGACCTCGCGCGATCTCGCGTCAGTGGACCTGACGGCTGCAGACCTCGCCGAGCGCGCCACCATCCCCAGCGCTCCGCCGGCCGGCCGAGCGCACGAAGCGGCCCTCGGCGCGCCGAGCCGAGGGCGCCTCGCCCTCGCCGCGGCGGCGGCATCCGGCGTGGCGCTCACCGTCGCGGCAGTGGTGGGGGGAGCTGCCAACGCTCCGCTGTTGGCCGATCCGGGCGCGCTCAGCCGCTGGGCGCTGCTCTTGGTCCGCACCGCCTACGACGTCACCGGCATGGCCACCATCGGGGTGCTCGTCGCCGCGGTCGTGCTGCTCCCGGCCACCGGAGCGCTCTCCCCGCACGGTGAACGGCTGGTGCGCGTGGCGGGCCTCTGGGCGGCGGCGTGGGCGACCACGGGAGCGCTGAGCGTGCTGCTGGTGCTCTCCGACGTGAGCGGGATGCCGGTGTGGCAGGTGCTCTCGCCCGACGTGCTGCCGCTGGCCACCGACCTGCCACAGACCCGGGCGCTGGTGTCCTCCGCCTGGCTCGCCGGCCTCGTGGCGCTCGGTGCCCGCGGCTGCAGCACCGTGGTGATGGGCCGGTTGCTGCTCGTCACCGGCATCGCCGCCCTGCTGCCTCTGCTCCTCACCGGGCACACCGGCCACGGCGACCAGCAGCTGGCCGTGCTGGCCGGCCTGTCGGCGCACGTGACCGCGGCCTCGATCTGGCTCGGGGGCCTGCTCGCTCTCGGGGTGTACCTCAGGCGAGCCGACATGCTGGCCGCGGTGCTACCCCGCTACAGCGGCGTCGCCCTGGCCTGCTTCGTCCTCGTCGCCGGGTCGGGGCTGCTGCTGGGGTGGGTCGCGCTGGCTGCGCCCGGCGACCTCGTGGACACGCCCTACGGCCGGCTGCTGCTGGGCAAGACCCTCGCCTTGATCGTGCTCGGCCTGCTAGGTCACCGGCACCGCCGCCGCAGCCTCCCCGCCGTGGCTGCGGGGCGCCCTCGCGCCTTCCTGGCGCTGGCTGCGGTCGAGCTGGTCCTCATGGCGGCCACGGCCGGGCTGGCCGTCGGGCTGTCGCGCACGGCCCCGCCCGAGGGCGGCGACCACGCCGCCGCGGGCGCCTCGAGCGTGCCGGCGGGATCCCCCGACCTGCGTCTCGCTGCCTCGCTGCGCCCCTGACGTCGGGAACGCGCGGCATTTCACTGTCGCGCCATTTCACTGTCGCGTCACGCCGCCGGCGGATCGTCGACGGCGAACCGGTGCACAGGGGTGCCGGCTCGCAGATCGTCAGGAGAGTCATGAGAACCACCACCAAGCGCAGCATCGTGGCGCTGACGGGGGCGGTGGCGCTGGCAGCACCGCTCGCGCTCGTCGCCCACGCCACCGTCGTCCAACCGTCGACCGCTCGCGGCGGCAGCCTGACCCAGGTCGGGCCCGTCGCCGCCAACGGCTTCCCGAGCTGGTACCGCGACAGCAACGGCATCCGGCTCGAGGGCTGCTGGCAGAGCGGGGACCCGCTGTGCGAGCCGCTGCCCGACGAGATCCCGAACCCCGACGCCCCCACCACCTACCCGGACAACTTCCCGGGTGAGCACTTCTACCAGATGGCTGACGCCACCGTGGATGCCGGCGCCGCAGGGACCGTCGACGTCGTCCTGAACCTCGAGGGTGCCTTCGCGGTCGACGAGGTGAAGGCCGGCGACGAGATGGTGTTCGGTCGGGTGCGCATCCGCGCCAAGAGCGCCGCCAACGGCACCTACCGGATCACCCACCCGTACGGCATCGACGAGTTCACCGTCACCGACGGCGCCGGCATCAACATGACCGAGGACGTCGGCACCGTGCCGGGCGCCTTCGGCGGCGCGCTGCAGAGTCGCATCGGCCCGTACCTCACGTGGGACACCTTCGGCACGACCGGTCCCGACGCGCCGCCGGCCGGCTACATCGGCGACCCGGGCGTCCCGCACAAGGTCAAGGGCAGCCCCTACGGCACCAACCTGGTGCGCGTCGAGCGCACGGACGCCGCCGGAGCGTGGCAGACGATCGGCACCACCGACCTGTTCACGGTGCAGGGGCGCCTCGCCACCAACGCCGGTGTCGACGTGCAGCAGGCCACCTACCGCACCGCGTCGGACGGCTCGAGCATCGTCGAGGTCTTCGCCAGCTCGGAGGCCGGAGAGCCGATCCGGATGATCGCCCCGACGCTGGGCTACAAGGGCATCAGCCTGCAGGAGGACAGCTACACCGTGGAGACCGGTGGCAGCAGCCACCAGGAGGGCCGCTACTACGGCCGGTTCGCGGTCAAGGACGGCGTCGAGGTGACCGGTGGCGACGACGCCTCCACCATCGTCATCCAGAACGCCGGCGACGTGCCGGTGAGCAGCAAGACCGTCAAGCTCTCGGACGTCGTCATCGTCACCGAGGCGAGCTACGACGGCTCGACCCTCGAGGTGGACGCGACGTCGAGCGACCCCGCTGCCACGTTGACGGTGAAGGGCTACGGAGAGCTGACCGAAGGCTCGGCGAGCTTCGACGGCGTGGACGCCCCACCGCACGTCATCACGGTGACCTCCTCCGAAGGGGGTTCGGTCACCGTGCCGCTGGACACCTCCGGCCCGTTCACCGCTGCGGACCTGCCCGTGGCCACGGTGACGTCCAGCCCCGAGCGGCCCATCGCGGGCCAGCCCGTGACGCTGGACGCCAGCGGCTCGCTCGATGCCACCGCGTACGAGTGGACCGTGCTGAGCACGCCGGACGGCGCCGACCCGATCTCGGCACTGAGTGGGGTCACCACCTCCTTCACGCCGTCCGTTCCCGGGACGTACGAGTTCTCCGTCGTCGCCATCGGTGACTCGGGGCGCAGCCCGGCACAGCCGATCAGCGTCGAGGTCGTGGAACCGTCGCTGGTGGTCACGGCCGTGACCGCGGACCCGCAGACCGTGCAGCGTGGCACCAACGCCACCCTCGACGGTTCGCAGAGCATCGGGGCGGCGAGCTACCTGTGGGAGCAGGTGCCGAACGTGGACGGCGAGGCGATCCCCGCCGACCACGTGGTCTCACTGAGCAGCACCACCGCGGCGAAGCCGACCTTCCGGTTCCCAGCGATGACGCTGCCGTCGGCACCGGGGCCCAATGCCGACTACACGGCCGTGGCCACGCCGCTGAGGTTCCGGCTCACGGTGACCGGCGTCAACGGCGTCACGAGTACCGCCGACACGGTGGTTCGGCCGGCAGCGGAGAACCTCACGGTGGGCAACGCCCGCTACCGCACCCGCGGCGAGTGGCGCGTCAGCGGCACCAGCAGCCTCAGGGCGAGCCAGCGGGTGGCCATCGTGCTGGGCAGCAGCCGGGAGGCGTCCGGACAGCCGGCGTTGACCTCGGCCCGCGGACGGGTCGTCGGGTACGCCACCGTCGACGCCACCGGTGCGTGGTCCTACAGCGGCGGCGGCCCCGACCCGCGCACCGCTCCGGCCGCCACGACGGTGACCGTGGTGTCGGCCCAGGGCGGCCAGGCCGTGAGCACCATCAACGTCACCCGCTGACCCGCCGGGTCCGACGAGCCAGGACCGGGTCGCACCGCCTGCAACGGTGCGACCCGGTCCTCGGTGCGTCCAGCGCGGGTCGGGTGGGTGACCGGCGTGGGCGGCCCGTGATTTCACGATGTGTTGACTCGTCACCCGGATCGTGGAGCGTGTGCCCGGGCCGGCAGGGACCCGGAACTATGCAAGGGACATCAGCATCATGAGAATGAGTCGACGAGAGGCCTTGATGGCCGGGGGGTTGGGAATCCTGGGAGTGGGCGGGCTCGCCGTGCCGCTCGGCGGTGGGCTGCAGGCGAAGTCGGCCAGCCGGCTGGCGTCGCGCAACATGCCGAAGCCGTACGCCGCGGCGTTCATCCGTCCGCCGGTGCTGCGGTACGCGGCGATGAGCGACGCCAACGGCCCGTACCGCCTGTACGCAGTGACCGAGCAGCGGTCGGTGGCCCGCATCGTCAACGGGCTGGACACGCCCGTCTACGGCTACAACGGAAGTGTTCCCGGCCCCACCATCCGCGTGCCGCAGGGCACCCGGGTCAAGCTGAGGGTGCGCAACCAGCTCCCCGCGGTACACCCCTCCTTCGGGCACGCCTTCAATACCTCGACCCACCTCCACGGGTCGGCGTCACTGCCGCAGTTCGACGGGTACGCCGACGACATCACCCACCCGGGCGACTACAAGGACTACTGGTACCCGAACTGGCAGCCGGCCCGCACGCTCTGGTACCACGACCACAACGTGCACACGACGGCGCAGAACGCCTACTCGGGGCTGGCCGCGCAGTACCACATCAGCGACGAGGCCGAGCGCGACCTCCTGCCGCAGGGCACCTACGACGTCCCGCTCACCATCACCGACGCGATGTTCGCGGCCGACGGCTCACTCGGCTACGACGACAACAGCCACTCGGGCCTGTGGGGCGACGTCATCCTCGTCAACGGCCGGCCCTGGCCGGTGATGCAGGTCAAGCGGAAGATCTACCGGTTCCGCATCCTCAACGCCTCGATCGCCCGGTCGGTGCGGCTGCGCCTGAGCGACGGCTCACCGCTCGTCGTGGTCGCGACCGATGGCGGGCTGATGCCGGTGGCACAACCGGTGGCCCAGCTCCGGCAGGGCGGTGCGGAGCGCTACGAGGTGCTCATCGACTTCTCCAAGTACCCGCCGGGGCGCACCGTCGACCTGACCAACCTGAGCAACAAGAACAACGTCGACTACGACCACACCAACAAGGTGATGCGGTTCCAGGTGGTCGACGACGCGGCGCTCCCGCCCGACGGCCCCGGCAGCCGCACCCTCAGCGCGATGCCCTCGACGCTCGTCGCCAGCGACACCATGAGCCTGACCCAGAGCATGTCGACCGGTGGCATCAGGCTGCGGCTGGAGCGCAGCGACGTGACCAACCGCTACGAGATCAACGGCCGGTCCTGGCACGACGTGATCGACAGCGGCTACCAGGACGTGCTCACGGTGGTGCAGCCCGACGAGGTGCAGGTCTGGGAGATCGAGAACAAGAGCGGCGGCTGGTTCCACCCGTTGCACATCCACCTCGTCGACTTCCGGGTGCTCAGCCGTGACGGGCGGCCGCCGTTCGCCTTCGAGCAGGGCCCCAAGGACGTCGTGTACGTCGGGGAGGGCGAGAAGGTGCGGGTCGCGATGAAGTTCACCTTGCAGAAGGGCGGGGGCTCCTCCGTGAACGCCGGAGGCCGCTACATGGTGCACTGCCACAACCTGCCCCACGAGGACCACGACATGATGCACCAGTTCGCGGTCGGAGCCGTCGACGTCAACGACCCGATCGACTCGGCGCCGTGCCGCCCCGACACCGGCGTGTACGACGACGGGTGGCCCGACAGCGCTCCCGACGGCGCCTGATGCGCCCTGCCGGAGCCGGCCGGTCCGGGGTGCGGGTCGTGGTCGTGGCCGCCGTCGTGCTCGGTGCCGTCCTCCTCGTCCGCGGGGTCGTCGCGGAACCGCGGGAGGTTGCCAGCGAGAGCATGGAGCCGACCCTCCACCCCGGGTCGGTCGTCCTCGTCGACAAGATCGGTCCGCGGCTGCGCGGCATCCACCGAGACGACGTGGTGGTGTTCGCCAGCCCGCAGGACGGGCGCGAGTCGGTCAAGCGCGTGGTGGCGGTCGCCGGGCAGCACGTGGCCATCCGGGACGCCGACCTGTACGTCGACGACGTCAAAGTGGTCGAGCCGCAGGTCGACCACAGCCGCATCGACGGCCTGTGGTTCGGGCCGGTCACGGTCCCCGAGCGCGCCGTGTTCGTGCTGGGCGACGCGCGCGCCGGGTCGGTCGACTCCCGGGTCTACGGCTCGGTGCCGCTGGGCGCGATCCACGGGCGCGTCGCGATGGCGTGGTGACGTGGCCCGGCTCGCCGAATGCGTGGTCGACGCCGGCCGGCGGGTCGCTCCCGCCGCCCCGGCCACCCGGCGAGTCTTCGGAGGTGCGGTGTGCGCCCCGCACGCCCGGGATAGCATTCGGCGTTCGGGGCCGGAACGCCCGTCGGCCCCGGGGGACGAGGACATGAACGACGCCGCGACACGCATCCTGATCGCCGACGACCACAGCACGTTCGCCGAGCTGTTCGCCCTGGGCCTCGAGCGCGAGCCCGACCTCGAGGCCGTCGGCCACGCGCGCACCGCAGCGGAGGCGGTGCAGCTGACCGAGTCGCTGCAGCCCGACATCGTCATCATGGACGTGCGGCTGGGCGACGGCGACGGCATCGAGGTCACGGCGCAGCTGACCGAGCGCTACGCCGACCTCTGCGTGATCATCCTGACCGGCCACCCCGACCCCGCGGTGGTGGCCCGCGCGGCCCAGGCGGGTGCCTGCGGCTTCCTCCCCAAGGGCGGGGCGCTGGCGGCGATGCTGCACGCGCTGCGCAGCGCCCGGCGGGGCAGCCTGGTGCTACCCCCGGAGATGCTCGAGCTGATGACGCAGCCCCCGCCACCGGCCGTGGCCGCCCCCTCCGTCCCCGACCTCACCACCGCCGAGCTCGAGGTGCTCGAGCTGCTCGGCCACGGCCTCAACCCGCGCACCATCGCGGCGCGCAGCGGGATGTCGGTCGAGCAGTGCCGTGCGCTGCTCGCTGGCGTGATGGCCAAGCTGGGGGCGAGCTCGCAGCTCGAGGCAGTGGTGACCGCCAACCGCTACGGCCTCATCTCGGTCGGCCCCGACCGATGACGCCGAGCCGGCTCGGCCGGCGCCGACGGGCCGCCTCCACCACCGCGGATGCCGGTTCCCCCGAGCCGGTGCCCACGCCGCCCGACCCCCCGCCTGGCCGGTCGCAGGTCTGGGCGGCGCTGGCCCGCTTCGCGGGCTTCGGGCTGCTCGCCCTGCTGCTGGTCACCGTCGGTACCGTCGTCATCGCGGAGCGGGCCACCCGAGGGGTCGAGCTGCGGGCGGCCGAGCGCTCGGCCCGCGACATCGCCCGCTCGATCATCGCCCCGTTGGCCGACGACGCCGTGCGCGGCCGCGACCCCCAGGCGCTCAAGCGTCTCGACGACGTGATGTCGGCGCGGATGGCCGACGGCTCGCTGATGCGGGTGAAGGTCTGGTCGGCCGACTCGGTCGTGGTGTGGAGCGACGACGAGCGCCTGATCGGCCGCCGCTACCCCCTCGAGCCACAGGACGCCGCGCTGCTGCGCACCCTCGGCACCACCTCCGAGTTCACCTCGCTGGACCGCGATGAGAACGTCTACGAGCAGCCCGCGGGCGACGTGGTCGAGACCTATGTGGGGTTCGTCGACCGCACCGGGCAGCCCCTGCTGCTCGAGCTCTACGTGCCGGTCGCCGGCCTGGAGGCGGAGTCCCAGGCCCAGCTGCGCACCCTCCTGCCGATCACGCTGGGAGGCCCGGCGCTGCTCCTGCTGATCCTGCTGCCGCTGGCCCTGTCGATGGCCCACCGCATCGACGACGCCGGCGCCGAGCGCTCCGCCCTGCTGCGGCACGCCGTCGCCGCCTCGGCCCTGGAGCGGCGCCGGATCGCCGGCGACCTCCACGACGGCGTGGTGCAGGACCTCGCGGGCATCGGCTACGCCCTGCCCGCCATCGGGGACTCCCTGCCGGACCGGCCCGAGACGTCCGGCGCGCGGCAGAACCTCGACAAGGTCACCGAGGTCGTGAAGCGAGACATCGCGGCTCTGCGCGCGGTCATCACCGACATCTACCCTCCCGACCTGCACGAGGGCGGACTGGTGCCGGCCGGCGGGCTGCTCGTCAGCGAGGTGCGCTACTGCGGGGTCGACGTCGAGCTCGACCTCGACCCCTCCGTCACCGACCAGCCGCTGCCGATCGATGCCGCCGTCCTCGGCTACCGCGTGCTGCGCGAGACGCTGCGCAACGTGACCCGCCACTCGGATGCCGCGACGGCGCACGTCTCGCTGCGGGTACGCGACGGGGACCTGGTCATCGTGGTGGCCGACGACGGCGTGGGCTTCGACCCGGCGGTGCCGGCGCCCGACGGCCACTTCGGACTGCGCCTGCTCGAGGACGCGCTGGAGCACGTCGGCGGCCGGCTGTTGATCACCTCGACCCCGCACCGGGGCACCGTGGTGACGGCCCGCTTCCCCGTGCAGTGGAGCGGGCACCCGTGACCCGCATCCTGGTGGCCGACGACCACGAGATCCTGAGGTGGGGCCTGGTCGCGAGCCTGTCGCGCCAGCCCGACCTCGTGGTCGTGGCGGAGGTCGGCGACACCGCTGCTGCCATCGAGGCGTGCGACCGGCTACTGCCCGACATCCTGCTCCTCGACCTGTCGATGCCCGGCGGCGGCGGGTGGGTTGTGCTCGACGCGGTGCTCGCGGCCCGCCCCGACGCGTGCGTCGTCATCCACAGCGCCGCCGACGACGATGGCACGGTGCAGGCCGCCCTCGCCAGGGGCGCCCGGGCCCACGTGTCCAAGGCAGCCGGCGAGGAGCACCTCGTCGACGTGCTGCGCCGCGTCGGCGCCGACCTGCCGCAGCAGCCGGGCGTGCTGGCCTCAGCGCACGGTGCCGGCGGCCCGCAGGCAGCGGGCCGCCCCGGCAGTGGCGACCCTGGCCCCGGCTGACCAGCCGCCCTCGAACAGGTACTGCGCCTGCGCCAGGTAGGCCTCCGACGCGAGCAGCACCAGCCCGCTGTCCTGGGCGATGCGGGCGGCGTTCGCCGCCGCCGCCGCCGCCCGGTCGAGCTCGTGGCGCCCGGCCCGCACCGCGGCCCGCGCGAGCAGGCGCAGGTACCCCTCCCGGGCGTGGCCGATCTCGGACCCGGCAGCCCAGTCGAAGAGCTCGAACAGAGCGATGGCCTCGGCGGGGTCGGTGGGTGCGGTGAGCACCACCATCCGCGCGGTCACCTCCGGCAGCAGCAGCGCGCAGCCCTCCTCCTCGGCCTCGGACATCGCCGCGCGCAGCACCCGGACGGCGTCGGCGGGACGGCCGAGCGCGGCGTGCAGGCCGGAGGTCGACAGTGCCCTCAGCTGGCGCCCCAGCGTGCTGGTGCCGGGCCGGACCGGCCGGCGGTCCTCCTGGATGGCTTCGGCCAGTGAGCCGCGCTCGGTGAGCATCCGCACCCGAGCCCAGGTCCACTCGACCGACTCCGAGTGGGGCGGCGCCAGCGCCATCGCCTGCTCCCACCGCGTGTCGAACCCACGCCGGCCGAGGTCGTGGCCGACCAGGCAGCGCAGCACCGCGAGGTGAGCGGCCTCGGGCTGCTGCGGGTTCGCGCCGGCCCAGGCGGCGTCGAGGGCGTGCTCGGCGAGCCGGGCGTTGCCGAGCAGCACGTCGGGCAGGTGGTGCAGCGCCACGGCATCGGCTCGTGCCGAGGTGTCCGCGGCCAGGGCGATGGCCTCGGCCGTCACCTCCCGGGACCGGACGAGGCGCCGCCTGGGCAGCAGGTGCTCACGCACCAGGCGCGACCTGGCGTCGATGCCACTCGGCCCGCGCCCGGTGGCGTCGGCCGCCCGCACCGCGGCCCACGCGGCGCGCTCGCGCGCCTCGTCGTCGGGCTCGGGCTGAGCGTCGGGTGCGGGCGCCGAACGGACCTCGGGCTGTGCCTCGCGGACCGCTTGGACCAGGGAGCCCTGTGCCCGGGCTGCCTTGTCGCGCAGCCGTTCCCCGGCCGACGGCGCTGACTCGTCGAGCCAGTCGACGGCGCGCCCGTAGTGCTGCACCGCCTCGTCGACCCGCCCGGCGGCCAGGCACACGTCGGCGAGCGCCTCCTCGAGCTCGGCCAGGTCGGCGCCGTCGGCGTGCGAGCCGACGGCGAGGTCGTTGACGACCAGCAGCTGCAGCCGGGCCGCCGAGACGTCGCCGGCCGCCATCGCGTCCCGCACGGCATCGATGGCGGCTGCGGTGGCGAGCTCGACCTCGCCCGCGGCGCGCCAGTGCCGGCCGCGCTCGGCGGCTGGGATGCGGGCCCGCTCGGCGATGTGGGCGTGGAGGCGGCGCCGCACGCTGGGGCGCAGCCACGACTCCACGGCGTGGCGCAGGAAGGGGTCGCGCACGGCGTAGCCGTCGGGGGTGCTCGCGAGCAGCTGGAGGTCGACGAGGCGGTCCAGCGACGCGACGACCGAGGCGACGTCGTCGGCGACCGCCTCACCGGGGGTGGGTCCCGGCCCGCGCAGCAGCGGCATGAGCAGTGCCGGGCTGACCGGCCGGTCGAGCACGGCCACCAGGTGCAGCACGTGCTGGTCGCGGGCGCCGGTCTGCTCCATGGCCCTCACCAGGAGGGTCGACTGCTCGGTGCCGTGGTTCGAGGGGTCGTGGGGAGGCACCAGGGCCAGGCCCTGTGAGGTTGCTGCGACCTCACCGGCGCGGCTCCAGGCATCGATCGTGGCGAGCGCGCGACCGGGCAGGCCCTCGCTGCGCAGGGCGAGCTCGTCGAGCAGCCCTGGACTCGGCGCGCCGCACAGCTGGGCCGTCACGAGCCGCTCGAGGGCGCAGGGAGTGAGGGGCAACAGGTCGACGGCGAGCGTGGATGCGGCGTGGCTGGCCGGGTCCACCGGGTCGGCCCGGTCGTGTGCCTGCGCCGCGCGGGCGTTCTCTGACAGCCGTAGTGCCACGGTCACCGCCGACCCTGCGGCTTCGAGTGCGGCCAGGAGCGACCGCCGGACGGCAGGTGTCAGGTGAGCGGACGCCGTCACGAGCACGATGACGGCGCAGCGGCCGGCGGTGCCGGCGTCGTTCCGTGCGGGGTCGCCTGCCGCGTTCGGGGTGGAGGAGGCGGCTGCGGTGACCACGGCCACGGGGTCCGCGGAGCCGCTGACGACCTCGACCAGGGCGCCGACCCGTTCCGCGGCCTCGTGCACCAGGCGGGTGCGCCCGGAGCCCTCCGGCCCCGAGACGTAGACCAGGCCCGACCCGCCGGTCGAGTGCCGCTGCGCCAGCCAGCCGAGCAGGGTGCGCAGCTCGCGGTCACGCCCGGTGAAGGGGGCCGGTGGCGCGTCGAGCGGTTCGGAGGAGAGGATCTCCAGGTGCAGCGCCCGGGTCTGTGGCGACGGGTCGAGGCCGAGGTCCTCGGCGAGCACCGCGCGGCACCTCTCGTAGACGCGCAGGGCCCGCTCGGTCTCACCGAGACCGGTGTAGGCACGCATCAGCACGCGGTAGGCCCGCTCGGAGGTGACGTCGGCGTCGAGGGCCCGCTGGCCCAGCTCGAGGCCGTCGCGCATCCAGCCGAGCTCGACCGCGTGTTCGGCGGCGTCGAGGGTCATCTCCCGGAACCGGGACTCGAGGGTCTCGCGGACGGGTACGGCCCACAGCGCGTCGGGGTCGTGCGTGCTGAACGCGCCCAGGTGCAGGGCGTCGGCCTCGCGGGCCAGCTTCACGGCGAGTGCGAGCCGACCGTGCCGGGCGTGCCGGCGGGCCTCGTCGGCCAGGGCGAGCAGGGCGGCGCTGTCGACCCAGGCCCCGCGCAGCACCAGCCCGTCGGGGCGGCGCTCGATCGCGCCCTGGCCGAGGAGCTTGCGCAGGTGGCCCAGCGCGTTGCGCAGGCTGCCCCGCCCCCGGTGCACGTCGACCCGCGGCCACAGCGCCTCGAGGATCTCGTCGACCGAGACGGCCTCACCGGCCCGGGTGGCCAGCAGCCGCAACAGGTCGACGGTCTTGCCGGTACGCCACTCGTGCGGCAGCACCAGCGACCCATCGGCCCGGCGCACCTGCAGCGGGCCCAGGAGGCGCACCTCGATGCGGTCCGCCGGCTCCGGCTCGCAGCCGGAATCCTGCTCCGTCGACCGCGTGGGCCCGCGGTCGACCACCTCGCTGACCACGAGCTGGCTCATGCACACCTCCCCACGGCGCTGCGCGGCTCTTTACCTGGCGTGGGGGCCATCATGACCCACGCTTGACCATTGCGCGGCCCGTTTCGGAGAAACCGCACGTGAGCAAGGACGCCGTCGCGCCCCTAGTGATACGTGCCATTTCACGCCGCCGTCGCGCACGGTCGACACGATGGCGCCATGGATCAGTGCACCCGTGGCGACGCCGGGCGCCGCGCCGTCGGGGCCGCACGTCGAGCCGTGCGCCGGGTGCTCGGGCTCGCGCCGCCGTCGCACGCACCCCAGTGGCTCGACCGCGTCGAGTGCGGCACCTGGCAGGTCTGTGGGGTCAGCGGTGCCAGGGGGGCAAGGGGTGCGCGCGGGGCTGGCGGGTCGACGCCCAACGGCCCTGCCGGGCTCAGAGGTCGCTGAGCGGCTTCTCCTTGGTCGCCAGCTCGCGCAGGGCCTTCGCGGTCGCTGCGGCGTGCTCGTCCGCGGTGCGCTGCGCCGACCCGCCGTCCCACACCAGGTCGTCGTGCTCCGGCATCCGCCAGCGCGCCGTGGTCACGCCTGCCTGCCTGGCCCGCTCGAACGCCTCCTCGATACAGCGCATGGCGTCCTCTCGGCCCGCCCAGTGGGCGCCCTCGACGGACTTGCCGGGCTCGAGGTCCTTGTAGGTCTCGAAGAAGTGCTGGATCTCGAGCCGGTCGAACGAGCTGACGTCCTCGATCTCGCGGATGTGGTTCTTGCGCGGGTCGCCGGCCGGGATGCACAGGATCTTGTCGTCGCCGCCGGCCTCGTCGCGCATGTGGAACATGCCGATCGGACGGGCCCGCACGAGGCACCCGGGGAAGGTGGGCTCGTCGAGCAGCACCAGGGCGTCGAGCGGGTCGCCGTCCTCGCCGAGCGAGTCCTCGACGTAGCCGTAGTCGGACGGGTAGGCCATCGCGGTGAAGAGCATCCGGTCCAGACGGATGCGCCCCGACTCATGGTCGACCTCGTACTTGTTGCGGTGACCCTTGGGGATCTCGATGGTGACGTCGAACTCCACGGCGGGTTTCTCCTTCAGCGGGGTGACCTAGGCTCGCTGCACAGTCTGGCCCATCGCGGGCAGAAGCACGAAGGGAGGGCGGGTGAGACGGGTCATGCTCGCCTCCCTGGCCGGGTCGGCCGCCGCCCTGGTCGCCGTGGCGGGCTATGCCACCGCCGACGTGCTCGACGTCGCCCCGGGCGTCCTCACCCTCGACCGGCCGGTCGCCGTGCCGACCCCCACGGTGTCCGGGACGCCGGCGCCGGCGGTTCTGCCCGAGCCTGCCGCGACCCTCGACCCGCTGCTCACCGACACCGGCGCCGGCGCCCCGGTGCCGACCCGGGCCGGCCTGGCGCGGGCGCTCATCACCGCATCCGACGACCCCGCCCTCGAGGGCGGCACCGGCATCAGCATCCGCGACGGCGTCACCGGCGACGAGCTGTGGAGCCTGGCGGCCACGACCCCCCGGGTGCCTGCGTCCACCCAGAAGCTGATGGCCGCTCTCGCGATCGCCGACGGGCTCGACCTCGAGCAGCGGATGACGACCGCCGTGGTGGCCGCCCCGGGCTCGGCCGAACTGGTGCTCGTCGCGGGTGGTGACACCCTGCTCGCGCCGGGAACCGGGAACCCCGATGCCGTCGCCGGCCGGGCCGGGCTGGCCGACCTCGCCGCCCAGGTCGCCGCCTCGCTCGCCCCCTCGGGGCGCACCACCGTGCGCCTGCGGCTCGACCTCACCCATGCCCCCGGGCCGCGCTACCCCTCGAGGTGGAACCCGCACGACCTGCGCGACGGCTTCGCCCAGGCCGTCGTCATGACCGGGCTGGCCACCCAGCTGCCTCGGGCGCAGCATCCCTCGCCCCCGCGTCCCGAGCGCGAGGTGGCCACCACCCTGGTGGAGCGGCTCGCGGCCGAGGGCGTGACCGCGACCCTGTTGCCCGAGAGCACCTGGTCGGCGGCGGCCCCGGCGGGCTCCCAACCGCTCGGCAGCGTCGAGTCCGCGACCTACGCCGAGGTGCTCGACCTCGCCCTCGACCGCAGCCAGAACTCCCTGACCGAGAACCTGACCCGCCAGGCCGCCTTCGCGCAGGGACGCTCCACCACGCGTCAGGGCGACAACGCCCGGTTCATCCGCGAGCGGCTGGCCGCGCACGACGTGCCGACGGCCGGGTTGGCCATCACCGACGCCTGCGGGCTCAGCCCCGGGCAGCGGGCCAGCCCCGCCACCCTGTCGGCGGTGCTGCGCCTGGCCGTCACCGACGCGGTGCCACAGCTGCGCGGCGTCGTGGCCGGGCTCCCGGTCTCCGGGCTTTCGGGCACCCTCACCCGGCGGTTCTCGGCGACGGTCACCCGGGGCGTGGTCGGCGTGCCCCGGGGCAAGACCGGCACCCTGCGCGCCGGGTCGGCGCTGGTCGGCACCACCGTCGACGCCGACGGCCGGCCGCTGACGTTCGTGCTGCTCGTCGACGGCTTCCCGAAGACCTACGGGGGAACGCAGCGCGCCCGGGCCGCGTTGGACCGGATCGTGGCCGCACTGACCAGGTGCGGCTGCCGCTGACCGCGGCACGAGGAGAGGCAGGAACCTGCGTGGCTTACGTCGACTGGGAGTTCGCCAAGACCACCGGGCGGACGCTCGTGCCCGCGGGCCCGAGCGTCACCCGCGCCGAGGCGGAGCGCGAGGTCGCCGCCATCCGCGCCGCCGCCCGCGCCGCCCGCGAGCCGGTCGCCGAGACCGCGCAGCTGCAGACGCCGCCCGAGGCGCCCGACGCCCTGGTCGTCGACCGGGCCACCTGGATCAGCGTCAACGCCGACTCGATGAGCGCGATGCTCGACCCGACCTTCGACGCCATGGTCGCCAAGCGCGGGGGCGACGCGCCCGGCGCCACGGCGCAGGCCGTCGGTGGCAAGGTGACCGGGGCCGAGGCCGGGGCGCTGCTCGCCTTCATGGCCAGCAAGGTGCTCGGGCAGTACGACCTGGCGCCCGGTGGCACGCCGGCCCTGCTGCTGGTGGCGCCGAACATCCTGTCCGTCGCCACCGAGCTGGCCGTCGACCGCGAGGACTTCCGCAAGTGGGTCTGCATGCACGAGGAGACCCACCGCGTGCAGTTCACCGCCAACCCGTGGCTGCGCGACCACCTCGTGGAGCAGGCGCGTGCGCTGGCCGTCGACCTGGCACCCGACCCCGAGCGGCTCCAGGTGATCGCCGGCCGGCTGGCCGAGAAGCTGCCCGACCTGTTCCGCGAGGGCAGCACCGGCTTGGCCGACCTGTTCACCACCCCCGAGCAGCGTGAGAAGCTCGCCGGGCTCACCGCGGTGATGTCGCTGCTCGAGGGCCACGCCGACGTGGTCATGGACGACGTCGGCCCAGCGCACATCCCCACCGTCGCCCACATCCGGGCCAGGTTCAGCGAGCGTCGCAAGGGGGCCGGCGCTCCCGACCGGCTGCTGCGCCGGCTGCTCGGCCTCGAGGCCAAGATGCGCCAGTACCGCGACGGCGCCGTGTTCGTGCGCGGCGTGCAGGACAGGGTCGGGGTCGAGGGCTTCAACGCCATCTGGACCTCGCCCGACACCCTGCCGCTGGCTCGCGAGATCGAGGAGCCCGAGGCCTGGGTGCGCCGCATCCACGGGTGACCCCCGACTCCTTGCGGATTCCCGCCCGTGAACGGGCCAGAGCCGCTCGGATGGGCGTGGGAGATCCGCACTGAGTCGGCACTGCGTCGGGAGGATGTGGGGCATGGAACGCGCGCAGGGAGGGCCGGATTCCCCGATGGCGCGTCGCTGGGGATCGCCGGATACCGCGACGGCCGCCATCCGTCTCGCCGTGCGCATCTGCCTCACCGACCTCGCCCAACACACCGACCTCACCGACCTCGCCACGGAATCAAGTGATTCGGGTGGCTCGGGAGCGAGGGGGCTGGTGCTCGTCGCGTGCAGTGGCGGGGCAGACTCGCTCGCCCTGGCCGCGGCGCTCGCGTTCGAGGCGCCGGCGGCCGGATGCCGGGCCGGCGCCGTCGTCGTCGACCACGCCCTCCAGCCCGGCTCCGCGACGGTCGCCGTGGACGCCGCGCGTCGCCTGCGCACCCTGGGACTCGACCCGGTCGAGGTGCTGACCGTCGAGGTGACCGCGTCGGGTGCCGGCCTCGAGGCCGCCGCCCGCGACGCCCGCTACGCCGCCCTCACCGCCGCCGCCGACCGGCACGGTGCCTCCGCGGTTCTCCTCGGCCACACCCGCGACGACCAGGCCGAGCAGGTGCTGCTCGGCCTCACCCGTGGCGCGGGCGCCCGCTCGCTGTCCGGGATGCCGGCCGCCCGCGGCCGCTTCCGGCGCCCCCTGCTCGCCCTGAGCCGCGCGCAGTGCCGCGAGTCCGTGCGCGCCCAGGGCCTGGGCTGGTGGGACGACCCGATGAACGAGGACCCCGCCTTCACCCGGGTGCGGGCGCGCCGGGCCATGGCCGACCTCGAGCGCGACCTGGGGCCGGGAGTCGCCGCGGCCCTGGCGCGTACGGCATCCCTGCTGCGTGACGACGCCGACCACCTCGACGCGCTGGCCGACGCCGCGGTGACGGCGCTGGGGCCGCAGCCGTGGGGGGTCGAGGCGCTCACCGGCATCCCGCGGGCGGTGCGCACCCGGGTCTGGCGGCGGCTGCTGGTCGCGACCGGGGCGCCTCCCGGGCAGGTCGGCACCCGGCACACCGACGCCTGCGACCGGCTGCTGGGCGCGTGGCACGGCCAGGGCCCGGTGCACGCCCCGGGGAACCTGCGGGTGGCCCGATCCGGCGGTCGCGTCACCATGGCCCCCGCCGATCCGGTTGACTAGGCACGACCACCCGCCCGCGCCCCACCCACCAGGAGCCGCAGTGGACGCCGCCCACATGGGAGCAGACCTCGAACGTGTCCTCATCACCGAGGAGGAGATCCAGGACAGGCTGCGCGAGCTGGCCGACGTGATCGCCACCGAGTACGCGGACAAGGACGTCCTGCTCGTCGGGGTGCTCAAGGGGGCGGTCATGGTCATGGCCGACCTGATGCGGGCCCTGCCGGTCACGGTGCCGGTCGACTGGATGGCGGTGTCGTCGTACGGCTCGGGCACCAAGAGCAGCGGTGTCGTGCGCATCCTCAAGGACCTCGACTCCGACATCACCGGGCGGCACGTGCTGATCGTCGAGGACATCGTCGACTCCGGCCTCACCCTGTCCTGGATCAAGTCCAACCTGGAGTCCCGCAGCCCCGCCAGCGTCGAGATCTGCACCCTGCTGCGCAAGCCGGATGCCGCCAAGGTCGAGGTCGACGTCAAGTGGGTCGGGTTTGACATCCCCAACGAGTTCGTCGTCGGCTACGGCCTCGACTACGCCGAGTCCTACCGCGGCCTGCGGGTCGTCGGCACGCTGGCCCCGCACGTCTACAGCTGACCTCCGGCGCCGCGGCGCCGTCGAAGCCTTGTCGAAGCCCCTCGCCCTGCGGAACACGGGGGCGGCGGGGCTCGTTGCTAGCGTGTACCCGTGCCACGCGGAGCGATCCCGGGCGGCCGATTGACCCACGAGCAGGAGGACCGGAGCGCGAGCTCCGCACCCACATGGACTTCAAGCGCATCTTCAAGACCCCGCTGTTCTGGGTCCTGGCCGTCATCGTGGTGATGCTGACGGTGTTCTCCTTCGACGGCAACGGCGGCTACACGACGGTCACGACCGCCCAGGCTGAAAAGCTCATCACCGACAAGAAGGTCGAGACGGCGGTCCTGTCCACCGACAACACCCTCAACCTCGACCTGAAGCCGGGCCAGTCCTTCAGCGACTCCGCCTCCGACATCAGCGGGGCCACCAAGGTGCAGGCCGACTACGTCGACGCCCGCGCCGAGCAGCTCATCGCCGAGCTCAAGGCCAACGTGCCCAACGGCTACAACGACAAGAAGCAGGGCGACAGCGCCTTCTGGACCATCTTCATCAGCTTCTTCCCGGTGCTGCTGCTGGTCGGCCTGTTCTGGTTCCTGATGAGCCAGGCCCAGGGCGGCGGCTCGCGGGTGATGCAGTTCGGCAAGTCCAAGGCGAAGCTCGCGACCAAGGACACCCCCAAGGTGACCTTCGCCGACGTGGCCGGCGCGGAGGAGGCGGTCGAGGAGCTGCACGAGATCAAGGAGTTCCTCGCCGAGCCCGCCAAGTTCCTCGCCGTGGGCGCCAAGATCCCCAAGGGCGTGCTGCTCTACGGTCCGCCCGGCACCGGAAAGACCCTCCTCGCCCGCGCCGTCGCCGGCGAGGCCGGGGTGCCGTTCTACTCGATCTCCGGCTCCGACTTCGTCGAGATGTTCGTCGGCGTGGGCGCCTCGCGCGTGCGCGACCTGTTCGAGCAGGCCAAGGCCAACGCCCCCGCGATCGTCTTCGTCGACGAGATCGACGCCGTGGGCCGCCACCGCGGCGCCGGGCTCGGCGGCGGGCACGACGAGCGCGAGCAGACCCTCAACCAGCTGCTCGTCGAGATGGACGGCTTCGACGTCAAGACCAACGTCATCCTGATCGCCGCCACCAACCGCCCCGACATCCTCGACCCGGCGCTGCTGCGCCCGGGCCGCTTCGACCGGCAGATCGCGGTCGAGGCCCCCGACATGATCGGCCGCCACCGCATCCTCGAGGTGCACGGCCAGGGCAAGCCGCTGGCCACCGGCGTCGACCTGCTCGCCGTCGCCCGTCGCACCCCCGGCTTCACCGGTGCCGACCTGGCCAACGTGCTCAACGAGGCCGCACTGCTCACCGCGCGCACCGACAAGAAGCTGATCGACGACGAGGTGCTCGACGAGGCCATCGACCGCGTCATCGCCGGCCCGCAGAAGCGCACCCGCATCATGTCGGCCAAGGAGCGCAAGATCACGGCCTACCACGAGGGTGGCCACGCCCTCGTGGCCTCGGCGATGAACCACCTCGACCCGGTCACCAAGGTCACGATCCTGCCGCGCGGCCGGGCTCTCGGCTACACGATGGTGATGCCCACCGACGACAAGTACTCCACGACCCGCAACGAGATCCTCGACCAGCTGGCCTACGCGCTCGGCGGGCGCGTCGCGGAGGAGATCATCTTCCACGACCCCACCACCGGCGCCGCGAACGACATCGAGAAGGCCACCGCGATGGCCCGCAAGATGGTCACCGAGTACGGCATGAGCGAGCGGGTCGGCGCGGTCAAGCTGGGCCAGAGCCAGGGTGAGGTCTTCCTCGGCCGCGACATGGGTCACCAGCGCGACTACTCCGAGCAGGTCGCCGCGGTCGTCGACGAGGAGGTGCGCAAGCTCGTCGACGACGCCCACGACGAGGCGTGGCACGCCGTCAACGACAACCGCGAAATCCTCGACCGCCTCGTGCTCGAGCTGCTCGAGAAGGAGACCCTCAACGCCGCCGAGCTTGCCCAGCTGTTCCAGGGCATCCGCAAGCGTCCGGTGCGCGAGACCTGGCTGTCCAGCGAGCACCGCACCCTGTCCGACCTCCCGCCGGTGCTCACCCCCGCCGAGCGCCAGGCGCTCAACGGCCACAGCAACGGCTCCGGTGCCCCCGTGGGCGCCTCGGTGACCCCCGGTGACCCCCGCACCCAGGCCGAGATCGACCAGGCCGCCGAGGCCGGGGCCGACCCGGACGTGCAGGACCACCCGCCGACCCAGGTCATCGAGGTGCCCGAGGGCGGCCGTGTCGAGCCCTGAGCCGGACGACGACGCCGACGTCACCATCCTGCGCGGTCCCGTCGACGTCGCGCGCGCCGAGGCCGCGGTCCGCGAGTTCCTCCTCGCGATCGGTGAGGACCCCGACCGCGAGGGGCTGCTCGACACCCCCGGCCGGGTGGCGCGGGCCGCTCGCGAGCTCTACGCGGGCCTGTGGCAGGACCCGGCGCAGGTGCTGGCGAAGACCTTCTCGATCGACCACGAAGAGCTCATCATCGTGCGCGACATCCCGATGTACTCCACCTGCGAGCACCACCTGCTGCCCTTCCACGGGGTGGCGCACATCGGATACATCCCCGCCGCCGACGGGCGGGTCACCGGCCTGAGCAAGCTGGGCCGGCTCGTCGAGGTCTTCGCCCGCCGCCCGCAGGTGCAGGAGCAGATCACCACCCAGGTGGCCGACGCGCTGGTCCAGCACCTCGGGGTGCAGGGCGTCATCGTCGTGATCGAGGCCGAGCACCTGTGCATGTCGATGCGCGGCGTGCAGAAGCCCGGCTCGCGCACCATCACCTCCGCCGTGCGCGGGCAGCTGCGCAACCCCGCCACCCGCGCCGAGGCGATGTCGTTGTTGCTCGGCGGCAAGCGGTGACCGGCCGGTGACCCTGCCGGAACCCCGGGTCGGCCGGCCGCTCGTCATGGGCGTGGTGAACGTGACCCCCGACTCGTTCAGCGACGGCGGGGCCTGGTTCACCCCCGAGGCGGCGGTCGCGCACGGCCGCGAGCTGGTGGACCGGGGCGCCGACCTGCTCGACGTCGGCGGCGAGTCGACCCGCCCGGGCGCCGAGCGCCCCAGCACGGCCGAGGAGCTCCGCCGCGTGCTGCCCGTGGTCGAGCAGCTGAGCACGCTCGCCCCGGTGTCGGTCGACACGATGCGTGCGGACGTGGCGGCGGCCGCCCTGGCTGCCGGCGCGGTGCTCGTCAACGACGTCAGCGGCGGGCTGGCCGACCCCGACATGGTGCCCATGGTCGCCGAGCGGGCGGTGCCGTTCGTCGCGATGCACTGGCGCGGACACAGCCGCGACATGCAGCAGCGGGCGCGCTACGACGACGTCGTCGCCGACGTGGTGCGCGAGCTCGCCGACCGCGTCGAGGCGCTCGCGGCCGCCGGGGTGGCCCCGGAGGCCGTGGTGCTCGACCCCGGTTTCGGTTTCGCCAAGAACGCCGAGCACAACTGGCAGCTGCTGCGCCGGCTCGACGAGGTGGTGGCCCTGGGCCACCGGGTGCTCGTCGGCACGTCCCGCAAGACGTTCCTCGGCTCGGTCGGGCGCTCGGCCACGACGGCACGTCCCCCGCTCGAGAGAGACGTCGCCACGGCCGTGACCACGGCGCACGTCGCCCGCCACGGGGTGTGGTGCGTGCGGGTGCACGACGTCGCCGCGACCGTCGACGCCCTCGACGTCGTCGAGGCGCTGCACCGGCCGGAGGGCGGGCGATGACCGGGGCGGCGCGCGATCGCATCCGCCTGTCGGGGGTGCGCGGCCGGGGCTTCCACGGCGTCTTCGAGCACGAGCGCCGCGAGGGGCAGGAGTTCGTCGTCGACATCGAGCTCGCCGTCGACCTCGGCGCGGCCGGCGGTAGCGACGACCTCGGTGACACCGTCGACTACGGCGAGATCGGCGCTGCCGCGCTGGCCCGCATCGAGGGCGACCCCCACGACCTCATCGAGCGCCTGGCTGAGCTCGTCGCGTCGGATGCCTTGCAGCACAGCGAGGTCGACGAGGTCACGGTCACGGTCCACAAGCCCCAGGCGCCGGTCGGCGTACCGTTCGGCGACGTGACGGTGTCGGTCACCCGTCGGCGCGAGCCGGCGCCCGTCGTGATCGCGGTCGGGGCCAACCTCCCGTGGGGGCACCACAGCCCGCACGACACGGCATCCTCGGCGATCGAGTCGCTGGCCCACCACCCGATGGTGCACGTCGTGGCGTCGTCGGCGCTGTACGACAGCGACCCGGTGGGCGGCCCGGAACAGCCCACCTACGTCAACGCCGTCGTGGTCGCGCGCACCCCGCTGTCGCCCATGTCGCTGCTGCGCGAGCTGCACTCCCTCGAGGCCGCCTTCGACCGCCGGCGCGAGGTGAGGTGGGGCGCTCGCACCCTCGACCTCGACCTCGTGCAGTACGGCGACCCGGCGGCGGGCACCGACGTCACCTGCGACCGGCCGCGGCTCACCCTGCCGCACCCGAGGGCCCACGAGCGCGCGTTCGTGCTGCTGCCGTGGCTCGCGGCCGACCCGGATGCCGTGCTGCGCCACGACGGCGCCGTGGCGCCGGTGGCCGAGCTGGCCGCGGGCCTGGACACGACCGGCATCCGCCCGCACGCGCTCGACCCGACCGACCCGACCAGCGGGGCCGGTCGGAACCACGACGACGAAGGGCACGAGAGCTGATGCGCCGCAAAGAGATCCGCGTGACCACCCTCGCGCTGGTGGCGGGCGTGGCGGGCATCATCTCGTTCGTCGTCTTCGCGCTCGTCACCCGCAGCGGCACCCTGGTGCCGAGGCCCTCGCTCCTGTCAGGGGTGCTGCTCGTCGTCATGGGTGGCCTGGTGCTCTGGCTGGCGCGCCCGGTGCGCCGCTACCTGCAGGGGCGTGCGACCACCACCCTCGACCCGCTGCGCGCTGCGCGCACGGTCGTGCTCGCGCAGGCCGCCGCCCTCACCGGGGCGGCTGCCGCGGGCTGGTACCTCGGGCAGTTCGTCGTCGTGGCCACCAACCTCGCGCTCGAGGCCAACCGCAGCCGGCTGCTGCCCCTCGCCGCCATCGTCATGGCCGGCCTGGCCCTGGCCGCGGCCGGGCTGGTGGCCCAGCGCTGGTGCCGCGTCGACCCGCCCGACGAGGACGACGACGACGCGCGCGACCGCGCTGCCTAGCCGTCCGGTCCCGAGCTCGGCCGGGCCTCAGGCACCGGCCACCGCCCAGACCACCCAGTTCCCCACGTAGTGGCCGCCCTTGACCGGGGTGGTCGGGTCGCAGGTGATGAGCCGCAGCAGGGGGCGCGGGTTGCCGGCATCCCAGATCGAGTCGTCCCTGGGCACCTGCTTCTTGGACAACGCCGCGGAGCGGGTGACCACGAAGTCGGCCGCGTCGCCCGTGGAGTAGGTGACCCGCACCCGGGCGCCGGGGCGCACCTTCGGCAGCTTCGCGAAGGTGTCCGGCCCGGTGGCCCGGGTGTTGACGTGACCGGCGAGGATGGACGCCCCGGGATAGCCAGGCTTCGGCCAGCCCTTCTCGTCGTACCAGCCGGCCACACCCGGGGGCGGGGCGAGGACACCCTTGGCGTCCAGGCCGGTGGCCACCAGGGGGGCGTCGACCAGCACCGCGTCGCCCGGGGTGACGACGGTGACCTGCTTCGGCGTGCCCTGGGGGTGGTCGGTGACCCTCACCGGCTGCGAGGCGGGGGCCGAGGCCGTGGGCGTCGGCGTCGCCGACGGCGCACCGAGGCTGGGCACGGGGTTGCGTGTCGTCGGCGCCGCGACGGTCGGTGGTGCGGGGTCGGCCGCGCACGCCCCGAGCAGGGCGAGCGCGGCCGCGGCACCGGCTGCCGCGGCGGTGCGGCGACGGCGTGGGGGGAGGGCGGGAGTCGGCACGACCTTCAGTGTCGGCGTGAGCTGCCGCGGCCGCGACCGGTGGCGGCCGCACCGATGCCGCCGACCAGGAGGGCGCCGCCGAGCACGAGCGGGAAGGCCGAGGCGCGGTCGTGGCCGGCGAAGTCGGTCTGCACGACGACCGGGCGCACCGGGCTGGCGGTGGGCTGCACGGTGACGGTGACCGTGGGCGTGGGTGCAGCGGTCGCCTGGAACGCGTCGATGGTGATGTCGCCCTCGTCGACGAGCGTGCAGAACATGCCCGCGTCGAGCGGCGCGGTGGGGTCGCTGGGGGCGGGCGAGGTGGGCGGGCCGCTCGGCACGGTCGCGGTCTGCGTGCTGGTCGGGACGGCACCCACCGGGCCCAGGTCGAGGACGAGCAGGAAGTCGCTGGCCACGAGGGTGTTGGTGCCGGCCGTCTTCGCGGTCACCTTGCCGGCCGAGCCCGCGAAGGCCACGGTCATCGAGCCCTCCGCGGGCACCTCCGTGTCGCCGAACTCGAAGAACACGTCGTTCTCGTCGCCGGTCTCCTCGATCAGGGTGAAGGTGATGCCGCCGCCCTGGATCGACGTCAGCTGGTTCTGCCGCAGCAGGTCGGTGAAGCCGTCGGGCAGGGTCACCGAACCGGTGAACGGGTCGAGCGAGACCTTGGTGCCGACGGGCACGACGAGGCCCTTGCCGATCCCGGAGTCGAAGGAGGCGGTGGCCGGCCCGCTGTCCTCGGTGGTGTCGTACCCGAAGTCGCACGAGTACGACAGGTCCGCGGATGCCGCCTGGGCGGGGGAGAGCGTGAGGGCGGCGGCGAAGAGGGCGGCGCCCCCGACGAGGCCGGCGCGCGTTGCGGCGCGGGCGATGGAGCGCATGGTCTTCCTTCGACGCGAGTGCGAGGGCTCCCGATGGAGCCGAGCGGACGCTATCGCAACCGCGAGGGGGCCCGTGAGCAATGTGCCAGAACTCGCACCGCACGGGCCGGGCGCGCTACTTGTCGACGTCCCCGACGACGAAGAACATCGACCCGAGCACCGCCACCATGTCGGCCACGAGGCAGCCGGGCAGCACCCGGGAGAGCACCTGGACGTTGTTGAACGAGGCCGAGCGCAGCTTCAGGCGCCACGGGGTCTTCTCGCCACGTGACGCGAGGTAGTAGCCGTTGAACCCGAGCGGGTTCTCGGTGGCCGTGTAGCGCTCGCCCTCGGGCACCTTGAGCACCTTGGGCAGCCGCTGGTTCACCGGGCCGGCCGGCAGCGTGGCGAGCGTGTCGAGACACGCCTGCGCGAGGTCGAGGCTGACGTGCACCTGCTCCAGCAGCACCTCGAGCCGCGCCAGGCAGTCGCCGGCGGTGCGGGTGATCACCCGGCCGGGACCGCCGGGCGCGAACAGCGTGGCGTAGGCGAGGTAGGGGTCGTCGCGGCGCAGGTCGACGTCGAGACCGCTCGCCCGGCCGATCGGCCCGGTGACCCCGAACGCGAGGCACGTGTCGCGGTCGAGCACGCCGACGCCGCGCGCTCGTGCCTCGACGATCTCGTTGCCGGAGATGAGCGACTCGAGCTCGGGCAGCCGCCGTCGCACCCCGTTCACCGCCAGCTCGACCCGGCCCAGCCAGCCGGCGGGCACGTCCTCCTTGAGGCCGCCGACCCGGTTGAACATGTAGTGCATCCGGCCGCCGGAGGCCTCCTCCATGACGGCCTGCAGCTCCTCGCGCTCGCGGAACGCGTAGAAGACGGGTGTGATGGCGCCGAGCTCGAGAGGGTAGGAGCCCAGGAACATCAGGTGCGAGAGAACGCGGTTGAGCTCGGCCAGCAGCGTGCGAAGCCACACCGCCCGTTCGGGCACCTCCATGCCGAGCATCGCCTCGACCCCGAGCACTACCCCGAGCTCGTTGCTGAAGGCCGACAGCCAGTCGTGCCGGTTGGCGAGCACCGTGATCTGCCGGTAGTCGCGCACCTCGAACAGCTTCTCCGCCCCCCGGTGCATGTAGCCGATGACCGGCTCCGCAGAGACGATGCGCTCGCCGTCGAGCACGACCCGTAGCCGGAGCACCCCGTGGGTGGCCGGGTGCTGGGGCCCGATGTTGAGCACCATGTCGGCCGTCGCCAGCCCACCGGCGCCCATGCCGACGTCGAGCGCGCGCTGGCCGGTCTCGGAGGTCACCCCGCCAGTCTGCCGCACGCGGTCCACGGCCCGCGGGTGGCAGCCCGCGACCCGCGGCTGCCTCCGTTGGTCAGCAGCCTGCGAAGGTCTCGCCGCTGGTCCCCCACCCGTCGGCGTCGATGCGCACCAGGAGCAGACGGTCGGAGTCCGGGGCCTCGGCCAGCTCGCGCGCGCTGACCGAGCGGGTCTGCAGCGGCTCGCCGGCCGACACGCAGTGGTGAAGCAGGAAGGTGGCGCCCTTGGCGACCGGGATGTCGAAGGTCTTCTTGGCGTTCTGGTTGACGTACCGGTTCGACCCGACCTTCCACGAGGTGACCCGCAGCCCGTGCTTGGCCACCACGGAGTCCTTGACCTTGGGGTCGGTCCACCGGTCGAGCACGAGGACGTCGACGCCACCTTCGCGCTTGACGCCGGTGACCATCCCGAAGTCGAAGGCCCGGCCCTTGACGTCGCTCGTGGGTGCCTTGACCCGGCCGGAGGCGGTGCTCGAGGGTGTCGGCGAGGCGGGCGAGGCGGCACCCGACGGGGTGGCCGTCACGGTGACGACGACCTCGGGGGGGGAGTCCGCCCCGCAGGCACTCAGGCTCCCGCCCGCCAGGAGGGCGAGCGCGAGGGGGGCACACGGCATCCGCAGTCGCATCCAGCCAACGGTGCCACGGACCACCACCGCGAGTCACATCCGCTGCACGCGGCGCACCACCCAGTGGAAGCCGCCCAGCCCGCCGGCCGCGGTCAGTGCGCCGAGCTCGGACGCGGCGGCCAGGGCCGCGAGGTAGGCGGCCGGATCGGTGTGTGCCAGCTCGTGGGGCGGGGTGTGCGCGCGGGCTCCCAGCGCCTGCAGCGCGGCGCGCTGGGTGGTGACCTCGTCGTGCTCGAGGGCGTCGACCGCGACGTGGGCGGTGAGGTCGCAGGAACCGTCGGGCACGGGTGTGACGACGGCACCGGCCCGGTATGCCGTGAGCGTGCCGCCGGTGGGCCGGTCCGCCGCCGTGTGTCCGTAGTCGACGGCGAGCAGGGTGCCGCTGAGCACGCGGGACACCAGGTCGCGCCAGGCCAGGTCGCGGGCCAGCCCCACCTCGACCCGCGCACCGACCGGGAGGTCCGCGGTCGGCCAGTGCTGCGCGCACCACGCGAGCTCGTCGCGCGTGGGCGCGCCACCGGTGGACTCGGCGCCGGTGCGCGGGTCGACCAGCACCACGGCGAGCCGGCCGGGCTCGACCACCTCGGTCACGGTGCACGGCACCACGTCGAGCCACTCGTGGGCCACGACGAGAACGTCCTCGAGGCCGGTGAGCCCGGGGGGCAGGTTCCCGCCGCCGGGGGAGCGCAGCCAGGCCACGGCGTCCGGCAGGTCGGCGGGGCGGGGCACCACGTCGACCCCGGTCAGCCGCAGGTCGGGGCGCTGCACCGCAAGGTGGGCGAGCAGCTCCCCGCGGCCGCACCCGACGTCGACGACGTGGTGCACGTCCTCGCGGTCGGCGAGGCGCCCCAGGGCGTCGGCGAACGGCTCCCCCATCGGCCCGTGGGTCGAGGTCGTGAAGTGGCCGGCCGGTCCCTCGGCGCAGCGGTAGAACCCGCCGGGGCCGTAGAGGGCCTCGTGCCACGCCTCGCGCCAGGGCACCATCACCCGCCGAACGCTAGCGCCGGTGCGGGTGGGGTCGTGCGGGTGGAGGTGATGTCGTGACGTGGGGGAGCAGCGGATCACCTCGAGCGGGGGGGAGTGCTGCGGGTCGAGGTGAACCACTGACGAGTGCGGGCGGCCGGCCGCGCACGACCCGGCGGTCGAGGGGTAGGTTGCCTGAGCGTGGACGGCATCGAGCACCCCGCCCGGCTGACCGTGGGGGTCGTGGGGGCCGGCCGGGTCGGTGCGGTGCTCGGCGCAGCGCTCGCGCGGGCCGGTCACCGGGTGACCGGGGCCTACGCCGTGTCCGACGCGAGCCGGGCCCGGGCCGCCGACCTGCTGCCCGGCGTGCCGCTGGCCGACGTGGCCACGGTGGTGGCGGGCGCCGAGCTCGTGCTCCTCGCGGTGCCCGACGACGCGCTCGACCACCTGGTCGCCGGCCTGTCGGCGACCGGCGCCTGGCAGGCGGGGCAGATGGCCGTGCACACCAGCGGGCGGCACGGCGTGGCCGTGCTGGAACCGGCGCGTGCCCACCACGTGCTGCCGCTTGCCCTGCACCCCGCGATGACCTTCAGCGGCACCGCGATGGACCTCGACCGGCTGCCGGACTGCCCCTTCGGTGTCACCACCGACGAGCCGCTGCGGGCCGTGGCCGAGGCGCTGGTGCTGGAGATGGGCGGCGACCCGGTGTGGGTCGCCGAGCACGACCGGCTGGCGTACCACACGGCCCTGGCCCACGGCGCGAACCACCTGGTGACGCTGACCAGCGAGGCCATGGAGCTGCTCGCGCGTGCCGGCATCGCCGAGCCGCGCCGGGTCATCGGGCCGCTGATGCAGGCCGCGCTGGACAACGCCCTGCGCCTGGGTGACGCCGCCCTCACCGGTCCGGTGGCGCGCGGCGACGTGGGTACGGTGGAGGACCACCTGCGCGAGCTGGACCGGCTCTCGCCCGAGATCCGGAGGACCTACGTCGCGCTCGCCCGGGCCACCGCCCTGCGTGCCCTCGACAGCGGCCGGCTGCGGCCCGCCGCCGGGGAGCCCCTCCTCGACCTCCTCGCCGACCAGGAGCACTGAGTGACCACCGCCATCACCGTCCCCGTCGTCGCGCACACGCGCGAGCAGCTCAAGGCAGCCCGTGAGGCGCTCGCGAGCCGCGACGTCGCCGCCGTCATGACGATGGGTGCGCTGCACGACGGGCACGCCCAGCTGATCCGCAGAGCCCGGCAGCGGCACGAGCACGTGGTCGTGACGATCTTCCTCAACCCGCTGCAGTTCGGGCCCAAGGAGGACCTCTCGCGCTACCCGCGCACCTTCGACGCCGACATGGAGATCTGCCGCACCGCCGGGGTCGACGTCGTCTTCGCCCCGACGCCCGACGTGGTCTACCCCGACGGCGACCCCGGGGTGCGGGTCTCCGCCGGGCCGCTCGGCGAGGTGCTCGAGGGCGCCTCCCGCCCCGGCCACTTCGACGGCGTGCTCACCGTGGTCGGCAAGCTGCTGCACCTCACCGCGGCCCGCAGCGCGTACTTCGGCCAGAAGGACGCGCAGCAGCTGCTCCTCATCCGCCGGATGGTGCGCGACATCGACTTCCCGGTCGACGTCGTCTCGGTGCCGACCGTGCGCGAGAGTGACGGCCTCGCGATGAGCAGCCGCAACTCCTACCTCACCCCCTCCGACCGTGAGACCGCGCTGTGCCTCAGCCGGGCGCTGCGGGCCGGCGGTGACGCCGCCGCCTTCGGCCCGTCGGCGATCCGCCGGGCCGCCCGCGAGGTGCTCGTGGAGGAGCCGCTGGCCCTGGTCGACTACCTCGTGCTGGTGCACCCGCAGACCCTCGCCGACGTGCCCGAGTGGTACCGGGGCGAGGCGCTGCTCGCGGTCGCGGCCCGGGTGGGCACGACCCGGCTGATCGACAACACACCGCTGCTCGTGGGGCCCGGTGGTGGGGCGCTCGACGTCTTCTCCGACGTGCCGCACGCCCGGGCCGAGGTCTGAGCCGGATGCCGGTCCCCACCGTCACGCTGCCCCGGCGGCTCGGCGCCCCCGCACCCGGCTGGACGACGAGCGCCGACGTCGTGGTGGTCGGCTCGGGCATCGCCGGGCTGACCTGCGCCCTGCGGCTGCGCGAGCGGGTGGAGCGGGTGCTGCTCGTGACCAAGACCGTGCTCTCGGCGGGGTCGACGGAGTGGGCGCAGGGCGGCATCGCCGCGGCCCTGGACCCCGAGGACACGCCGCAGGAGCACCTCGACGACACCCTCGTGGCCGGGGTCGGCCTGTGCGACCCCGAGGCGGTGCGCATCCTGGTGACCGAGGGGCCGGAGCGGGTGCGCGAGCTCGTGGCGCTGGGGGCGGAGTTCGACCGCGACGCCGCGGGCGAGATCAAGCTGACCCGCGAGGGCGGTCACCACCGCGACCGGATCGCGCACGCCGGGGGCGACGCCACCGGCGCCGAGATCTCCCGGGCCCTGATCGCGGCGCTGCACCGCGTCGTCGACGACCCCGGCATCGAGGTCGTCGAGCACGCGCTGGTCGTCGACCTGCTCACCGCCGGCGACGGCGCCGTGTGCGGGGTGACCCTGCACGTCATCGGCGAGGGCCAGGTCGACGGCGTCGGTGCGGCCTACGGCCGGGCCGTGGTGCTCGCGACCGGCGGCCTGGGCCAGATCTACACCTCGACGACCAACCCGCCGGTGGCCACCGGCGACGGGATGGCGGCGGCGCTGCGCGCCGGCGCGCGGGTCACCGACCTGGAGTTCGTGCAGTTCCACCCGACGGTGCTCTTCCTCGGCGAGGGGTCGACCGGCCAGCAGCCGCTGATCTCCGAGGCGGTGCGCGGCGAGGGAGCCTTCCTCGTCGACGGCGCCGGGGTGCGCTTCATGCAGGACCGCCACGAGCTCGCCGACCTCGCGCCCCGGGACGTCGTGGCGCGCGCCATCCTCGACGTGATGCGCGACCAGCGGGTCGACCACGTGTGGCTCGACGCCCGCCACCTCGGCGCGGGCTTCCTCGAGCAGCGCTTCCCGTCGATCGTGGCTCGCTGCCGCGAGCTGGGGTTCGACCCGTCGACCGAGCTGCTGCCCGTGGCGCCCGCCCAGCACTACGCGTCGGGCGGGGTCGAGACCGACCTGCTCGGCCGGTCGTCGGTCGACGGCCTCTACGCCTGCGGCGAGTGCTCGTGCACGGGCGTGCACGGCGCCAACCGGCTCGCGTCCAACTCCCTGCTCGAGGGCCTGGTCTTCGCGCACCGCATCGCCGACGACGTCACCTCGCGGTTCGCCGCGGGGGAGCTGCCGCTGCGCACACCGGCATCCGATGCCGGTGACGCGGCGGTGCTCGACGCCTCGCACCGCCTCGACGTGCAGCGCGCGATGACGCGTGGGGCGGGGCCGGTGCGGTCGGCCGCCTCGACCGCCGGCGCGCTCGACGCGCTCGCCACCCTGGCAGCGCTGCCGCCGAGCACGGCGGAGCCCGGCCCCGCCACCTGGGAGACGACCAACCTGCTGCACCTCGGGCAGGCCCTGGCGAGCGTGGCCCACTGGCGCGAGGAGACCCGGGGCGGCCACGTGCGCTCTGACTTCCCCGAGCGCGACGACGCCCGCTGGCTCACCCATCTGACGGCGACCCGGCCGGCCGACGGGGCGCTCGTCGTCACCGGGCGGCCCGTGGAGGCGCTGGCATGACCGATCTCGGATTCCCCACGGCCGACGCCCTGCTGCTGGTGGAGCGCGCCCTCGACGAGGACCTGTCGACCGGCACCGACGTCACCACGATGGCGACCATCCCGGCATCCCAGGAGTCGGTGTCGCACCTCGTCGCGCGGGCCGACGGTGTGGTCGCCGGGCTGCCCGTGCTGCCGCTCGCGCTGGATGCCGTGGCGGCGCGGCTCGGGTCGGGGACGGTGGGCGTCGAGCTGCTGGTGGCGGACGGCGTCCGGGTCGAGCGCGGCACGCGCGTCGCGACCCTGCGCGGGGCGACGCGCACCACCCTGGTGGCCGAGCGCACCGTCCTCAACATCGCGTCGCGCACCTCCGGGGTGGCGACGCACACCCGGCGCTGGGCCGACGTGCTCGAGGGGTCCGGCGCGATGGTGCTCGACACCCGCAAGACGACGCCGGGGATGCGCGCGCTCGAGAAGTACGCGGTCCGCTGCGGCGGGGGAACGAACAAGCGGATGGGCCTGTACGACGTCGCGATGATCAAGGACAACCACAAGCTGGCCGCCGGCGGGCTGACGGCGGCGTACCGGGCGGTGCGGCGCACCTTCCCCGACGTGGCGATCCAGGTGGAGGTCACGACGACTGACGAGGCGGTCGAGTCGGTGGCGGCCGGGGCGCGGTTCCTGTTGTGCGACAACATGTCTCCCGAGCTCCTCCGCCAGACGGTGGATGCCGTGCGCTCCACCGGGGAGGCCGTGGAGATCGAGGCGACCGGCAACCTGACGCTCGCGGTGGCGGCCGACTACGCCGCGACCGGCGTCGACTACCTCTCGGTCGGCGGCCTCACGCACTCCTCGCCCATCCTCGACATCGCCCTCGACCTCGACCCCGGGGCCGGCTGACGAGGCAGGGGGCCGTCGTGATCCTGCCGACCGAGCCCGACCCGCGCCTGGTGACCATCCGGCGCGGGGGCACCCTCACCGACGCCGACCACCACCTGCTGGCCCGGTGGGCGGCACAGTGCGCCGAGCACGTGCTGCCCCTGTTCGAGGCGGTGCGGCCCGACGACCCGCGGCCACGGCAGGCCATCGAGGCCGCCCGGGCCTGGGTGCGCGGCGAGCTGCCGATGATGCGCACCCGCGCGGCGGGTGGGCATGCGATGGGTGCCGCGCGCGACCTGACCGGGGCGGCGCACCACGCGGCCTACGCGGCCGGCCAGGCCGGGGTCGTCGCGCACGTCGCCGCCCACGACCTCGGCGCGGCCGCCTACGCGATCAAGGCCGTGCGAGCCGCTGCTCCCGGGCCGGAGGCGGTGGCCGCGGGACGGCGCGAGTGCCGGTGGCAGCGAGACCTGCTGCCCGCGGCCGTGCGCGAGCTGGTGCTCGACGACCAGCGGCGGCGCAACCACCTGTGCTGGGGCGTCTTCGACTGCTGACGACCCCGCGGCTGCGCCACGGTGGGTGGCGGTGGACGGCGGCCGCGCACGCGCTCAGCCCGCAGCGGCCGCGCTCGGCGTGGGGGAGGCAGCGGCCGGCGGGTCGACGACGAGGAGGTTGCCGGAGTACATGCCCATCGCGCAGGTGAAGTGCACCGTCCCCTGCTCCAGGGCCGGCAGCGGCACGGTGTTCTCGCCCTCGACGAGGTTGACGGCGACGTCGAGGGCGGGCACCCGCAGTGCTGAGCTGCAGTTGAACTGGGCGGTGCCCTCGATGAGCCAGGTGGTCGGCATCCCGGAGTACAGCACCGTGTCGGCCGGCTCGTAGCCGTCGGGTCCCTGGGTCATCCGCACGGTCTGCACGCCGTCGCTGACCGTGACGTTGGCCGATGCCGTGCGCGCGGTCGCCGCCGACGTCGCGGCGGCCGAGGCCGAACCGCCCGTGAGCCCGAGCAGGTTCAGCCCGCTCGAGACGTTGAGCATGGCGAAGGCGAGGACGAGCACCCCGACGACCCGCAGCACGGTGGCCTGGCGCCGGCCGGTCGTGAGCTCGGGCACCGACCCCAGCGCCAGCAGCCCGGGGGTGGTGCCGATGGCGAAGGTCGCCATGATGGCTCCCGCGGCGACGGGCGACGCGGTCGACAGGGCGTAGACCTGCGCGGCCTGGGTGAAGCCGCAGGGCAGCAGGAAGGTGGCAGCGCCGACCAGCGCGGTGCGCCAGTGGCTGTAGCCGGCATCCGCCGCGTCCTCGATGCCGAGCACCCGACCCAGCCCGGCGGGTAGCCTCGGCGACCAGGCGGCGACCCTCGGCGACACCCCGGTGAGCCGGACGCCGAGCAGGAACATGACCACCGCGACGGCCAGGACCAGCAGGCCGGTCACCCGGGTGGGCAGGCTCATCGTCGAGCCGACGGCGCCGAGCAGGGCGCCGAGGACGCCGAAGCCGACGACGCGGCCGGCGTTGAAGGCCAGCTGCGGCCGGATCCGGGTGGCGAAGGGGAGCGAGGTCGCGCCGCGGGCGGCGAGGGCGGCCGCGTGCGACGCCGAGAACCCGAGCACCAGGCCCCCGACCATGGCCATGCAGGTCGAGATACCGGCGGTCAGCCCGAGCACGAGCACGAGCAGCAGGCCACCGCGCGAGGGGTCGGACAGCCCGGAGGTGAGGTCGGCCGGGCCGAGCACCGAGATCGCCACGGCCACGGCGGCCACGGCGACGGCGGCACCCAGCGCGGTGCGCCACACGGACAGGTCGGGCGAGAGCCAGGGGGCGGCGCCGGGCTCGTAGCCGGCGTAGCGGATCGCCGCGTCGATCTGGGCGCGGTCGAGCGCAGCGTCACCGGTGACGGTCGCAGTGCCCCGCGAGGCGGAGACGCTGACCGACGTCACCCCCGGCACGCGGCGCAGGGCGCGGGTGACCCGCTTCTCGCAGGAGGCGCAGGTCATCCCGGTGACCGGAACGGTGAGGGCGCTGGCAGCGTCGATGCCGACCTCGGTGCTCACCGTCGTCCTCCCGGTCCGTGCTTGGTTCAACGTTCAAGGATGATGGTCCCACCGCGGCGTCGGCCGTGCCGCCGGTTTGGGACCGGCCTCACACCCCCCGGGGGTGTCCCGGCCGGCGCCACCGCAGGGCGACTGCGTAGTCGACCACGAGGCCGTCGTGGGCGGCGAGCACCTCGTCGGCCACCGTGGGCGGCAGCTCGATGCGCGCCACGGCATCCAGGTCCTCGCGGCGGTCGAACGTCCACTCGATCGTCAGGTGCTCCGTCGTGAAACCGTGCCGGTTCCAGAACCGTTGCACCGCAACCGGATCGTAGGCCGGGTAAGAACGCCGGAACCACGCGCCGAAGGTCGACCGGGTGACGTCGTTGTCGACGACCACGGCCGTGCCCCCCGGACGCAGCACCCGGGCGAGCTCGGCCAGTCCGGGCTCGCACCCGGCGCCGAAGAAGTACGCCCACCGGGCGTGCGCCACGTCGACACTGGCGTCGGCCAGGGGCAACGCCTCGGCCGCACCCGCGAGCACCGATGCCGGGTGCGCACCCGGTGCGGCGAGCCGTTGCCGCGCGCGACGCACCAGCGGCAGGTGCGGCTCGACACCGACCACCCGCGCGCCGCGAGCGGCGAGGCGGGGGAGATGGAACCCGGCGCCGCACCCGATGTCGACGACGTCCTCACCCGCCAGGGGGTGCAGGGCGTCGATCGTGGTGTCGATGACGCCGGCCCGGTCGGAGGCCAGGTTCTCCAGCTCGTAGACCTCGGGGGAGTCCCAGATGTTGGGGCTGCGGATCACGACGAGCGGCGGGACTTCGACGACCTGGCGGACGGCGGGGGAGCCGGCGTCGTCGGGGCCTTGGCCTGCTCGGCCGATCTGGCCGACTTGGCGGGGGTCTTGGCCGGCTTGGCCGACTTGGCCGACCTGGTGGGCTTGGCCGACTCGGCGGGGGGCTTCGTCGTCGCCCGGGTGCCCCGCGTCGGCGGGACGGGGTGCGCCGCCTCGTTGCTGCCGGCCACCGGTGCCGTGGTGCGCTTGCGGGGAACCCGGGTGCGGCGGCCGCCGACCGTGCCGGCCTCCACCGTGGCCGGGTGCACGAGCAGCGGGATGAGCTGGCGAGCACCGGCCGAGCGGGCCCGCTTCACGGTGTCGAGGTGGGCCTCGCAGCGCAGCACCAGTGCGGCGTAGCCCTCCTCGCCCATCAGGGCGGTGAGCTCGGCCCGGTTGCTGCGGTAGACCGGCTCGGCGCCCACGTGGGCCTCGGTGTTGGAGGAGCAGTACCAGTCGAGGTCGTGACCGCCCGGGCCCCACCCGCGGCGGTCGTACTCGGCGATGGTCACCTCGAGGTACGAGGTGTCGTCGGGGCGCTCGACGGTGCGGTAGGAGCGGCGGATCGGCAGCTGCCAGCACACGTCGGGCTTCGCCTCGTGCGGGGGGCGTCCGGTGAGCACGGCGTGCTGGTGCAGGGCGCACCCGGCGCCGGCGGGGAAGCCGGGCCGGTTGAGGAAGATGCAGGCGCCCTGCACCACCTTGGTCTTGCGGGCGCCGTCCTCCTGCTGGGTCCACGCCTTGAGCCGGGCGGGTTCCTTCTCGCCCTCGCGGCCCCGACCCGGGTGCATCTGCCACTCGTCCTCGCCGAGCTCGGCCACCACGGCCTGCACCCGCTGCACGTCGGCGTCGTCGGTGAAGTGCGCCCCGAGGGTGCAGCAGCCGTCGTCGGGGCGGTCGGCGTAGATGCCCTTGCAGCCCGCCCCGAAGATGCAGGTCCAGCTCGACGTCAGCCACGTGAGGTCGACGCGGAACCGCTGCCCGGGGTCGGCCGGGTCGGGCATCTCGGCCCAGGTGCGGGCGATGTCGAGGGGTGTCTCGGGCACGCGCCCCACCCTATGGGCCGTGTCGTGGTGCCACTACGTTGGGCGCATGCGCCTCGGGGTCATCGACGTCGGATCGAACACGGTCCACCTGCTCGTCGTCGACGCACACCCCGGCGCCCAGCCGCTGCCCGCCTCCAAGCACAAGATCGACCTGCGCCTGTCGGAGCACGTGACCGACGACGGGCTGATCGCCGACACCGGCCGCGACCGGCTGGCCGGTTTCGTGCAGGAGTGCGTCGAGCTGGCCGAGGACTCCGGGGTAGAGGACCTCAGCGGCTTCGTGACCAGCGCGATCCGCGAGGCCCCGAACGGCGACGACGTGCTCGCGGCGGTCGTCGAGCGCACCGGCGTCTCGCTCGACGTGCTCAGCGGCGAGGACGAGGCGCGGCTCACCTTCCTGGCCGCCCGGCGCTGGTTCGGCTGGTCGGCCGGCACCCTCCTCGTCGCCGACATCGGCGGCGGCTCGCTCGAGCTCGCGCAGGGCATGGACGAGGACCCCGACGTGGCGGTGTCGCTGCCGCTGGGGGCCGGCCGGGTCACCCGCGACCTGCTGCCCGGCGACCCGCCCGCCACCGAGCTGGTGCGGGCGGCGCGCAAGCAGGTGCGTGCGTCGATCGCCGCCGAGCTGCGGCCGCTCGCGAAGGCCGGCACACCCGACCACGCCGTGGGCACCTCCAAGACGATGCGCTCGCTGGCCCGGATCTGCGGCGCGGCGCCGAGCGCCGAGGGCATGTACGCCGCCCGAGCCCTCGACCGGCACACGCTGTCGGCCCGGCTGCCCGAGATCGCGGCCATGACGGCTGCCGAGCGGTCCGGCCTGCCCGGGGTGTCAGGGTCCCGCTCGCGCCAGCTGCTCGCCGGCGCCGTGGTGGCGGAGGCGACGATGGACCTGCTGGGGCCGGAGCGCCTCGAGATCTGCCCGTGGGCGCTGCGCGAGGGCATCATCCTGCGCCACCTGGACAGGATGAGCTGAGCGGTGCCTTCGCGAGGGGCGACGGGGTCGGGCGCGGGGCGCCCGGTGGGGGTGCCCCGCGCGCGGGTCTGCCTGTCCACGGCCTCGGTCTACCCCGAGGGCGTCGCCGCGGCGTTCGAGCTCGCCGGGCGCCTGGGCTACGACGGCATCGAGGTGATGGTGTGGACCGACCCGCTCACCCGAGAGGCGGGGGCGCTGCGCACGCTCTCCGAGCTGCACGGCATCCCCGTGCTGTCGGTGCACGCGCCGACGCTGCTGGTCACCCAGCGGGTCTGGGGCACCGACCCCTGGGAGAAGATCGACCGCTCGATGGCACTGGCCGACGAGCTCGGGGCCGACACCGTCGTGCTGCACCCGCCGTTCCGGTGGCAGCGCGAGTACGCACGCGACTTCGTCGAGGGGGTCGCGGCGCGTGGGTCGGGCGGTGACATCCGGCTCGCGGTCGAGAACATGTACCCGTGGCGGGGGCCGCGCTCACGTGAGCTCGAGGCCTACCTGCCGCACTGGGACCCGGTGCCGCAGCCCTACGACCACGTGACCCTCGACCTGTCACACACCTCGACCTCCGGGTCCGACGCCATGGCGATGGTGCGACAGCTCGGGCCACGGCTGCGGCACCTGCACCTGGCCGACGGCGTGGGCTCGCCGCGCGACGAGCACCTCGTTCCCGGCCGCGGCACCCAGCCGTGCGGCGAGGTGCTCGAGGCGCTGGCGAGCGGTGGGTATGCCGGCCACGTCGTCGTCGAGGTGACGACCCGGCGGGCGGGCGAGGCGCAGCGCGAGCTCGACCTCGCCGAGGCCCTCGCCTTCGCCCGGCTGCACCTGGCGACCAGTGCCTGAGGACGTTCCGTTCCGGCACCGTGACGGCGTGCCAGCGTGAGGGGGCTCAGACCCAGTAGGTGTCGTGCTGCAGCATGAAGGCGACCCGCTCGTCGGATGACATCGGCGTGCCGCGGCCCACGGCGGCCAGGGTCTCGAAGTAGTCCTCGCGGGGCGCGCCGGGAGTGAACATCAGCAGCATCCGGGCCCGGTCGCCGCCCCGGAAGCCGTGCAGCCCGCCCTCGGGTACGTGCAGGAAGTCACCGCTGCCGGCGGTGACCCAGCGGGTGCCGTCGTAGAGCCGCACGGTGCCGTCGAGCACGTAGAACGACTCGGTGATGGCGCGGTGGAAGTGGGGGTCGGGCCCGGACTCGTCGTCGCCGAAGGTCCAGCGGTACAGGCCGCAGTGGCCGCCGGTGGCGTCTCCGGTGGCGAGGTACTCGCAGCTGCCGCCGGAGCGGTGGGTGATCTCGGGCTCGGTGCCGTCGCGGCGCAGCCACGCCGTGGCCTCGCCGCCCTCGCCGCGGTAGACGTCGGCCGGGTAGGGCCGGTGCAGCGGGTTGGGGAACGACATCCCGGCAGGTTAGCGCCGCGCCCGACGGTGCGGGGTCTTGCGGCCCGCGGGGCGCCGTGGCATATTTCATCACATGACGAATAAAGCGGAGGACGATGCCGTCGTCGTCGAGCACCTGCGCGTCGTGCGGGGCGGACGCGAGGTGCTTCCCGACCTCAGCCTCCGGGTGCCGCGGGGACAGGTCGTCGGGTTGCTCGGCCCCAGCGGGGGCGGCAAGTCGACCCTGATGCGGGCCGTCGTCGGGGTGCAGGTCATCGCCGGCGGCACGGTGACCGTGCTCGGCGAGGAGGCCGGGTCGCCGGGCCTGCGCCACCGGGTCGGCTACCTCACCCAGGCGCCCAGCGTCTACGGCGACCTGTCGGTGCGCGACAACGTCACCTACCTCGCCCGGATCATGGGCGTCGGTGTGGATGCGGTGGACAGCGCCATCGCCGCTGTCGACCTCACCGACCACGAGCACGCGAGGGTCGAGAACCTCTCGGGCGGCCAGCGGTCGCGGGCCAGCCTGGCCTGCACCCTCGTCGGGGACCCCGAGGTGCTCGTGCTCGACGAGCCGACGGTCGGGCTCGACCCGGTGCTGCGCCGCGAGCTGTGGGACCTGTTCCGGCGCCTCTCGCTCGAGGGGCGCACCGTCTTCGTGTCGAGCCACGTCATGGACGAGGCGTCGCGCTGTGACCGGCTGCTGCTGCTGCGCGACGGCCGCATCCTCAGCGACTCCACGCTCCCCGAGCTGCTCGAGAGCACCGGCAGCACGGATGCCGAGCAGGCCTTCCTCTCCCTCATCGACGCGGCCGACGCGGCCGACGGGTCGGGAGCCGGCGGGTCGAGGGGCGGCGGGGCCGGCGGGGCCGGCGGCCCGGACGGGGGCGCGGCGGCATGAACGTCCGGATCACCCGCACCACGGCGGCCCGCATCCTGCGCCAGCTGCGCGCCGACCACCGCACCGTGGCGCTGATGATCGTGGTGCCCTGCGTACTGCTCGGGCTGCTCGCGTGGATCTACGCCGACCTGCCCGGCGACGTGTTCAACCGGATCGGCCCGGCCCTGCTGGGTGTCTTCCCGTTCGTCGTGATGTTCATCGTCACGAGCATCTCGACCCTGCGCGAGCGCACCAACGGCACCCTCGAGCGGCTGCTCACGACACCCCTCGGCAAGGGCGACCTGATGCTCGGGTACGCGCTGGCGTTCGGGGCGATGGCGGTGCTGCAGGCTCTGGTGGCAACGGGTTTCGCGGTGTGGGTCTGCGGCCTCGACATCGCCGGACCGCTCGGGCTTCTGGTGGTCATCGCGGTGTTCGACGCGGTGCTCGGCACGGCCCTCGGGCTGCTCGCGAGCGGCTTCGCGCGCACCGAGTTCCAGGCGGTGCAGTTCATGCCGGCGTTCATCCTGCCTCAGTTCCTGCTCTGCGGGCTGCTGGTGCCGCGCGAGCTGCTTCCTCCGGTGCTCGAGGCGGTCTCGAACGTGCTGCCCCTGTCGTACGCCGTCGACGCCATGAAGGACGTCACCGTGCTGGCCGACCCGCTCAGCGAGGTGCTGCCGAGCCTGGGCGTCATCGCCCTGTGGATCGCCCTGTCCCTCGCCCTGGGCAGCCTCACCCTGCGCCGTCGCACCCCCTGACCACAGCGCACCGGCTGCCCGCCCGCACACCGAGCGGCGGCATCCGGGTGGCGACGTTCTGCGGAGTCAGGAGCGCTCCGCGGTCTCAGGAGGTTCTCGCCGAGCCAGGACCGAGTACGGCCCTGACTCGGCGAAGTGCTCCTGAGTTCGCAGGGTGTGCGAGGGATGCCGGACGCCACGAACGCTGCTCGCCCCGTTAGCCTGTCGATCGTGGACGCCAGTGACCTGCTCCGGGGAGCCCTGCTCCAGATGTCCGACTCCGACCTCGTGAAGTCGGCAGTGCTCAAGGCACCGGTCAGCCGCTCGGTGGTGTCCCGCTACGTGGCGGGCGAGTCGATCGACGAGGCGGTCGCCGTGGCCGCCGAGCTGCGCACCACCAACCGGCTCGCGACCATGGACTACCTCGGCGAGGACACCACCGACCGGGCCCAGGCCGGGGCCATCCGCGACACCTACGTGCACCTGCTCGAGGCGCTCGCCGCCGCCGACCTCACCCCCTACGGAGCCGCCGAGGTGAGCGTGAAGCTGAGCGCCGTCGGCCAGGCACTGCCGCACGACGGCGATGCCATCGCGCTCGAGAACGCCCGCGCCATCTGCGCGGCCGCCGCGACGGCCGGCACCACCGTCACCCTCGACATGGAGGACCACACCACCACCGACCGCACCCTGGCGACGCTGCGCGAGCTGCGCCAGGACTTCCCGTGGGTCGGCGCGGTGCTGCAGGCCTACCTGCACCGCACCGAGGCCGACTGCCGCGACCTCGCCACCGAGGGCAGCCGGGTGCGGCTGTGCAAGGGGGCCTACAAGGAGCCGGCATCCTTGGCGTACCAGGACGGCACCGACGTCGACCTGTCCTACGTGCGCTGCCTCAAGGTGCTGATGGCCGGCGACGGCTACCCGATGGTGGCCAGCCACGACCCGCGCCTCATCGACATCGCGCAGGCCCTCGCCGGCCACCACGGCCGCTCGCCCGACAGCTACGAGTTCCAGATGCTGCACGGCATCCGCCCCGCCGAGCAGGCGCGCATCGCCGACCGCGGGCACCAGATGCGCGTCTACGTGCCCTTCGGCGAGGACTGGTACGGCTACCTGGTGCGCCGGATGGCCGAGCGGCCGGCCAACCTCACCTTCTTCCTGCGCTCGCTCGCCACCACGGGCTGACCCGGCTGGCGCACGGCGCCGGATGCCGTGGGCTCGCCTCCGCGCCGCAACCCGCGCGAGCGGCGGGCGGGCACCCGGCATACTTCCGTCGCATGGGAATGGTTGCGATCTTCGGTGCCGGTGTCATGGGCGAGACCCTCCTGTCGGGCCTGCTGCGGGCCGGGCGCCCGAGCGACGAGCTCGTGATCACCGAGCGCCGGGCCGACCGCGCGGCCGAGCTCACCGAGAAGTACGGCGTGCGGGTGCTCGACAACGCCGAGGCCGCGGCGCTGGCCGACACCCTGGTGCTGGTCGTCAAGCCGCAGGACATGGGCGGCCTGCTCGCCGAGATCTCGGCCCACGTCACCGGCGGCAACCTCGTCGTCAGCCTCGCCGCCGGCATCACGACCGGCTACCTCGAGGCGCGACTGCCGCAGGGCCGCGCGGTGGTGCGGGTCATGCCCAACACCCCGGCCCTCGTCGACCAGGGCATGGCCGCCATCAGTGCCGGCGCCCACTGCGACCCCGAGCACCTGCGCGAGGCCGAGGCCCTGCTGGCCGCCACCGGCAAGGTGCTCGAGGTGCCCGAGAAGCTGCAGGATGCCGTGACCGCCATCTCCGGCAGCGGGCCGGCCTACATCTTCTACGTGGTGGAGGCCATGATCGAGGCCGGGGTGGTGCTCGGGATGCCGCGCACCACCGCCACCGAGCTCGTGGTCCAGACGCTCTTCGGCGCGGCGACGATGATCAAGGAGACCGGCCAGCACCCCACTGTCCTGCGTGAGCAGGTCACCTCACCCGGTGGCACCACGGCGGCGGCGCTGCGCACGCTCGACGACCACAAGGTGCGCGCCGCCTTCATCACCGCGATGGAGGCTGCCGCGAAGCGCTCCGCCGAGCTCGCCGGTGAGTGACGCCGGCCCCCGGGACGACCTGGTCGTCGAGCTGGTCACGGCCGGTTCGTGGCGCACCTGGCGTGACGTGCGCCTGGCCTCGCTCATCGACAGCCCCCGAGCGTTCTGGGTGGAGTACGCCGAGGCGGCCGAGCGCACCGACGACGAGTGGCGCGAGCGCGTCGCCACCACGGCTCCCACCTGGCTGGCCCTCGACGGCGGCCGCCCGGTCGGCACGGTGGCGCTGTGGCACGCCCCCGACCAGCCCGCCGACGAGGTCTGCCTCGTCGGGATGTGGGTGGCGAGCGTCGCGCGCGCAACCGGCGTCGCCGCCGAGCTGGTGCGCACCGCCCTGGGCTCGGCGACGGCATCCGGGTACCGGCGCGTGGTGCTCGACGTGGCGCACGAGAACGGCCGGGCCCGGGCGTTCTACGCACGGATGGGTTTCCGGCCGACCGGAGCCGTGGGGCGGATGCCGTGGGACCCGTCGGTCACCGAGCTGACCCTGGCGCTCGACCTGCCCGGGGCCTCCTGATGTTCACCCCCTCGGGTTGCAGGAGCCCTCGGGGGTCGTGGGAGAGTGGCCGCCATGAGTGACATCACGGTGCGCCCGCTCGGCGTCGACGACTGGGAGCAGTACCGCTCCGTGCGCCTCACGGCGCTGCAGGAGTCCCCGGACGCGTTCGTCGCCACCCACGACGAGGAGGCCGCCGAGGGCGAGGAGTTCTGGCGGGCCCGCATGCAGCGCTCCACCCGCCTGGTGGCGGAGCGCGACGGCCGGCCGGTCGGCATCGCCAGCGTGGGCACCGCCGACGACCAGCCCGAGGCGGCCCAGCTGTTCGGCCTGTGGGTGCACCCCGAGGCTCGCGGCAGCGGTGTCGCCACCGAGCTGGTGCGGGCCGGCGCTCGCAGTGCCGCCGAGTCCGGGAAGCGACAGCTGCTGTACTGGGTGGGCACCGACAACGGCCGCGCGGTGGCGTTCGCCAGCGGCTTCGGGTTCCGCCCCACCGCCGACCGCCGGCCGATGCGCGTGGTGTCCGAGGACGACGGTGAGGAGGAGCTCGCGATGACGCTCCCGCTGTCCGGCGACCGCGGCGGCATCGCCAGCTGGTGACCCAGCCCCTGTCCCGACTTCTTGCGAATTTCTACCGTTGGCGGGTGCGTCGCCTGAGCGCTGTGGGTGAGGAATCCGCAAGAGGTCGGCGGGCTAGGGACGGGCGGCGAGGCGCTCGATCAGGGCCGTCGGGCCGCTGACGATGAGCGTGTCGTGCGCCGAGACCTTGGTCGACGGCACGGCATACGTGAAGTCCTCGCCGGGCGCCTTGACGCCCACGACCGTGACGCCGTACTTGCTGCGGATCGCACTCTGCTCCAACGTGAACCCGATGGCCTCGGTCGGCGGGCGCATCTTGACGATGGCGAACCCGTCGTCGAACTCGATGTAGTCCTGCATCCGGCCGCCCACGAGGTGCGCGACCCGGCGCCCGGTGTCGGCCTCGGGGCGCACGATGTGCTGCACACCGATCAGGTCGAGGATGCGGGCGTGCTCGGGCGAGAGGGCCTTGGCCCAGATGTCGGGCACCCCGGCGTCGCTGAGGTTGGCCGCGGCGAGCACCGACGCCTCGACCGACGAGCCGATGGCGACGACCGCGATGCGGAACCGGCCGACCTTGGCGTCATGGATGACGCTGACGTCGCTGGCGTCGCCGTGGATGACGTGGCTGACCCGGCCGAGGAACTTCTCGGCGAGGAAGCCGTCTCGCTCGATGGCGGTCACCTTGTGGCCGAGGCGTCGCAGCTCGATCGCCGCGGCCGCGCCGAACCGGCCGAGCCCGATGACGAGCACGTCGTCGTCGTGGGCAGAGCTGCGTGCCATCGTGGGTGCCTCCCTCGCGGGTGTCGTAGGGCCCCCAGCCTGCCACGGCGCGTTCGGCGAGTAGCGTGCAGACATGGCCGGAGGGACGAGCGTGGTGTGGGACGAGGTGTTCACCGACTACGACTTCGGGCCCACCCACCCGATGGCGCCCGTGCGGCTCGACCTCACCACCCGTCTGGCGAGGGCCCTGGGGGTGCTCGACCACGTCACCCTGCTGTCCCCGGGTGTCGCCGACGACGACGTGCTCGCCACGGTGCACGACCGCGACTACATCGCCGCGGTGCACCGCGCGTCCGCCGACCCGACGGTCGCCGACGTGCACCGGGGCCTGGGCACCGAGGACGACCCCGCCTTCGCCGGCATGCACGAGGCCTCGGCCCGGATCGCCCAGGGCACCCTCGACATCTGCCGAGACGTCTGGCAGGGCGACGCGGAGCACGGGGTCAACTACTGCGGCGGCCTGCACCACGCCATGCGCGGCTACGCGAGCGGCTTCTGCATCTACAACGATGTCGGGGTCGGCATCCAGTGGCTGCTCGACCACGGCGCCCAACGGGTCGCCTACGTCGACATCGACGTGCACCACGGCGACGGTGTCGAGCGGATGTTCTGGAACGACCCGCGGGTGCTCACGATCTCGGTGCACGAGAGCGGCCGGCACCTCTTCCCGGGCACCGGCTGGCCGGCCGACATCGGTGGGCCGTCGGCGCGGGGCACGGTCGCCAACGTCGCCCTTCCCCCGGGCACCGGCGACTCGGCCTGGCTGCGCTCGATCGACTCGGTCGTGCCGCCCCTGGTGCGGGCCTTCGCTCCCGACGTGCTGGTCACCCAGCACGGCTGCGACACCCACATGCACGACCCGCTGGCGCACCTCGCCATCACCGTCGACGCGCAGCGCCGCGCCCACGAGGCGCTGCACGACCTGGCGCACGAGACGGCATCCGGGCGGTGGGTGGCGCTGGGTGGTGGCGGCTACGAGCTCGTCGAGGTGGTGCCGCGCTCGTGGACGCACCTCACCGCCATCGCCGCCCACGTGCCGATGCCGGTCGACACCGCCGTGCCGCAGCACTGGCTCGACCACGTGCAGCAGTCGCTGGGGCGCGTCGCTCCCAGCCGGATGGGCGACCTGCCGGCCTCCGCGCTGCCGATCTGGGTGCAGCCGTGGAACATGGGCCACAACCCCGAGAGCCCCGTCGACCGGGCCGTGCTGGCCACGCGTCAAGCCGTCTTCCCGCTCCACGGGCTGGATCCCTGGTTCGACTGAGGTCGGGTGGCGCCCGCGACCGGCGCTCAGCTTGTCGCGGGGGGTGCGGCGTGTCGGCTGGACATCGCCGAGGAATCTGGTGCATTCCCTTCCACAGTGGTCACACCTGCCCCTATGGTTGCGATTGCGAGTCCACATGCGACATGCCGGGGTTCCCGGATCTGGGGACGAGCAGAACACGAGGTCACGATGTCCACGGAGCGTTCGCTCGGTGAGGTGCGGTTCCTCACCGTCGCCGAGGTCGCCACGATCATGCGGGTCTCCAAGATGACCGTCTACCGCATGGTGCACGCCGGGGAGCTCCCCGCGATCCGTGTCGGGCGGTCCTTCCGGGTTCCCGAGGACGAGGTGCACGCCTATCTGCGCAGCTCCTTCGTCGACACCGCGTGACCCGGCGCAGCACCTGACGTGCAGGGGCGGCCCGCACCGCGGGCCGCCCCTGCACGTGTCGGCGCAGCGCCCCGGCACCTCAGCACCACCACCCACCAACCCGACCACGGTTTGGGAGCGGTGCTCGCCTGCCGGTAGGGTGGGCAGCCGCACCAGACGCACCAGCATTGAGGACATCGGCATGGGTTCAGTCATCAAGAAGCGGCGCAAGCGGATGGCGAAGAAGAAGCACCGCAAGCTGCTTCGCAAGACACGCCACCAGCGCCGCAACAAGAAGTGACCTCGAGTCACCTCTCGAACTTCAAAGGTCCCCGCACCTCGGGGGCCTTTGTCGTCGGCGCATGCCGGGCTCACCTGACCGGTTGCCCGGGCACTGGGTAGGGTCGGCACTGGAACGTCGAGCTGAGGAGCTGAGCATGGGGTCGGTGGTGCTCGTCACCGGGGTGTCCCGGTACCTCGGCGGCCTGCTCGCGCGCCGGCTGAGCGCCGACCCGAGCGTCGACCGCGTGATCGGCGTCGACGTCATCCCGCCGGTCAAGGACGTCGGCGACGTCGAGTTCGTGCGCGCCGACATCCGCAACCCGATGATCGGGCGGGTCATCGAGAGCTCCGGCGTCGACACCGTCGTGCACATGAACGTCATCGCCACGCCCACCTTCGTCGGGGGACGCACCCCGCAGAAGGAGATCAACGTCATCGGCACGATGCAGCTGCTGGCGGCCTGCCAGAAGTCCAGCACCGTGCGGCGCCTCGTCGTGAAGTCCTCCGCGGCCGTCTACGGCTCCACCCCCCGCGACCCCGCGATGTTCACCGAGGACATGAGCGCCAAGCGCACCCCGTCCGGCGGGTTCGGCAAGGACTCCATCGAGGTCGAGGGCTACGTGCGCGGCTACGCCCGCCGCCGCCCCGACACCGAGATCCTCACCCTGCGGTTCGCCAACATCCTCGGCCCGCGCATCCGTACCTCGATCACCGACTACTTCAACCTGCCGCTCATCCCGGCGCCGCTCGGCTTCGACGCCCGGATGCAGTTCGTGCACGAGGACGACGCCATCAGCGCGCTCGCGCTCGCCAGCACCGGCGACGCCACCGGAGTGGTCAACATCGCCGGCGACGGCGTGGTCACCGTGCTGCAGGCGGCCTCGATCGTCGGCCGGCCCGTGGTGTGGCTGCCGCTGCCGGCCGCCGGGTTCGTCGGCGGGCTGGCCCGGCGGATGGGTCTGGCCGACTTCTCACCCGACCAGATGTCGTTCCTCGCCTTCGGCCGCGGGCTCGACACCGGCCGGATGCGCAGCGTGCTCGGGTTCGAGCCGCGCTTCACCTCGCGCTCCGCGTTCGAGGACTTCGCTCGCACCGTCGGCCCGGCCGTGCCGGCCGCCGCCGTCGTCGGGGATGCCGTGAGCGGCGTCGCAGGCACCGCCACCTCGGCGGTGCTGCGCACGCTGGGTACCGGGAGGGGACACTGATGGCCGCACGACAGGGAGCCCTGGCCGCCGGCGCCGCCCGGGCGTCGGGGGAGCGGGCCAGGCGCCGCTCCACCCCGCTCATCGGCGCCGAGCCGATCGTCGTCGCCGACGACCCGACCACCACGGATGCCGGGCTCGCGGCGGTTCCCGAGGCGCCCGAAGCCGTGAGGGCGGCGGTCGCCGCGGCGGCGACGCCCTCGGGCAGCACGGCGGGCAAGCCCGCGAAGAGGTCGGCCGGGAAGAAGACCGGGCCCGCCCCAGCGACGAAGGCCAAGCCGGCCACAGCGACGAAGGCCAAGCCGGCCACAGCGAAGAAGGCCAAGCCCGCCCCAGCGAAGAAGGCCAAGCCGGCCCCAGCGAAGAAGGCCAAGCCCGCCGCTGCCGACCGGACCAGGCCCGCCGGCCCCACCGAGCCCCAGCGCACGGGCGCGGCCGGCGAGGGCCCCGAAGTGACCCGCACGGCCTCCGGCTCCCCGGCATCGCGAACCAGTGCCGAGGCGGGGGCGCCCGCCCGCCCCCCGCACCGGCCGGCGCCCAGGGTGCGCTCGGCCCCGTCGCGTACGGCGTCCCGACAGAGCGGCGAGCGCCGCGGCCGCCCGGCCACCCCGCCCACCGCGGTCCCGGTGGTCCCGGCGCCCGCTGCGGGCCTGAGGCGCCCGCGGGTCGACCCGCGCGAGAAGGCCAGGCGCGACGCCGAGCGCCCGCACCTGCGCATCGCCGAGCCGCCACTCGACCCCACCGTCCACGAGGCCCCGCGTCGCACGGGCCTGCCGCTGCCCGACGTCGGCGACGCGCTCGACGCGGCCATCGGCCTGCTGCGGTTCGGCGCCGAGGCGGCCGGCGTCGCCCCGGAGGACATCGAGCGCCGGGTTGCGCAGGTGCTCGCCTACGTGCGGCGGCGGGTCGACGGCGACTACGAGGTCGACGACTTCGGCTACGACCGTGACTTCACCGAGAACGTGTTCTACCCGATGCTGCGACCCGTCTACCGGCGCTGGTTCCGGGTCGAGGTGCGCGGCATCGAGAACATCCCCGCCAGCGGCGGGGCCCTCGTGGTGTCGAACCACTCGGGCACCATCGCGATCGACTCACTGATGGTGCAGCTGGCCATCCACGACGAGCACCCGCAGCAGCGGGTGATGCGCGCGCTCGGCGCCGACCTGGTGTTCCAGACCCCGTTCCTGGGCACCATCGCGCGGCGCTCCGGCTCGACGCTGGCCACCAACGCCGACGCCGAGCGGCTCTTCGCGCAGGGCGAGCTCGTCGGGGTGTTCCCCGAGGGGTTCAAGGGCGTCGGCAAGCCGTTCAGCGAGCGCTACAAGCTGCAGCGCTTCGGCCGCGGCGGCTTCGTCTCGGCGGCACTGGAGGCGCAGGTGCCGATCATCCCGTGCTCGGTCGTGGGGGCCGAGGAGATCGCGCCGATCCTGGGCAACATGAACACCGTCGCTCGGCTGTTCGGCCTGCCCTACGCGCCGATCACCCCGACCTTTCCCTGGCTCGGCCCGCTCGGGCTCATCCCGCTGCCGAGCAAGTGGGTCATCGAGTTCGGGGCGCCGATCCCCACCGACACCCACGGTCCCGGCGCTGCCGACGACCCGATGCTCGTCTTCGACCTCACCGACCAGGTGCGCGAGACCATCCAGCAGACCCTCTACACGCTGCTCATGCAGCGTCGCTCGGTGTTCTTCTGATGGCACCACCGGTGCGGGTCACCCTCATCGGGCGTGCCGGGTGCCACCTGTGCGACGTCGCCCGCGAGACCGTGGAGCGGGTCGCCGCCGACCTCGGTGTCGGGTGGGAGGAGCGGTCGGTCGACAGCGACCCCGCCTGGCTCGAACGGTGGTCCGACCAGGTGCCCGTCACCTTGGTCGACGGACGCCAGCACGACTACTGGCGGGTCGACGAGGCCCGGCTGCGCGCGGCCCTGTCCTCGCCGCCGCTCGTGGGCTGATCGCCGGCCCCGCCCGGCCGCGCCACGAGCAGCACGCCCAGCAACAGCAACCAGAGGTACCAGGCGGTGTAGAGGTTCAGGCCCCAGAGCTCGAGCGTGGCCAGGCCCACGGCGGTGGCCAGCGGCACGGCCCCGGCCCACAGCGCCGCGAGGACGAGCCCCGACCACGCGAACCAGCGCGGCACCGCCCCGGAGCGCAGGAGCAGCACGCCGACGCCCACCGCCCAGATGCCCTGCAGGAGCCACCCGAGGTGCTCCCCGAGCGCCGCGCCCGAGTAGGCGTTGAGTACGTCGTACGCCGCCGCGGTCGCCTCCCGACCGGTGCTCGTGGCGGCCGGGTCGGTCCACCGGTCGGCGAGCACCGGCACGGCGATGGGCCAGCGCACCCAGCCGAGCATCTGGGCGAAGGCACCGAGCACCCCGAACGCGGCCACCGAGGCACTCGCCGTGGAGCGGCGGCCGACCAGGGCGTGCAGGCCGATGGCCGCGGGCACGAGGAGCAGGCTGGAGAGCAGGAAGAGGTAGAAGCCGAACCGGACCCACGCCTGCTCCCGCACGAAGGCGTCGAGCGCCGAGGTGCCCGGCTCGTCGAGCACCCCAGGCCAGCCGAACTGCGTGCCGAGCACGAGGTAGCCGCCAACGCTCAGGACCGCCGAGCCGATGAGCAGCAGGCCCGTTGCGGCCGGCCGGCGCATCAGCGCACCTCCGCCGGCGTCGAGGTGCGGGCGGCGGCCACCACGGCGTCCACCGTCTGCTCCCAGTCCTGCGCGGACCAGCCGAGCAGGTCCACCGTCGCGCGGTCGTCGACGACGAAGGGGGAGGTGAACTGGTAGGCCGTGCCGGCCAGCTCACGGACCATGGGGACGAACAGCCCGACCGCCCGCAGGGCGCGCGGGCCGAGCACCGAGACCCGCGGCGCCCTCACCCCGGCGGCGGCCGCGATGTCGCCGAGCGCCTCGCGCTGGGTGCGTGGCGGCGCGCTCGGCACGAGCCACGCCCGTCCGTGCGCCTGCTCGGTCGTGGCCAGGTCCACCAGCGCCCGGGCGGTGTCGGCGGTGGACGTCCAGCTGTGCGGCTGGTCGGCGGCACCGAGCACCCGCGCGGTGCGCCCGGCGAGCACTGCGGGGGCGTTGCGCGCGAGGTGGGAGCTCGCGCCGGCGTCGGCGTAGTCGCTCGCGCGCACCTCGACCACCCGCACCCGGCCGGCCCGGTGCACCGCGAGGGCGTCGAGCCACATCCGTGCCCGCACCTCGCCCTTGGCGTCGCACGGGTCGAGGACGGTGTGCTCGTCGATGGGTCCGGTGACCCGTCCGTAGCCGTAGAGGTTGCTCACCGTCGCCAGCACGGCCCCGGAGGCGGCCGCCGCCTCCAGCAGGGCCGCGGCGATGGGCGGCCAGTCGGTGGTCCAGCGCGTGTAGTCGGGGTTGGCGCAGTTGTAGACGGCGACGCAGCCGGCCGCGAGCTCGCGCAGGGACGCGGCGTCGGCGGCGTCGGCGCGCACCCGCTCGACCAGGGGGTGCTCGGGGCCGGAGCCGCTGCGGGTGACGGTGCGCACGGTCGAGCCGGCCCGGGCGAGCCGCAGGGCGACCTGGCGGCCGACCGGGCCGGCGCCGACGACGAGGGAGGTGGTCATGGGTGCTCCTAGGTGTGATCACTGATCTCTGTTGTGATCAGTGAACACCTTCCAGCCGCATCATGCAAGAGCGGTGATCACAATGGCGTGCACCGATCTGTCGACCGTGGTTGACTGGGCCGCGTGTCCACTCCCACCCGCGCCGACGGCGTGCGCGCCCGCGCCCGCGCCCAGATGCGCACCGAGATCCTCGACGCCGCCCGGGAGCAGCTCGCGACGCAGGGAGTGGCCGCCCTGTCGCTGCGGGCCGTCGCGCGCGAGCTGGGAATGGCGTCGTCGGCCGTCTACCGCTACTTCGAGAACCGCGACGTCCTCCTCACCGCCCTCATCGTCGATGCCTATGACGCCCTCGGGGAGGCGGTGGAGGAGGCGGAGGGGGCGGTGCCGCGCGAGGACCTCGCCGGTCGATGGGCGGCGATCGCGCACGCCGTGCGGTCGTGGGCCATGGCCCACCCGCCGCTGTACGCGCTGGTGTACGGCTCGCCGGTGCCCGGCTATGCCGCTCCCCAGGACACCGTCGGCCCGGCCACCCGGGTGACCCGGCTGCTGGCGGCGCTGCTGCGCGACCGCCTCGAGCCCGACCCCTCGGGGATGCCGGTCCCCGTCGCGGCGCCCGAGCCGGCGGCGGGCCCGGAGCCCGAGGTGGCCCAGGGACTGGCCCCCCTCGTGGAGTTCCTCGGGGTGCCGGGCGCGGGCGACGGGGCGCTGCGCGGCCTGGTGGCCTGGACCTGGCTGTTCGGCGCGGTCTCGTTCGAGCTCTTCGGCCAGCTGGAGGGCGCTGTGGTGCCCGAGCGGCGCGCGCAGGTCTTCGACGCGCAGGCCGCTGCGGTGGCGGGCTGGCTGGGGTTGGCGCCGGCCTTGTAGCACACGGGTGCCGTGAGGTGTCTCACGGGGTCGGACGCCCACTTTGTGCAGGCCTTCACAAGACCGTACGCTGGCGGGCACACCCGCGGGTCGGCACGCCGCAGCGCGCGACCATGCCCCCAGTTCGGCCCCGCGGGCCCGTCGAAAGGAGTCGGTGAGCCCCTGTGTCCGCCGCAGTGACCGCCCGCCGGGGCATCCCAGAGGCGACGGTGGCCCGACTCCCCGGCTACCTGCGGGCGCTCACCTCGCTGGCCCGCGACGGCATCGCCTCGGTCAGCTCCGAGGAGCTCGCGAACGCCACGGGGGTCAGCTCGACGATGCTGCGCAAGGACCTCTCGCACCTGGGCTCGTACGGGGTTCGCGGGGTCGGCTACGACGTCGAGCGGCTCGCCTCCGAGATCACGACGGCCCTGGGCCTCACCCAGGACTGGCCGGTGGCCATCGTCGGCATGGGCAACCTGGGCCGGGCCCTGGCGGCCTACGGGGGCTTCGCCGAGCGGGGCTTCCGGGTCATCGCACTGCTCGACGGCGACCCCCGGCTCGTCGGCGAGCCTGTCTCCGGACAGCGCGTGCGGCCGATGGCCGACCTGCCCGCCCTCGTCGCCGACGAGGGCCTGGCCATCGGCGTCATCGCCACCCCGTCCGAGGGCGCGCAGCAGGCCTGCGACGACCTCGTCGAGGCCGGGGTGCGCTCGGTGCTCACCTTCGCCCCGGCCGTGCTCGTCGTGCCCGACGGGGTCGTGGTGCGCAAGGTCGACCTGTCGACCGAGCTCCAGATCCTCGCGTTCCACGGCCAGAAGGTGGCCGTGCCGGAAGGAATGTCCCCATGAGCCTCGTGGTCCTGGGCCTGTCGCACCATGGCGCGCCCCTCACCCTCCTGGAGTCGGTCGCCCTCGACCCGGAGGCGCGCACCGCACTGGAGGCGTCGCTGCTGCGTTCCACGCACGTCAACGAGGTGGTCGTGCTGTCGACCTGCAACCGCACCGAGGTGTACGCCGAGTGCGCCACCTTCCACGGCGCTCTGACCGCCATCACCAGCGCGCTGGCCGACGCCTGCTCGGTCGAGCGCAACGACCTCCAGCCACACCTCTTCGTGCACTACGCCGAGCGCGGCATCGCGCACATCTTCTCGGTCGCCGCGGGGCTCGACTCCATGGCGGTCGGCGAGGCACAGATCATCGGCCAGGTGCGCCGCAGCCTCGCCCGGGCGCAGCGCGAGGGCCACGTCGGCCCCGCTCTCAATGCCGTACTGCAGCAGGCACTTCGGGTGGCCAAGCGGGTGCACAGCGAGACCGACATCGACCTGGTCAGCGGCTCGCTCGTGCAGGCTGGGCTAAGCCGGGCCGAGGCGGCCCTCGGCCAGCTGAAGGACCTCTCGGTGCTCGTCGTGGGCGCCGGCGGGATGGGCGCACTGGCCGCGACCACCGCCGCGAGGGCCGGGGCGCGCACGGTCGTCGTCGCGAACCGCAACCACGAGCGGGCACGCAGCGTCGCTGCCCGGGTCGGTGGCTCGGCCATGCCGCTGTCCGACCTCGACGAGGCCCTGGCGCAGGCCGACGTGGTCATCTCCTCGACCGGGGCGCCGGCCCGGGTCGTGCTCGTCGACGACGTGCGCGCCGCCCTCGAGGCTCGCGACGGGCGCCCCCAGCTCTACGTCGACCTCGCCCTGCCGCACGACATCGACCTCGACGTCGCCGACCTGCGCGGCGCGTGGCGGGTGGGCCTCGGCGACCTCGGCGAGGACCTCGCCGGCACCGGGTCGGCGCCGCAGGTCAGCGAGGCCACCGACCTGGTCACGGCCGAGGTCGCGGCCTACGTCGTCACCCGCTCCGCCGAGGCGGTCGCGCCCACGGTCACGGCGCTGCGCTCCCACGCGCACGTGCTCGTCGAGGAGGAGCTCGTGCGGCTCGAGCACCGGATGCCCGACCTCAGCGAGGCCGAGCGCGCCGAGGTGCGACGCTCGGTCCACCGGGTCGTCGACAAGCTGCTGCACACGCCCACCGTGCGGGTCAAGGAGATGGCCCGCGACGGCCAGGGCGGCAGCTACGCCAGGGCCCTGTCCGAGCTGTTCGACCTCGACCCGCGCGACGTCTCGCTGGTCTCGGCGCCGCCCCTGATGACGGGTGACGACGGATGACCGTGCTGCGCCTGGGCACCCGCCGCTCCGCCCTCGCCACCACCCAGTCCTCCTGGGTGGCCGACTGCCTGCGCGCGCTCGGCCACGACGTCGAGCTGGTCGAGGTGAGCACCCAGGGCGACCTCGACCGCGCCACCCCGCTCGCGCAGCTCGGCGGCACGGGGGTCTTCGTCTCCGCCCTGCGCGAGGCCCTGGCGCAGGGCCGGGTCGACCTCGCGGTGCACTCGCTCAAGGACCTGCCGACCACCCCCGACGACGCGACGACCGTGGCCGCCGTGCCCGTGCGCGAGGACCCGCGCGACGCCCTGGTGGCCCGCGACGGCCTCACCCTCGGCGAGCTCCCGGCCGGCGCCACCGTCGGCACCGGGTCGCCGCGCCGCCGCGCGCAGCTCGAGGCCCTCGGCCTCGGCCTGGTCGTCACCGGCCTGCGCGGCAACGTCGACACCCGGCTGCGCGCGGTGTCGGAGGGGCGGCTGGATGCCGTGATCCTCGCCGCCTCGGGGCTGCGCCGGCTGGGCCGGATCGGCGAGGCCACCGAGCTGCTCGACCCGATCCAGATGCTGCCCGCTCCCGGCCAGGGCGCCCTGGCCGTCGAGGTGCGCGCGGGTGACGCCGTCACGGCATCCGCCGTGGCCGCGCTCGACCACGCCGACACCCACACCTGCGTCACCGCCGAGCGGGCCCTGCTCGCCGAGCTCGAGGCGGGATGCTCTGCTCCCGTCGGCGCGCTGGCCGAGGTCGTCGAGGGCGTCGACGGGCCCGAGCTGTCGCTGCGCGCCGTCGTCAGCACCCCCGACGGCACCTCCGACCTGCGGCGCTCGCTCGTCGGCGACGTCGCCGAGCCCGACGCGCTGGGGCGCCGCCTGGCCCGCCTCCTGCTCGAGGACGGCGCCGCCGACCTCATGTCCGACCCGTCCCCATCGCCCACCGCCGACCCCATCGCAACGGAGCGTGCCCCGTGAGCCCCTCGCGCACATCCAGCCCTGCCACCACCCGCATCCCGGCCCGCGTCGCCTTCGTCGGCGCCGGCCCCGGCGACCCGGGGCTGCTGACCGTACGTGCCGGCGAGCTGCTGGCGGCCGCCGACGCGGTCGTCATCGACCAGGTGGCCCGCGAGGCCGTGGTGCAGAGCTGGTGCCGCCCCGACGTCAGCGTCGTCGACGCCGGCTACGGCGAGCACGGCGAGCGGCTCACCCACGCGGTGCGGTCCAAGCTCGTCGTGCGGGCGGCCAAGGCCCACCCCGGTGGCCTGGTCGTGCGCCTGATGGACGGCGACCCCGCCGTCTTCAACGGCCTGGCCGAGGAGGCGTCGGCCTGCGTCAAGGCCGGTCTGGCCTTCGAGGTCGTGCCGGGCGTCAGCTCGGTCACCGCGGTGCCGTCCTACGCGGGGGTGCCGCTGACGTCGAGCGCGTCCACCGGCATCCACGTGGTCGTCGCCGGCGCCCGCCACACCGACCTCACCGGTGCGGTCGACCCCGGGGTCACCGTCGTGGTGCTGGGCCAGCCCGACCGGGCCGCCGAGGCGCTCGACGCCCTGGTGGCCGCCGGCCGCGACGCCGCCACCCCGGTGGCCGTCACCGAGCGGGGCACGACCACCGAGCAGCGCACCCTGGTGACCACGCTCGGCAGCGCGTCCGCGAGGATGGCCGACGGGCGCTTCCCCGTGCTGGCCGTCGTGGGGTCAACTGTCACCATGCGCGAGACCCTGTCGTGGTTCGAGACCAAGCCGCTGTTCGGCTGGGAGGTGCTCGTTCCGCGCACCAAGGAGCAGTCCGGCTCGACGATCGCCCGCCTCGAGCACCACGGCGCCCAGGCCGCGGTGGTGCCGACCATCTCGGTCGAGCCGCCACGCACGCCGCAGCAGCTCGAGCGGGCCGTCAAGGGCATGGTCACCGGCCGCTACGAGTGGGTGGGCTTCACCTCGGTCAACGCCGTGCGGGCCATCCGCGAGAAGTTCGACGAGTTCGGCCTCGACACCCGCTCGTTCGCGGGCCTGAAGGTGGCTGCCGTCGGCGGCGTCACCGCACAGGCGTTGCGTGACTGGGGCATCGTCCCCGACCTGGTGCCCTCGGGCGAGCACTCCGCGCGCGGCCTGCTCGAGGAGTGGCCCGACTTCGACCGTGACCTCGACCCGATCAACCGGGTGTTCCTGCCGCGGGCCGACATCGCCACCGACACCCTGGTGGCCGGCCTGCACGAGATGGGCTGGGAGGTCGACGACGTCACCGCCTACCGCACGGTGCGTGCCGCGCCGCCGGCCGCCCCGGTGCGCGACGCCATCAAGAACGGGTCCTTCGACGCGGTGCTGTTCACGTCGAGCTCGACGGTGCGCAACCTCGTCGGCATCGCCGGCAAGCCGCACCCCTCGACCGTGGTGGCCTGCATCGGCCCAGCCACCGCGAAGACCGCCGAGGAGCACGGCCTGCGGGTCGACGTGCTCGCCCCGGAGCCCACGGCCGAGGCGCTCGTCGACGCGCTCGCCGACCACGGGCGCTCGCTCGCGCTGGCCGCGCAGGAGGCCGGTGAGGCCGTGCTGCGGCCCAGCCAGCGACGCCCCGGCGGCCGGCGACGGGCCACCTGAGCGTGGCCGGCTTCCCGACCTCGCGGCCCCGCCGGCTGCGGCAGGGCCCGGCGATCCGCCGGCTCGTGGCCGAGACGCGGCTGCACCCGGCCGAGCTCGTCCTGCCGGTGTTCGTGCGCGAGGGCATCTCCGAGCCGGTCCCCATCTCGGCGATGCCGGGGGTCGTGCAGCACACCGTGGACTCGCTGGTGGACCAGGCGCGGCGCTGCGTCGACGCCGGGCTCGGCGGCATCATGGTCTTCGGCGTGCCGGTCGACAAGGACGCTCGAGGGTCGGGCGCCGACGACCCCGACGGCATCCTCAACGTCGCCCTGGCGCGGCTGGTGCAGGAGGTCGGCGACGACCTCGTGGTGATGGCCGACCTGTGCCTCGACGAGTTCACCGACCACGGTCACTGCGGGGTGCTCGCCGCCGACGGCTCGGTCGACAACGACGCCACCCTCGACCGGTATGCCTCGATGGCGCTGGCCCAGGCCGCAACCGGCACACCGGTTTTGGGGCTGTCGGGGATGATGGACGGCCAGGTCGCCCACGTGCGCGCGGCGCTGGACGCCGCCAGGTTCACCGACACGGTGATCCTCGCCTACGCGGCCAAGTACACCTCCGGCCTCTACGGCCCGTTCCGCGAGGCGGTGCAGAGCTCGCTCGTCGGCGACCGCGCGACCTACCAGCAGGACCCCGCCAACGGCACCGAGGCACTGCGCGAGCTCGCGCTCGACATCGACGAGGGCGCCGACATCGTCATGGTCAAGCCTGCCGGCCCGCACCTCGACGTCATCGCTGCCGCTGCGGCGATGTCACCGGTTCCGGTTGCGGCATACCAGATCTCGGGGGAGTACTCGCAGATCGAGGCGGCCGCCGGGCGCGGCTGGGTCGACCGCGACCGGGTGATGATGGAGAGCCTGACCGGCATCCGCCGGGCCGGCGCCTCGATCATCCTCACCTACTACGCGCTCGAGGCCGCCGCCCGACTCTGACGCACTGCCGGATGGGCAGCCAGCTCGAGCTGGCGCGACGGAGGCCGCCGCCCTGCCCCGGTGGTGGGGAGGGCGACGGCCTCGGGCCGTTGCGGTGGAGGATCCGCGGCGGGGGTGCTCCGTCGGAGGGTCAGGAGCGCGGCTTCGGGGCTCAGGCCTGCTTGGCGAGCTGCACGTCGAGCACGAGCTTGACCTTCTCGGACACCAGCACGCCGCCCTTCTCGAGGTTCGCGTTCCAGGTGAGGCCCCAGTCGGTGCGGTTGACCTCGGTGGTGGCCTCGAAGGCGGCCTTCTCGTTGCCCCACGGGTCTGTGGCGACACCGTTGAACTCGACGTCGAGGGTGACCGGCTTGGTGACGCCCTTGATCGTCAGGTCGCCGGTGAGGGTCTCGCCGTCGAAGGCGGTGGAGACGAAGGTCATCTCCGGGTAGGCCTCGACGTCGAAGAAGTCGGCGCTGCGCAGGTGGGCGTCGCGGTCTTGGGTGCCGGTGCTCACCGAGGCGGTCTTGATGACGACGTCGGCAACCGACGCGGTCACGTCGTCGGCGACCTCGACGCTGCCCGAGACGTCGGTGAAGGAGCCGCGGACCTTGGTCACCATGAGGTGACGGGCGACGAAGCCCACCTCGGTGTGGGTGGGGTCGATGGCCCAGGTGCCGGCGGCCAGGGTGCTCAGGGTGGCGGTGGCGGTCATGTCGATCTCCTTGCAGGGTTGGGGTGGGAGTCAGTAGTTGATGCTTCAATCACATCTTACTTGACGCTACAACCAACCGGCTCCCGGTGATCATTCCCCCGTCTCGACAGGTGAGACCAGGTCGGGCCGGTCCCGGCCCGGGTGCACCGCGAAACCCCCTCGCCGCCCCGTGCCGACGTGCGACGATGGGTGCCATGTCGAGCAAGGAGGTCCGGTGGCTCACCGAGGCCGAGCAGGTCTCGTGGCGCGCCTACCTGCGAGCCAACCGCGAGCTCGACGTGGCCCTCGACCACGACCTGCAGGCGGTCGGCATCTCCCTCCCGGAGTACGAGCTGCTCTCGATGCTCTCGGAGGCGCCCATGGGCCAGCTACGGATGTCGGCGCTGGCCTCCCTGATCGTGCAGTCGCGCAGTCGGGTCACGCACACCGCCGCCCGCCTCGAGCGGCGCGGGTGGGTCAAGCGCAGCCCCGCGCCGGACGACGGCCGCGGCGTGCTGCTGCGGCTCACCGAGGAGGGCCGCGAGGCGATCGTCGGCTTCGCCGAGGTGCACGTGGCCAGCGTGCGGCGACACCTCGTCGACATCCTGACCCCCCAGCAGTTCGCCGCCGTGGGAGAGGCGATGCAGGCCATCCGCGACGCCTACGCGGCCGACCCCGGCACGCCGGAGGAAGCCTGCTGAGCGTCTCCTGCCGGTGAGGTGACGTGCGAGCCGGTCTGCGCCGCTGCCCCGCACCCCCGCGGCGTCCGCCGCGGCTGGGATGATGGCGCGGTGACCGACACGACGACCGCCGCGACCACCCCGACCGACGCCCCGGCATCCGCAGCCCTGCTGGCACGGGCCCGCGCCGTGACGCCCGGCGGGGTCAACTCGCCGGTGCGCGCCTTCCGCGCCGTGGGGGGCACGCCCCGCTTCATGGCGAGCGGGCGGGGCCCCTACCTCACCGACGTCGACGGCACCGAGTACGTCGACCTGGTCTGCAGCTGGGGCCCGATGATCCTGGGGCATGCCCACCCGCAGGTGCTCGAGGCGGTGCGCGAGGCCGTCGGCCGCGGCTTCTCGTTCGGCACGCCCAGCGAGAACGAGGTGCTGCTCGCCGAGGAGATCGTCGCTCGGGTCGACCCGGTCGACCAGGTGCGCCTGGTGAGCAGCGGCACCGAGGCCACGATGAGCGCCATCCGGCTGGCCCGTGGGTTCACCGGCCGCAGCCTCGTCGTGAAGTTCGCCGGGCACTACCACGGCCACGTCGACAGCCTCCTGGTGAGCGCCGGCTCCGGCGTCGCCACCCTCGCCCTGCCCGACTCGGCCGGCGTGCCGAAGGAGATGGCCGCCGAGACCCTCGTCATCCCCTACAACGACGTCGAGGCCCTCGAGGCCGTCTTCGCCGCCCGCGGGGGCGAGATCGCCTGCCTGGTCACCGAGGCGGCCGCCGGCAACATGGGCGTCGTGCCGCCGGATGCCGGGTTCACCCAGGCCCTGCGCCGGGTCACCACCGAGCACGGCGCGCTGCTCGTCTCCGACGAGGTGATGACCGGCTTCCGGGTCAGCCGCGCCGGCTGGTGGGGGCACGAGGGCGTCGACGTCACCCCCGACCTGATGACGTTCGGCAAGGTGATGGGCGGCGGCTTCCCCGCGGCGGCGTTCGGTGGCCGCGCCGACGTGATGGCCCTGCTCGCGCCCGAGGGTCCGGTCTACCAGGCGGGCACCCTCTCGGGGAACCCGGTCGCCACCGCCGCCGGGCTCGCCACGCTGCGGGCCTGCGACGACGCCCTCTACACCCGTCTCGGCGAGGTCTCCAGCGCCATCGCCGGGGCGGCGTCCACCGCCCTGTCGGATGCCGGTGTGCCGCACCGGGTGCAGTGGGCCGGGTCGATGTTCTCGGTCTACTTCCGCGAGGGTGCCGTGCGCACCTACGACGACGCCCGCGACCAGGACACCGCGGCGTTCGGCCGGTTCTTCCACGCGATGCTCGATGCCGGGGTCTACCTGCCGCCGAGCGCCTTCGAGTCGTGGTTCGTCTCGGGTGCGCACGACGACGCGGCGGTCGAGCGGGTGCTCGCGGCCCTGCCGGGGGCTGCCCGAGCCGCGGCGGCCGGACGTGGTCGCTCCGTCTGACCTGGCGCTCGGGCCCTGGTCGCGAGATGCTGCAGGGGCCAACTTGAGCATCGAGGGAGGGTCCGATGAGCACGACCGCACACCACGACCGTGGCGCGAACGCGCCCGACGAGGCCGAGGCCCGGCGCGGGTCCTTCTCGGGGAGACGAGTGTTCATCCTCGCCGCCATCGGGTCCGCGGTGGGCCTGGGCAACATCTGGCGGTTCCCCTACGTGGCGTACGAGAACGGCGGCGGGGCGTTCGTCCTGCCCTACCTCGTCGCCCTGCTGACCGCGGGCATCCCGTTCCTGCTGCTCGAGTACGCCCTCGGGCACAAGTACCGGGGGTCTGCGCCCCTGTCCTTCGCGCGGCTGTCCCGGCGCACCGAGGGGCTCGGCTGGTGGCAGGTCGGGATCTGCTTCATGATCGCGGTCTACTACGCCGCGGTCGTCGCCTGGGCCCTCAGCTACACCGTCTTCTCGTTCTCCCAGGCGTGGGGCGAGGACCCCAACGCCTACTTCTTCGGAGAGTTCCTGCAGGCCGGGGATCCGGGGGTGACGCTGCAGTTCGTGCCGCACGTCCTGGCGCCGCTCGCCCTGGTGTGGCTGGCGCTCGTCGGCGTGCTGGCGCTCGGGGTCAGCCGCGGCGTCGGCGCCACCTCGGTCGTCTTCATCCCCGTGCTCATCGCGGCGTTCGCCTTCCTCGTCGTCCAGGCGCTGCGGCTGCCGGGCGCGGCGCAGGGACTGGATGCGCTGTTCGCCCCGAACTGGTCGGCCCTGGGCGACCCTGCGGTGTGGGCCGCCGCCTACGGCCAGATCTTCTTCTCGCTGTCGATCGGCTTTGGCATCATGATCACGTACTCCTCCTACGTGCACCGGCGCACCGACATGTCCGGCTCGGCCCTCGTCGTCGGCCTGTCGAACTCCGGCTTCGAGCTGCTGGCCGGCATCGGTGTCTTCGCGGCGCTGGGCTTCATGGCACAGGCCGCCGGGGTGGGCGTCGGCGAGGTGGCGACGTCGGGGATCGGCCTGGCGTTCATCGCCTTCCCCACCATCGTCAACGAGGCGCCGGGAGGAGCGGCGTTGGGAGTGCTGTTCTTCGCGTCGCTCGTCATGGCCGGGTTCACCTCACTGGTCAGCGTGCTGGAGGTCGTCATCTCGGCCGTGCGCGACAAGTTCGAGACCAGCCGGCTGCGGGCGACGCTGCTCGTGACCGTTCCGTGCGCCCTGCTCAGCCTCGCCGGGTTCAGCACGACGAGCGGCATCTACGTCCTGGACATCCTCGACCACTTCGTCAACCGCTTCGGCATCCTGCTCGTGGCGGTTGTCAGCATGGTCGTGGTCGCGTGGGGGGTCCGGGCGCTGCCCCGGCTCAGGGACCACCTCAACCGTGGCGGGTCCGTGCCGATCGGGGCGTGGTGGATCGTGCTGGTCTCCACGGTCACGCCGCTGGCGCTCGGGTTCGTCCTGGTCCGCGAGTTCTGGGCCGTTCTCCAGGAGCCCTACGAGGGCTACCCGCAGTGGATGCTCCTGCTGTTCGGCTGGGCGGCGGCCGCGCTGGTGGCCGTGGCGGGCTTCCTCGTCGCCCGCGTGCCATGGCGCCCCCAGACCCGGATGGACGTCGACGACCCACCAGGGGCCGGCGAGCCGGACCCAGCAGCGACACGGAGCCCCCGATGACCACCCCGGCCATCGTCATGATGGTCGTCGCCATGCTCGTGATCTGGGGCGGGTTGCTGCTGGCGCTGCTCCACCTCAGACAGGCCGACCGGCACGATGCCGTCGAGCAGGAGCTGCACCGCGACCTGTGAGCCGCCCGTGCGCCGGGACGCGTGCCTGAGCACCCAGCGGGGTTTGCGACAATCAGGCGCATGACGTCGTCCCCCGAGGCCGGTGGCCCTGGCCCCGGTGACCCGCAGCGCACCGTCGTGCACCTGCTGCGCCACGGCGAGGTGCACAACCCGCACCGCCTCCTCTACGGGCGGATGCCGGGCTACCACCTCTCCGGGCTCGGCCGCCGGATGGCCGACCTCGCGGCCGAGCACCTCGGCGACCACGACATCACCCACCTGGTGTCCAGCCCGCTGGAGCGGGCCCAGGAGACCGCCGCCCCCATCGCCGACGCCCACGGCCTCGAGGTCACCCTCGACGCCGGGGTCATCGAGGCCGAGAACTACTTCGAGGGGCTGCCGGTCGCCGGCGGGCGCGGCATCCTGAAGCATCCGCGGCTCTACCCGAAGATGCTCAACCCGTTCCGGCCCTCGTGGGGCGAGCCCTACACCGACCTCGTCGAGCGGATGCGCCGGGCGATCGTCGACGCGCGAACGGCAGCCCGGGGCCACGAGGCGGTCATCGTCAGCCACCAGGCGCCGATCTGGCTGATCCGGCTGGCCACCGAGGGTCGGCCCCTGTGGCACAACCCGGCCGGCCGCGAGTGCTCGCTGGCGTCGCTGACCTCGTTCACCTTCCTCGACGACGAGCTGCTCTCGCTCAGCTACAGCGAGCCGGCCGCGTCGCTGCTCGACCAGGCCCAGCCCGGGGCTGGCGCATGACGCTTCGGGCCACCGCACAGGGTGCCGTGGGGGTTCTTGCGGCTGGTGTGCTCCTCCTCGGCGCCACCGGCTGCACCCAGGACCCCAACTCCGTGGCCGCGCAGGCCAAGGCCGGCGACCAGAAGGGCTACGTCTCCGGCGACGGCGCGGTCGAGACCATCCCTGCGGCCCAGCGCGGCGAGCCGGTCGAGCTGACCGGCGAGCTGCTCGACGGCACCGCGTGGGACATCGCCTCGACCCGCGGCACGGTGCTCGTGCTCAACGTGTGGGGCTCGTGGTGCGCCCCCTGCGTCGCGGAGGCGCCGGCCCTTCAGAAGACGTGGGCCGAGCTGCAGGCCGACCGGGCTCCGGTGCAGTTCATGGGCATCGACTTCCGCGAGGACCCCGCCCGCGGGGCCGCCTTCGCCAGGAAGGCCGGCATCACCTACCCCAGCCTGAGCGACGAGTCCGGGGTCGCCATCCTGGCCCTGCAGGGCAAGGCGCCGACGGTGCCCACGACCCTCGTGCTCGACACCGAGGGGCGGATCGCCGCCCGGGTCAACGGCCCCGTCACCGCCAGCACCCTGCGTGGCCTCGTCGACGACGTCGTCGACGAGTCGTGACCCCGGCTGCCGCCCCCGTGGCCGTGCTCGCCGCCGGCGACACGGTCGTCTCAGGCGCGCTGCCCCTCGCGGTGCTGGTCGCCGCCTTCGCCGGTCTGGTCTCCTTCGCCAGCCCCTGCGTGCTGCCGCTGGTGCCCGGCTTCCTCGGCTACGTGACCGGGCTCACCGGCGAGCCACTGGCCGACAAGCGCCGCAGCACGACGGTGACGGGCGCTCTGCTGTTCGTCATCGGGTTCACGGCCGTCTTCGTGCTCGGCTCGATCTTCGTCACCACCGCCGGCCGGGCTCTCGTCGAGCACCGCGCGCTGCTGCTGCGCCTGGGCGGGGTGGTCGTCATCGTCATGGGCCTGGTCTTCCTCGGCATGGGGAGCCAGCGCGAGGCGAAGATCTCGTGGCGCCCCAGGGCCGGCCTGGCCGGTGCGCCGCTGCTGGGCGCGGTCTTCGCGCTGGGCTGGGCTCCCTGCACCGGCCCCACCCTCGCCGCCGTGCTCGTGCTGGCGAGCACCAGCATCGACCCGCAGCTGTGGCGCGGCGTCGTGCTCGCCGTGGCCTACGGGCTGGGACTGGGCCTGCCCTTCATCCTCATCGCGGCCGGGCTCGACCGGGCCGGGCGCGTGTCGGGGTGGCTGCGGCGCCATCAGCGCACGATCCAGCGCGTCGGTGGAGGCCTGCTCGTGCTCGTCGGCCTACTCATGCTCACCGGGGTCTGGGAGGACCTCAACAGGTGGCTGCAGACCGAGCTCGTCAGCGGGTTCCGGGTGCCGGTGTGAGCGCCGCCGGAACGCAGACCCGGCCCGAGGTCGTGCAGCCGCGGCTCGGCCCGCTCGGCTGGCTGCGCTGGACCTGGCGCCAGCTCACCAGCATGCGCACCGCGCTGTTCCTCCTGCTGCTGCTGGCCATCGGCGCCATCCCCGGTTCCACCTTCCCGCAGCGCTCGATCGACCCCGCGCGCACCACCGCCTGGATCGCCGACCACCCGACCGCCGGCCCGGTGCTCGACCGGCTCGGTTTCTTCGAGGTCTACGCCTCGCCGTGGTTCGCCGCGATCTACCTGCTGCTGTTCGTCTCGCTGATCGGCTGCGTGCTGCCGCGCACGAAGATCCTCTGGCACCAGGTGCGCTCGGCCCCGCCGCGGGCGCCGCGCCGGCTCGACCGGCTCGCCGCCTCCCGCGAGGTCGTCGTGGCGGGCGAGCCGCGCGAGGTGCGCGAGCGGCTGCGGGCGGTGCTGCGCGGGCGCCGCTACCGGGTGCACGCCCACGACGACGAGACCCTGTCCGCCGAGAAGGGCTACCTGCGCGAGACCGGCAACCTGGTCTTCCACGTGGCGCTGATCGGGGTGCTCGTCGGCGTGGCCTGGGGGCACCTGCTCGGCTGGAAGGGCGACGTCATCGTGCCGGTCGGCAAGACCTTCGCCAACACCCTGTCCCGCTACGACACCTTCAGCCCCGGGCCGTGGGTCGACGTCAACGCCCTGAAGCCCTACACGATCCGGCTCGACCGGCTCGACGCCACGTTCGAGACGCGGGCCAAGAGCCCGGGCCAGTTCGGGGCGCCGCGCGACTTCGAGGCGTTCACGACCTTCACCGGCGCCGACGGCCGCAGCGAGCCGCGCAGCATCCGGGTCAACGGCCCGCTCGAGACCGGCGGCGGGTCGGTATTCCTGCTCGGCAACGGCTACGCCCCGGTGATCACGGTGCGTGACGCCGCGGGCACGGTGCTGTACTCAGACGCCACGCCGTTCCTGCCGAAGGACAACAACTACACCTCGGTCGGCGCCGTGAAGGTGCCCGGCGCCTCGCCCGAGCAGCTCGGCTTCGCCGGCTTCTTCCTGCCGACCGGGCGCATCGACGACAAGGGCCCCCACTCGGTCTTCCCCGACGCGCTCGACCCCCAGCTGGCGCTGACCGCGTTCGAGGGCGAGCTGTTCCCCAGCGGCAGCCCCCAGTCGGTCTACTCGCTCGACACGGCCTCGATGACACCTGTGCCGGGCAAGGACGGTGCCGACCAGCTGCGCATCCTGCTGCGACCCGGGCAGACCTACGAGCTGCCCGGTGGTCGGGGCTCGATCACCTTCGACAAGGTCGAGCGCTTCGCGGGCCTGTCGATCCGCACCGACCCGGGCAAGTCGCTCACCCTCGTGGCCTCGCTGCTGATGCTCGCCGGGCTGGTCGGCTCGCTCGTCATCCGTCGTCGAAGGGTGTTCGTGCGCGTTGGGCCCGGGCCCGCTGCGGGTCGTAGTGTGGTGTCCGTCGGCGGCCTCGCCAAGGACGACGACGAAGGCATGCCCGACGAGATCGAGGCCGTCCTCCGCGCACTCGAAGGAACCCGATGACCGACCAGTCCCTCGCCCAGCTGTCCAACCTGGCGATCTACTCCGCCATGGTCGTGCTCACCCTGGCGATGCTCGCGGATGCCGTGTACCTCGCCCGCCTCGTGCCCGCCCGCGAGGCGGACCGCGAGACCGTCCGCGAGCGCGAGCGCGAGCTCGTGCCCGCCGGAGCGGTGGAGGGGGGCGACCCGGCATCCGCGAGCCCCGGCGCGGTGGGAGGCACCGGCCGCGACACCGAGCCGCTCGCCGCCCGCAAGGCGGCCGGCATCGGCTGGACCCTCACCCTCCTCGGCACCGTGCTCGTCGTCGCGGGGGTGGTGCTGCGCGCCCTCGAGGTGCACCGCTGGCCGCTGGGCAACATGTACGAGTTCGCCATCTTCGGGGCGATGTTCGTGCTGCTGGCGTTCTGCGGCTGGTCGACGCGCCGCGACCTGCGCTGGCTGGGGCTGTTCGTCGTCACCCCGGTGCTGCTCAACCTCGGGCTGGCCATCACGGTCTGGTACACCGATGCGTCCGAGCTGATGCCGTCGCTGCGGTCGGTCTGGCTGGCCATCCACGTCACCGTGGCGACCCTGTCGGTGGCGGTGTTCACCATCGGCTTCTCGCTCGGCGTCATGTACCTGGTCCAGGACCGGCTGGAGTCGGCCCCCGAGCGCCGGCGCAGCTTCATGGACCGGCTGCCCGACGCCCGCGCGCTGGAGCGGCTCACGTATGCCGTCCACATCGTCGCCTTCCCGCTGTGGACCTTCACCGTGATCGCCGGTGCCATCTGGGCCCGCCAGGCGTGGGGGTCGTACTGGAACTGGGACCCCAAGGAGGTGTGGAGCTTCGTCATCTGGGTGGTCTACGCCGCCTACCTGCATGCCCGGGCCACGACCGGCTGGAAGCGCCAGAACGCCGTCTGGATCGCGCTCGTCGGCTACGGCTGCGTCATCATGAACTTCGCCGTCGTCAACGTCTTCTTCGTCGGCCAGCACTCCTACTCGGGACTCTGATCGCATCATGCTCCGCTACAGCCTGCTCCGCCTGCTCGTCTTCCTCGGCTGCCTCAGCCTGCTCTGGCTGCTCGGCCTGCGCGATCGCGCCCAGCTGCCCTACCTCGTGCTCGGCGCCGCCCTGCTGTCCGCGGCGATCTCGTACTTCGCGCTGCGCCGGTTCCGCGAGGACTACTCGGCCGAGCTCGCCCGCCGGATCGAGGCCCGGTCGGCGGCGAAGAAGGGAGCGGTCCCGGCCCGCTCGGCCGACGAGGAGGCCGAGGATGCCGAGGTGTCGGGCGACGAGGGCACCTTCCGCTGAGGGCTGCCCCGGTCTCCGGCTCCTGGTGTCGGGGGCTGCTCCTATCCTGAGCCGGTGGACCTGGAGCTCTCCGGCGAGGTGTGGTTCTGGCGGGGGCCGGCGCCGCACCACTTTCGTGTCCGTCCCCGACGAGCTGTGCGGTGCCATCGGGTCGGCGTCGTCGCTGGTCACCTACGGCTGGGGGATGGTCCCGGTGACCGTGCGGCTGGGCGCCAGCGATTGGTGTCGGTCGGCCTGACGATCGACGTGTGAGGGCCCGGGTGGCGACAATGGTGGGCCCGGGTGGGGGGCCGGTGGCCCGGTGCGGGTTCCGGTGCGTGGGGGAAGAGCACGGATGACGCTCGGGCGGCCCGATAGCCGGCGCTGGTGGGGCACGCCGCTGGCGGCGGTACTGCTGGCACCGGTGCTGCTGGCACCGGTGCTGCTGGCGGCGGCGTGCGACCCGTCGTCACCCGCGGACGGGCGGGCCTCGCACCCGGCTCGGCTGGCCACCACCGAGGTGGCGCTGCCCGCGGGTGACGAGCCGGTGGTCGTCGCGCGGTGGGGAGCGGACCTGCTGGTGGGGTCGCGGGCCCCGGAGGGTGCCGCCTCGCGGCCGCGGCTGACCGTGCTCGAGGCCGGCGGGGGCTCGCGCGAGGTCGAGGTGAGCCCGGTGTCGCCGACGGCCTTCCAGGCCCGGTGGCTGGTGGCCGCCCCCCGGGGCGCGGCGGTCGACCTCGTGGGCGGGGCTCCGGCCGGGGCCCACTCCAACACCCGGTGGAGCACCTGGCGTGGGGATGCGTCCGGGGTGCGCGAGCTGCCGCAGCCGTTCGCCACCTTCGGGGGGTGGGGCGCCGGCGCCCTGGTCTCGCTCGTGCAGACCCCGGCCGCCCCGGTCATCGTCGGGTCGTGGGAGAGCGGGGGCGCCGGACTCGACATCGCGCTCTGGCATCCGGAGGGGGAACGCTGGGTGCGTTCCTCCTCGGCCGGCACCGCGTTGGCCAGCACCGCCACGGCGCTGGTGTCGGCCCGCGGCGCGACCGCCGACGGCGACGGCGTGCTCGTCGCCGGGTCGGTGACCGTGCTCGGCACGGGCAGCGTCGCCCAGCGTCCCGCGGTGTGGCGGTCACCGGGGCCCTCGGGGCCCTGGACCCGTATCGACCTGCCCGGTCAGGGGTCGCTCGGAGAGGCGCACGCGGCATCCTGCGATCCCGTGGGGTTGTGCACGGTGGTGGGTGTCGTCGACGGCCTGCTGCGCGGCTGGTCCCTCGGCCGCGATGGCACGGCGGCCCTGCTCGGGCTGCCGGGCATGGCCGTCGCTGAGCACGACCTGCTCACCGCCCCACTGCTGAGCGGTGGCGCGCCGACCGTGCTGCTCGCGTCCGGCGGCGTGCTGCAGGTGCTCACGGTCACCGGCGCAGTGCCTGGGGGCGGCGCGCCCGCGGTGGGGGCCAGCGAGGGACCCGACGGCACCCGGCAGCGGAGCGGGCCGCCCGCGCGGCTGGTGCGCTCGGCGGCGCGCACGGCATCGGGCGACTTCGTCGTGCTCGAGGACCCGGCCGGCACGGCGCGCCTCGTGCGGATCCCCGGCTGACGGAGCTCACGGCATCCGCCTGCCGCCTCCATCGACGTCAGGGCTGCCCCTGATGTCGCGGGAGGAGAGCGCGGGGGTCAGCCCAGCGCGACGCCGACGACCACGCCGACCGCGACGAGCACGGCGTAGGCGATGTCGTAGAGCCCCGTCGCAGCCAGCACGGGCACCAGGCCGCGACCGGTGGTGCCGGCCACCACGATGCGCACCGCCGTGACCGCGAGGGGCAGGGCGAGCAGCCCGAGCAGCACCACCGGCTCCCAGAGGGCCATGCCGCCCAGCGCCACCACCGACACCCCCACCAGGGCGACGTACAGCTGCCGCGTGCGCCGGTCGCCGAGCCGCACGGCCAGGGTGCGCTTGCCGTGCTCGGTGTCGGTGGGGATGTCGCGCAGGTTGTTGGCCACGAGGATGGCCGAGGCGACCGCCCCCACGCCGACGGCGCCGATCAGGCCGAACCAGGTGACGGCATCCGCCTGCGTGTACTGGGTACCGAGCGTGGCCACCAGCCCGAAGAACACGAAGACGTAGAGCTCGCCCAGGCCCCGGTAGCCGTAGGGGTTGTCGCCACCGGTGTAGCGCCAGGCGGCGAGCACGGCCAACGCCCCGAGCGGCAGCATCAGCCACGCCCCCGACAGGGCCACCAGGGCCAGGCCCACGACGCCCGCGGAGGCGAACGACAGCAGCGCGGCCAGCTTGACGTTGCCCGGCGCCGCGAGCCGCTGGCCGACGAGCCGCACCGGGCCGACCCGGGCCTCATCGGTACCCCGGATGCCGTCGGAGTAGTCGTTGGCGTAGTTCACCCCCACCTGCAGGGCGAGGGCGACGACGAGCGCCAGGATGGCGAGGGCGGCGTCGGCGCGGCCCTCGAGGTGCGCCGCGGCGGTTCCGAGCACGACGGGGGCGACCGCGGCGGGCAGGGTGCGCGGGCGGGCGCCCGCCACCCACTGGGAGAGGGAGGCCATGGAGGAGTCAGATGCCTTTGAGGAAGTCGGGGTCGTCGTCGGGACCGAGCGGGCGTCGGTCCGGGCCGCGACCGCCGTTGGGGCCGCGCACCCGGCCCCCCGACGGCGGGGCGCCCCGGCGCGGTCGTCCGCCGAGCAGCCAGGCGACCGGCCCGACCACGGGGAGGAGGAGCACGATCATCACCCAGGCGACCTTGGGCAGGTTGCGCATGTCCGCCTCGTCGGTGGTGATTGCGTCGATGACGCAGTAGACCGTCAGCGCGAGGCTGAGCAGGGCCGGGACGTAGCGGAGCACACCGCAATCATCCCATGGTGAACAAGGCGCTCACTGCACGGCGGTCGGGCTTCCCTGGCCCGCGCAGTGGCACCCGCGGGGCCGTGAGCGCACGCCGGGGGAGGGCGTGGTCGGGCAGGATGCCGCGTAGGTGGGCCCGCAGCTCGCCGGCGGACAGCCCCTGGCGCACCGCGCCGGGCTCGAGCACGACCAGGGCGCACACCGCCTCGCCCCACTCGGGGTCGTCGCTGCCGACGACGACGACCTCCGCCACACCCGGCACGTGGTCGACGATGGCCTCCTCCACCAGGCGCGGCGCCACCTTGAGGCCGCCGGTGTTGATGAGGTCGTCGACCCGGCCGTCGACCCGCAGCCGGGCCCGGGCGTCGGTGTGGCCGACGTCGTCGGTGCGGAACCAGCGCTGCCCGTCGTCGTCGACGCCGAAGGCCGCGGCGGTGAGGTCGGGCCGGCCGAGGTAGCCGTGCGCCAGGGTCGCACCCCCGAGGTGGATGCGCCCCTCGTCGTCGAAGGCGATCTCGGTGCAGGGCAACGGTGTCCCGTCGTACACGCATCCGCCGGCTGTCTCGCTCATGCCGTAGGTGGCCACCACCCGCACGCCCGCCCGCTCGGCGCGCCGCCGCAGCCGCGGCGAGATGGCGGCACCCCCGACGAGCACGGCGTCGAGGGCACCCAGCGACTCCGAGCCCCCCGGGTGGTCGAGCAGCCGGACCAGCTGGGTGGGCACCAGGGCCGTGTAGCGCCGCAGCCGGCGGTCGAGCCGTGCCGCCGCGGCCACGAAGGCGGCCGGGAGGAAGCCGTCGGCGAGGTCCATGGCGACCGGGGTGGTGCCGGCGTCCAGCGAGCGCAGCAGCACCTGCAGGCCGGCGACGTGGTGGGCGGGCAGCGCGAGCAGCCACTGCCCCGGCCCGCCGAGCCGCTCGTGCGTGGCGCGGTTGCTGGTCACCAGGGCCCCGGTCGTGAGCAGCGCCCGCTTGGGAGTGCCGGTCGACCCGGACGTGCCGACCACCACCGCGAGGCCGTCGGGCAGCTCGGCCGGGTCGTGGGCCGGCACTGCGAGGGCCGGGCCGGAGGCGGCGTGGGGGAGCACCGGGGCGTCGCCCGCCAGCGCCGCCGCCAGGCTCGGCAGGACGGTGAGGGATGCCGGCCCGAGCGGCACGGCGAGCGGCCGTGGCGACGGCGACGGCATCAGTGGATCTGGTCGCGCCAGTCGGCAGGCACCCGGCGGCGTGGACCCGGCACCGGCTGGTCGTCGGGCCTCGACGTGGGCGGCGTGAGCGCCGGCCCCTCGACCATCGACTTGTCGCCGTAGTCCCAGAACCAGTCCTCACCGGGCTCGAAGCTCGCGATGACGCGGTGCCCGGTGGCAGCGGCGTGGGCGGTGGCGTGCTGCGAGGGGGAGCTGTCGCAGCAGCCGACGTGGCCACAGGCGGCGCAGCGCCGCAGGTGCACCCACCAGCCCGGGGGTGAGCCGGCGTCGCACTCGACACACCCGGTGCCGCTCGGGGGGACAGCGGGGTCGATGGACCCCGGTGGTGCGGTCTGGCTCATCGGTCTGGCTCCCTTGCGCCGGTGTGAGGTCAGGGTCGGGTGTCGGGTCAGGGTGGGTGCCGCTCGGCCGCCGGGGCGGTCGTCCGCGCACCAGCGTGCCACCGGAACCGGTCGCGATGGTGAGGTCTCCCGAGTGACGTTCGACAACGGTGCGCCGCCAGGGTCCGAGCGCCGGTGCTCGCGCGCCCGGGCGAGGGTGGTTTCCTCGGTGGGTCGCGTTCTGCCCGCCGGTGCGGGACCATGGCCCAACGGCAGGAGGTGCGACGTGGTGGACGAGACGTTCCCGGCATACCTCGAGCACGCTCGCCAGCAGCGCGCGGAGCTCGGGGAGTCCATGGCGGCGCTCGAGGCCGCGCTGACCCTTCCGGTGGGAGTCGGCCCGGTCTGGCGGCGGAGGGTGCGGGCGGCACTCACCGAGCTGGCTCACGACCTGCGCGACCACGCGGTGCTGACCGAGGCCGACGGCGGCTTCTACGCCGACATCGGCGTCACCGCGCCGCGGCTGACCCACGGGGTGGAGGTGCAGCTCGGCGAGCACGCCGAGGCCCTGGCCGAGGTCGAGCGGCTGCTGGCCGAGCGGGACGAGGGGCTGGCCGACGAGGAGGCGGTCGACGCGCACCGCGAGGCGTGCATCCGGCTGTTGGGGCGGCTGGTCCGGCACCGTCAGCGGACCGCCGACCTGATCTACGAGGCCTACGCCGTCGACATCGGCGGCTCCGGCTGACGTCGGGTTCCGCCCGCGCCGGCTGTCGCCAAGGGTGGGTAGCGTTGCCGGGGTGCAGGTGGTGAGGTCGAGGAGCAGGTGCGGTGGCTGACGCCGACGACGTGCGCCGGCTCGCGCTGTCGCTGCCCCACGTGGTCGAGATCCCGAGCGCGGGCTTCGACTTCCGGGTCGCCGACAGGGGGTTCGTCTGGTCCTACCCGCAGCGCCGCCCGGGCCGGCCCCGCGTCATTCGCACCGATGTCGCGGTGCTCTTCGTCGGCGACCTAGAGGAGCGGCAGGCGCTGCTGCTCGGTGAGCCCGACGCCTTCTTCACTGCCCCGGGGTACGAGAACGCCCCGCTGGTGATGCTCCGGCTCGACCGGGTGGATGCGGGGCGCCTCGAGGAGCTCGTCACGGACGCGTGGCGGATGCGCGCGCCCGAGGAGCTGCTCGGCGACCTCGCGCTCGACCCCGACGGCGCCACGCCGGGCGAGGGAGCGCCGCACGGCGGCCCGTGACGCCCGTGGGACGGGACGCACCCGGCCCGGCGACGAGTGCATCCCTCGGGAGCGATCCGGGTGCCGGCCCGGTGCCGGACGGCGGTCCGTTCGGCCCTGCGGGGGACGGTGCGCCACCCATCACCCGCGGCGGGTGATGGTGCCCGCAGGGCCTGTGCCCGGCATCCGCCCCGGGGGTACCGTCGCGCTCAGGCACCCCCGAGCCGTGGAAAGTGCAGGACGCCGTGAAGCGCACCAAGCCCCTGGCCCTCGTGGCCGCCGTCCTCGTCGCCCTGGCCGCACTCCTGTCCGGGTGCGGGGGCAACGACGAGGTCCCGAACGCCCCCACCATGCTCGAGGGCAGCTGGACCCTGGTCACGCTCAACGGCGCCGCGGCCGACGCCGCGGTGGAGTCGAGCCTGACGATGAACCAGGGCAAGGCCAACGGCAACGCCGGCGTGAACACGTTCAACGGCAGCTACGACGCCCCGAGCGACGGCGTGCTCACCTTCGGCGCGCTGGCCACGACGATGATGGCCGGCCCGGACAACGCGATGAAGCAGGAGCAGGCCTTCCTCCAGGCGCTGGCCGACACCAAGAAGTTCACCACCGAGGACGGTGGGCTGGTGCTGATGGACGACAGCGAGAACAGGCTCGCCGTGTTCAAGGCCGCCGGGAACGGCTGACCGGTCCCGACCCGATGGTCATCGCCCTCCCCGCGCTCAGAAGTACCAGGGGAAGGGCGACCAGTCGGGGTCGCGCTTCTCGAGGAACTGGTCGCGCCCCTCGACCGCCTCGTCGGTCATGTAGGCCAGCCGGGTCGCCTCGCCGGCGAAGACCTGCTGGCCCATCAGCCCGTCGTCGACGAGGTTGAAGGCGAACTTGAGCATCCGCTGCGCCTGCGGGCTCTTGCCCATCACCTCGCGCGCCACCTGGAGCGCCTCGGCCTCGAGGTCGGCGTGGTCGGCGACGAGGTTGACCGCACCCATGGTGTGCATGTCGTCGGCGGAGTAGGTGCGGCCCAGGAAGAAGATCTCCCGGGCCCGCTTCTGTCCCACCATCCTGGCGAGGTAGGCGCTGCCGTAGCCGCCGTCGAAGCTGCCGACGTCGGCATCCGTCTGCTTGAAGGCGGCGTGCTCGCGCGAGGCGATGGTGAGGTCGCAGACGACGTGCAGGCTGTGGCCGCCCCCGGCCGCCCAGCCGTTGACGACGGCCACGACGACCTTGGGCATGGTGCGGATGAGGCGCTGCACCTCGAGGATGTGCAGCCGGCCGCCCTCGGCCCTGACCCGGCGCTCGTCGACGGTGTCGGCCGTCGTGCCCTCGGCGTACTGGTAGCCGGAGCGGCCGCGGATGCGCTGGTCGCCGCCGGTGCAGAAGGCCCACTTGCCGTGGCTTCCGGTGCCCTCGGGGCCGGGGCCGTTTCCCGTGAGCAGCACGACGCCGACGTCGGCGGTGCGGCGCGCGTGGTCGAGCACCCGGTGGAGCTCGTCGACGGTGTGCGGGCGGAAGGCGTTGAGCACCTCGGGCCGGTCGAACGCCACGCGCACGCAGCCCAGGCCGACGGCGTGGTGGTACGTGACGTCGGTGAGGTCCTCGAAGCCCGGCACCTCCTGCCAGGCGTCGGGGTCGAAGGTCTGGCTGACTCCGGGGATCGCGCTCACGGCCGCAAGGCTAGTCGGCCCGGGCCGTGCCTCGTGCGGCCCGTCGGCGTCGGCCAGGAGGTCGGGGTGCCGTAGAATCTGAGTGCACACCTCCTCGGCAGGGGAACCGCGGCGGGGGGCCGTCCGTCGAGACACTGGAGCCGACATCTCCCACGAGACCTTCGTCGCGTCGACGCCGGTCGCCGCCTCCGACCCGTTGCCCACTCGACGTTCCCGGCGCCGTCAGCTGCGTCCGGATGTCGAGGCCCTGCGCGCCATCGCGGTGCTCGCGGTGCTCGCGTTCCACCTGTGGCCGAACCGCCTGACGGGCGGGTACGTCGGCGTCGACGTCTTCTTCGTGGTCAGCGGCTACCTCATCACCTCGCACCTGCTCTCCGAGGTGGTCCAGACCGGCCGGCTCCGCCTCGGGCGTTTCTGGGCCCGCCGCGCCAAACGGTTGCTCCCTGCATCGCTGCTCGTGCTGTTGACCACCGCGGTCGCCGTGGTCGTCCTCGTCCCGTCCGAGCGCTGGCCGCAGTTCCTCACCGAGGTGTCCGCTTCCGGTCTGTACGTGCAGAACTGGCGACTCGCGGCCGACAGCGTCGACTACCTCGCGGTGGCGGGACACACGCCCTCCCCGGTGCAGCACTTCTGGACGCTCTCGGTCGAGGAGCAGTTCTACGTCATGGTGCCCCTGCTGCTGCTCGTGGCGGCATGGGTCGCCGGTCGAGCAGCCGGGTCCGCCCGTCGATCGGCCGGGTCCGTCCGGCGGGCCGTCGGCTCCCCCCGGATGGCGGCGTTGCTGATCGTCGCGGGGGTGACCACCGCCTCGCTGGGCTACAGCATCTGGCTCACCGCGACCGCGGCACCGGTCTCGTACTTCTCCACCTTCTCGCGGGCGTGGGAGTTCGGCGTCGGTGCACTGCTGGCGTTCATCCCGCCGCCGTCGCACACCTGGCTGAAGCGGGCCGCGACGGCGATCGGCGTCGTGGCGATCCTCGCTGCAGCGGTCCTCTTCGACGGGGCCACCGTCTTCCCCGGAGCGCTCGCAGCGATTCCCGTCGTCGGGACGGCCCTGGCGATCTGGGCCGGCCGTGGCACCGCGCTGGAGTGGTCCGGAGGGTTCACCCCCGTGGCGCTCGTCGGGAGTGCCTCGTACGCGATCTACCTGTGGCACTGGCCGCTCCTGACGCTCATGCCGTACGCCACGGGTCACCCGCTCACCCGGGCCGACAAGCTCGTCGTCGTCGTCGCCACGTTCGTCGTCGCCTATGTGTCCATGCGATTCGTCGAGAACCCTGTCCGGTTCTCGCCGCGGCTGCTCGGTGGCACGCGCCGTCCTCGCACCGTGGCGCTGTGGTCGGTCGTCGGGATGCTCGCGGTGCTGGCCATCAGCGTTCCGGCGGTGCAGGTGGCCGAGCGCCGGGATGCTGCCGCCTCCCTCGCCAGCGCTCGGCTCCAGGCGAGCGCGGAGTGCATCGGGGCGGCGGTGCCGGCCACCGGGTGCGCCGTGGACGCCGACGTCCGCGGCGAGCTGATCCCGGGGGTCGCCCTGCTCCACGACGACGCCAACCGCACGCAGTGCTGGTCCACGCGCGGTGACAGCGCGCTGCACGTGTGCTCCGTCGGCCCCGCGCAGGGCTACACCAAGCACCTGCTGGCCCTCGGGGACTCGCACAACAACACCCTCCTGGGGGCCTACGAGTCGATCGCCGCCGAGAGGAACTGGCGGATCGACGTGGCTGGTCGGATCGGGTGCTACTGGACCGATGCGACGCTGGAGTTCGGGACCGACGCCCTGAACCGGGAGTGCGAGGAGTGGCGCGACCAGGTCACGGCGCACGTCGCGGCAGCCGAGGACCTCGACGGCGTGGTCGTGACCAATGCCCGCAGGACCCCGGTGGTGCCCCGCGACGGCGAGTCGGTCGATGACGCCGCGGCGCGCGGCCTGGCGTCGGCGTGGCGGTCCGTGCCCGACGGCGCGGTGGTGCTGGGGCTGGTCGACAACCCCGTGATGTCGTCGGGGAACATCGACTGTGTCCAGCAGCACGGCCTGGACGCCGCTGCTGCCTGTGCCGTTCCCCGAGCCGAGGCGCTGGGCTCGCAGAGCATGCAGCGTGCGGTGTCCGCGACGCCAGGAGCCCGCCTGATCGACCTCAGCGACCTCTTCTGCGAGCCGAGGGTGTGCCGGCCCGTGGTCGGGAACGTGGTCGTCTACCGGGACTCCGCCCATCTGACCGCCGCGTACGCGAAGACGCTCGCGCCGTTCCTCGGAGACCAGCTCGAGCGCGCCCTGCGGTAGGGCCGCTTCCCGGGGGTCCTACGGTGACGGTATGCCGTTGCCTGCTGTCGGGGACCTCCTCGCCGTGGTGCACGTGGTCGCCATCCCGATGCGCGTGCCGTTCCGCGGGGTGACGACCCGCGAGGTCGCCCTGTTCGAGGGGCCGGCCGGTTGGGGCGAGTTCGGGCCGTTCCTCGAGTACGGGCCTGTGGAGTCGTCGAGGTGGTTGGCCTCGGCCGTGGAGTCGGCGTGGCTGGGCTGGCCGGATGCCGTGCGCGCGTCGGTCCCGGTGAACGCCACCGTGCCGGCCGTCGGCCCGGAGCGGGTGGCCGAGGTGCTGGCACGGTTCCCCGGCTGCACGACCGCCAAGGTCAAGGTGGCTGAGCGCGGGCAGGCGCTCGACGACGACCTCGCGAGGGTGGCGGCCGCCCGGGAGGTGCTGGGAGCCTCCGGCCGGATCCGGGTCGACGCCAACGGCGGGTGGTCCGTCGACGACGCCGTCAGGGCGCTCGAGCGCCTGGGCCGGTTCGGTCTGGAGTACGCGGAGCAGCCGTGTGCCACGGTCGAGGAGTTGCGCGACCTTCGGATGACGTTGGCCCGCAACGGCATCGACGTGCCGATTGCCGCCGACGAGTCGATCCGCAAGGCCGAGGACCCGTTGCGGGTGCGTGACCTCGAGGCCGCCGACGTGGTCGTGGTCAAGGTGGCTCCACTCGGGGGAGTGCGCGCGGCGCTCGCGGTCGTCGAGGCGTGCGGCCTCCCGGCCGTGGTCTCGTCCGCGCTCGACACGAGTGTCGGCATCAGCGCCGGGGTGGCCCTCGCGGCGGCGCTGCCGGGTCTCGAGCGCGCCTGCGGCCTCGCGACGGTGGCCCTGCTCGGTGGTGACGTCGTGCGCCACCCGCTGGTGCCGGTCGACGGCGCCCTCCCGTGGGGGAGGGTGCGGGTCGATCCCGCAGCACTGGAACGGTTCGCGGCGCCCCCCGACACGGTGGCCAGGTGGCGCGACCGCGTGGTGGCCGCCCACGCCGAGCTGCTCGCGGGAGGAGACCGATGATCGATGTGCGGTGGATGTGGCTGTTCCTCGACACGCCGCGGGCCGACGCTGAGCGCTCGTGGGCGTTCTGGTCCGGCGTCACCGGCTGGCCGCTGTCACCCCGGCGTGGCGCCGACGACGAGTTCGCCACCCTGGTGCCACCTCGGGGGGGCTGGTGGCTCAAGCTGCAGGGGGTCGCGCACGGGCCGGGCGGCATCCACCTCGACGTCGACGACGTCGCCGCTGCTGCGGCCGAGGCGGAACGGCAGGGCGCCAGCCGGGTCGGCGCGATCGGCGACGAGGTCGTCGTCCTGCGATCACCCGGCCACCTCACCTTCTGCCTCACGACGTGGCACGGTGACTCGGGTCAGGTCCGCGAGGGGGCGAGCGAGCTCGTCGACCAGGTGTGCCTGGACTGCCCCGACGACGTGCACGACGCCGAGGTGGCGTTCTGGGCCGCGCTCACCGGCTGGGGCTGGGCGGACGTCGACGAACCCGTGCTGTCGGCGCTGCGCCGGCCGGCCGGCATCCCGTTCCGCCTGCTCTTCCAGCGGCTCGGTGAGCCCACCGGCCCCGTGCGTGCGCACGCGGACCTGGCGTGCGTCGACCGGTCGACCACCCGTGCCCGGCACCTGGCGGCCGGGGCGACGGTGCTGCGCGAGCGCGAGCAGTGGACCGTGTTGGCGGACCCGGTGGGTCGGGTCTACTGCCTGACCGACCGCAGCCCCACCCCGCCGTCTCGACCGGGGCCGGGTGACCCGAGCCACCTGCGTGCATCCGTGAGGGCCCCTCGGACAGAAGATGAGACATGAGCACCCTCCCGCTGCAGCTGTCCACCGCCTCCGTCGCCGTGCCGGCCGACCGGGCCCGCTCGCTGCGCGTGTTCAACGCCGTCATGGGCCTGGTGCACCTCCTGTCGGGAGCCGCGATGGTGGCGCTCAGCACCGACTTCACCCTCCCGGTGTCGGCGTTCGTCCTGGGTGGCCCCCCGGGCACCCCACTCGAGGACGGCACGCTCGAGGGTGTCTTCGACGTGCCGCTCGCCTGGGCGACGGCGAGCTTCCTGTTCCTGTCCGCCCTCTTCCACTTCGTCATCGCCTCGCCCTGGGGATACCCGCGGTACGTGCGCGAGCTCGAACGGGGCCGCAACCGGTTCCGGTGGGTGGAGTACGCGTTGTCGTCGACCCTGATGATCGTGCTCATCGCCCTCGTCACGGGCATCACCGACATGGCCGCGCTCATCGGGATCGCGTTCGCCAACGTCGCGATGATCCTGTTCGGCTGGCTCATGGAGGTCTCGAACAACGGCCTGATGCACGGGCGCGACCAGGCACCTGCGCGCGGCGAGCGCGCGTGGTGGACGCCATTCTGGTTCGGCTGCATCGCCGGCATCGGGCCCTGGCTGGCCATCGCCGCGTACCTGTGGGCCGGCATCGTGCTGCTCGACGGCCCGGGGCCTCCCGGCTTCGTGTGGGGCATCCTCATCAGCCTGTTCGTGCTGTTCAACAGCTTCGCGCTCAACCAGTGGCTGCAGTACCGCCAGGTCGGCCGCTGGGGCGACTACCTCTTCGGGGAGCGGCAGTACATCATCTTGAGCCTGGTCGCGAAGTCCGTGCTCGCGTGGCAGATCTTCGCGAACACGCTCATCCCCAGCTGAGCACCCGGCGCCGCGTCACGCCGGGTGCGGCAACGGCAGGCCGAGCAGCGCGTTCTCGACGACCTCGGCGAGCGCCGGGTGGATCCAGTACTGCCCGCGCGCCACGTCGAGCGCGCGCTGCCCGAACGACGCCGCCTGCACCAGCGGCTGGATGAAGGTGGACGAGTGCGGCCCCACGGCGTGGGCCGCGAGGATGCGCCCGTCGAGGTCGGCGTGCACGGTGAGCAGGCCGGTGGTGTCCTCCAGCGCCCACCCGTAGGCGACGTCGCCGACGGACTGGGTGGCGGTGACGAAGGGCGTCCCGGCGGCGTCGAGCTCGGCGGCGGTCGGCCCGAACGAGGCGACCTGGGGGTGGCCGAACACCGCGGACGGCACCGGGCGGTCGTCGGTGGTGCGCGGTTCACCGGGTAGCCGGCCGAGGTCGACGGCCACGTTGTGCGCGACGATGCGCGCCTCGTGGTTCGCGACGTGCTTGAGCTGGTGCGGCGAGGAGACGTCGCCCAGCGCCCAGACACCCGGCGCGGTCGCCCGCAGCTGCTCGTCGACGACCAGCCGCCCGTCACCGTGCACCGCGAGGCCACCCGCCGCCGGGTCGAGCCGGTCGGTGTTGGGCACCCGCCCGACGGCGAGCAGGACGACCTCGGCGTCGACGTGACCGGCCCCCCCTGGTCCGGTAAGCCCGATCCGCCAGCTGTCGCCGACCCGTTCCGCTGACGTCGAGGTGGTCGACAGGCGCAGGTCGTAGCGGTGCCGGGCCGCCTCGGTGTAGCGCTGCGCCACCTCGACCTCGTGGTGGCGCAGCAGCGCGTCCCCGCGCTGCAGCTGGGTCACCGACACCCCGAGCGAGGCGAAGACGTGCGCCATCTCGCAGGCGACGAAGCCGCCCCCGATGACCACCATCCGGTGGGGGAGGGCCTCGAGGCGCATCACCGTGTCGGAGGTGTGCATGCCGTGCTCGGGGTCGGGCCCGCGCAGGCCGTCGACGTTGAGACCCACCGGGTGGCTGCCGGCGGCGACGACGAGCCGCTCGGCGGTCACCTCCTCACCGGTCGAGAGGGCGAGCCGGCGCTCCCCGGTGAAGGTGGCGTGTGCGCGGTAGAGGGTCGTGTGCGGCTGCCCGCGGCGAAAGGCCTCGCCACCGGCCGAGATCGGGTCGATCCGCCCGAAGATCCGGTCGCGGATGCCGGGCCAGTCGACGGTCGGCCCCCCGAACGTGATGCCCAGGCGGTGCGCGTCGTCGGCCTCGACCACCCGGTCGGCCGGTACCACGAACATCTTGGTCGGGATGCAGCCCACGTTGAGGCAGGTGCCCCCGAACGTGCCGCCCTCGACGATCGCGACGTCCAGGCCGTCGAGCTCGGGGGTCAGCAGCGAGTTGCCCGAGCCGCTGCCGATGATGACGAGGTCGTGGTGCGGCATGGGCGCCAGCGTAGGCGTCGCCCGTCCACAGGCGACCCGGCGGGACCGCGGCATCCACAGGTCGACGGTCGTGCTGTCGGGCGGTCCGTCCCCCGGGTGAAGGTGGTCCGGACGAGGGGAGGAGCCGATGTACGAGCCAGGGACGAGCGGCCGGATGCCGGGCGGGCAGGGGGTGGCGTGGTGTCGCAGCTGAGCTGGGGAGCCTTCGCCGAGAGGAGCCGGGCGCTCTCGGCACAGGCTCGGCTGGCCGCGGCCACCCTGGACGAGCGCCGGGCGGCCCTGTCCCGGTCGGCGCTGGTGTGGTGGCAGGGGGAGGCGGCAGAGAGCTACCAGCAGCGCGTGCAGGACCGCGTCAACGCGCTCGCGGCGCTCTCCGCCCGGCTCGAGGTGGTGGCCGTGCACGCCGACGAGCTGGCGTGCGCCGCCGAGGCGCTCGCCGCGGCCGAGCGCTCGGCGCTGACGATGGGACGACCGGGATGACCCGTCCGCTGGCGGTGCGCTCCGAGGCCCTGCTGCACACCGCTGCCCGGCTCGAGGCCCTGGCCGACGAGGTTCGCGACGACGCACATGCGTTCGCGGTGGTGGCCGCCCGTGTCGGTCCGCCGCCGATCCGCGAGGTCGGCGACCTGTCGGTCGCGGCGCACTGGGCGCGGCTCGAGGGCGAGACCGCGAGCGTCGTCGGGCCGGCCGGGGCCTGGGGTGAGGGCCTCGCTCTCGACGTGCTGGCCCTGCACCTTCGGGCGGCGGCCCGGCTGTACGCGCAGGTGGAGGCCGCGGTCGCCGCGACGATGTCGGGAGCCGGGGCCGGCGCCGATCTCGCCGCTCGCGGGGGCTGGCTGACCGACGCCTCCATGGTTCCGCGGGTCACGCTGGTCGAGCCCACCCTGGTGGTCCGCCCGGTGCACGGCTTCGCCGGTGCCGCCGACCTCGTCGCCGCGGGGGAGGGGCTCGGGGGCGGCCGTGTGCGGGTCGTCGAGGTGGCCCGGGGTGACGGCGGCTCGGCGTGGGTGGTCGTCGTGCCCGGGACCCAGCAGTGGTCACCACGGGCGGGGTCCAACCCGTTCGACCTCAGCAGCGACGTGCGGGCCGTCACGGGCAGCAGCACGGTGGCGGCAGCAGGGGTGGCCGCCACGCTGCGGGCGGTGCGGTCGCGGGCCGGTCCCCGGTCCACGCCGGCTGACCCGGTGGTGCTGGTCGGTCACAGCCAGGGCGGCATCCTCGCGGCGGCGCTCGCGAGCGAGCCCGGGTTCACCCGGCGCAACCGGGTCACCCACGTCGTCACGAGCGGAGCGCCCGTGGGCCTGTTCCCCGTGCCGCCGACCACGCGGGTGCTCTCGGTCGAGCGCGGCGACGACCCGGTGCCCCGCCTCGACCTCACCCCCAACCCCGACCGGTCGTCGTGGGTCACGGTGCGCACTGCGGGCGACGGCCCACCCGTCGATGTGCGCAGCCACCGGTTGCAGGGGTACGTCGCCACCCTGCGCGCCGCCGAGGGTGCCCCCCGGGGCACGATCCCCGGTCTCGACGGCTGGCAGGCGTCGGCCGGGGGCGTGCTCGGCCGGCCGGTCCGCTCGGTGTCCGAGGCGGTCGTCGAGCGCGCCGCCGGCGGGGCGACGGACGTGGCCCGTCGCCACACTTGACCCTGACACGATGTGAGGGAGGAGAACTGACGCATGTTGATCTCGGACTTCGCCCGACTCGGGCAGGTGTCGGTGCGCATGCTGCGCCACTACGACGCCGTCGGGCTGCTGGTGCCCGACTCCGTCGACCCGGCCAGCGGCTACCGCTCCTACTCGCCCGAGCAGCTCCACCTCCTCAACCGGCTCATCGCGCTCAAGGACCTCGGCTTCTCGCTCGACCAGGTGCACTCGCTCCTCGCCGAGCCCGTCGGGCCCGACGAGCTTCGCGGGATGCTGCGGCTGCGCCGCGCCGAGCTGGAGCAGGAGGCGCGCGCGGTCGGCACCCGGCTGGCCGCGGTCGAGTCGAGGCTGAGACTGATCGAGAAGGAGAACACCATGTCACCCGACTACGTCGTCAAGACCCTCCCCGCGCTGCGCCTCGTCGGGCGCCGCGCCGTCATCGACCCCGACGCCATCGGCCAGCACGTCGGCCCGATGTTCGACGAGGTGACGGCCACCCTGCGCCACGTCGACGGCGCCCACGCCACCCCCGTGGCCACCTACGCGGAGGTCGAGGACGGGATGGAGGTCGCCGTCGGCTACTCCTGGGGCGGCCCGCTGCCGGAAGGGACCGAGGCGATCGACCTTCCGGGGGCCACGGCGGTGTGCGGTGTGCACCTCGGTGAGATGGCCCGCATCGGCGAGTCGTGGCAGGCGCTGCACCGCTGGGTCAGCGACAACGGATACCGCTACGACGGCCCGTGCCGCGAGCTCTACGTGCGCGCCGAGTCCGACGACCAGGCCGACTGGGTCACCGAGCTGCAGCAGCCGGTGTCGCGCTGACCCGCAGCGGCCTCTGCCACTGCCCCGGGCCGTCCGGCCTGGAGCAGTGGCAGACTTCCCGCCGTGAACCCGTCCCAGGCGCTGGCGACCGTGCTCGTCGACGAGCTGGTCCGGGGCGGGGTGCGTGAGGTCGTGCTGTGCCCGGGGTCGCGCTCGGCCCCCCTGGCGTACGCCGTGCTCGCCGCCGAGCGTGCCGGGCGCCTTCGGCTGCACGTGCGGGTCGACGAGCGCAGCGCCGGGTTCCTCGCCCTCGGCCTGGCCCGCGGCTCGGGTGCGCCCGTCGCGGTGATGACGACCTCGGGCACGGCGGTGGCCAACCTGCACCCGGCGGTGCTCGAAGCCCACCACGCCGACACCGCGCTCGTGGTCGTGAGCGCCGACCGCCCCCACGAGCTGCGCGGCACCGGCGCCAACCAGACCACCATCCAGCCCGGCATCTTCGGGGCGAGCACCCGCTACGCCGCCGACGTGCCCGCACCCGTCGCCCGCCCGGGGCTCGGACCGTTCTGGCGCGGCACCGTCTGCCGGGCGCTCGCGGCCGCCACCGGGGCGGCTGGCGCGGCGGGCGCGACCGGTGTCACCGGGAGCCGCCCCGGTCCCGTGCACCTCAACGTCTGCCTGCGTGAACCGCTCGCACCCGACCCGGAGGAGGCCGATGCGGGTACCTGGCTCGTCGAGCGGCTCCCGGCCGACGACGACTGGCCCGACGCCCTCGAGGGCCGCGCCCACGGAGCGCCCTGGGTCGCCGTCGCGGCCGCCACGACCGGGCTCCCCGCGCCCGCACCCCTGGCCGAGGTGGCGCGCACGCTCGTCGTCGTCGGCGACACCCGTGACGCCGCCCTCGGGGAACGGGCGGTCGCCTGGGCCATGGAGCGCGGCCACCCCGTGGTGGCCGAGCCGTTCGGCAGCGCCGTGGCCCGCGCCGAGGCCCTGCCCCATGGTCCCCTGCTGCTCACCGCCGTCGACTGGGTCGACGCCCACGTCCCGGACCGGGTCGTCGTGGTCGGCCGGCCCACCCTGGCTCGCGCCGTCGGCGCGCTCCTGCGCCGCCCGGGGCTGCTCGTCGAGCTGGTGTCGGAGGGTGGCCCGTGGCCCGACCCCTCGCACGTCGCCTCTGCCGTGCACCCGCCGCACGCCCTGCGCCTCGGCGGGCCCACGACGCCCGACGACGACCACGGCTGGGGCGAGAGCTGGCGGGTCGCCGCCCAACGGCTCGCGGATGCCGTTGCCGCCCAGCCGTTCCCGTGGCCCAGTGGCCTCGGTGTCGCCGCCGCCGTCATCGACGGGCTCCCCGGCGACGCCGTGCTCGTCCTCGGCTCGAGCAACCCGGTGCGTGACGTCGACCTCGCCGTGTCCGGCCCGATCGCCGACGAGGTGCTCGCCAACCGCGGTCTCGCCGGCATCGATGGCGTCGTCTCCACCGCCGTGGGCATCGCCCTCACCCGGTCGGCCGGCTCCGCCGGGGCCACCCGTGCCGCCGCGGCGGGGGCCGCACCGACCTACGCCCTCCTCGGCGACCTGACCTTCCTGCACGACGCCAACGGCCTGCTCATCGGGCCCGACGAGCCGGTGCCCGACCTCACCCTGGTCGTCGTCAACGACGACGGCGGCGGCATCTTCAGCACCCTCGAGCACGGTGCCCCCGACCACGCCGCCGACTTCGAACGGGTCTTCGGCACGCCCACCGGAACCGACCTGGGGGCGCTGTGCCGGGCACACGGCATCCGGCACGACCTGCTGGCGACCCGGGCCGAGCTGACGGCCGCGGTCGCGGAGCCGCCCCGCGGCCTCCGGGTGCTCGAGGTCGCGGTCGACCGCGCCACGCACCGCCGGGCGCACGCCGACCTACGGGCCCTCGCCGCCCGCACCCTCCCCGACTGATTGCGAAGATTCACCCGCACCGCGCGGGACTGATTGCGGAAAACGCCCCCGGTAGGCCCGATCCGCGCGGCACCGGTGAAGAAGAACCGCAATGAGTGGGGCGCGGCCGGGGTGGGAAAGGCCATGGCGGGAAGGGCGGAGATGCCGCAGGGTTGTCCAACGCCCGCCGGGGCGATTTCGGGGGCGCCGCGCCCGGTTGCGAGAATGCGGGAGTGACCCCCACCCCCCAGCGCACCGACGTCCTCGTCGTGGGCGCGGGACCCTCCGGCGCCTCCGCGGCCGCCTGGGCGGCCCGTGCCGGCCGTGACGTCGTGCTCGCCGACGCCGCGGTGTTCCCCCGCGACAAGACCTGCGGCGACGGGCTGACACCGCGCGCGATCGCCGAGCTCGACCGGCTGGGTCTGGGCGACTGGGTGCGTGACCATACCGTCAACACCGGCCTTCGAGCGCACGGCTTCGGCCAGACGCTGGTGCTGCCCTGGCCCGGTGGCAGCCTGCCCGACCACGGGTCCGCCGTCCCGCGCACCGAGCTCGACGACCGCATCCGCACCGAGGCGCTCGATGCCGGCGCGACCGGGGTGCAGGGCGCCAAGGCGGTCGACGCGCGGGTCGAGGGTGGCCGGGTGAAGGCGGTCACGTTCGTCCGCGGCGACGAGACCTTCGACGTCGAGTGCGAGCGGCTCGTGGTGGCCGACGGGGTGCGCAGCGGCCTGGGCAAGGTGCTCGGCCGGGAGTGGCACCAGGACACCGTGTACGCGGTCGCGGGCCGCTGCTACGTCGACTCCAGCCGGGCCGACGACCCGTGGATCAGCAGCCACCTCGAGCTGCGCGGCGAGAAGGGCGAGGCGCTGCCCGGCTACGGCTGGATCTTCCCGCTCGGTGGGGGACAGGTGAACGTCGGTGTCGGCGCGCTGGCCACCACGAAGCGTCCCGCCGACATCGCCATCAAGCCGCTGATGAAGCGCTACACCGACGAGCGCCGCGCCGACTTCGGGCTCACCGGGGAGCAGCGGCTGCCGACCAGTGCGCTGCTGCCGATGGGTGGGGCGGTGAGCAATGTCGCGGGCGCCAACTGGGCGCTGATCGGCGACGCCGCCGCCTGCGTCAACCCGCTCAACGGCGAGGGCATCGACTACGGCCTGGAGACCGGCCGCTTCGTCGTCGACCACCTCGACACCGACCTCGCCACCACGTGGCCGGCCCTGCTCACCGACCACTACGGCGAGGCGTTCTCGATCGCCCGCCGGCTGGCCGGCATCTTCACGGTGCCCAAGACCCTGGCCGCACTCGGCCCGGTCGGCATGCGCAGCGACTGGCTGATGACGCTCGCCCTGCGCTGGATGGGCAACCTCGTCACCGACGAGGACCGCGACCGCTCGGCCCGCGTCTGGCGCTGGGCCGGTCGCCAGTCGGTGCGCGTCGACGCCCGCCCCCCCTTCTCGTAGGACCCCGGGGTCCGACGGGGACAAGATCGACCACTAGGTCGATCTTGTCCCGGTCCGGAGAACAGCGGGTGTTGAGAGCGCGACTGGCCCGGACGTACCGAGATTGACCTATTGGTCGATTCCGGTACGGGTCAGGTGGATGCCGGCGCGGTGGCCGTGAGGGCGTCACGCATCGGCACGAACTTGGCCGACGACTCGGCCACTTCCGCCTCGGGGTCGGACCCGGCCACGATGCCGCACCCGGCGAACAGCCGGATGCGCGACGGGTCCTCCACCGACACCGCCCCGCAGCGCAGCGCGATGCCCCACTCGCCGTCACCCGTGGCGTCGATCCAGCCCACCGGCCCCGCGTAGCGCCCGCGGTCCATGTGCTCGAGCTCGCCGATCACGGCATCCGCCACGGGCGTGGGGGTGCCGCACACCGCCGCCGAGGGGTGCAGCGACGCTGCAAGAGTGAGCGACGACGCCGAGTCGACGAGCACGCCGGCGACGTCGGTGGCCAGGTGCATCACGTTGGACAGGTGCAGCACGAACGGCACCTCGGGCACGTTCATCGACGAGCAGTGCGGGGCCAGCGCGTCGGCCACCGAGCGCACGGCGTACTCGTGCTCTTCGAGGTCCTTCGACGAGCGGGCCAGCGAGGCAGCGAGCGCGAGGTCGTGCTCGTCGTCGCCGGTGCGCCGGATGGTGCCCGCCAGCACCCGAGAGGTCACCAGCCCCTTCTCGCGGCGCACCAGCAGCTCGGGCGTCGCCCCCACGAGCCCGTCGACGGCGAACACCCAGGTGGTGCGGTACTGCTCCGCCAAGCGGTGCAGCAGCCACCGCACGTCGAGCGCCTCACCGGTGGTCACGTCAAGGTCGCGGGCCAGCACCACCTTGTCGAGCCGCCCGGACGTGATCCGCCCGACCGCCTCGGCCACGGCGCCGGCCCACTCGGCCGGGGAGAGCGCACCGTCGGCGAAGGCGACGTCGACCGGCGCTGCCGGCAGCGGCTGCCGCACGATCGTCGCGGTGCGCGGCACGGCGGCCACGGCCGGCGCCGGTTCCACGCCCACGGTGGTCAGCCACGCCACCCCGTCGCGCAGCCCCACGACCACCTCGGGCACGACCAGGGTCGCGCCGGAGGGTGAGTCGGCCGCATACGACACCGACCCGAACGCGACCGGCCCGGTGCCGGGACGGTCGACCTCGTCACGCACCACGGCGTTGCCGACCAGCGTCGACCACCACGCCTCCAGCTCGGCCATCCGGCCCGGCCCGGACGCCGTGTGGCCGGCTGCGCGCCCCCACCCCACGATGCCCTCGCCGCGGCGGACCCACGAGCAGGCGTCACGCGGGTCGACGGCGGGGATCAACGACAGCAGCGCCGTGCCGATCTCGGGGTCGAGGGGCACGGTGCGCGAGACGAGGGGGGCGGCCGGAGCGCCGATCGTCTCGCGCGCCGGGTCCCCCGCGGGCAGCGAGGTCATCGCGCAGCAGGATACGACCCGCGACGGGCAGGCTCGGTATCGATGGGAGGATGTCGCGCATGAGCCGCGCCTCCCTCGACAAGGACCCCCACGACGTCGCCGCGATGTTCGACGACGTCGCGAGCAGGTACGACGTGACCAACGACGTGCTGTCGCTCGGCCAGGACCGGCTCTGGCGGCGCGCGGTCGTGCAGGCCTGCGAGGCCGTTCCCGGCCAGGTCGTGCTCGACATCGCGGCGGGCACCGGCACCAGCAGCGAGCCGTTCGCCGACTCGGGCGTCGACGTCGTGCCGGCCGACTTCTCGCTCGGCATGCTGCGCGTGGGGCACCGCCGCCGCTCCGACCTGGGCTTCACCGCCGCCGACGCGATGAACCTGCCCTTCGCCGACGACTCCTTCGACGTCGTCACGATGAGCTTCGGGCTGCGCAACGTCAGTGACCCCGATGCCGCGCTGCGCGAGTTCCTGCGGGTCACCAGGCCCGGTGGACGGTTCGTGCTGTGCGAGTTCAGCCAGCCGACCAACAAGGCGTTCCGCACCGTGTACAGCAACTACCTCATGCGCTCGCTGCCGGCGGTGGCGCGCAGGGTCAGCAGCAACCCCGAGAGCTACGTCTACCTCGCCGAGTCGATCCAGGCCTGGCCGGCCCAGCGGGCGATGGCCGAGCGCATCGCCGGCGCCGGCTGGGACGGCGTGCAGTGGCGCAACCTGTCCGGTGGCGTCGTCGCCCTGCACCGTGCGACCAAGCCGGCGGCACCCACCGTTGAAGGTTAGGCGCGCCTAAGTGCAGGCGGCCGGGGCGCCGTCCTAGACTCCCCTCGTTCGTGAAGACATTCACAAGCACCCCGGGACCCGGCGAGCCGGCCGACCTCGCCGGGTGAGCCGTCCGTGAATCCCCCTAGGATGAGCGGGACGCCGTCTGTCCTCCCGGGCACCTGTGCCCACCCGACGCACACGAGCACCGAAAGGGGAGTTGTCCTGCGATGAGCAACCCCTACGTCCCGCTGCTGATCCTGCTGGCCTTCGGCTTCGGTTTCGCGGCGCTGTCGGTGGGTGCCAGCCTCGTGGTCGGCCCCAAGCGCTACAACCGCGCGAAGATGGAAGCGTACGAGTGCGGCATCCAGCCCACGCCCCGCGCGGACGGCGGCGGCCGAGTGCCGGTCAAGTACTTCCTCACCGCGATGCTGTTCATCATCTTCGACATCGAGTCGGTCTTCCTGTACCCGTTCGCTGTCGCCTTCGACTCGCTGGGGCTGTTCGCCCTGGTCGAGATGGTGCTGTTCATCATCACCGTGTTCGTCGCCTACGCCTACGTGTGGAAGCGCGGGGGGCTGGAGTGGGACTGACGAGCAGCACCGCACGCCGCACATCCGCCACGATCGCGAAGGAGGCCTGATGGGACTCGAGGAGAAGCTGCCCGCAGGGTTCGTGCTCACGACGGTCGAGAACGTCGTGGGCTACATGCGCAAGGCGTCGATCTGGCCCGCCACCTTCGGTCTCGCGTGCTGCGCGATCGAGATGATGGCCGTCGGCACCCCCGACTACGACATCGCCCGCTTCGGCATGGAGCGGTTCTCCGCCACCCCGCGCCAGGCCGACCTGATGATCGTCGCCGGCCGCGTGTCACAGAAGATGGCCCCTGTGGTGCGCCAGGTCTACGACCAGATGCCCAACCCCAAATGGGTCATCTCGATGGGCGTGTGCGCCAGCTCGGGCGGCATGTTCAACAACTACGCCATCGTGCAGGGCGTCGACCACATCATCCCGGTCGACATCTACCTGCCGGGCTGCCCACCGCGGCCCGAGATGCTGCTCAACGCGATCATCGAACTGCACCACCAGATCCAGAGCAGCAAGCTGGGGGTCAACCGGGTCGCCGCGGCCCGAGCCGCCGAGGAGGCCGCCATGGTGGCCGTGCCGACCTCGCTGATGGCTCCCACCCACGACCACCTCGCACACGTCGCGGCGCCGGCCGGGAAGAACCTCCTGGCATGAGCGACACCACCGATAACACCACGTCCGACGACGGGCCCGAGCTCGCCGACGCCGACGTGCAGGCCGTGCCCGACAAGGCCACCGACACCCCGCAGACCCGCACCGTCGACGACCCTGACGCGCTGCGACCGGCGCACTCGGCCAACATCGCCACCTGGCGCGAGCTCGACGACGACGACCTCGAGCCCGCCCTGGTCGGCGAGCGGCGCGGCATGTTCGGCGCCACCCGCGGCCAGGACACCTCCGGCTACGGCGGCCTGGTCACCCCCACGCTGTTCCCGGGTGCCAGCCCGCGGCCCTACGGCTCGTGGTTCGACGACGTCGCCGACCGGCTCGGCACAGCCCTCACCGACGACGGCTCCGTGGCCTACCACGACGCCGTCGAGAAGGTCGTCGTCGACCGCGGCGAGCTCACCCTCTTCGTGCGCCGAGAGCACCTGCCGGCGGTCGCGCGCGCGATGCGCGACGTGCCCGAGCTGCGCTTCGAGATGTGCTCGGGCGTCTCCGGGGTGCACTACCCCGGTGAGGCGGGCCGCGAGCTGCACGCCGTCTACCACCTGCTCTCCATCACCCACGGCAGCCGCCGGGTGCGCCTCGAGGTCACCGCCCCTGACGCCGACCCGCACATCCCGTCGATCGTCTCGGTCTACCCCGGCACCGACTGGCACGAGCGCGAGACATGGGACATGTTCGGCATCGTCTTCGACGGCCACCCGTCGCTGACCCGCATCCTGATGCCCGACGACTGGCCCGGGCACCCGCAGCGCAAGGACTACCCGCTCGGCGGTATCCCCGTCGAGTACAAGGGCGGCACCGTTCCGCCGCCGGACCAGCGGAGGGCGTACAGCTGATGACGACCCACGACCAGGACACCAGCATCTTCGAGTCGGCGCGGCCCGAGCCCGACGCCGACGACATCGCCGACGCCTACGGTGCCTCCGTCCACGAGGGCGACGTCGCGGGCGCCACCGTCTTCAACGTCTCCGGCGGCGACTGGAACGACCTCGTCGACGAGGCCACGGCGCTCCACGAGGAGCGCATCGTCGTCAACATGGGCCCGCAGCACCCGTCGACGCACGGCGTGCTGCGCCTCATCCTCGAGCTCGACGGCGAGACGGTCACCGAGGCGCGGGCCGGCATCGGCTACCTGCACACCGGCATCGAGAAGAACATGGAGTTCCGCACCTGGGTGCAGGGCGTCACGTTCTGCACCCGGATGGACTACCTCACGCCGATGATGAACGAGGCGGCCTACTGCCTCTCGGTCGAGCGACTCCTCGGCATCGAGGACCAGATCCCCGAGCGGGCCAGCATCATCCGGGTGCTGATGATGGAGCTCACCCGCATCAACTCGCACCTGGTGTGCCTGGGCACCGGCGGCATGGAGCTCGGCGCCACCACCGTGATGACCATCGGCTTCCGCGAGCGCGAGCGCATCCTGCGCATCTTCGAGGCGGTCACCGGGCTGCGGATGAACAACGCCTACATCCGCCCCGGTGGGGTGTCGCAGGACGTGCCGCACGGTGCGGTCGACATGGTCCGCGAGGTGGTCACCGAGCTGCGCCGTGGCCTGCGCGAGCTCGAGCTGCTGCTCAACGAGAACCCCCTGCTCAAGGGCCGCACGGTCGGTGTGGGGTTCATGGACCTCACCGGCTGCATGGCGCTGGGCATGACCGGCCCGGTGCTGCGCGCCACCGGCCTGCCGCACGACCTGCGCAGGTCGGCGCCCTACTGCGGCTACGAGACCTACGACTTCGAGGTCGTCACCCGCACCGGCTGCGACGCCTACGACCGGCTGCGCATCCGCATCGACGAGATGTACGAGTCGCTCAAGATCGTCGAGCAGACCCTCGACCGGCTGCAGCGCACCGAGGGCCAGCCGGTCATGGTCGAGGACAAGAAGATCGCCTGGCCGGCCCAGCTGGCCATCGGTGGCGACGGGCAGGGCAACAGCCTCGACCACATCCGCGAGATCATGGGCTCCTCGATGGAGTCGCTGATCCACCACTTCAAGCTGGTCACCGAGGGCTTCCGGGTGCCGCCCGGCCAGGCCTACGTGCCGATCGAGTCGGCCAAGGGCGAGCTGGGCTGCCACCTGGTCTCCGACGGCGGCACCCGCCCCTACCGCGCGCACTTCCGCGACCCGAGCTTCAACAACCTGCAGGCCGTGGCGTCGATGTGCGAGGGCGGCCAGGTCGCCGACGTCATCGTGGCCGTCGCCTCGCTCGACCCCGTCATGGGAGGTGTCGACCGCTGATGTCGCACGACTTCGGCCTCCAGACCGCGTCCGGTCACCTCAACGTCCCGGAGGAGTCCAAGCAGCCCTACCCTGCCGACGTCGAGGCACGCTTTCGTGCCGACGCCGCCGAGGTCATCGCGCGGTACCCGCACAAACGCTCGGCCCTGCTGCCGCTGCTGCACCTGGTGCAGTCGGTCGACGGCTACGTCACCGGGCGCGGCATCGACCTGTGCGCCGAGCTGCTCGACCTCACCACCGCCGAGGTCTCGGGCGTCGCCACGTTCTACACGCAGTACAAGCGCCACCCCAACGGCACCTACACCGTCGGCGTCTGCACCAACACGCTGTGCGCGGTGATGGGCGGCGACGAGATCTGGGATGCCGTGTCCGAGCACCTCGGCATCGGCCACGACGAGACCACCGCCGACGGCCGGGTGACCCTCGAGCGCATCGAGTGCAACGCGGCCTGCGACTTCGCCCCGGTCGTGATGACCAACTGGGAGTTCTTCGACAACCAGACCCCGGCCTCGACCATCGAGCTCGTCGACGCCCTGCGCGCCGGCCGGCCGGTCACGCCCACCCGCGGCCCCCACCAGGTGAGCACCTTCAAGGAGGTCAGCCGCGTGCTGGCCGGCTTCACCGACGGGCTCGCCGACGAGGGCGTGGGCGCGGGCCCGGCCACGCTGGTCGGCCTGCGGATCGCGCACGAGCAGGGCTGGACCGCTCCCGAGGGTGCCTCCGCCTCGTCCGGGTCCGACGACGCCGGGCGAACCCCCGGGCGCACCGAGGTCACCCCCGACGCCGACGAGGCCAAGGCGAACAAGAGCACCACCAAGAGCACCGGCACACCGGCCCCCGACGAGGAGAAGGAGCCCGGTGCCCCGGTGGCCTCGACCGGCGACGGCGTCACCGGGGTGGCCCGCGAGGTGCCCACGCCCAAGGAGACCATCGACCCCGAGCCTCCGCAGGAGGCCGAGCCCGACGCCGCCGGCCGGGCCGCCAACGTGTCGGCGCAGAGCGCGTCGGTGCCGCCCAGCGACGAGACCACGAACAAGACCACCAAGAAGAAGGGCTCGTGATGGCCACCACGCTCACGCCCATCCTCAGCGCCTTCTGGGACGACCCGAAGTCGTGGACCCTCGACACCTACGCCAGGCACGGTGGCTACCGGGCGCTGCACAAGGCGCTCGGCATGGAGCCGGCCGACATCATCACGGCCGTCAAGGACTCCAGCCTGCGCGGCCGCGGCGGCGCCGGCTTCCCCACCGGCATGAAGTGGTCGTTCATGGCCCCGCCCGACGGCGGCCCGCGCTACCTCGTCGTCAATGCCGACGAGTCCGAGCCGGGCACCTGCAAGGACGTGCCGCTGATGATGGCCAACCCGCACGTGCTCATCGAGGGCGTCGCGATCAGCTCGTTCGCCATCGGCTGCGAGCACGCCTTCATCTACCTGCGTGGAGAGGTGGTGCACGTCTACCGCCGCCTGCTGCGGGCGGTCGAGGAGGCCTACGCCGCCGGTCACCTGGGTGACGACGTGCACGGCAGCGGTGCCAACCTGCACATCACCGTGCACGCCGGCGCCGGCGCCTACATCTGCGGTGAGGAGACCGCGCTCCTCGACAGCCTCGAGGGCCGCCGCGGCCAGCCCCGCAGCAAGCCGCCGTTCCCGGGCGTCGCCGGCCTGTACGCCCGGCCGACCTCGGTGAACAACGTCGAGTCGATCGCGTCGGTGCCGGGCATCATCCTCGAGGGCGTCGACTGGTTCACCGGTATGGGCACCGAGAAGTCCACCGGCTTCGGCATCTTCAGCCTGTCCGGGCACGTCAAGAACCCCGGCCAGTTCGAGGCCCCTCTCGGCATCACCATGCGCGAGCTGCTCGACATGGCCGGTGGCATGCGCGACCCCGAGAAGGCGCTGAAGTTCTGGACTCCCGGTGGCAGCTCCACCCCGCTGTTCACCGACGCGCACCTCGACGTGCCGCTCGACTTCGAGTCGGTGGGCGCCGCCGGGTCGATGCTCGGCACGCGCGCCCTGCAGGTCTTCGACGAGACCGTCTGCGTCGTGCGCGCCGTCGACCGCTGGACCGACTTCTACAAGCACGAGTCGTGCGGCAAGTGCACCCCGTGCCGCGAGGGCACCTGGTGGCTCAAGCAGATCCTCGGCCGGCTCGAGCAGGGCGAGGGCAGCGAGGCCGACCTCGACAAGCTGCTCGACATCTGCGACAACATCCTCGGCCGCAGCTTCTGCGCGCTCGGCGACGGCGCCACCAGCCCGATCACCTCCTCGATCCAGTACTTCCGCGACGAGTACGTCGCACACCTCACCCACGGCGGCTGCCCCTTCGACCCGAAGGCCTCGACGCTGTTCGCCAAGGACGACAAGGACAGCGTGCCCGCATGACGACCACGCCTTCGGCCACCAAGCCCGCCGCACCGCCCGCGGCCGACCTGGTCACCCTGACGATCGACGGCCGGGAGGTATCGGTCGCTAAGGGCACCCTGATCATCCGGGCCGCCGAGGAGGCCGGGATCGAGATCCCGCGGTTCTGCGACCACCCGCTCCTGGACCCGGTGGGCGCCTGCCGCCAGTGCCTGGTCGAGGTGTGGATGCCGGGTCGCCCCGGCCCCGACGGCACCCCCGGCGAGCCCACCCAGATGCAGGGTCCTCCCGGCCGGATGAAGCCGCAGGCCTCGTGCACCATGACGGTGGCTCCCGGCATGGTGGTCAAGACGCAGTACACGTCCGCGGGCGCCGACAAGGCGCAGCAGGGCGTCATGGAGCTGCTGCTCATCAACCACCCGCTCGACTGCCCGGTGTGCGACAAGGGCGGCGAGTGCCCCCTGCAGAACCAGGCGATGAGCCACGGCCGCTCCACCTCGCGCTTCGAGGACGTCAAGCGCACCTACCCCAAGCCGATCAACATCTCCGCGCAGGTGCTGCTCGACCGTGAGCGCTGCGTGCTGTGTGCCCGCTGCACCCGGTTCTCCGAGCAGATCGCCGGCGACCCGTTCATCGCGCTCGTCGAGCGTGGCGCGCTGCAGCAGGTCGGCATCTACGAAGAGCAGCCGTTCGAGAGCTACTTCTCGGGCAACACCGTGCAGATCTGCCCGGTGGGGGCCCTCACCGGCTCTGCCTACCGCTTCCGCTCCCGCCCGTTCGACCTGGTGTCGACCCCGAGCGTGTGCGAGCACTGCGCCAGCGGCTGCGCGATGCGCACCGACCACCGCCGTGGCACCGTGCTGCGCCGGATGGCGCAGAACGACCCGGCGGTGAACGAGGAGTGGAACTGCGACAAGGGCCGCTGGGCGTTCGCCTACACCTCGGTCGGCGACCGCCTCGAGCTGCCCATGGTTCGCGGCGCCGACGGTCAGCTGCAGGTGGCGTCCTGGCGGCAGGCCCTCGAGACGGCCGCGGCGGGCCTGCGGGCCGCCACGGCCACCGGCGTGCTCGTCGGTGGGCGGGTCGGCACCGAGGACTCCTACGCCTACGCCAAGTTCGCGCGCACGGTGCTCGGCACCAACGACGTCGACTTCCGCGCCCGCCCGCACTCCGCCGAGGAGGCCGACTTCCTCGCCTCCACCGTGGTCGCCACCGGGCCCGCGCTTGAGGGGACGCAGGGTGGCGCGGTCACCTACGCCGACCTGGAATCGGCCGGCACCGTGCTGCTCGTGGGCCTGGAGCCCGAGGACGAGAGCCCGATCGTCTTCCTGCGCCTGCGCAAGGCGTTCCGCAAGCACCGCACCGCCGTGTACGCCGTTGCCCCGGTCGCGACCCGCGGCCTGGACAAGGTGGGCGGCACGCTCATCCCCACCGCCCCCGGCACCGAGCCCGAGGTGCTGGGTGCCCTCGCCGAGGGCTCCGGCACCGACGTGGTCGCGGCCGCGGGTGAGGGCCTGCGCGACAACGCCGTGGTGCTCGTCGGCGAGCGGCTGGCGACGGTGCCCGGTGCGCTGACCGCGGTGGTCGCCCTCGCGCAGGCCACCGGGGCCCGGCTCGCCTGGGTGCCCCGCCGGGCCGGTGAGCGCGGCGCGCTCGAGGCCGGTGCGCTCCCGACCCTGCTGCCCGGTGGGCGCCCGGTGACCGATGCCGCGGCCCGCGCCGAGGTCGCCTCCGCGTGGAGCGTGCCGTCCCTGCCCGACACCGCGGGTCGCGACACCGCCGGCATCGTGGCCGCCGCGGCATCCGGCGAGATCGACGCCCTGGTCGTCGGTGGCGTCGACCCGCTCGACCTCGGGGTCGCCGGCGCCGTCGAGTCGCTCGCCCGCCCGTTCGTCGTGTCGCTCGAGATCCGCCCGTCGGCGGTCACCGCGGTGGCCGACGTCGTGCTGCCGGTCGCGGCGCACGCCGAGAAGGCCGGCACCTTCGTCGACTGGGAGGGCCGGGTGCGCAGCTTCGACGCGGCCCTGGCCTCCTCGCAGGTCAGCGACTACCGCGCGCTCGACATGCTGGCCGACGAGATGGGTGAGTTCCTGGGCACCCGCACGGTGCGCGAGGTGCGCGCCGAGATGGCCGCCCTGGGCCCGTGGGCGGGTGACCGCGCGGCCGCCCCGGCCGTCGAGGCCGGTGACGTGCCCAGCGTCGAGGAGGGCACCCTGGTGCTCGCCACCTGGCGGCACCTGCTCGACCGCGGCTCGCTGCAGGACGGCGAGCCGTTCCTCGCCGGAACCGCGCCGGCCCCGGTCGCCCGGGTGTCGGCCGCCACGGCGGCCGACCTGGGCGTCGTCGACGGCGACGCGCTCACCGTGCGAGTCGGCGGCACCACCGTCACCGCTCCGGTGCTGGTGTCCGAGATGGCCGACCACGTCGTCTGGTTGCCGACCAACTCGGTGGGCAGCGACCTGCGGGCCGCCCTCGCCGGCGCGCCGGGAGCCCTCGTCTCCGTCACCAAGGAGGACCGCGCATGAAGTGCACCCCACGAAGTTCTTCCGCCCACGCTGCGCGTGGGACCCGCGCTTCGCTCCCCCAGATACCTCGCGAGGACCCCGCATGAGTGCGTTGCTGGCCCTGCCCCTGGCTGTCTCGCCCGCCACCGGCAACACCGACAACCCGATCGCCGACTTCAGCGACACCCCGTTGTGGCTGAGCCTGGTCAAGGCGCTGATCATCTTCGTCTACCTGCTGATCTCGACGCTGCTCGTCATCTGGTTCGAGCGCCGCATCATCGGCCGCATGCAGCAGCGCCCCGGCCCCAACCGCAACGGCCCGTTCGGCCTGCTGCAGACCCTGGCCGACGGCATGAAGTCGATGCTCAAGGAGGACGTGCGGCCCAAGGCGGCCGACGTGTTCGTGTTCACCCTGGCCCCGCTCATCACGGCCACCATGTGCTTCGTCTCGTTCTCGATCATCCCGCTGGCCGGTGAGGTCTCGATGTTCGGGCACACCACGCCGTTCCAGCTCACCGACACCCCGGTCGCGGTGCTGCTCGTGCTGGCAGTGGCCGGCATCGGCATCTACGGGGTCGTGCTCGCCGGCTGGTCCTCCGGGTCCACCTACCCGCTCATGGGCGGGCTGCGCAGCTCGGCGCAGATGATCAGCTACGAGATCGCGATGGGCCTGTCGCTGGTCGCGGTGTTCCTCTACGCCGGCTCGATGTCCACCTCGCAGATCGTCGCGGCGCAGTCGAGCCTGTGGTTCGTGATCCCGGCGTTCTTCAGCTTCTTCGTCTACGTCATCACGATGGTCGGCGAGACCAACCGGCTGCCCTTCGATCTCGCCGAGGGCGAGGGCGAGCTCACCGGTGGCTTCCACACCGAGTACGGCTCGATGCGCTTCGCGATGTTCTTCCTCGGCGAGTACATCAATATGTTCACGGTCGCCGCGCTCGCCACCACGATGTTCCTCGGTGGCTGGCAGGCGCCTCCCGGCATCGCGGCCATCAACGGCGGCATGTTCAACGAGGGCTACTGGGGCCTGCTCTGGTTCACCGCCAAGCTGTGGATGTTCATGTTCGTCTTCGTGTGGCTGCGCGGCTCCCTCCCGCGGGTGCGCTACGACCAGTTCATGCGCTTCGGCTGGAAGTTCCTCATCCCCGCCACCTTGAGCTGGGTCGTGCTCGTCGCGTTCTTCCGGGCCGGCCAGAACGGCTGGCTCGGTGGCACGGTCGACTTCGCCGGACGCTCGTTCCCGGTCATCTCGCTGTTCCTCGTCGGCGTGATCGCCGTGCTCGCCCTGGTCTTCGGCTGGATGTGGGACCGGCGCGCCGAGGCCAGGGACGCCTCGTCGCACCCCGGGGTGCCCGAGGAGATCGACCCGTACGCCGGGGGCTACCCCGTGCCGCCACTGCCCGGCCAGCGCCTGCGCGAGCCGTCGCTCGACGCACCCGCCCTGGCCGAGGGCAGCGAGACCAAGGAGGCCGTTCGTGGCTGACGAGCAGAAGAAGTCCGGCTTCTTCTCCGACCTGTTCGCCCCCGTCGGTGGTTTCGGGGTCACCTTCGCCACGATGTTCCGCAAGGTGGCCACCGAGGAGTACCCCGAGGAGAAGCGCCCCACCCAGCCGCGCTTCCACGGCCGCCACCAGCTCAACCGGCATCCCGACGGCCTGGAGAAGTGCGTCGGCTGCGAGCTGTGCGCCTGGGCCTGCCCGGCCGACGCGATCCTCGTCGAGGGTGCCAACAACGACGACACCGAGGGCGGCGCGGGACGGTTCAGCCCGGGTGAGCGCTACGGCCGCGTCTACCAGATCAACTACCTGCGCTGCATCTTCTGCGGGCTGTGCATCGAGGCCTGTCCCACCCGCGCGCTCACCATGACCAACGTCTACGAGCTCGCCGACAACAACCGGGCCGACCTGATCTTCACCAAGGACCAGCTGCTCGCCCCGCTGCAGCAGGGCATGCTCGAGCCGCCGTTCCCGATGGCCGACGGGCTCGAGGAACGCGACTACTACCTGGGCAAGGTCTCCTCGGCCACCGACGCCCAGCGGGCCTACGTCCAGGCCCACCGACGTTCCAGCGACGACGCGGAGGTGACCTCGTGACCAGCTCCGGCGAGGCAGTCCTGTTCTGGATCCTCGCGCCCCTCGCAGTGGTCGGCGCGCTCGGGCTGGTCTTCGCCCGCAAGGCCGTCCATGCGGCCATCGGCATGGCGATGACGATGATCATCCTGGGCGTGTTCTACATCGCCCAGGACGCCGACTTCCTCGGCGTCATCCAGATCTTCGTCTACACCGGCGCGGTCATGATGCTGTTCCTGTTCGTGCTCATGCTCGTCGGGGTCGACTCCTCCGACAGCCTGGTCGAGACCCTGACCGGCCAGCGCTGGGCGACCGCCGTGCTGAGCATCGGGCTCGCCGGCATCCTCACCACAGCCATCGGCCAGGCGGCCATCGGCACACCCACCGGCGTGGGTGCAGTCAACGCCGAGACCGGCAACGTCTCCGGCGTCGCCCAGCTCATCTTCGGCCGCTACGTGTGGGTCTTCGAGATGACCAGCGCCCTGCTGATCACCGCCGCGCTCGGTGCGATGGTGCTGGCCCACCGTGAGCGGCTCGGGCGGGGCCCGAACCAGCGCGAGTGGAGCAGGCGCCGCTTCCGTGGGGGCGAGCACCTCGCCGGCCTGCCGGTTCCCGGTGTGTACGCCCGGCACAACGCCGTCGACACCCCGGCGCTGCTGCCCGACGGCACGCCCTCCGAGCTGTCGGTGTCCAGGGTGCTCACCGCCCGTGACCAGAACCTCTCGCCCGAGGTCTACCGCGAGGCCGAGGCCCAGATCGAGCGCGACATGCAGGAGGGGAGCGACCGGTGAGCGTCGTCAACTACATCTACCTGGCGACGATACTGTTCGCGATCGGCGGGGCCACGGTGCTCACCCGCCGCAACGCGATCATCGTCTTCATGGGCGTCGAGCTCATGCTCAACGCCACCAACCTGGTCTTCGTCACCTTCGCCCGCATCCACGGCACCCTCGACGGCCAGGTGCTCGCCCTCTTCGTCATGGTGGTGGCTGCGGCGGAGGTCGTCGTCGGCCTCGCGATCATCATGGCGATCTTCCGTTCCCGCCGCTCGGCCTCGGTCGACGATGCGAACCTGCTGAAGCTGTAAGGAGCACCAGTGACCTCACTCACCTACGAGGTGGTGGCCGACGCGAGCGGGGCCTCCGCCTACGCCTGGCTGCTGATCGCGCTGCCGCTGCTCGGTGCCGCGATCCTGCTCCTCGGCGGGCGGCGCACCGACAAGATCGGGGGGTACTTCGGCACCGCGATGTCCTGGGCCGCCTTCGCCGTCGGCCTGGTGATCCTGCTCCAGCTGGTCGGCATGGCGCCCGAGGCGCGGGCCATGCAGCTGACGCTGTGGGACTGGATCCCTGCGGGCTCCTTCCAGCTCGACGCGGGCCTGCTGGTCGACCCGCTCTCGATGTGCTTCGTCATGCTGATCACCTTCGTCGGATCGCTGATCCACGTGTACTCGATCGGCTACATGGAGCACGACCCCGACAAGCGGCGCTTCTTCGCCTACCTCAACCTGTTCATCGCCTCGATGCTCCTGCTGGTGCTCGCCGACTCCTACCTGCTGCTGTTCGTCGGCTGGGAGGGTGTGGGCCTGGCCTCGTACCTGCTGATCGGCTTCTGGAACTGGAACCCGGCCTACGCGACCGCGGCCAACAAGGCGTTCTTCGTCAACCGGGTCGGCGACCTCGGCCTGGTCATCGCGATCATGCTGATGTTCGTCACCTTCGGCGGGGTCGACTTCGCCACCGTCGACGCGGGCGTGGCCACCGCCAACTCCGGGGCGCTCACCGCGATGGGCCTGCTGCTGCTGGTGGGGGCGTGCGGCAAGTCGGCGCAGTTCCCGCTGCAGTCGTGGCTGGGCGACGCGATGGCCGGCCCGACACCGGTGTCGGCGCTCATCCACGCGGCGACCATGGTCACCGCCGGTGTCTACCTCATCGTCCGGTCCGACGTCATCTTCACCGCCACCCCCGACGCCCGGCTCGCGGTCGCCCTGGTCGGCGCGTTCACCCTGATGTTCGGGGCGATCATCGGCTGCGCGAAGGACGACATCAAGAAGGCGCTCGCCGCCTCCACGATGAGCCAGATCGGCTACATGATGCTGGCCGCGGGCCTGGGCCCGATCGGCTACGCCTTCGCGATCTTCCACCTGCTCACCCACGGCTTCTTCAAGGCCGGGATGTTCCTCGGGGCCGGGTCGGTCATGCACGGCATGCGCGACCGGGTGAACATGCGGCACTACGGGGCGTTGTCGCTGGTCATGAAGATCACCTGGGTCACCTTCGGCCTGGGCTGGCTGGCGATCATGGGCATCCCACCGTTCTCCGGGTTCTGGTCCAAGGACAAGATCATCGAGTCGGCCTTCGTCGGTGAGGGCTGGCAGCCGTGGGTGTTCGGCGGCACCGCGATGCTGGGCGCCGGCGTCACCGCGTTCTACATGTCCCGGCTGTTCTTCATGACCTTCCACGGGGAGAAGCGCTGGGAGGACGACCAGCACCCGCACGAGTCGCCCCTGGTCATGACCATCCCGATGATGGTGCTCGCGCTGGGCTCGGCCTTCCTGGGCCTGATCCTCGGACCCACCGGCATCATCACGGCCTGGCTGGCGCCGGTCGTCGGCGAGCCGGTCGAGGACACTCCGGTGCTGCCGGTCAACGTCATCATGGTGACCACCCTGGCGCTGGTGCTCGCCGGCTCCTACTACGCCTGGCGGCGCTACGGCGCCGACGTGGTGCCCGAGGTCGCGCCCAAGGGCTCGGCGATCACCCGGGCCGCTCGGGTCGACCTCTACCAGGATGCCGTCAACGAGGGCCTGTTCATGCGCCCCGGCATCCACCTGACCCGCGGGCTGGTGTTCGCCGACGCGCGCGGTGTCGACGGAGCGGTCGGCGGCCTGGCGGCTCTGGTCGGCGGGTTGTCCTCGAGGCTGCGCCACCTCCAGACCGGCTACGCCCGGTCGTATGCCCTGACGATGCTCACCGGCGTCGTCACCATCCTCGGCGCTCTGTGGGTGATCCAGTGAACTCCCTGCCCCTGCTCACCCTGATGATGGTGGTGCCGTTGCTCGGCGCCGTCGTCGTCGCTGCGCTGCCCGGCAACGCCGCGCGCCAGGCGAAGCCGGTGGCCCTCGGCTTCTCGCTGGTCACGCTGGCGCTGGCCGTGCTCGCCTGGGTGCGGTTCGACGCCGGGTCCGGCCAGCAGTTCCAGCTCACCGAGGTGCACTCGTGGATTCCCCAGTTCGGGGTCTCCTACGCCGTGGGCGTCGACGGCATCGCGCTCTCGCTCATCGTGATGGCCGCCATCCTCGTGCCGGTCTGCCTGCTCGCCGCGTGGAACGACCTCACCCCCGTCGTCGACGAGTCACTCGGCGACGAGGAGGCCGCGGATGCCGCGCACGCACTGGCGGCGCGCAACAAGCGCTACTTCGCGCTGATGCTGGTGCTCGAGGCGTTCATCGTCGGTGTCTTCGCGGCCACCGACGTGTTCTTGTTCTACGTGTTCTTCGAGGCGATGCTGATCCCGGTCTACTTCCTGATCGGCCTGTTCGGCGGCCCCCGTCGGCAGTACGCCGCGGTCAAGTTCCTGCTGTTCTCGCTCGCGGGCGGGCTGGTCATGCTGGTCGCCGTCATCGCTGTCTACATCGCCGGCCCCGGCGGTCCGGACGGCTTCCTGATCTCCAGCCTCACCGGCAACCTCGACGCGTCGACCACGGCGCTGCGCTGGATGTTCGTCGGGTTCTTCGTCGCGTTCGCCGTCAAGGCGCCGATGTGGCCGGTGCACACCTGGCTGCCCGATGCCGCCACCGAGGCACGTCCCGCGACCGCGGTGCTGCTGGTCGGCATCCTCGACAAGGTCGGCACCTACGGGATGATCCGGTTCTGCCTCCAGCTGTTCCCGGAGGCCGCGCAGTGGGCCACCCCCGTCGTCATCACGCTGGCCGTCATCTCGATCGTCTACGGCGCCCTGCTCGCCATCGGCCAGACCGACATGATGCGGCTCATCGCGTTCACGTCGATCAGCCACTTCGGCCTCATCGTGCTGGGCATCTTCGCGCTCACCAGCGTGGGGGGCGCGGGTTCGACCCTCTACATGGTCAACCACGGGTTCTCGACCGCCGGGCTGTTCCTGCTGGCCGGCTTCCTCGTCGCCCGCCGCGGCTCCAAGCGGATCCCCGACTACGGCGGCTGGCAGCGGGTCACCCCGGTGCTCGCCGGGTCCTTCCTCGTCGTGGGGCTCTCCAGCCTGGCGCTGCCCGGACTGTCCTCGTTCGTCTCGGAGTTCCTGGTCCTGCAGGGCACCTTCATGCGCTACGAGGCCGCCGCCGTCATCGCGACCCTCGGCACCGTGCTGGCCGCGCTCTACATCCTGCTGATGTACCAGCGCACCATGACCGGGCCGAAGCCGACGTTCGCCGAGGGCGAGGCCCCAGGTGACCTGTCGATCCGCGAAAAGGTCGTGGTGGTGCCGATCATCGCCTCGTTCATCCTGCTCGGCTTCTTCCCCAAGCCCGTGCTCGACGTCCTCAACCCGGCCGTCGACCGCACGCTGACCTACGTCGGCGTCACCGACCCCACGCCGACCAACGCCTCCGGGAGCACCAAGTGACCGCCGCCGTGTCCGCCGCCGAGTTCCAGTCCGTCGACGTCGACTACGCCGCCATCGCCCCGATCCTCGTCGTCGTCATCGGGGCGCTCGCCGGGGTGCTCGTCGAGGCGTTCGCGCCGCGGCGCGCCAGGCACGCCATCCAGGTCGGGCTGACCACGGTGGTGCTGCTCGGGTCCTTCGCGGCCCTGCTGGTCTGGTCGCGCGAGAACCAGACCGTCACCCTGGGCGGGTCGGTCGTCATCGACGGCGTCTCGGTCTTCCTCATGGGCGCCCTGCTGCTGCTCGCCGTGATCAGCGTGCTCATCATGGGCGAACGGTTCGGTGGGGTCGGCGGCGACGCCTTCACCCCGATGGGCGCCTCGACGCCCGGCTCCAACCAGGAGGACATCGCCACCCGGGCCGGCTACGCCACCTCCGAGGTCTTCCCACTCACCTTGTTCGCCGTGCTCGGGATGATGGTCTTCCTGACCGCCAACGACCTGATCACCATGTTCGTCGGCCTCGAGGTGCTCTCGCTGCCGCTGTACGTGATGACCGGGCTCGCCCGCCGGCGCCGCCTGCTGTCGCAGGAGGCCGCCCTGAAGTACTTCCTGCTCGGTGGCTTCTCCAGTGCGTTCTTCCTCTTCGGCTCCGCCCTGCTCTTCGGCTACGCGGGCTCCTCGGACCTGCGGGCCATCGCCCGGTCGATCTCGACGGCATCCGGCGACCTCGACGGTCTGCTCATCCCCGGGGTGGTCCTCCTGCTCGTCGGCCTGCTCTTCAAGGTCGGTGCCGTGCCGTTCCACTCGTGGACCCCCGACGCCTACCAGGGGGCCCCCACCCCGGTCACCGGCTTCATGGCGGCCTGCACCAAGCTCGCGGCCTTCGGCGTGATCCTGCGGGTGGCGTTCGTGGGCGTCGGCGCCGACCGCTGGGACTGGCAGGGTGGCGTCTACGTCATCGCCGTGCTCACCATGGTCGTCGGCGCGGTGCTCTCGGTCACCCAGACCGACGTCAAGCGACTGCTGGCCTACTCCTCGATCGCCCACGCCGGCTTCATCCTCGTGGGTGTGCTGGCGTTCTCGCAGGCCGCGATCGGCGGCGTGATGTTCTACCTGGTGGCCTACGGCTTCGCCACGGTGGCCGCGTTCGGCATGGTCGCGATGGTGCGCCAAGGCGGCTCGGAGGCGTCGCACCTGTCGCAGTGGGCGGGCCTGGGTCGCCAGCACCCGGTGTTCGCGGCGACGTTCTCGTTCCTGCTGCTCGCCTTCGCCGGCATCCCGCTCACCTCGGGCTTCACCGCCAAGTTCGCCGCGTTCGCTCCCGCGGTGGCCGCCGGTGCGGGTGGCGCCGTGCTCGTGCTCATCGCGGTGCTCGCCTCTGCCGTCACGGCGTTCGTCTACGTGCGGCTCGTCGTGCTCATGTACTTCACCGATGCGACCGGTGACGACGAGCCCGTCGTGGTGCTCACGCCGTCGATCGGGTCGACCGTGGCGATCACCGCCGGTGTCGCCGCCACCGTGGTGCTCGGCATCGTGCCCAGCTTCCTGCTCGAGATCGCGAGCAACGCCTCGCAGTTCCTGTTGTGAGCCCGGTGACGGCGGAACCGGTCCAGCGCGGCACCCCCTCGGTGCTCGAGCTGCCCGGTGCCTCGCAGCGGCTACGGGTGCGGCTCGCCGAGGGCCTCGCCGCCGTCAACGCACTCATCGCGGCCCGGGTCGACTCCGACGACCCGTTCATCGCCCGGGCCGGCTCGCACCTCACCGAGGCGGGCGGCAAGCGGTTCCGCCCGCTGCTCACGCTGCTCGCGGCCGAGCTCGGCAACGGCATCGACGAGCGCGTCGTGGCCGCGGCGACGGGCGTCGAGCTGACCCACCTGGCCTCGCTCTACCACGACGACGTCATGGACGAAGCGCAGGTGCGGCGCGGTGCCTCGAGCGCCAACGCCGCGTACGGCAACTCCACCGCGATCCTGGTCGGCGACCTGCTGTTCGGCACGGCATCCGACATCGTGGCCGACCTCGGGCCGCAGGCGGTCAAGATCCAGGCCCAGACCTTCGTGCGGCTGTGCTCGGGCCAGATCCGCGACGACCGCCCCTGCCCGGCGGGCACCGACCCGGTCGACTACTACCTCGGCGTGCTCGCCGACAAGACCGGGGTGCTCATCGCCACGGCTGCGCGCTACGGTGCGATGTTCGGCGGCTGCGACGACGCCACGATCGAGACCATGCGCGCGTTCGGCGAGCTGCTAGGTGTCGCCTTCCAGCTCGCCGACGACCTGATCGACATCGAGTCCGAGGCCGACGAGACCGGCAAGACCCCGGGCACCGACCTGCGCGAGGGCAAGCGCACGCTGCCCGTCATCCACGTGCTCACCTCGGGCGACCCCGCGGACGAACGCCTGCGCACGCTGCTGACCGGAGACCTCGAGGACGACACGCGGCTCGCCGAGGCGCTGGGCCTGCTGCGGGGGCACCACGCCATGCACCTGGCCCGCGAGCACACGTATGCCGTCGCCCGCCAGGCGCAGGACGTGCTCGCCACGCTGCCCGACAGCGACGCCAAGGACGCCCTGCGGGCGCTGGCGACCGGCGTTGTCACCCGCGTCGGCTGACCCTCCCGTCCCCAGATCGACCAATAGGTCACGGCAGGGACGGCTGTCCTGTCCCCAGATCGACCAATAGGTCACAGCACGGACGGCTGTCCTGTCCCGGGATCGACCTATTGGTCACGGCAGGGACGGGGAGCCTGCCCGCGGCCACCGCCGCCGCCCGTCCGGATCGACGGGGTGACCGCCAGGGGCGTCGTGCGCGGCGGGTCGCCGACGGATGTCCCGGGGTCGTGCGCCACAGTCCCAGCATCGCACTAGGGTCGGCACCGTGACCGCCACCGACCACTGGGCGAGCGCCACGGCCGGGCTGCCGGCCCCGCTGGTGGTGCTCGACCTCGACGCCTTCGAGGCCAACGCCGACGACCTCGTCGCGCGCGCTGGTGGGCTGCCGGTGCGGGTCGCCTCGAAGTCGGTACGCAGCCGCGCGGTGCTCGCGCGCGCTCTGCAGCGGCCCGGCTTCGCGGGCGTGATGGCGTACGCCGTGCCCGAGGCGGTCTGGCTGGTCGGGTCAGGGATGCGTGACGTCTTCGTGGCCTACCCCAGCGTCGACGAGACCGCGCTGCGGGCGGTCGCGACCGACGACCTGCTGCGCGCCGAGGTGACGGTGACCATCGACTCGGTCGAGCACGTGCGGTGGCTGCGCGACGCCCTGGGCGCCGACGTCACCGGGTTGGGCGTCGCGCTCGACGTCGACGCCTCGCTGCGGGTGGGCCGCGTGCACCTCGGCGTGCGTCGCTCGCCCACGCGCACGGCGGACCAGGCGCTCGCGGTCGTGCGCTCAGCGCTGGGGGTGGGCCTGGACGTGCGCGGGTTGATGTTCTACGACGCGCAGGTCGCGGGCCTTCCGGATGCCGGGCCGCACGTGCGCATGATGAAGCGGCGCTCGGTGCGTGAGCTGGGTGAGCGGCGGGCCGCAGTCGTGACGGCGGCGCGGGAGGAAGCGGACCTGCGCTTCGTCAACGGCGGCGGCACCGGCAGCCTGCACCGCTTCGGCGGCGACCGGGTCGTCACCGAGCTGGCGGCGGGCTCCGGCCTGTACGCGCCCACCCTGTTCGACGGCTACGACGACTTCACCCCGCGGGTGGCCATGGCCTTCGCCCTGCCGGTCGTGCGCCGGCCCGCCCCGGGCTACCTCACGGCCTTCGGAGGCGGCTACGTCGCGAGTGGTGAGCCCGGGTGGTCGCGGATGCCGTCCCCGGTGCGGCGCGGGCTGTCGCTGGTGCGCACCGAGGCGGCCGGTGAGGTGCAGACCCCCCTGCGTGGCGACGAAGCCGACCGGGTGCTCCTCGGGGACCGGGTGTGGCTGCGGGGGGCCAAGGCCGGTGAGCTGCTCGAGCGGTTCGATGCGGTGCACCTGGTGCGCGGCGACGAGCTCGTGGCGACGGTGCCGTCATACCGCGGCGAGGGAAGGAACTTCGGGTGAGCGAGTGGCGCAACTGGGGCGGCAACGTGCGGGCGACCCCCGCGCAGGTGCAACACGTCGGAACGCGCGCGGGCGTGGTGGATGCCGTGCGGCGGGCGGGCTCGAGCGGCCTGCGGGTGCGGGTGTCCGGTTCCGGGCACTCGTTCACCCCGCTGGTCGCCACCGACGGGCTGCTCCTGCACGTCGACCGGCTGAGCGGTGTGCTGGGGTTCGACCGGGTCACTCGCCGGGTGCGGGTGCTCGCCGGCACCCCGCTGCACGTGCTCAACCCGGCGCTGCAGGCCCTCGGGCTGGCCCTGCCCAACCTCGGCGACATCGACCGCCAGACGATCAGCGGCGCGATCGCCACCGGCACTCACGGCACGGGCACCCGCCGCCAGGGCATCGCCGCGGCGGTCAGCGGCCTGACCCTCGTGCTGGCCGACGGCTCCACCCTGGAGTGCTCGGCCGACGACGAGCCAGAGGTCTTCGACGCGGCCCGCATCGGGCTGGGCGCCCTGGGCGTGGTCACCGAGGTCGAGCTGCAGTGCGTGCCGGCCTACCGGCTGCACGCCAAGGAGAGCGCCGCGTCGCTCACCGACCTGCTGCCCGTCCTGCAGGTCGAGGCCGACGGCACCGACCACCTCGACCTGCTCTGGTTCCCGCACACCGACCGGGTGCTCACCAAGCGCAACGACGTGCTCGGGCCGGGCGGGGGGCCGCCACCCCTGGCGGCCTGGCGCTCCAGGCTCGAGGACGACCTGCTGGCCAACCGGCTGTTCGAGGGCGTGAACCGGCTCGCGGCCGCCCGGCCCACCATGGTGCCCGGCATCAACCGGCTCAGCGCGCGGTTGCTCGGCTCACGCGAGTTCGCCGACGACTCCTGGAAGGTGTTCTGCTCCTCGCGCGACGTGCGCTTCGTCGAGAGCGAGTACGCCGTGCCTCGGCACGCGGTCGAGGCCGTGCTCACCGAGCTGCGCGCCTGGTTCGCCCGCACCGACGCGGCCGTCCCGTTCCCCGTGGAGGTGCGCTTCATCGCGCGCGACGATGTGTGGCTGTCGACCGCCTACGAGCGCGACAACGCATACGTCGCGGTGCACCAGTACCACCGGTTGGACCCACGCCCGCTCTTCGCCGCCTTCGAGGCGATCGTGGCCGAGCACGCCGGCCGCCCGCACTGGGGCAAGGTGCACTCGCTGGGCACGTCGCGGGTGCGCGAGCTCTACCCGCGCTTCGACGACTTCCGGGCGGTGCGCGAGCGGGTCGATCCCGATCACCGGTTCACCAACGAGCACGTCGCCCACCTGTTGGACGGGTGACCGGCGAGAACCAACCGGGCGAGTACTGCGTTCAGGCGGCTGGCGGTTCGTCGCCGCGGGCAGTGAGCTCCTCGCGCAGCCGAGGCTCGGTGCGCCGCTCGGGGTGGATGCCGCGCTTGTCGGCGTAGAACGCCCGCACGAAGTCCATGTCGGCGACCACGTCTCTGGTGGCGGTGAACGTGGGGCCGAAGCCGGAAGTGCGTGAGGGACCGTCGATGAAGGCCAGGGAGATCGGCAGCTTGGTGGTGCGCGAGATCCGCCAGAAGCCCGACTTCCACAGCTCGCCCTTGGTGCGGGTGCCCTCGGCGGCCAGGATCAGCAGGAACGGCTCGCCGCTGCGAGCCTCGCGCACGAGGTCGCGGACCACCGCTCCGGGTTTGTCGCGGTCGAGCGGGATGCCGCCGAGCCGGGGGAGCAGCCAGCCGAGCGGCCCGCGGAACAGCTCCTTCTTGATGAGCACCCGCGGCGCGACCCCGCCGCGCCACATGATGAGCAGCATCATCACGAAGTCCCAGTTCGACGTGTGCGGCGCACCCACGAGGATGCCGCTTCGGGGCACCTCGCCGACGGCGGTCCAGCGGGTCGCCCACAGCACGAACCTGGCCAACCGGCTCAGCATCCCGTCCCTCTCCCGGACCCCGCCGCGGCGGCAGGGTCCTGCACGACCACGGTACGGGAGGCCCGGTGGACCGTGCCGGCGCCGGCGACCGCTCCGGCGGTCAGTAGCGCAGCCGGAGCCGCGGCGCGCGGAACCACGGGTCGAAGTAGGTGCCGAACCTGGCCCGTGCCTCGGCGATGCGCCCGGCCGGGTCGTCGAGCAGCACGTCGACGCCGTGGCCGAAGCTCAGCGCGTCGACCCGCAGGCCCTCCAGCCGTTCCAGCGAGGCCACCCACGCCCCGGCGTCCGATCCGACGGCTGCGGAGAACCCGCCCCACAGGGTGTCACCGGCCAGCAGCACCGACCGCCCGCCGACCCGCGCGACGACGCTGACCGACCCGGGGGTGTGCCCCGGGGTGTGCAGCACCTGCAGCGACGCCCCACCGAGCTCGAGCACCTGCCCGTCCGACACGGCGATCGGCTCGAACGCCGGGAACGCCTCGTCGTAGAGCGACCCGGCACAGGTGCGCACCGGGTCGGCGGTGCGCACCGCCTCGGCGTCGCCGGGGTGCAGGAGCACCGGGGTGCCGTTCGCGGCCCACCGGGCGCCGTCACCGAGGTGGTCGAAGTGGCCGTGGGTGGCGACCACCGCGGTCACCGAGGCCGGGGCGACTCCGACGGTCAGCAGCGCCCGGTCGAGCAGGCCCGCGGCGAGTCCGCTGCCGCAGTCGACCAGTGCGGCACGCTGGCCGACGACGAGGTAGGCGGCGGCATCCCAGGCGTGGGTGATGCCGGGCCCGCCGACCTGCCACAGCCCGTCGGCCAGCCACACCGGGGTGCCGGCGCCCGCGGCGCGCCCACCGGCGGGTGGTGCGGGCGCCGTCGTCATGCCGACCACCCCGCACGCGCGGGGTGATTGCCGTCAGGTCCCGCAGCTGGCAGCAAGGAGCCCGCTCGTGCCGGAGATGCGGTCGCCGCCAGGTTCGCCAGGGCCTGCGTGGCCACCGTCGCCTCCGCTGGTGCAGCGTCGACGGGGGTGGGCAGCAGGACGCTGTGGGCGGTGACCCACTCCAACTGGGGCAGCGGTAACGGGCGCACCCGGCCCACCACCTCGAGCTCGGTGGCCAGGCGCAGGTCGGTGCACGACGCGCCGACCCACACCGTGTGCCGGCCGGGGTCGACGATGCGCTCGGTGCGCCCGGCGTGGGCGAACGCACCCGCCGGCACGGTGAAGGTCACCCGCGCCGACCCACCGGAGGGGACGGCGACCCGGGTGAAGCCGAGCAGCTCGAGCGCCGGGCGGGAGACCTGCCCCACGTGGTCACGGGCGTAGAGCTGCACGACGTCCTCGCCGTCGAGCACCCCGGTGTTCGCGACGGTGACCGACAGCTGCACCTGGCCGTCGACCGGCAGCGTCGGGCTCGACACCGCCAGGTCGGAGTACGCGAAGGGGCTGTATCCCAGACCGTGCCCGAAGGCGAACCGCGGTCTGGTCGTCTCGTCCAGGTAGTGGTGCCGCGCCAGGGGCTTGGAGGAATGGTGCACCGGCTGTTGGCCCGCGCCTCGGGCGAAGGTGATGGGGCAGCGCCCGGACGGGTTCAGCTCGCCGAACAGCACGCGGGCCAGCGCGTCGGCGCCGGCCTCGCCGCCGAACCAGACGCTCAGCAGGGCGTCGGCGCCATCGCACACTCCCAGGTCCAGCCCGCGACCGGCAGTGACGACGGTGACTGCGGGCGTGCCGGTGGCGAGCACGGCGGCCACCAGGTCGGGCTGCGAACCGGGCAGGGTGAGGGTGTGCCGGTCGGTGCCCTCGCCGACGGTGCCGGTGCCGAAGTGCCCCGGCCGGTCGCCGACCAGCAGGATGACGACGTCCGCGTCGCGTGCGGCGCTGACCGCCTCGGCGATGCCGGCTCGGTCGTCGGTGTAGCCGGCATCCGGCCCGGCCGTGAAGGTGGCCTCGGCCAGCGATCGGGTGGCCAGCCGGCCGCTCGGGCGGCAGGCGGGCGCGGCGGTGACCTGCACGCCGTGCCGTCCGGCGACCTCGCGCAGGGCCTCGAGGAAGGTGGGAACGGTTGGCCCGCAGGCGAACCGGTCGTCCAGGAAGCGGTAACCGACGTGGTTGGGCCAGGAGTAGTTGCCCGCCAGCACGCTCGGGTCGTCGGCCCAGGGGCCGACCACCGCGACCCGGCGGACGTCGTGCAGGGGCAGCACGCCGTCGTTGCGCAGCAGGGTGACCGACCGGTCGGCCAGCGCCCGGGCCGCGTCGCGGGTGGCGGGTGGGTCGAGCGGCACGTGCGGGTCGGGGCAGTAGGGGTGCTCGAACAGCCCGAGACGGAACTTCAGGGTCAGCACCCGGGCGACCGCCGAGTCGAGCAGCGCGACCGGCACGCGCCCGGCATCCACGGCCGACACCAGGGACGGGAACTGGTCGGGCTTGGGCAGCTCGACGTCGACGCCGGCGGCCAGCGCCAGCGCCGCGGACGTCTCGGGGTCCGCTGCCACGTGGTGGGCGGTGACCAGGAAGTTCAGCGCCCAGTAGTCGCTGACCACCGGCCCGTCGAAGTGCAGCTGCCGGCGCAGCAGCCCGTCGAGCAGGGCGCTCGAGCCGGTGACCGGGTCGCCGTCGATGTCGTGGTAGCCGCTCATCACGGCATCCACTCCGGCGGCGACCGCCGCGGCGAACGGTGGTAGGTGGGTGTCGGCGAGCTCGCGCCAGCCGGCGTGCACGGGGGCGGTGTTGTGCCCGGCCTCGGGGGCGGCGTGGCCGACGAAGTGCTTGGCGCACGCCCCGACGCCGGCTGACTGCAGGCCATCGACGTAGGCGGCCCCGAGGGTCGCCACCAGCAGCGGGTCCTCACCGATGCACTCCTCGACGCGCCCGAAGCGGTGGTCGCGCACGACGTCGAGCACGGGCGCGAGACCCAGGTGGATGCCGAGCCCCGCCAGCTGGTGCCCCACCGCCGCGGCGGCGGCGCGCACGTGTTCCGGGCTGAACGTGGCGCCCCAGGCGAGCGCCGACGGCAGGATGGTGGCGCCCGGAGCCATCAGGCCGGTCAGGCACTCCTCGTGCACCAGCGCGGGGACGCCGAGTCGGGTGTGCTCGACCAGGAGCCGCTGCACGGCATCGACCTGCGTCGCGGCCTTCGGCGGTGGGGTCGGCCCGGAGCCGTAGGGGCGGGTCAGGGTGCCGAACCCGTGCGGATGGGCGGTGCGCAGGGTGTCGAGAAAGCGGCCGTCGGCGAAGGCGGGCTGGTTCTCGTCGCGCTCGTTGACCCAGACCCCGACGAGCTGGGCGACCTTCTCCGGCGTGGTCATGGCCGCGAGCAGGGTGGCGGCCCGGGCCTGCGGCGAGGCGGTCGGGTCGAGCCACGGCCGGGTGGGGGCGGTGTGGCCGGCGCCGCCGTCGGTCGTGCTCCCGTCGACCACGTGGCCGTTTCCCCTGCTGCCGTTGGTGGGGTGCGGCGGCGCCGACGGCTGCTGCACGCCGGGAAGCCGCTGCACCGGTGGGCGGTCGGCATCCGACCACTCGCACAGGTCGACCTCGGCGGGCGCCGTCGAGGGGTCGTGCGGCACGAGCAGGGTGACCAGCTGGTGGGCGCGCAGGTCGACGCGCAGGTGCCTCCCGCCGAGCCGCAGGGCGGCGCTGGTCGGGGCGCCCGAGGTCTCGAAGACCCGGACGACGCTGGCCGGCACCGCAGGGTCCTCGGGGGCCTTGAGCACGGTCAGGGCGGCGCTGCCACCGGTGACGGAGGCGAACGACGCGTTGCCCGGCAGCGTGCCGGGGTGGGCGCCCTCCCGCGCGACGGTGAGCGGGTCGACGAGCGTGGCGGCCGCCTCGGTGACGGCGGTGGATGCCGGCCGGTCGGCATCCGGCAAGAACGGCACCAGCCGAACCCGGAACCGGTGGGTGCCGATGTCGAGGTGGGGCAGCTCCGGGTCGGTGGCCACCGGGGCCGGGTCGTGCCAGGCGTAGAGCGGTGAGCGGGCAAGGGTCAGGCCGACATCGCCCCTTGCCACCGAATCAGTTGCAGCGCAACGAGTGTCGACGTCACCAGCACTCAAGCCGTCGACGGCCACCCCGAGCCCGGCGGGAACGCCGTCGACCAGGCCGATGACGGCGAGCCACGAGTGCAGCGGCTCCTCGGAGCCGTCCGCCGCCCGGGTCGTGCTGCCATAGGCCACCTCCCATCGGGCCGCCGGGTCGCAGATCGCCGTGCGGAACCGCAGCTTGGCGACGGTGCGCGGCGCGTTCCACGACAAGCGGGCCCGCACCTCCACGAAAGGGTCACCGGCGGAGAGCAGGTAGTCCTCGACGAGCCGGTTCTGGCCCAGGGTGCTGACCACGCGCAGGGCCCGGCGCACGGGCCCCTCCTCGAGCACGGTGGGTTCGGTCCCGGTGAAATCGCTTGCTGCACCCGCGAACTGGCGCACCCGGTGTCCCCAGGTGTCGCTGTCGTCGGCCAGGGCCACGGCGTGCGGGCCGTCGCCCAGCACGTTGGGACCGCCGGCGGCGCGCAGCAGCACGGGCCGACCGGTGGTGCGGTCGAGCTCGAGCCGCACCAGGCCGTTGTCGAGCACCGGCTGCTCGCCGTCGCGCAGGCTACGCGCCGCTGCGGCCCGACCGGTGCCGCCCGCGGCCGGACGCAGCCGTAGCGCGCGGTAGCCCAGCCCGTGCAGGTCGACCCGCACCAGCAGCCGTCGGGCCCAGCCGTCCATGGTGGTCTCGCCCGGCACGGCCTGGCTGACCAGCACGGCGCCGCTGGTGGCGTCCTCGACCTGCAGCGGCCCGGGTTCGCCGTGAGCGTGCGCGATCTCGACCGTGGTGCTCGTGTCGGCGGGGTGGGGGTTGAAGGCCAGGTAGCACTGGGTGTCGGGCTGGTACGGCAGCTCGACGCGCGCGGCGAGGGACTGGAGGGCCCGGTCGGTGGCGCGGTCGGCCACCGTGGCCGCAAAGCCGAGCTGGTCTCTCGCGTCGTCGTAGGCCGCGGGGATCGCGGTGCCGGCCAGGGTGTCGTGGAACTGGTTGAACAGGGTCACCTTCCAGGCGTCGGCCAGCTCGGTGCGTGGGTAGCTCAGCCCCGTCACGCCAGACGCCACGGTGGCCCAGCGCTCGGCGCGCAGCAGCGCCCGCTCGGCCCGCCGCATCCACCGCTTCATGTCCTGGTGGGCGCTGTAGCAGCCGACCGAGTGCCGGTGCAGGTCGCCGGTGACCTCGGGCAGCCTCGTGCCGTCGTGCGCGGCGAAGAACGCCCCGAGGGTGGAGGGGCGCAGCTGCGGCAGGTCGGTGAAGTCGTGCAGCCGCCGCAGGGTGTCGAGGTTCTCGCGGGTGGGCCCGCCGCCGTGGTTGCCGACCCCGTAGAAGATCGCGACGTCGCCGTCAGCCGAGAGGAAGCCGAGCGACTTGTCAAGGTGCCCCGCGATGTCCCAGCGCGAGGTGCCGTACTCGTTGGGGATGCGGAACGCGGTGACCGTGGCGCCGTCCGGGCCTCCCCAGCGGAACGGGCCGGCCGGGAGCTGCTGCTCGTGCGGCCCAGGGCGCAGGAACGCGTAGCGGGTGAGCCCGGCGCCGGCCAGCAGCTGCGGCAGGGATGCCGGGTGGCCGAAGCTGTCCTGGCACAGGCCGATGTCGGTGCGCACCCCGAAGGCGCGGGCCAGGTACCGCTGCCCGTGCAGGGCCTGGCGGGCCAGCGACTCCCCGAGCGGGAGGTTGGTGTCGGGCTCGACCCACCAGCCACCGGCCAGCTGCCAGCGGCCGGTGGCGACGTGTGCGGCGATCTCGGCGAGCATGCCGGGGTCGGTGTCGGCGACCCAGTCCAGGAAGACCACCTGGTTCTGGGTGAAGACGAACTCGGGGTACTCGGCCAGCCGCTGCAGCGCCGAGGCGAAGGTGGACCGCACCTCGGCGCGGCCTTCGGGTGCGCACCACGTCCACACCGGGTCGATGTGGGCGTTGCCGATCATGTGGGCCGTGCGGCGGGTGAGCGGGGGGCTCATGGTGGTCTCCGTGGCGGTACTCGCTGTTTGGTGCAGCCACTACCGCGAGCCTAGTCGGCGGTTCCCCGGTGCAGAAGCGGATCCGGACCGTGCGACCCACCCGTTCTCAACCGCTTCACACGTGGATGCCGTGCGCGCCCGTGCCAGCCAGGAGGAGGATGGCGCGCAGAGAGAGGAAGTGCCGTGTCCACCGACCCCGACCGCCCACCCCGCCTCCCGCCGCGCTGGTTCGTCCGCCTGTTCTGGCAGCTGCACCGGGTGCTGTTCCGCGCCACCCGGGGCCGGCTGGGCCTGTGGCGCCCCACGAAGCGCTGGGGCACCCTGCGGTTGACCACCACCGGGCGGCGCACCGGGCGGCCGCGGTCCGTCATCCTGGGCTACCTCGAGGACGGGCCTGACCTCGTCACCCTGGCGATGAACGGTTGGGACCCCGCAGAGCCGGCGTGGTGGCTCAACCTGCAGGCGTACCCCGAGGCCGAGGTCGAGCTGTCCGGGGCGCGCCTGCGGGTCACCGGCCATGCCGCCGCGGGCGACGAGCGGGCCCGGCTGTGGGCCCGCTGGAGCGAGGTCGACGCGGACCTCGACGCCTACGCGATCCGCCGGCCCGGCGGCACCGCCGTCGTGGTGCTGGAGCCGGGGCCGTCCACCCGCGCGGGGTGATGCCGGCGGCGCTCGCCGCCGAGAGCATGGGCGCATGATCAGCCGTCCGTCGCGCAGGGCCACCAGGCCCCGGAAGGAGCGGCACGAGCTCAAGGACGTCGGCTACGAGATCTTCATCGCCGCCATCTCGGTGCTGTCGATCCTCAACCTGCTGATGATGTACATCGTGAGGAGCGCGAGCCTCGAGACGGTGCTGTTCGCGATGAACGTGCTGCTCACCATCATCCTGTTCGCCGACTTCGTCTACCGGCTGGTCACGGCGCCGTCCCGACGGGACTACTTCTTCCGCGAGTTCGGCTGGGCCGACCTGCTCGCGAGCCTGCCCGTGATGCAGCTGAAGGTCCTGCGCGTGTTCCGGCTCATTCGGGTCTTCCGCCTGCTGCGGGCCAACGGGGTCAGGGTGATCGGCAACCGGTTGATGCGCAACCGCGCCGGTAGTGCCCTGCTGACCCTGCTGCTCATGGGCATCCTGGTGCTCGAGTTCGGCAGCCTGTGGATGCTGGCGCTCGAGGAGGGCGCTCCCGACGCCAACATCGTCACGGCGTCGGACGCGCTCTGGTACACCATCGTCACCATCTCGACCGTCGGCTACGGCGACCAGTACCCCGTGACCACCCAGGGCCGGGTGCTCGGCGCCGTGATCATCATCATCGGCGTCGGCATCTTCGGCACCTTCACCGGCTACCTGGCCAACGTCTTCCTCGCGCCCAAGCCGCCGAAGGAGGAGGTCGAGGTGCTCGAGACCCGCGAGCGGGTGGCGCACCTGCGGACGCTGCTGGCCGAGCAGCAGGCCACCCTCGACCAGCTCGACAAGCTGCTCACCGACGAGATCCCGGGCGCCGGGGCCTAGGGGCAGGGTTCGGGAACCTCGTCCTCCTGGGCCCGGGCGACCCGGCGGCGCTCGGTGCGCGAGCTGCTGGCGGTGCGCACCGAGTCGATGGTGAGCAGCACCAGCGCCAGCCAGACGATGCCGAAGCCGACCCACAGCCGGGCGCTGACGTGCTCGCCGAGCACGAGCACCCCGACGAGCAGCTGCAGCACGGGGGTGACGAACTGGATCAGGCCCACCGTCACCAGCGGCAGGCGCCGGGCGGCGGCGGCGAAGAGCAGCAACGGCACGGCGGTGACCACGCCCGCGAGCACGAGCAGCGTGGTGTGCCCGGTGCCGTGGTCGAGGAAGGTCGTGTCGCCCCGTGCCACGAGGATGCCGAGCACCACCACCGCGACGGGTGCGAGCACGGTGGTCTCGGCGGCCAGCGAGTGCATGGCCTCCAGGCTCGCGCCCACCTTCTTCTTCGTGAGCCCGTAGAGCCCGAACGAGAACGCCAGGCTGAGCGCGATCCAGGGCAGCACCCCGCCGGCCACGGCGAGGTAGACCGACGCCAGGGCGCCGATCGCCACCGCCGCCCACTGCAGGGGACGCAGCCGCTCGCGAAGCACGACGACGCCGAGCGCCACGGTGACGATCGGGTTGAGGAAGTAGCCGAGCGCCGCCTCGTAGGTGCGGCCGGTGAGCACGGCCAGCACGTAGATGGTCCAGTTCGTCGCGATGAGCAGGGCGGCGATGGTGATGCCGCCGACCAGCTTCGGACGCGCGACGAACGGCCGGATCCAGCCCAGGTCGCGGCGCACGAGCAGCACCAGGGCGCACACGGCGAGGGTCCACAGGATGCGGTGCCCCAGGATCTCGAAGGCGCCGGCCGGCTGGAGTGCGGCGAAGTAGAGCGGGAACAGGCCCCAGATGCCGTAGGCGAGGAACCCGTAGATCGTGCCCTTGCGCAGCTCGTCGTCGGCGTTCGGCTCCGCGGCGCCGTCCCCCTCGGCCGCCGGTGCGGACGCTGCGGTCACTCCACCGTCCACGTGTCGCGCCCGCGCAGCAGGGTGGCGAGGTCGTCGTCGGTGGCGGGACCACCGCCGGTGTCGACCGCGGCCTGCACCTGGTCTCGGACGAGGTCGTCGTAGCTCGGCCGCTCCACCTGGCGGAAGATGCCCATCGGCACGTGCGACATCTCGGGGGTGTCGAGCCGCGAGAGCTGGAAGGCCTGCGACGGGTCGTCAAGGGTGGGGTCGTGCACCACCACGGCACCCGACTCACCGGTGGCGGCCTCGGCCTCGGCAATGAACTTCATCGTGCCCGACCCCTTGCGCACCAGCAGCCTCCGGTCGCTCTCGGGGCCGACGCTCACCGGCTCGCCGGTGCGCAGTCGCACGATGCGGGCCTCCTGCTGGCTGCGGTCCTTGAGCACCTCGAAGGCACCGTCGTTGAAGATCGGGCAGTTCTGGTAGATCTCGACCAGAGCGGTGCCCCGGTGCTCGGCCGCGGCCCTGAGGATGCCGGTGAGCTCGGCCCGGTCACTCTCCATCGCCCGCGCGACGAACGTCGCCTCGGCGCCGAGGGCCAGTGAGACCGGGTTGAACGGGGTGTCGACCGACCCGACGGGGGAGGACTTGGTGACCTGGCCGAGCCGACTGGTGGGGGAGTACTGGCCCTTGGTGAGGCCGTAGATCTGGTTGTTGAACAACAGGATCGTCATGTTGACGTTGCGGCGCAGCGCGTGGATCAGGTGGTTGCCGCCGATCGACAGCGCGTCACCGTCACCGGTGACGACCCAGACCGACAGGTCGGGCCTGCTGGTGGCCAGCCCGGTGGCGATCGCCGGCGCCCGGCCGTGGATCGAGTGCATGCCGTAGGTGTCGAGGTAGTAGGGGAAGCGGCTCGAGCAGCCGATGCCGGAGACGAAGACGATGTTCTCGCGCTCCAGGCCCAGCTCGGGAAGGAACGACTGCACGGCCGCGAGGATGACGTAGTCGCCGCAGCCGGGGCACCAGCGCACCTCCTGGTCGGAGGTGAAGTCGCGCTTGGTCTGCTTGCCGGCGTCGTCGGGCAGGTGCGGGACGGAGCGCAGGCCGCTGAGCGGCATCCCGACGTCTGTGGTGGTCACGAGAGCTCCTCGAGGGTCGTGGAGATGATGTCGGCGAGCTCGACCGTGGAGAACGGCAGGCCGCGCACCGACGTGTGCGAGCGGACGTCGACGAGGAACTTCGCCCGCAGCAGCATCGCCAGCTGGCCGAGGTTCATCTCGGGCACGACAACGCGGTCGTAGTCGCGCAGCAGCTTGCCCAGGTTGCTCGGGAACGGGTTGACGGTGGTGAGGTGGGCGCGGGCGACGGGGTGGCCCGAGTTGCGCACCACCCGGGTGGCGGCCGCGATCGGCCCGTAGGTGGAGCCCCAGCCCAGGACCAGGATGCGGGCGTTGCCGCTCGGGTCGTCGATCTCGAGGTCGGGCACCACGATGCCGTCGACCTTCGCCTGGCGCAGGCGCGTCATCAGGTCGTGGTTGTCGGGGTCGTAGCTGATGTTGCCGGTGACGTCGGCCTTCTCGATGCCGCCGATGCGGTGGGCCAGACCAGGGGTGCCGGGGATGGCCCACGGCCGGGCCAGGGTCTCGTTGTCGCGCAGGAAGGGGTGGAAGACCGGCTCGCCCTTGGCGTCGGTGTCGTTGGGGGCGTTCGCGAAGTCGACGTGGAGGTCGGGGAGGGAGTCGACGGACGGGACGGCCCACGGCTCGGACCCGTTGGCGAGGTAGCCGTCGGACAGCAGGAACACCGGGGTGCGGTAAGTGGTGGCGATGCGAACGGCATCCATCGCGGCGCGGAAGCAGTCGGCGGGCGTCTGCGGGGCCACGATCGGCACCGGCGACTCCCCGTTGCGGCCGAACATGGCCTGGAGCAGGTCGGCCTGCTCGGTCTTGGTGGGCAAGCCGGTGGAGGGCCCGCCGCGCTGCACGTCGACGATGACCAGCGGCAGCTCGAGCGAGACGGCCAGGCCGATCGCCTCTGACTTCAGCGCGACGCCGGGGCCGGAGGTGGTGGTGACCCCGATGGCACCGCCGAAGCTGGCGCCGATGGCGATGCCGATGCCGGCGATCTCGTCCTCGGCCTGCAGGGTGGTGACGTCGTGCCGCTTCAGTGCGGCCAGTGCGTGCAGGATGTCGGACGCCGGGGTGATGGGGTAGGAGCCCAGCACCAGCGGGAGGCCGGCGCGGTGGGCCGCTGCGGTCAGCCCGAGGGCGAGCGCGGTGTTACCGGTGATGTTGCGGTAGGTGCCGGGCGGCATGGCGGCCGGGGCGACCACGTAGGAGGAGGCGAAGTCCTCGGTGGTCTCGCCGTAGTTCCAGCCGGCGCGCAGGGCGGCCAGGTTGGCCGCGAGGATGTCGGGGCGCGCGCCGAACTTGCGGGTGAGGAAGTCCTCGGTGCCGGTGGTGGGGCGGGTGTACATCCACGACAGCAGGCCCAGGGCGAACATGTTCTTCGCCCGTTCCTTCTCCTTGCGGGTGAGCCCGGGGAAGTCGGCCAGCGCCTCGACCGTGATGCTCGTGAGAGCCACCGGGTGCACGTGGAACGAGTCGAGCGTGCCGTCGTCGACCGGGCTGGTGGCGTAGCCGACCTTGGCCAGGTTGCGGGTGGTGAACTCGTCGGTGTTGACGATGATGGTGGCGCCGCGGGGGACGTCGCCGAGGTTGGCCATCAGCGCCGCCGGGTTCATGGCCACGAGCACGTCCGGGGCGTCGCCCGGGGTGAGGACGTCGTGGTCGGCGAAGTGCAGCTGGAAGCTGGACACTCCGGGGAGGGTGCCCTGGGGGGCGCGGATCTCGGCGGGGAAGTTGGGCAGGGTGGACAGGTCGTTGCCCATCGTCGCCGTGTCGCTCGTGAAGCGGTCTCCGGTCAGCTGCATGCCGTCGCCCGAGTCGCCGGCGAAGCGGATCACCACACGGTCCAGCGTCTGGACGGTCTTGCTGCTCACGATTCACCCTGGTGGCTCGGCGAGATGGACGGCTGCTGTGCCTTGAGGTGTGTGCCGCGGGCGCAGCCTCCCCATGGTACGTCCAGCGACGGAACTGTCCACGAAAGCCCACCAGGTGTCGCCGCACAGGTCGCGGGCGTGCCGACGGTCCATCAACCCCTGGCGCTGCGAGCACTCGGCGCGCGACCACGGGGGCGTGGGGCCCGCTGCCGGGCCGGCCGGCATCCCCACGCCCACCTGAGCCCCTCGCTGCGTAGGACGGTCGCCGAACCGCTCTCCGCGAGGTGCTCCGTGCGGGACGGCAGAGGTGGCTACGCTGGCGGGCATGGAGGGTTACGCAGCGGCAGCCGCGGTGGTGCTGGCCGGCATCCTGCTGGTCACCGCGGCGATGATCGCCCGCCGGCTGGTCGCCCCCCGCGCGGTCACGGAGAAGGGCCTGCGCACCTACGAGTCCGGCGTCGACCCCGTGGGCGTCGGCTGGGCGCAGAGCCAGATCCGGTACATCTCCTTCGCCTTCCTCTACGTGGTGTTCGCGGTCGACGCTGTCTACCTCTTCCCGTGGGCGCTGGTGCTGCGCGACCCCGACCTCGGTGTGGCGTCGCTGGCCGAGGTGGCCGTGTTCGTCGGCGTCATCCTGGTGGGGCTCCTCCACGCGGGCCGTCGTGGCCTGCTGCGCTGGACGGCCTGACGCCACGGACCACCGGCTCCCGCCGCTGCAGCTTCCGCGAACGCGGGTGATTCCCGTCGCCCTGCCGACGGGTTTTCACCCACGTTCGCGGGTTGGGGCGGCGCCGCCGAGCACCACGACCACCCCCGGCCCGAGCCCGCACCTCCGGCACCCGGCCCGAGCTGGCGCCGCCCGCACCCGGCCGATGGGGGCTAGGGTGCCACTCGTGAGCGTCGACCTGCCGATGCCCCGGGTGGGGCCGGTCGCCGAGCACGCCCCGAAGCCGATCCGCGTCGTGCTCAACTGGGGCCGCCGCTACTCGCTGTGGGTCTTCAACTTCGGGCTGGCCTGTTGCGCCATCGAGTTCATCGCCACCTCCATGGGTCGCCACGACTTCATGCGGCTCGGCGTCATCCCGTTCGCGCCCGGCCCGCGCCAGGCCGACCTGATGGTCGTGTCGGGCACCGTCACCGACAAGATGGCGCCCGCGATCCGTCGCCTCTACGACCAGATGCCCGAGCCCAAGTACGTCATCTCGTTCGGTGCCTGCTCCAACTCCGGTGGGCCGTACTGGGACTCGTACTCCGTCACCAAGGGCGTCGACCAGCTCATCCCGGTCGACGTATACGTGCCCGGCTGCCCGCCCCGGCCGGAGGCGCTGCTGCAGGGCATCATCCGGCTGCAGGAGAAGATCGCCGACGAGCGACTGAGCGGCGCCTCGATCGCGGCCCGCCAGCCCGGCCGTGCGCCCGCCCCGGAGCGGTATGCCGGTCACCGCACCGCCGCCGCCGGCGAGGTGACCCGCGACCTCGTGACCCGCCCGTGAGCGACGACGGCACGCAGCGCGGCACGCCCACGCCGGGCCACGGCGCCGACCTGATGTCGACCCCGAGCCTGTTCGTGCTCGCCGTGGTCGCCTTCGCGGTCGAGCTGGCCCTGTTCGGCGGGGTCGGCGCGATCGCCTACGAGCTGGTCGGTGGTGGCCTCGCCGGCTGGCTCGTGGCGGCGGCCGCCGCCGCCGGCACCGTCGCGTTCTGGGGTCTGCTCATGGCGCCACGGGCGAAGAGGCGGCTGGCGACGTCGCCGCGCCTCGTGGTCTCGGCAGCGCTGTGCATCGGCACGGCCTACGGGCTCGTCCAGACCGGCCACCCGTGGTGGGGCTGGTTCGTCGGCGTCGCCGGCGTCGCCGTGGTCGCCGCCCAGCTCGTGCTTCCGAGCACCGACGCCGACCCGCACTGAACGACAGCATTTCCCGCTGGTCGGCGTCCGACCCCGTCCCTACGCTGGGACGATGCCGACGATGAGTATGAACAAGGTCATCCACCTCGCGGTCCGGCGCGACCTCGACCGCTTCGTGTCCGCTCTCGACGCCTTTCCGCCGGGGAGCACGGCGCGTGCGGCTGCGCTCTCGAGGGCCTGGGCCAACTTCGACGAGATGCTCAGCGACCACCACGAGGGCGAGCACGAGATCGCCTGGCCGCACCTCGAGCGCGCCGGCGTGCCCCGCACCCTGCTCGACACGATGGATGCCGAGCACGAGGTGATGGCGGGGGCGCTCCAGATCGCGCGCGAGGAGATGAACGGCTTGGCGCGCGACCCGAGCGCTGCCCGGGCCGCGGCAGCCCGCGAAGCGATGGGCGACCTGCGGGCGGCCACCGTGCGGCACCTCGACCACGAGGAGGCCGAGATCGAGCCGTTCTACCTCGAGCATTCCGAGCACCCGGAGATCAAGGCCATGGGCCGCGAGTTCGGCAAGCGCAGCCCGGCCTTCGCCGGCCGGTTCTTCGCGTGGGTCACCGACGGTGCGTCCCCGCAGGAGCAGGCGGCGTTCAAGGAGAGCGTCCCGGGCCCGGTCTTCGCGGTGATCAGCTCGGTCTGGGGCCGCGGGTACCGCAAGGAGGTCGCGCCGGTCTGGCGCTGAGCGTGGCCGGCCAGGCCCTCGTCGTCGTGCCGGTGAGGACTGGCCGGCGTCGACATGGCCCCTGAAGCGCGTCTGCCACGTGGCCCGAGCCGGTGGTCGATAGGCTGCCGACGTGGCTGACGAGACGCGCGTGGTCGAGGTCGGGGCGTGGGGCGTCTCCCTCGCGGCGGCGCGCGACGAGGGCTTCACGTTCTTCGACTGGCTCACCGCCGTCGACCGCACCTACGACGAGGCCGCGCCGGGCTTCGACGTCACCGCGCACCTGCTCGACGTGGCCACCCGGGGCGCGCTACGCGGCATCCTGCTGGTCACCCGCGTGCCCGACGGCGAGCCCGTCGACTCGGTGACCGGCATCTTCGCCGGTGCTGCCTGGCACGAGCGCGAGACCTACGAGATGTTCGGCATCGACTTCGCGGGTTTCCACGACGGCAGCGGCCTGCCGCTCCGTCCGCTGCTGCTGCCCGAGGGCTTCGACGGAACGCCGCTGCGCAAGTCCTTCCAGCTCGCCGCCCGCGCCTCCAAGCCCTGGCCCGGGGGCAAGGAGCCCGGCGAGGGCCACGACTCGGGCAAGGCTCCGGGTCGCCGCCGCGTGCAGGCTCCGGGCGTGCCCCCACCCGAGTGGGGCCCGCGATGAGCGTGCTCGATGTGACGGTGCGCGCGGTCGCGGTGCTGCTCGCGTTCCTGACCCTGCCGCTGCTCGTCGGCCAGACCGAGCACAAGCTGATGGCGCACATGCAGGGCCGGCTGGGCCCGATGTACGCCGGTGGCTACCACGGCTGGGCCCAGCTCGTCGCCGACGGCGTGAAGTTCGTGCAGAAGGAGGACATCACCCCGCGCGCCGCGGACAAGTGGGTCTTCCGCCTCGCGCCTGCCGTGGCGCTGATCCCCTACCTCGTGGCCCTGGCGACCATCCCGATCGCTCCCGGCGTCGCCGCGATCGACGTGCCCGCGTCGGTGGTGCTGGTGCTCGCCGCCACCTCGGTGGGGGCGCTGGGCACGTTGATGGCCGGCTGGGCCAGCGCCAACAAGTACGCCCTGCTCGGCGGCCTGCGCGCCGCCGCCCAGCTGGTCTCCTACGAGCTGCCCATCGTGCTCGCCGTCGCGTCGATGGCGATGGCCGGCGGCTCGCTGTCGCTGCTCACGCTCACCGACCGCTGGTCGCCGTGGTGGATGCTGTGGCAGCTGCCGGGTGCGGTCGTGTTCCTCGTCGCCGCCGTCGCCGAGCTGCAGCGGCCGCCGTTCGACATGCCGGTCGCCGACGCCGAGCTCGTGATGGGTGCCTGGACCGAGTACACCGGCCTGCGCTTCGCCTTCTTCCTGCTCGCCGAGTACGCCGGCATCGTCGTGATGTCGCTGCTGTTCGCCGCCCTCTGGCTCGGTGGGTGGCACGGGCCGTTCGCCGACACCCTGGGCTGGTTGTGGACCCTGCTCAAGGGTTTCGTGGTGGCCGTGGGCGTCATCTGGGTGCGGGTCGCCTGGCCCCGGCTGCGCGAGGACCAGCTGCAACGGCTGGCCTGGCTGTGGCTGGTGCCGCTCGCCCTGCTGCAGCTCATGCTGACCGGCGTCGGGGTGGTGCTCGGATGGTGAGCCGCACGGGGAAGGGGCTCCCCGGCATCCTCAAGGGGTTGGCGACCACGGCGCGGACCGCGTTGCGGCCCACCCACACCGCCGAGTACCCCGACGTCGCACCCGACCTGCCACCGCGCAGCCGCGGGGTCATCGCCCTGCTCGAGGAGAACTGCACCTCGTGCATGCTCTGCGCCCGCGAGTGCCCCGACTGGTGCATCTACATCGACTCGCACAAGGAGACGATCCCGGCCACCACCGAGGGTGGCAGGGATCGCCAGCGCAACGTGCTCGACCGGTTCGCCATCGACTTCAGCCTGTGCATGTACTGCGGCATCTGCATCGAGGTCTGCCCGTTCGACGCCCTGCACTGGAGCCCCCAGTTCGAGTACGCCGAAGTCGACCTGCTCGACCTGCTGCACGAGAAGGACCGCCTCGGCGGCTGGATGGCCTCCGTGCCGCCGCCGCCCCCGCTCGACGAGAGGTCGGCCGAGCCGGCCGAGATCGCCGCGGCCAACAAGCCGGCGCGGGGCGCCCGCCCAGCCGGTGCGGGTGGGGCGGGTGCCGCCGGCAGCCCTGGGGCCCGGATGCCGCGCACGGTGCGTCCGCGCCCCGCCGGCGCCGGCCCGGCCCGGCGGGCTGCCGCACCCACCGAGTCGCTGCCCGCGGCGGAGCCCACCGAGGCCCTGCCGGCCGGCGTGCCCGAGCCTCCCCCCGCCGGGGAGGCCGCGGGGGAGCCCACCGAGGCACTGCCCACCGGCTCGGTCCCGCCCCCCGCCCGGGAGCCGCTGACCGGCACCCCCGAGTCGGTGCCCGACGAGACCTCGCCCACCCCACCGCCCGTGGGCGACGAGACATGACCGCACTCGACACGGCGTTCGCGGCCACCGCCCTGGTGGCCGTGGCGGGTGGGCTGCTCGCCGTGACGACGCGACACGTGGTGCACGCCGCCTTGTGGCTGGTCGTCGCGCTGCTGGGAGTGGCCGGGTCGCTGCTCGTGCTGGGCGCCGAGCTGGTCGCCCTGGTGCTCGTGCTCGTCTACGTCGGCGCGGTGGTCGTGCTGGTGCTCTTCGCCCTGATGCTCACCCGGGCGCCCATCGGCCCCGACGTCGAGCACGCGGCCGGCCCCTGGCGCACCCTGGGGGCGGCGGTGCTCGGCGGGGCCGTCGCGCTGCTGCTGGGCTCGGTCCTGCTGCCGCTCGCCGGCGAGCCGGTCGAGCGCACGGACGTCTCCTCGACCCAGGTCGCCGGCCAGCTGTTCGGCACCTGGGTGTGGCCCTTCGAGCTGCTCTCGCTGCTCCTGCTCGTGGCTGTGGTCGCGGCCCTGGCGGTGTCGCGCATCCCACGCGAGCGGTCCGGTCCCGAGCCGGCCGCACGACAGGCCGCACCGGCCGACCCGGCGGGCCACGGGGTGGCGCCGTGATCCACCTCGCCGGCCCCTACCTGCTCGCCGCCACCCTGGTCGGCCTCGGCGTGTTCGGGATCGCCGTGCGGCGCAACGCCGTCCTGCTCCTCGTCGGCGTCGAGCTCGTGCTCAGCGGGGGGCTGGTGGTGCTCGTCACCACCCAGGCCGCCGGTGCCGACCGCTGGGCCGCCGGCAGCGTGCTGCCGCTGTTCGTCATCACCATCGCCGCGGCCGAGACGGTGGTGGCGCTGGCCATCATCCTGACCGCCTTCCGGCAACGGTCGCGCGTCGACCTCGACGAGCCGAGCGGGGAGGCGCCGTGAACGCGTGGCCGATCGTGCTCGTCCCGGCCTTCGCCGCCCTCCTCGGGCTCGGGGTGGGCCGCGACGACCGCCTCGCGCGCGCGGTGGCCGTGGGCGGCAGCGCGGTGACCCTGCTGCTGGCCGGCACCGCCTGGGCCGTGCAGGGCGGGTCCGCGGTCGTCTCGGCCGGGCCGGGGCTGCGCGCGGGCGACGTGCACGTGCCGCTGGACCTGGTGACCGACCACTCGAGGGTGGCGGTGGCGTCCGTCGTGGCCCTCGTGGCGCTCGGGGTGCAGGTCTACTCCACCTGGTACCTCCAGACCGACGACCGCTACCCCCGCTTCGCCGCAACGGTGTCGCTGTTCACGGCCGCCATGCTGCTCGTTGTGATCTCCGGCGACCTCGTGCTCACCGTCGTGGGCTGGGAGGTCATGGGCTGGTGCTCGTTCCTGCTCATCGGCCACTGGTCGCGGCGGCACAGCGCCCGCCGGGCGGCGCACAAGGCGTTCCTGGTCACTCGGGTCGCCGACATCGGGTTCGTGCTCGGCATCATCGGCCTGGCCGCCGGCGCACGCTCCACCAACCTCGACGCCGTCGTCTCGGCGTGGGCCCGGCCCACGGCGTGCATCGACAGCCTGGTCGCCAACGGCTCCACGGTGGGTGATGCCCTCACGGCGTGCGCCGCGCCCGACGCCACGCTGCGAGCGGTGTTGCTCACGCTGGTGGTCATCGGCGTGCTCGGCAAGTCGGCGCAGGTGCCGTTCCAGGACTGGCTCGCCGACGCCATGGAGGGCCCGACCCCGGCCAGCGCGCTCATCCACGCCGCCACCATGGTGGCCGCCGGCACCGTGGTGCTGGCCGGCTTCTTCCCGATCCTCGCCGTCAGCCAGACCCCGCGCTGGGTGCTCGGCATCGCCGTGTCGGTGACCATGCTGCTGGCCGCCGTGCTCGCGTTCGCCCAGAGCGACCTCAAGCGGCTGCTCGCGTGGTCGACGGTCAGCCAGGTGGGCGTGATGCTGTCGGCGCTCGCCGCCGCGCCCCCGGTCGCCGGCCCGGATGCCGGGCTCTTCCACCTCTGGTCGCACGCCATCTTCAAGGCTCTGCTCTTCCTCACGATCGGCTGGGCCGGCCTGGCCGCCGGCGGCACGGCGGCCACGGCTCTTCGGGGCAGCGCCCTGGCTGCGCCGCTGCTGCGGGTGTCGTTCCTCTTCGGCCTGCTGTCCCTGGCCGGGGTGCCGCTGGTCGTGGGCGGGCTGTCGAAGGAACACGTCGTCGCCGTGTCGTGGGAGGGCGCCGTCGAGTCCGGGCCGGGCATCATCGTGCTCGTCGCGCTGATCGTGACCGCTGCCGTCACCGCCGCCTACTGCACCCGCGCCTACCTGATCCTCACGGCGCACGTACGGCCCGCCCCGGCCCGCGCACCCATCGCGCCCGCCGTGCAGGGCGTGCTCGTCGTGCTCGTCGTGCTCAGCGTCGTGGGCGGGCTGGTGCTGCTCACCGACGCCTTCCGAGTCGGCCAGACGTCGCTGGTCTGGGTGCTGGTCACCGTGCTGGCCGTCGTCGTCGGCGTGGTGGTCGCATTGCGCGGCGGCTTCGACGCAGACCCGGCGCAGGTGCTGGCGCCACGCCTCGTAGGGCCCGCCGACCGGGGCCTCGGGGTCGACGCCCTCTACCTGCGTCTGGTGGCCACCCCCGTGCTCAGGCTGGCCCGTCTCGTCGCCTTCCTCGACACCGAGGTCATCGACGCCTACGTGCGCGGCACCGCCATCGCGACCCGGGCGGCCGGCTGGGCCGGCGGGCGAGCCTTCCGCGGCGAGCGACCCAGCTCCGCCGTGGGTCTCGTCCTCGCGGCCGTCGTGGTGCTCGGCCTCGCGGGGGTGCTGGCGTGGTCGTGACCCTGCTGCTCCTCGTCCCCGCCGTCGCAGGTCTCCTTCTCGTCACCGCCGGCCGCACGCTGGCCGTCGAGTGGGCCCGGCCGGCGGCCGCCGGGGCGGCGGGCCTCACCCTCGTGCTCGCGGTGGCCGTCTGCGCCGCCCGCCCCGCGGTCGACCTGTCGTGGCTGCCCGAGCTCGGGGTGCGCTGGTCGTTCGGGGTCGACGGCATTGCCGTGCCCCTGGTGCTGCTCACCTCCCTCATCGGCGTGCTCGCGGCCGCCCACGCATGGGTCGACGTGCCGGCCGGCGGCACCCCGGCGACGTTCTTGGGCTGCCTGCTCATCGTCGAGGCCGGCGCCCTGGCCACCTTCACCGCCCGCGATGCCGTGCTCTTCTTCGTCGCCTTCGAGCTGGTCCTGGTGCCGATGTGGGTGCTGATCAGCCGGTTCGGCGACCGTCACGACGAGCGCGCCCGCACCGACGCCGGGCATCGCTTCATCCTCTACACGGCGGTCGGCTCCACGCTGATGCTCGTCGGCATCCTCGCCCTGGTCACCTCGGCCGGCACCGCCGACCTGCGGGTGCTCGCCGCCGGTGCGGGCGCCGCGCTGCCCGCCGACCGCCAGCTGCTCGTGGCGGTGCTGCTCGTCGTCGGCCTGTCGGTGAAGGTGCCGGTGTTCCCCGTGCACACCTGGCTGCCGCCGGCCCACACCACCGCCCCCACCGCCGGGTCGGTGCTCCTGGCCGCGGTGCTGCTGAAGATGGGAACCTACGGCCTGGTGCGGCTGCCGGTGTCCACGGTGCCCGACGGCTTCGCCCGGCTGGCGCCGGTGCTCGCGGTGGCGGGCGTCATCGGCATCGTCTGGGGAGCCCTCGTCTGCCTGGTCGAGCGCGACCTCAAGCGCCTCATCGCCTACTCGTCGGTGGCGCACATGGGCTTCGTCGCCCTGGCCCTGGCCGCCGGGTCCGAGACGGGCCTGCAGGCGGCCCTCTTCGCCAACATCGCGCACGGCGTCATCTCGGCCCTGCTGTTCTTCCTCGTCGGCGGGCTCAAGCAGCGCTGGGGCAGCGTCGACCTCACGGTGGCCCGGCCCGCGCTGCGCGAGACCTCGCCCCGGCTGGGCTTCCTGTTCGTCCTCGGGCTGGCCGCCAGCCTGGGGCTGCCCGGCCTGGCCGGCTTCTGGGGTGAGTTCTTCTCGGTGTATGCCGCGTGGCTGCCGGCCGGCGACCGACCCCGTGCGCTGTTCGTCGGGTGCGCCGTCGTCGCCGCCATCGGCGCAGCGCTCGCCGCCGGGTACTCCCTGCGGGTGGCCCGCACGGTCTGGGTGGGCGACCAGCCCGACCCGGAGGCAGCCGCTGCCACGCCCGACACCCGCGGCGTCGAGCTCGTCGTGCTGTCGGTGCTCGGCGCCCTGGTCGTGGTGCTCGGCGTCGCGCCCGGGCCGCTGCTCGCCGTCACCGCCGACGCGACCGCGTTCATCGCGGGGGGTGGCCGGTGACCCGTGCCGCCCTCGTGACCATCGACGCCGTCAGCCTCGCGCCGGCGCTGCTGCCCGCCCTCGGTGCCGTGCTCGTGCTGCTCGGCGACGCCGTCCGACCCGGCCGCCGCTCGTGGCAGCCTCTGGTGGGTGTTGCGGTGCTCGCGGTCGCCGCCGGCACCGCGATCGCCACCGGCCTGCGGGCCGCGGACGACCCGGTGCGCACGCTGTGCCTTCCCGGCGCCGACGGCGCCTGCCTGTGGACCGCCGGGCCGGCCACCGGAACGCTGCAGGCCGGCATCCTGCTCGCCACCGCGGCGGCGCTCGTGCTGCTCCACGACGGGGCGCGCGGGCCACGCGACCAGACCGTGACGACCACGCTGCTGCTCGCCGCCGCCACGGGCGGGGCCGCCGTCGCCGCCTCGCGCGACATCGGCTCCTGGCTGGTCGCCCTCGAGCTGGCCACCGTGCCGATCGTGGCCCTGGTGGCGCTGCGGGGCACACGCACGGCATCCCACGGTGCGCTCACCCTGCTCGTCACCTCGGTGACGTCGTTCGCGCTGCTCGTGCTCGGCGCCGCGCTGTGGCTCACCGCCACCGGCGCCCCCGCGTTCTCGGCCGACGCGGTGGCCGCGGCGTGGGGCGACCCGCAGCGCCAGGTGGTGCTCCTGCTCGCCGTCACCGTGCTGCTCTCCGGCCTGGGCTTCAAGCTGTCGCTGGTGCCGTTCCACGCTTGGACCCCGCAGGCCTACTCCACCGCCGACGTCGGCACCGCCGCCGCGCTCGCCGCAGCCTCGAAGATCTCCGCCGTGGCCGCACTGCTCGTGGTGGGTCAGGCGGTCGCCGGTGCTGCCGTCGACGCCGGGTCGGTCGGCGTCGTTCTCGGCACGCTCGCGGCCGCCTCCTTGCTGCTCGGAAACGTCATGGCGCTGCGCCAGGACGACTCCACCCGGCTGCTCGCCTGGTCCACCGTCTCGCAGGCCGGCTGGGTAGTGCTGCCGGTGGCCGCGCTGAGCGCCTCGGGGCTGCGCGCGTCGGCCGCCTACGTGCTGGTGTATGCCGTGGCCACCCTGGTCGCGTTCGCCGCGGTGTCGGTCGTGGGCGCCGGGCCGCTGGAGCGCACCCGCGGCCTGCTGCGCCGTGACCCGCTGACCGGGGGTGCGCTGGCGTTCGCCCTGCTCGTGCTCGCCGGCCTGCCGCCCGGCATCATCGGGCTGGTGGCCAAGGTGGTGGCCCTGCGCCCGGTCGTCGGTGCCGGCCTGTGGCCGCTGGCCCTGGTCGCCGTGGTGGCGGTCGTGCTGGGCATCGCGGTCTACCTGCGCTGGTTCGCCCTGCTTCTCGGCCAGGCACCGCCCGTCCCCGGCCCTGCCGACACCACCGCCGCCACCGCCCCGGGCGTCCCCGCTCACGTCGCAGCGGGCTCCGCCGGCAGCGACGCCCTCGACGTCACGGCGGGGCCGCGCCCGGCAACGGCGACGCACCGTGGCGCGACGGCCGTGCTGGTCGTCGGCACCGGCATCCTCGTGCTGCTCAGCGTGTTCCCGGGGCTGCTCCTCGGCCTGCTGTCCTGACGGAACGAACTCCCCACCTCGCCGCGTTGGGACAGACATGCACAAGCACCACAACGGGCTGAAGACCGCTGCCCTGTTCGGCGGTATGTGGGCCCTCCTCCTCGTCCTCGGCTGGATCGTCGCCTCGTGGCTGGGCAACAGCATCTTCCTGCTCGTCTTCGCGCTGATCGGAGTCGCGACCACGGTCTACGGCTACTGGAACTCCGACAAGCTCGCCATCCGGGCGATGCACGCCTACCCGGTCAGCGAGGCCGAGGCCCCGGCGATGTACCGCATCGTCAGCGAGCTGTCGACCCGCGCCGGGCAGCCGATGCCCAGGCTCTACATCTCGCCGACCCAGGCGCCGAACGCGTTCGCCACCGGTCGCAACCCCGACAACGCCGCCGTCTGCTGCACCGAGGGCATCCTCGGGCTGCTCGACGAGCGTGAGCTGCGTGGCGTCCTGGGCCACGAGCTGATGCACGTCTACAACCGCGACATCCTCACCGCGTCGGTGGCCGCGGCGGTCGCCGGCGTCATCTCGACGATCGGGCAGTTCCTGTCGTTCGGCATGATCTTCGGCGGTGGAGGGGGGAGCGACGAGAACCGCAACCCGATGGCCGGCCTCGCGCTCGCCATCCTCGCCCCGTTCGCCGCGATGGTCGTGCAGCTCGCGATCTCGCGCACCCGCGAGTACGACGCCGACGAGGACGGCGCGACGCTCACCGGCGATCCGCTGGCCCTGGCGTCGGCGCTGCGCAAGCTCGAGATCGGGGTGGCGCAGGCGCCGCTGGCCCCGACCCAGAAGGTCGTCGACGCCAGCCACATGATGATCGCCAACCCGTTCCGCGCCCAGGACGTCTCGCGGCTGATGTCGACCCACCCGCCCATGTCCGAGCGGATCGCCCGCCTCGAGCAGATGGCCTACGGCTACCGCGCCAACCCCTGAGCGGAGGAGGCCGGGCTGCCGGTTGACGGCGCGCCGCTACAGCGGGATGGTGGTGGCGGACCGGTGCGGGGAGTCGCCGGGCCGTAGTGGGAGGGAGGGTGATGTCCGGTTCCATCAGCCCGTGGCCGAACGTCCGCCGGGGAGACCGCGGTCACCCGGTGCGCACCCTGCAGCACCTGTTGCGCCAGCGCGGTCACCTGGTCGCGGTCGACGGCAGCTTCGGTCCGCTGACCGACGCCGCGGTCCGGGCGTTCCAGCAGCACACGGGCCTGGCCGTCGACGGTGTGGTCGGCCGGCACACCTGGGGAGCGCTCATCGTCACGGTTCGCCGGGGGAGCAGGGGCGACGCGGTGCGGGGGGTGCAGGAGGAGTTCCAGTTCCGCAACGGGTCGGGTGACCCGGGCACGGGCTTGGCCATCGACGGCAGCTTCGGGCCCCTGACCGAGGCTGCGGTGCACGGCTTCCAGGAGGCCCTCCACCTCGACATCCCGGCCGTGGTGGTCGACGGGATCGTCGGTCCGATGACGTGGCAGGCGCTCGTCAGCGGGATGCTGTCGTTCTGACGCCGCGTATCACGGCGGCAGACCGGGCACTCCTGAGGGCGGGCCACCGACCGGGTGGGGTCGAGGACGCAGGAGGAACCATGAACACCAAGCCGTGGAGAACAGCCGGTCCGGGAGCGACGTCCGAGGCGGTGTCCGGCATCCAGTACCTGCTGCGGGCGCACGGCCACCCGGTGGCCGTGGACGGCTCCTACGGGCCGGCCACCACGGCGGCGGTGACCGCCTTCCAGGCCGCGGCAGGCCTTGCGGCCGACGGGGTGGTCGGGCCCCTGAGCTGGCCGCGGCTGGTGCTTGCCACGCGGAGCGGTTCGCACGGTGACGCCGTGCGGGCCGTGCAGCAGTTCGGGCTCGTCCCGTCGCCCGGGGTGGATCCGCTCACCGTCGACGGCTCGTACGGGCCGCTCACGACCGAGCGGGTGAGGAGGTACCAGCAGTCGTGGGGGCTGGGGGTCGACGGAGTCGCCGGACCTGAGACCTGGTCGTTCCTCAGCACGGGGAGCCCGGGTCCGTCGCCGTGGCCGCTGGTCAGGCAGGGAGCGACGCAGCACACCAACTGGCGCGTGCTCGCGGCACAGCACCTGCTGCGCGCCCGAGGCGCCACGATCGTGGCCGACGGCAGCTTCGGGCCGGCGAGCGGCGCAGCCACCACGGCGTTCCAGCAGACCCTGCGCACCACCGACATCGGGACGACGGTCGGCCAGCTCGACTGGCCCGCACTGGTGTCGACGGTGCGCCCCGGTGACCACGGCGAGGCGGTCAAGGCCGTCCAGACGCTGGTGCCGGGCGGCCTCACCGTCGACGGGTCCTTCGGGCCGTTGACCGAGGCAGCCGTTCGCGAGTTCCAGGCGATGTTCGCGCCACCGGCCGACGGGGTGGTGGGCCCCGTCACGTGGCACGCCCTCAGCCTGCCGATCTTCGACTGATCAGCCGCACCGGCGGCCTCCGGCGCCGGGGCACCCTGCATGCGGCCCGTCCTCACCGGCAACCACCCGGACCCGTGGCGTGCCGCCTACCATCGGGCGCATGACGAGCAGCGACGTGGTCGATGCCGGCCACTGCCGTCGCCGCGCGGTCGAGCGCCGTGCGCGGTGGTGGTGGCTGGCCCTGCCCGTCGTGCCGTTCCAGGGCTACCGGCTCGCCCGCAGGCTCCCACGGTTCGCCGATGCCGAGGGCGTGACGGGGCAGGTCGGCACCGGCGACCGGCGGATGAAGGTCGTCGCGCTCGGCGACAGCGTCGCGGCAGGATATGCCGTCGGGCACCACCGGTCGTCGGTCGCCGGTCAGCTGGCGGCTCGGCTGGCCGACCACCACGAAGCGACGGTCGACTGGGTGGCCTGCGCCAGGTCGGGTGCCACCGCCGGGCAGGCGCTGGCCCTGCTCGGCGGCGTCGACCTGTCCGACGCGGACCTGGTGTTCGTCTCGATCGGCGTCAACGACCTCAAGAACCTGCACGGCACGACCCGTTTCCGTCGCCAGCTGGGGGCGCTCCTCGATGCCGTCCTCGCCGCGGCACCGCGAGCGCAGGTCTGCCTCCTCGGCATCCCGCCGCTCGACCACTTCCCGGCGTTCCCGCGGCCCCTCGCCGACACCCTCGGGTGGCGGGGCCGGGTCTTCGACGCGATCGGGGTCTCGGCTGTGGCGGCTCGTGAGAGGTGCTTTCGCATCGAGACGCACGAACCGCTCGGACCGGAGATGTTCGCCGCGGACGGCTTCCACCCGAGCCCCACGCTGCACGCCGCGTTCGCCGACGCCGTCATGGCGGGCCTTGCCCGGCGCGAGCCCGACGGGTGGGCCGGCTCCGGGCGCCCGCCGGGATGCGGCGAACCGCCTGCGCCGCAGGTCAGCGCGCCGTAGCCTGAGGGCTGACCGGGAGTGCCGGGGTCGTGCAGAAGGCACTGTCACACCAGGTCGGTAACCACTGCCCGCGCGACGGGCACCAGCCACCTCACAACGTCGGATAGGTGCACCATGCGGCTTCTGCGCACACTCGCCACCTCCGCCGCCGCGCTCGGCCTGCTCCTCGCGCCCACGGTGACGGCGCGGGCACTGTCCACCTCGACGGGCCGTAGCGCCCCCGACGACGTTGCCGCGGTGGCTGCACCGACCGTGACCCGCATCACCGGAGCGGACCGGTACGCGGCCTCCGCCGCGGCAAGTCGAGCCGCGTTCCCTGCCGGCACCCGACCCGAGGTGGTGTACCTGGTGTCGGGCGTCTCACCGTGGGAGTCGCTCAGCGCGACACCGGCGGCCGCGGCCGAGCACGGCGCGGTCCTGCTCACCACACCGGACGGCATCCCGGCCAGCATCGCCAGGGAGCTGAAGCGGCTGGCGCCGCGGACCATCGTCCTGGCCGGGTCCACGAGCACCCTGTCGAACACCGTTGCCACCCAGGCGAAGTCGTATGCAGCATCCGTCACGCGAATCGCCGGCACCAACCGGTACCAGGTCGCCCAGGCGTTGGTGCGACGGGCCTTCGCGGCCGGCGGCGAGTCGCACGCGTGGGTGGTGACCGGGCGGGTGTGGACCGACGGCCTGGTGGCCGGCGCTGCAGCCGCGGCGCGCCGGGAACCGCTGCTCACCGTCGACGGCGCGGCCGGCTCCCTGCCTGCAGCCACGGCAAGGCTCGTGCGCGACCTGGGAGTGACCCGCGTGACGGTGGTCGGGGGAGCCGCGAGCGTGTCGCCGGGCATCCAGGCGCAGCTCGAGGGTCTTCTGGGGGCCGGCAGCGTCACGCGGGCCACCGGCGCCGACCAGTACGCCCTCGCGGCCCGCGTCAACGCGCTCGCCTTTCCCGGTCTGGCTCCTGGTTCCTCCTACCTGGCCAGCGGGCGGGACTTCGTCAACTCGCTCACCGGCTCCTTCGTGGCGGGCACCACGGCGCGCCCGCTCTACTACACCCTGCCGTTCTGCGTGCCCGCGCCGGTGCGCCCGCGACTGGTGGGCGCCGGCACGACCCGCGTCGTCCTGGTCGGTGGGGAGGCGTCGGTGCGCGGCCTGGTCGGGGAGGTCGTGCCGTGCGCCAGCATCACCACCGCGTCCAGCCCGTGGGTACTCGTCAACAAGCGTCACGCGCTGCGGCCCGCCACCTACGTTCCCTCCGGCCTGGTCGTGCCCCGCGTGACCTACCCGCAGGGTCAGCGACTTCGTCCTGAGGCTGCCTCGGCCCTGGCCAGGATGTTCTCCACCGCACGCGCCGAGGGTGCAGGCAGCATGGCCGTCGCGAGCGGCTACCGGTCCTACACCACCCAGCGCTCGGTGTACTCGCACCGGGTGTCGACCAACGGAAAGGCGTACGCCGACAAGTGGATCGCTCGGCCCGGGTACAGCGAGCACCAGAGCGGGCTCAGTCTCGACATCGCGCCGGTCGGCAACCGGTCGTGCAGCGTGCACAACTGCCTCGGCTCCACCCCGCAGGGGGCCTGGCTGCGCCGCAACGCCTGGCGGTTCGGGTTCGTGCTGCGCTACGAGAGCGGCTACACGGGCGTGACCGGGTACAACAGCGAGCCGTGGCACTTCCGCTACGTCGGGGTCGCGCTGTCGACGGCGTACCACCGCGGCGGGTGGCACACCCTGGAGCAGTTCCTCGCCGAGCCGGCCGCACCGACGTACTGAGCCGGCGCTCTGGTCCAGGCCGTCCGCACCCGCCGGCCGGGCGCGTGCGGCAGCCCCGCGTCGACCAGAAGAATGCTTTGACACCCGATGTCGAAGACCGTCAGGCCCGTTCGACGTACGTGCACCAAGCAACCCAGGTCAACCAGTAGGAGTGATCGCAATGCCTCGTTTCATGGGATTCGTGCGGATGGAAGAGGGCGTCGGCACGCCGCCGCAGGCGCTGTTCGAGGCGATGGACGCCCACATCGGCGAGCGGGCCGCCAAGGGCGTTTTTCTCGACGGCGGCGGCCTGTACGGCACCGAGGACGCCGTGAACTTCGTGGTCCGCAAGGGCGAGATCAGCCGTGTCGACGGTCCGTACGCCGAGGCCAAGGAGGTCGTGGGCGGCTGGTCGATCCTGCAGTACGACACGCTGGAGCAGGCCGTTGCCGACATGCAGGAGTTCGCCGAGCTGCACGCGAAGCACTGGCCCGAGGCCACGGTGATCTCGACCCTGCGCCAGATCTCCGACGGCCCGCAGGAGCCCGGCGCCTGACCTTCGGTCACTACGCTGGCCGCGTGCCGTCAGCAACCAGTGCGGATGACGCGAACGCGGCCGTCGTCGCGGCGTGGCGGGCCGAGTCGGCCCGCCTCGTCGGGGCGCTGACCCGGATGACCCGTGACCTCGAGCTCGCCGAGGACCTGGCGCAGGACGCCCTGGTGGCCGCGCTGGAGCAGTGGCCGGCGGACGGCATCCCGAACAACCCGAACGCGTGGCTGATGGCCATCGCGAAGCGGCGCGCCGTCGACCACTTCCGGCGCGCCGACACCCTCCGCCGCAAGACCGCGGAGCTCGAACACGCCCGTGGCACGAAGGAGGCGGCGATGCCCGACCTCGACGGCCAGGTCGACCACATCGAGGACGACGTCCTGCGGCTGATCTTCCTGTCCTGCCACCCCGCCCTGACGGCGCAGTCCCGCGCCGCCCTGACCCTGCGCCTGGTGGGTGGGCTCACCACCGCCGAGATCGCTCGCGGGTTCCTGGTCAGCGAGTCGTCGATGGGGCAGCGCATCTCGCGGGCCAAGAGGACCCTGTCCGTGGCGCACGCCGAGTTCGAGCTGCCCACCGGGTCCGAGCGCGCCAGACGCATCGACGACGTGATGGCCGTGATCTACCTGGTCTTCAACGAGGGCTACACCGCCACCACGGGCCAGGACTGGATGCGCCCCGACCTGGCGAACGAGGCGATCAGGCTGGCCCGGATGCTGGCCGCCCTCGCTCCCGACGAGCTCGAGGTGCTCGGCCTCCAGGCGTTGCTGGAGATCCAAGGTTCCCGGATGCCGGCCAGGCTCGACGACCAGGGTGCTCCGGTGCTGCTCGAGGCGCAGGACCGCAGCCGCTGGGACGCGACCCTGCTGCGCCGCGGGATGGCCGCACTGCGGCAGGCCGAGGTGCTGGCCGCCCGCGGCCGGCCGGTCGGGACGTACTTCCTGCAGGCCTCGATCGCCGCCCAGCACGCGCGCGCAGGGCGCGCCGAAGACACCGACTGGCGCCGCATCGCGGCCCTGTACGACGTCCTGGCGCAGGCAGCACCCGGGCCGGTCGTCGAGGTCAACCGCGCGGTCGCGCACGGGAGGGCCTTCGGCCCGGATGCCGGGCTCGCCGTGCTGGCAGGGGTGGACGACGGGAGCCTCGGCGACTCACCCCTGCTGCCCAGCGTGCGGGGGGACCTGCTCGAACGCGCCGGGTCGCACCCGCAGGCGGCGGAGGCGTTCAGCGAGGCGGCCGCGCGCAGCGGCAACGCGAGCGAGCGCGCCGTCCTGCACCGTCGGGCCGCGGAGAACCTCGCGCCCGGGCCCGCGACGAGGTGAGGGCCGGGTCGGGCGCGCATCAGGCCCGGCGCCCGGTGCCGCCGGGAGGTCATGACCGCAGCTTGGCCCACTGCCCCTCGGAGACCACCTCGACCCGGCCGTCGACGACGGTGATGGCCGTCTGCTCGTCGATGGCGTAGGCCGGCACGCCGATGTCGCCGGCCCACCGCTCGGCATCCGCAAGGGTGTTGGTCGGGAAGGCGCCCAGGTGGGGGAAGATCGAGAAGTCGACCAGGCCCAGGGTGCGGTCGTCCGGGGCGGAACCCCACTCGACGAAGTGTGGCCCGATCCGTGGCGTCATCACCATGCTGCCGGCGCTGACGCCGACCCAGACCGTGTCGGTCAGCGAGGGCAGGAGGTCGGCGAGCCCGGACTCGCGCATCCAGTGGCACAGGTAGGTCGCGTCACCCCCGTCGACCAGCAGCGCGTCCGCCTCGCGGACCCAGGGGACCCACCGCTGCGTGCCGATGCTGGGCAGCGCGGTGAGCTCGAGGATGCCGAGGGACGCCCACCCGAGGCCGGGAAGCTGCGGCCGGCCCGGGGTGGCGGCGACGAAGCGGTGCACCGACGTCGGGCCGCACATCGGGTGACCCCACTGGGCCGTGGGGATGCAGAGGGCGCGGCACTGCTCGACCGGCTTGCCGAGCAGCCGCACGAGCGCCGTCTCGATGCTCGGGTTGGTGATGCCCCCCGAGGTCAGCATCAGCTTCATGGTGCCTCCGAGGGGGCGAGGGCGTCGTCGTCAGGTCGCACCAGACAGGGTACGAACCTTGCTCGGCTCCCTCAACCAGCCGACCCGTCGCCCGCCTCGACGGGGTGTCGCCGGGGGCCCATGGGACGATCGGCGTCGTGAGCAGGGCCGTGCACGTGGTGGCCGACGTCGACGGTGTGCTCGCTGCCGCCACGTTGTTCGACACGCCGCCGACGGCAGCCGGCGCCGTCGCGTTCCTCGACGCCCCGGGACCCCACCTGCTCGTGGCTGCTCCACCCGGACAAGGGCCTGGAGCTGTTCGTGTACGAGCTCGGGGTGGACGAGGCGTACCAGCGGCGCGGTGTGGCCACGGCCTCCTCGACACCCTGGATGACCTGACTGCTGACCTCGGGGCGACGGCATGCTGGACGGCGACCGAGCCGCAGAACACGCCCGCCCTCGTGACGTGTGCCCGGCGGGGTGCAGACCGCGAGGGTGCCACCGTGACCGGGTCGTGGGTGAGGCCAGGGTGCACCCGGCGCCGCGGCTCCTGACGGCGCGCGCCCTTTCGCTGCTGACGGGCCCTACTGCCGCGCCATGGCGATCCGCAGCCGCTCGTCGGCGGAGATGAGGTGGTCGTGGTCGTCGGTCCCGACGTCGAGCTGCACCCACCGGATGCGGCCGGTGAAGCGGCTGTCGCGCGCCGTGTAGGCGGGCGTGACGGTGGTGCCGGTCTCGTTGCCGATGTCGGTGGTCTCGTCGGCGGAGAAGACCATCGGCTGGGTCGCCCCCACCCGTCCGCTGCCGACGGGGGTGCCGTCGTGGAAGAGCGTCACGTCGCCGCCCTTGGCCAGGCCACCGCCGTCGTACGCGAACTCCATCCGCAGCTGGTGCCGGCCGGCCGGGACCGCCTCGTCGGCCACCGTGGTGAACTCCTGGATGCCGAGGACGTTGTACACGAACGCGAGCCGGCCGTCCTTGACGTAGACCGCCCAGCCACCGAAGCGACCGCCCTGGGCGATGATCACGCCGTTCACTCCGCCGTCGGGGACGTCGACGTCGGCGGTGATCGAGAACGACTTGTTCTTCATGCTCACCACGCTGTTCTCGGACAGGCGCCCCATCCCGGGGAAGAAGAGCTGCGAGGACCCTTGGACCAGCGTCGGCCGGCCGGCCATCGCCGGTTCGAGCCGTTCGGCGGTGCGGTCGTCCAGGGGCAGCACGTTGTGCTTCGTCGCCTCGATCAGCCACAGCCGTTGCAGCGTGGCCAGCCGTTGCGGATCCTCCGCGGCCAGGTTCCGAGCCTGGCTGTAGTCGCTGCTGCCGTCGTAGAGCTCCCACACGTCGTCGTCGAACTCCGGCATGTCGCCGCCGACCATGATCCACGGCGTCTTGTGCTTGGTGACCGCGCTCCAGCCACGGTGGTAGATGCCGCGGTTGCCGAACATCTCGAAGTACTGCAGGTCGTGCCGTTCCGGGGCCGAGCCCTCCGCGAAGCTGTAGAGCATGCTGGTGCCCTCGATGGGCGCCTGCTGGACCCCGTTGACCATGGTGGGCTCGGGCAGGCCCGCGGCCTCAAGGATGGTGGGGGCGAGGTCGATGACGTGGGTGAACTGCGAGCGCAGACCGCCGGGCTCGGCGATCCCGGCCGGCCAGTGCACGATGGTGCCGTTGCGGGTGCCGCCCCAGTGCGAGGCGACCTGCTTGGTCCACTGGAAGGGGGCGTTCATCGCCCAGGCCCAGCCGACCGAGTAGTGGTTGTACGAGTCGGGGCTGCCGAAGTCGGCCATCTTGCTGAGCATGAACTCCGGTGTCTCGAGGGCGGCCATACCGTTGAAGTTGGCCATCTCGTTGAAGGCGCCGTTGACGGTGCCCTCTGCCGAGGCGCCGTTGTCGCCGATGATGTAGTACACGAGCGTGTCGTGCAGGATCCCGAGGTCCTCGAGGGCGTCGACGAGCCGACCCACGTGGTGGTCGGTGTGCTCGAGGAACCCGGCGTACACCTCCATCTGGCGGGCCAGCACCGGCTTGAGGTCGTCGGGCATGTCGGCCCAGGCGGGGATCTCGTCGTGCCGCGCGGTCAGCTCGGAATCGGCGGGAATCACCCCGAGCTCCTTCTGGCGCGCGAAGGTGCGCTCGCGCTGCACGTCCCAGCCGTCGTCGAACCGACCGGCGTACTTCTCGATCCACTCCTTGGGCACATGGTGCGGCGCGTGGGTCGCCCCGGGGGCGAAGTACACGAAGAACGGCTTGTCGGGCATCAGCGCCTTCTGCTGGTGGATCCAGCCGACGGCGCGGTCGGTGAGGTCCTCGGTGAGGTGGTAGCCCTGCTCGGGTGTGGCCGGCGGCTCCACCGGGGTGGTGCCCTCGTACAGCGCCGGGTCCCACTGGTTGTTCTCACCGCCGATGAAGCCGTAGAACGTCTCGAACCCACCCCCGCCGGACGGCCAGGCGTCGAACGGCCCCATCGGTGAGGACTGCCACACCGGCACCTCGTGGCACTTGCCGAACTGTGCCGTCGAGTACCCGTTCAGCTTCAGGGTCATCGCAAGCGGTGCCTTGGTGTTCGGCCGCAGCGAGCTGTTCCCTGGAGCGGACGTGGCGGTCTCGGTGATACTGCCCATGCCGACCGAGTGGTGGTTGCGGCCGGTGAGCAGTGCCTGCCGGGTCGGCGCGCACAGCGCCGTGGTGTGGAACCGGTTGTAACGCAGCCCGCCGCCTGCCAGGCGTTCGGCCGTCGGCGTGCTGCACGGGCCCCCGAACGCGCTGGAGGCGCCGAAACCGACGTCGTCGAGCAGGATCACCAGCACGTTGGGAGCACCCTTCGGCGGCAGCAGCGGCTCGATCGGGGGGAACGCGGTGTCGGGGTCCTTCGCGTCGTACGTCGTCAACCCGTGCGGCGACCGGTCGGGGATCGGCAGCATCGTGCGGGCGTGGCGATCGGGTGACGAAGCCATGGTGGCCCCTCCCTCTGGACGGTTGGTGTACCCCAATCGTCCGGGGGAGCGGGCCCGGCCGGGGTCACCCATCATGGGTGGCTCCGAGATCGGCACCGGGTCGGCCGGCGCCGAGATCGTTGCACGCTCCCCACACGAGGCCACAGGATGGCGTCATCATGGGGAAGGCCTGGGGCGACCGCCTCGAGGCTACGACTGCCAAGCGTGCCGGCCCCAGTGCCGTGTGGTGCTCCGCGCGGCGCGGTCACGGTGAAGGGAGAGGTCGATGGGGCGACACAGCGGGGCGATCTGCAGCGCCTGCCAGAGGCGCATCCTCGTGCGCGACGGCAGGCTCATCGACCACGTGCACGAGTTCCCGATGCTGGGCAGGTCCGTGCCGTGCGTCGGGTCCCAGAGCAGGGTGCCCGACGACTGGGCCGTGCCGGACTCGCCCGGCGACAGCGCCGATGCTGCCGCCTAGCCCCCCGCAACCCGCGCCACCACCGGTCGCACCTGCCGTGCCCGTCCTCGGTGCGGGGGGTGGGAATGGCCACGTGGCGGGTGACGAGCTGGCGGCCCACGACCTGGTCCGCTTCGTGACCGTCGCCACCGGGTCGGTGGCTACGGTCGACGCCGTCGTGCGCTGCGTCGGCCACGGCGGCGGCGGAGTCGTTCGTGTCCTCGGCGGACCTCTACGAGTTCGACGCGCACGGTCGCCTCGCCGTCATCACCTCCTACGCCGTCGAGGTCGGAGGCGTCGACCCGGCATCCGCTCCGCCGGGCGACGGCTCGTGACAGGTCCTGAGCTCAGCGCGTCGTCGTGACCTGAGCGCGGCGACCACCGGCGCCTCCCGAGGAGGGGTGGAAGTGCGGGAGGGGCGCTCCCTTCCGCCGTACGCGGGCGCGTCGAAGTGGCACCTTCTGGGCCCGGCTGACGCGGCATCCGGGGTCGAGCGAGCAAAGCGGCGAGTTGTGGGTAGGGAGCAGGTGTGGGGGACGTGGCGTCGCAGGGTGGCGACCGCGGGCCGCGGAACGAGGGGGCGCCGTCTCCGTCGTCTGGGCCCGGCGCAGCAGCCCGGCGAGCGATGCGTGCCACCGCAGCTGTCGATAGTGTGATCCTCCGTGGGTGAGTAGGAGCTGATGTCGCGTGAGCGCTGCCGGACCGGTGTTCGACCTCGTGGTGGCTGCCAACCGGCTGCCCGTCGACTTCGTGGTCGACGGGGAGGGTGAGGGCTCGTGGCAGCGCAGTCCCGGGGGGCTGGTGTCGGCCATGGAGTCGACCATGGCCGACCGCGACGCGGCGTGGGTCGGCTGGGCCGGCGACCCTGGGGCCGCCCCCGAGCCGTTCTTCCAGGACCGTCTGTTCCTCCGACCGGTGAGCCTGAGCGCTCAGGAGGTGCAGGAGTACTACGAGGGCTTCAGCAACGACACGCTGTGGCCGATCTACCACGACGTGATCGTCCCGGCGACGTTCCACCGCCAGTGGTGGCAGACCTACCGGGAGGTCAACACCCGCTTCGCCCGCGCGGTCGCCGACGTGGCGGCGCCGGGTGCGACCGTCTGGGTGCACGACTACCAGCTCCAGCTGGTGCCGCAGCTGCTGCGGTCCCTGCGGCCCGACCTGCGCATCGGGTGGTTCAACCACATCCCCTTCCCGCCGGTCGAGCTCTTCGCGCAGCTGCCGTGGCGTGGTGCCCTGGTCGAGGGACTGCTCGGCGCAGACTTCCTGGGTTTCCAGCGCACCGCCGATGCCGAGAACTTCCTGCGCGCCTGCCGGCGCCTGCTGAAGCTGTCCACCAAGGCGGACCGGGTCACGTTCACCCCTCGCGGCGAGACGGAAGCCCGGTCGGTGCGGGCGAGCGCCATCCCGATCTCGGTGGACTTCGAGGGTCTGTCCGAGCTGGCCGACAGTGAGCGTGTGATCGCCCGCGCCGCGGAGATCCGTGCTTCGCTGGGTGACCCCGAGGTCCTCCTGCTCGGCGTGGACCGGCTCGACTACACCAAGGGGATCCGGCACCGGCTCAAGGCCTACGAGGAGCTGTTGCAGGACAAGGAGCTGGCGCCGCCGGAGGTCACGCTGATGCAGGTGGCCATGCCCACGCGCGAGCGGGTGACCGCCTACCAGGTGCTGCGCGACGAGGTGGAGCTGACCGTGGGGCGGATCAACGGCCAGTACGAGGTGCTGGGGTCGACTCCCATCCACTACCTGCGCCGCTCCTTCCCGAAGGAGGAGATGGCTGCGATGTTCCTGGCGGCCGACGTCATGCTGGTGACGCCGCTGCGGGACGGGATGAACCTCGTCGCCAAGGAGTACGTCAGCTGCCGCAACGACCTGTGCGGCGCCTTGGTGCTGTCGGAGTTCACCGGTTCGTGGTACGAGCTGCACCAGGCCTTCATCTGCAACCCGCACGACATCGAAGGCCTCAAGCAGACGATCCTGCGAGCCGTCAACGCCACCGATGGAGAGCGCCGACGCCGGATGAAGGCGATGCGGCGACGGGTCGCCGCCCACGACGTGCAGCGGTGGTCGGCACGCTACCTGGAGGCGCTCGCGTGGGCGCCGGCCCGTCCCCCGCGGTCGCACGGGGGACGGGCCAAGAAGTCTCGCGAACCCGAGCCGGACCGGCTCCTGGTGCCCGGTGGTGCCACGAACCGGATCGGTGGCTGAGGGTGGCCAGCACGCTGGACGAGGAGGTCCGCGCCGCCCTGACCGCCCTGGCCGCCACGCCACGGGTGCTCGTGGCGGTCGACTTCGACGGCACCCTCGCCCCGTTCGTCACCGACCCGCTGCAGGCCAGGCCGGTGGCCGGTGGGGTGGAGGCGTTGCGGGCCGCCGCTGCCCTCGACGGATGCACCGTCGCGGTGGTCTCCGGGCGGGACGTCGCCACCTTGGGGAAGGTGACCGGCATCGGTGACGGTGAGGGGATCACGCTGGTCGGCAGCCACGGCGCCGAGATCCGCTCCGGCGACGCCGCCGGGCCGGCTTCCGCTGCCGAGGCAACCAGCCTCGACGAGCCTGCCGATCGCCTGCTGCGGACCGTGCGGGAGGAGCTGGAGGCGATCGCCTCCCACCGTGCGGGGACCCGGGTGGAGTACAAGCCCTCGGCCGTCGTGCTGCACACCCGCGACGTGGACGCCGTGACCGCCGAGGCGGCCACCGAGGCCGCCCTCGAGGTGGGCCGCCGTCACGCCGCGGTCAACGTCATCCCCGGCAAGGCAGTGGTCGAGCTGTCCGTGTCGACGGCCGACAAGGGGACGGCGGTCCGGCACCTGGCGCAGGTCTCGCGCTCCCGCGCCACCCTGTACGTCGGTGACGACACGACCGATGAGCAGGCGTTCGCGGCGCTGAACCCCTCCACCGGCGACCTGACCGTCAAGGTCGGCGACGGCGAGACGCTCGCGGCCCACCGCGTCGCCGACCCCCCGGCCGTGGTCGAGCTGCTCGAGCTCCTTGTGGAGCAACGGGCCGGACGTACCCGACGCCCCGAGCCGGCCTGAGGCGCCGCGCCCCAGAGCCCGAAGGTCGACGACCGTTCTCTTGCTCCGCAGCTCCGATCGCGTGGTGGGCGGCAGCTACGCGTCGCCGATCCTGGCGACCAGCTTCGTCAGCATCGTGACGTTGCGGCTGGTGCTGCTCGCAGGGCCGAGCACCTTCTCCCATTGGCGGGTGGCGAGCCGGGTGTCGGTGGAGCGTCCCCGCATCCGCCAGTGCACCTGGGCGCCGTCGACGACCAGCGTGTCGAAGTCGTTCGACAGGTCCTCCAGGTCCCGGGCGCCCCCCGCGGACGGCGCCTGCTTCAGGAACGTCACGAAGTACGTGTCTCCCTCCGCCAGGGCGAAGGGCCGCAGGTCGAGGACCGCCTGCAGCTGTGTCGCCGTCCGCACGAAGGTCGTGCACTCGAAGCCGAACTCGGCGTCGAACGCCTTCTCCATCGCTGCTTCGACCGATGCCTGGGCGCCCCCGGTGTCGAACAGGACGTTGCCGCTGTTGACGTAGGTCCACACATCGGCGTACCCGAGGCCCTCGCAGACGGCCACGAGGCGGGCCATCGGCACCCGTCGACGTCCCACGTTCACCGCGCGCAAGAACCCGACCCGGACGCTCATGTGCGACAACTGTAGGGGCCGGTGCCCCCACGAGGCGTCGCCCGCTCGAGGCCGTCTGCACGTTCTGGGCCCCGACCCGCACCGGTTCGACAACGCCGGAGCCGGATCCGCCGTCGAAGGCCCGAGGCCCGAGGCCCGAGGCCTCGAAGGACCGACGGCAGGGGTGGAGGTCAGCCGGGCAGCCCGCTCGCCGCGTCGTCGTAGTACGGCCGGTTGCGCAGCGCCGCGGCGGCCGCCTCGTCGAGGCAGACCACGGTGTCGGGATGCCACTGCAGCACCGACGCGGGTACGGATGCCGTCAGCGGGCCCTCGAGCGCGGCGGCCACGGCATCCGCCTTGGCGTCGCCGGTCGCGACGAGCACGAGCCGGCGCGCCTCGAGGATGGTTCCGAGCCCCTGCGTCACGCAGTGGGTGGGCACGTCGTCGACGCCCTGGAAGAAGCGGGCGTTGTCGCGCCGGGTGCGGTCCGACAGCCGCTTCACCCGCGTTCGCGAGGTGAGCGCCGACCCCGGCTCGTTGAAGCCGAGGTGGCCGTTGGCACCGATGCCGAGCACCTGCACGTCGACGCCGTCGAGCTCGCGGATCCGCGCCTCGTAGGCCGCGGCCGCCGCCATCAGGGCCGGCACGTCGGCGCCCGAGCCGTCGGGCACGGCGAGCCGTTCCGGGGCCAGGCCGATGACGCCGCACACCTCGCGCAGCAGCACCTGGCGGTAGCCCTCGGGGTGCCCGGGTGGCAACCCGACGTACTCGTCGAGGGCGAACCCGAAGGTCCGGGAGAAGTCGGCCTCGCCCCGCTCGACCGCGGACCCCAGCTCGCGGTACAGGCCGAGCGGTGAGGACCCCGTCGCGAGCCCGATCACCGGCGCACGCCCGTCGCCCGGCGCCAGCCGCTCGAGCACGGCGAGGGCCGCCCGGCGCGCGGCCTCGTCGGGTGACCCGCAGACGAACACCTCCATCAGGCGCTCACCCCCACCGGCTCGGTGGAGCCGGGAAGCAGCGCCGCTCCGATCGCGGCCACCGGCACGTCACCGTCGAGCACCCGGATCCTCGACCCCAGGTCGAGCCGGCGCAGGAACGGTGACCCCGAGGCGCACAAGTCGATGTCAGCGGTGAGTGCGGCCTCCAGCTCGAGCCGGTCGCGGGCCAGCCCACCACCGATGACGACGAGCTCGGCCCCGGTCACGACCAGTACCTGCACGGCCAGTGCGATGCCGTGGGCCAGCGTCGCGACGACGTCCGCCGCCCGCTCGTCACCGGCCGCGGCGGCCGGGAACAGCTCGGCCGCCGGCCGCGGCCACATGCGGTGCAGCGCGGTGCCCGACGCGATGGTCTCGAGACAGCCGTCCTGCCCGCACGAGCACGGCACGCCGGAGCCGACCGGGAGGTGCCCGATCTCGCCCGCCGCACCTCCGGCGCCGCGCACGACCTCGCCGCGGTGCACGATCGCCGCGGCGAGCCCGGTGCCCACGTTGAGGTAGGCCGTCGTGCCGTCGGCGACCTCCGGGCGCACGGCGTGGTGCGCTCCCAGGGCTGCCGCCTTGACGTCGTTGTCGACGGCCGGCCGCCGCCCGGTGCCGGCCTCGATGCCGCCGGCGAGGTCGACGGCGTGCACCCCCAGGTTGACCGCGTGCCGGGCCCAGCCGGTCTGCCGGTCGACCAGCCCGGGCATGCAGGCGCCGACGTGACCGATGTGCCCCCAGCCCCCCACCAGCGCGGCGGCCCGGTCTGCGGCCGACACCGCCGTGTCGAGCACCTGCGCGTTGCCGCGCCCCGAGCGCGTCGCGACCTGCGCGACGATGCCGCCGGAGTCGTCGAGCACCAGAGCCGCGGTCTTGGTGCCGCCGATGTCGATGCCGAGCCTCACGGTGACACCTCACCACGGAGCAGAGCCAGCAGGGCGCGCGCCACGGCGGGGGAGCCGCCGAAGGTCTCGATGTCAGCGCCGCCGCGCGGCCAGCCGCACTCGACCAGCACCACGTCGTGACCTGCCGCGCGCAGCCGCCGGACCACGTCGGATGCCGGGTGTTCGCCACCGATCGCGCGGCCCACCACCGCCACCCGCGCGCCGGCGGGTACATCGTGCTCGGCCACGCTTGCTCCGAGGGCCGCCGGCCCCCACGCGACCCCGCCCACGGCGAGGTTGGCGGTGCTGTCCACCTGGACGACGGCTACCGGGCTGGGTGCAGCCAGCCAGGTGCGGGCCGCCTCGCCGACGCGGAAGGCCCGAACCACGTTCTCCTCGGACAGGATCGGCGCAGCGGTGACGTCCGCGCGGATGCCCGGTCCCGGCATCCGGTCTCTGGTCGCCGCCGCGAGGGCACGCACCCGCGCGGCGGCCTCGACCACGCGGTGCTCGGGCAGCCGCCCCGACCGCACCGCGGCCAGCACGGCATCCTGCACGGCGGTGTACGTCTCGGGCAGCGTCCGTGAGCCGAGGCAGAGCAGGTCGACACCGGCCGCAAGGGCGCGCACCGCCGCCTCCGGGATGCCGGTCTCCGCGCTCGCGCCGGCCATGTCGAGCGCGTCGCTGACGACCACCCCGTCGAAGCCGAGCTCGTGGCGCAACGCGCCGATGACCTCGCGCGAGAACGTTGCCGGGCGGTGCGGGTCGACGGCCGAGACGATGATGTGGGAGGTCATCACCGCGGCGACCCCGGCCGCGACGGCGGCCCGGAAGGGTGCCAGCTCGCGATCGTGCAGCACCTCGAGCGGCACGTCGACCCGGGGGAGGCCGTGGTGCGAGTCGACCGTGGTGTCCCCGTGCCCGGGGAAGTGCTTGGCACAGGCCGCGACCCCCGTGGACTGCAGGCCCTCGACCCAGGCGGTGCAGTGCCTCGCCACGAGGCTCGGGTCGTCCCCGAAGCTGCGCACCCCGATGACCGGGTTGTCGGGGGAGGAGTTGACGTCGACGTCGGGGGCCAGGTCGAGACCGATGCCGAGCGCGGCCAGCTCGTGCCCGATGCCGGCCGCCACGGCAGCCGTCGTCGGGGGGTCGTCGAGCCTGCCGAGCACCGCGTTGCCGACGGCGGTGGACCCGGTCGGGTAGTGCAGGCGGGTGACGTCGCCGCCCTCCTCGTCGACTGCGACGAGCACGCCCGGCATCCGCTCGTGCAGCGCCTCGCACACCCCGGCCAGGCCGCCGGGCCCGGCGACGTTGTCGCCGTACAGGCACACCGACACCATCCCTCCGGCGTGCGCCTGCACCAGCCAGTCGGGCACGTCGGGGCCCGCGAAGCCGGGCTGGAGGGTGGCCGCGACGTCCGCGGACAGGGTCATCCCTTCACCGCCCCGCCGACGAGCCCGCTGCTCATCCGGCCCTGCACGAAGAGGAAGAAGATGATCACCGGAACGGCCACCAGCGTCGACGCCGCCATCACCTGGCCCCAGTCGGTCTCGCGGCTCGCGCTCGCCTGCACGAATCCGCGCAACCACAGCGGCAGCGTGCGTGACTGCTCCTCGGTCATCACCACCAGGGCGACGGTGAACTCGTTCCACGCCTGGAGGAAGGCGTACACGGCCGAGGCGACCAGGCCCGGGGCGAGCAGGGGGAAGGTGATCTTCAGGAACGCCTTGGTGCGCGAGAGGCCGTCGACCATGGCGGCCTCCTCGAGGTCGGCGGGCACCCCGGCGACGAAGCCGCGCAGCATCCAGATCGTGAAGGGCACCACCGCGGCCGTGTAGAGCACGGCCAGGCCGATCGCCTGGTTGAGCAGGCCGAGCGAGCTCATCATCTTGTACTGGGCGATGAACAGGCCCTCCGCCGGCAGCATCTGGATCAGCAGCAGGGCGAGCACGAACGACCCGCGGCCGCGGAAGCGGAACCGGCTGATCGCCAGTGCTCCGAGGAACGCGACCATGATCGCCGCGACGACCGTGGTGAGGGTGACCACGAGCGAGATGGTCAGCGCCGACCCGAACGACGGCTCGGTGGCGACGGCTGTCAGGTTGTCGAGGGAGCCGCCGAAGGGCAGGAACGTGGGGGTGGTCGACTGGAGCACGACGTTGGGCAGGAAGGCCGAGTTCAGCATCCAGTACACGGGAAAGGCCCAGACCACGGCCAGGACGAGGGCGAGGGTGGTGAGCACGGCGCGCTTTGCGCGGGAGCGGGGCATCACACGTCCTCCTTCATGAGCGAGCGGACGTAGTAGGCGCTCAGCGCCACGGTGAGGGCGAGGATCAGGATGCTGACGGCGCTGGCCGTGCCGAAGTCGCCCTTGCCGGTGCCGAGCTGGTAGACGTAGGTGCCGAGCAGGTTGGTCTCGTTGGTGACGCCCCCGGCATCCTGCAGCAGCTTGATCTGCGTGAAGACCCGCAGGTCCCAGATGAGCTGGAGCAGCATGACGATGGAGAGCACCGGGGCGATGATCGGAACGATGATGTGCCGCAGGCGCTGGATGCCGGTCGCCCCGTCCAGCGAGGCCGCCTCGAGCACCTCGGTGCTCACCTGGGTGAGCCCGGCGTAGATCGACAGCGCCACGAACGGCACGCTCATCCAGACGATGATCACCGAGGCGACGACGAAGAAGGACAGCGGCTCGGCGAGCCAGTTGTGGCCCTCGGCGCCCTCGACGCCGAGCCTGACAAGGGCCCAGTTGAGCAGGCCGCGTCGCCAGTCGACGATCCAGATCCACACGGTCATCGCCGCCACCACGGGCATCGCCCACGCGACGAGCAGCGCGACCTGCAGCACGACGCGGGGCCAGGTGGTCAGCGCGTTCATCAGCACGGCCATCGCGCCGCCGATCGCGACGGTCACCAGTGCGGTGACGATGCAGAAGACGATCGACCGGCCGACGACCGTCCACAGGTAGGGGTCGGTGACGAGGGCGATGTAGTTGTCGAGCCCGACGAACGGTGCGGGGGCGCCGAACTGCTGCATCAGCCCGTACTGGCGGAAGCTCGTGACGACCTGCCAGCCGATCGGGTAGCCCAGCGCCGCGACGAGGAGCACCAGCGCGGGCACGATGAGCGCGAGAGGAAGTCGGTTGCGGCGCTTTGGGTTCGGCCGTTGCCGTGGTGGGGAGGTGGTCGGCACGGTCGGGGTCGTGGTCGTCCCGGTGGTCATGGCGCGTCCTCAGGTGGGGGTGGTTCCCCGGCGGCCGGCGGGGATCGCCCACCGGCCGCCAGGGACGTTGGTCACTTGCCGTTGAGCATGGGGGTGATCTTGGCGTCGTACTCCTTCGCCAGGGCGGCCAGGTCGGTCGCGCCCTCGATCTTCCCGAAGAACTCCTCGAGCACCATGGAGGCCTCGACGGCGGCCCAGCCGGGTGCGGCGGGGGTGAGCTTGGAGTTGGACGCCGAGTCGATCAGCGCCTTGGCGAACTCGTCGCTGCCCAGTGACGTGACGTAGTCGGAGTTGGCCGGGCCGAGACCGGCACCGCCGAGCTTCTGCTGGTACTCGGGGCTGAAGATGATCTTCATCAGCTCCTTGGACAGCTCGGGGTTCTTCGTCTTGGCCGAGATGGCGATGTTCGAGCCACCGGCGAACACCGGGGCCGGCTTGCCGTCGTTGCCCGGCAACACGAAGGTGCCGAACTTCGCGTCGTTCCACTCCCGCACGAGCTTGCCGTCCTTCTTGGCGGCGTCACCGATCGACCAGTGCGCCCAGCCCGGCGCCATGATGGTGGCGGCGGAGAGGGCCGTCTTGCCGGTGGCCTTGCCGTCGGCGTCGGTGATGACGTCGGCGTCGTTGATGTACAGCCAGGGGGTCTGGTCCTTGGCGTCGGCCGGGGCGTTGCTCGCGGTCTTCTGGATCGCCTGGAGCTGCTGGAGCCCCTTGAGCGAGTTGGGGTCGGAGAGCGTGGAGACCCACTGCCCGTCCTCCTTCTTGGCCAGGTCGCCGCCGTTGGCGAAGATCCAGGAGATGCCGTTGCGCCAGTCCTGGCCGCCGATGAAGAAGCCGGAGAAGTTCTTGATGTTGCGCGGGTTGGCCTGGGCCACCTTGGTGACGGCGGCGTTGAACTCGTCGAGGGTGGTCGGCGGGTTGACGCCGGCCTCCTTCCAGACGTCCTTGCGCATGAACATGTAGCGCGAGCCGAAGTAGTAGGGCATGGCGTACTTCTTGCCGTCGACCGAGCCGGCGTCCACGAAGGACTGCAGCAGCTTGTCGCCGCCGAGGGCGTCGTACTGGTCGGAGATGTCGAGGAAGGCGCCGACGTTGGTGAACGTCGGGCTCTGGGTGTTGCCGAGCTCGACGACGTCGGGGGTGTTCTCGGCATCCGGCAGGGCGGTGGTGAGCTTGGTGACGAGGTCGGGCCAGGCCTGCTCCTCGATCTTCAGCGTCGCCCCCGTCTTGGCCTTGAAGGTGTCGCTGAGGTAGGTGCGCAGCTCGTCGGGGGTGTCCCCACCGGCGAGCCACAGGGTGACCGTCTTGTCGGCGTTGGAGGTGGAGCTCGTCGCGGCGGGGGTGTTCGACGAGTCACCACCGTTCGCACACGCGGTCAGGACGAGCGCCGCGCTGGTCAGCGCGACGAGGGGTAGGCGCCGAATCATTCGGTGTTCCTTTCGGGCGGCGGGGCCGGTCGGCCCCGGGGTGTGCACCGGAGTGCGGGTGGTGGGTGGTGCTGTTCTGCTGTTCTGCTGTTCGTACGGGGTGGTGACGTGGTGCGTGATGTGTTGTGCGGCAGGGGTTCGGTTCGTGGCGGGGTCTAGACGACCCCGAGCTGGTCCCACAGGACCACCGCCGCGGCGCCGCGCAGCACGATGTCCTCGGGTGAGGCGGCGAGCCGCACGGACAGCGGGGCGGCGGGGTCGGCGAGCAACCGCTGCGCGAGGGTGCGCTCGAGCACGGGCAGCACCGGGGCGAGCAGCTCCTCCGGGCCGGCGAGCACGACCTCGGACAGGTCGAGCGCCGCGACGATCGGGGCGAGGGCCACGCCGAGGCGCTCGCCACCGGCCTCGACGACCTCGTGGCCGTCGGGGGAGTCGAGCGCGGCGCGCAACCGCGGGATGGACAGCCAGGTCTCGAGACAGCCCCGCTTGCCGCACGGGCAGCTCTCGCCGCCGTCGGTGCCGACGGTGACGTGGCCGATCTCGCCGGCCGCGTGGTGGGCGCCCGACACCCGCCGGCCGCCGGTGACGATCCCACAGCCGACACCGCGCCCGACATGCACGAGCACCATGTCCTGGCTGCCCGCAGAGGCGCTCAGCTCGGCCTGCGTCGCGGCATCCGAGTCGTTGCTCACCAGCACGGGGATGCCGGTCGCCTCGGCGACCAGCGCGCGCAGGGGCACGTCGGTCCAGCCGAGGTTGGGGGCGGTGCGCACGGTGCCGTTGCGGTCGACCAGGCCGGGGGTGCCGATGCCGATGCCGAGTACGGGGTGGGGTGAGCGGGCGATGGTGGACAGCACCAGCTCGACGACGACCGCGGGGTCGACGCCACGGCCCTGGGCCGCGTCGACGGCGGCGGCGCGTTCCTCGCGCACGAGCACCTCGCCGGTGATGTCGAGCACCGCGGCCCGCAGCCGGGCCGGCACGGACAGGTCGACGGCGAGCGTCAGCAGGCGGGTCCGGTCGAGGTCGACGAGGGTGGCCCGCTTGCCCGGCCCCTCCTGCTCGGCGGTGCCGACGTCGAGCACGCGGCCCTCGCCGGCGAGCTCGGCGACCAGGTGCGACATGGTCACCTTGGTGACGCCCACCTCACGGGCCAGCTGGGCGCGGCTGGTGGGGCCCAGCCGGCGCAGGGTCTGCAGCACGAGGGAGAGGTTCTGGCGACGACCGTCCGTGGGGAGGACGGCCGCCGAGGGCCGCACGCGGCGCGGCATCGCACTGGTCATGACGGTTAGTAAACTTTACTAACTTAATGCGCGCAAGGGCCGTGACGTACTTGTGACCCAATCCCCGCGCGGGGTCGGTGGCGCGTGGACCGGTGTCCGGGAGCCGGATCGCCTCGGCCAGCGCGGCCACGGCCGGGTCGAGGCGATGCTGTGACGTCGTGGGGCCGGGTATCACCTCGAACCGGAGGGGTGGGTCCGGAGTCGAGGTGAGGGTCAGGGTCGCTAGGCCCTGCTGCCGACGGCCTTCTGGGTACCGCGGAAGAGCACCGACAGGGCCGCCCAGGCCGCCACGCCGGCCACGGCCTGCCACGTCTCGCCCGGGTCGCGCAGCCAGGCCAGGCTGCTGACCAGCACCCCGAGACCGGCCAGCACGAGGGCCGCACCTCCGATCGAGGTGCCCCAGGCGACGAACCTGTCGCGGGACTTCTCCGCCACCCAGCCACCGGCGATCGCGACGGCGGGGATGAAGACGACCGCCAACAGCAGGTTCCCCTCGCCACCCTCGAGCAGCCGGAACACCCGCGCGCCGACGAGGGCGCCGACCAGTGCGCCGATGGCGAAGAACACGATCGTGGCGGCCAGGCGCACCATCAGCCAGGCGAACAGGGCAGCGACGGCCGCGATCACCACGGTGACCAGCACGCTGGCGTCGAAGACGTTGGCCAGCAGCCACCCGGCGCCGAAGCCGAGCAGGGTCAGTACGGTGCGGATCGACCACCCACCCGACAGGCCGAGCACCAGCCCGATCACGACCATGGACAGACCGCTCACTGCGCACTCCCTCGTCACGGCGATCGCCTGGTGGCGCGTCGCTGCGGCCAGTGTGGCGTCCTCGTGCTCCCGGCTCGCCACCCGTGGGGGGTGACCGGCGAGGGCGTCACCGAGAGCGCCGCTGCCGCGGCTCTGGTTGGGTGGGGGGATGCCGTCACTGACCCGCACCGAGGCCACCACCCGGGCCGCGCTCATCACCGTCGACGCGATGGAGGTCGACCTCGACCTGGACCGGGGGGCCGAGGTCTTCGGGTCCCGGACCACGATCCGGTTCAGCGCACGCACCCCGGGCGCCTCCACCTTCGTCGACGTGCGACCGCGCGCCCTGCACGCAGTGCGGCTGAACGGAGAACCGCTCGACCCGACGTCCGTCGTCGACGGGCGCCTGCCCCTGGCCGGCCTCGGTGCCGACAACGTGCTCGAGGTCGAGGCCACGATGGCCTACAGCCACGACGGACAGGGCCTGCACCGCAGCACGGACCCCGCCGACGATGAGGACTACGTCTACGGGCACCTGTTCCTCGACGCAGCGCCCACGGTGTTCGCCTGCTTCGACCAGCCCGACCTCAAGGCGCCCTACACCGTGGCCGTCACCGCGCCCGAGGCATGGACCGTGCTCGGCAACGGCGGCGCCACCGTCGTCGCCCCCGGGCGCACCGAACTGGCCACGACGGCACCGCTGGCCACCTACTTCGTCACCGTCTGCGCGGGTCCGTACGCGTCGGTGCGCACCGAGCACGACGGCATCCCGATGGGGGTGCACGCGCGGCGCTCGCTCGAGCCGCACCTCGTGGAGCAGGCCGAGCACATGTTCGCGACGACGCGGGCCTGTTTCGACCACTACCACCGGCTGTTCGGCATCCGGTACCCGTTCGGCGAGTACCACCAGGTCTTCGTGCCCGAGTTCAACGCCGGCGCCATGGAGAACCCGGGGTGCGTGACGTTTCGCGACACGATGGTCTTCCGCGGAGCAGCCACCCCCGACCAGGTGCTGGTCCGCAGCAACACCATCGCGCACGAGATGGCGCACATGTGGTTCGGCGACCTGGTCACGATGACCTGGTGGGACGACCTGTGGCTCAACGAGTCGTTCGCCGAGTACATGGCCTACCGCACCGTCGTCGAGGTCACCGAGTTCTCCGATGCCTGGGTGGAGTTCGGCATGGCCCGCAAGTTGTGGGGGTACGCCGCCGAGCGGGCGCCGAGCACCCACCCGGTCGCCGGCGCACCGGCACCGGACGCCCTGTCCGCACTCGGCAACTTCGACGGCATCTCCTACGCCAAGGGTGCATCGGTGATCCGGCAGCTCATCGCGCACATCGGCGACGACGCCTTCGTGGCCGGGGTCGCCGCGTACCTGAAGGCGCACGAGTTCGGCAACGGCGACCTCACCCGGTTCCTCGCGGCGATGGAGGCGGCATCCGGCCGGTCGCTGTCGGCCTGGAGCGCCGCGTGGCTCGAGACCGCCGGCGCCGACCGGCTCTCGCTCGACGACGGCGTGCTGGTCCGCACCCCACCGGCGGCCCATCCCGCCGAGCGCCCGCACACCCTCGACGTCGCTGCGTTCGCCGGTGGCCGGGAGGTGGCCCGTGTCGCTGTCACGGTGTCCACGTCGCGCACCACCGTTCCCGGGTTGGATGCCGTGCCGCCCGGCGCGCTGCTGGTACCCAACGCCGGTGACCTCACCTGGGCGGAGGTGTCGCTCGACCCGGAGACGGTGGCGGCCCTGCCGGCCGGTCTCGCCGACGTGCCGGACGCCCAGGCCCGCACCGTGCTGTGGGTCGCCCTGCTGGGCGCCGTGTACCGCGCCGAGGTCGACCCCCGCGTCGAGCTGGACGCGTTCACCTCAGCGTGGCCACGCGAGAGCGCGGCGCCGGTGCTGGCCCGCACTGCCCTGGCGACGACGGGCCGCGTCGTGCCGATGTTCCTGCCGACGGTCGAGCAGGACGCGGCCCTGGCCCGGGTGGCTTCCGCGGCGGACGAGCTGCTGGAGCGGTCGGCCGGCGTCGAGGGCGCCGACGGCGACGCGCTGGCGGTCGTGGCGGCCAGGGTCTGGGCGGGCGCCGGGTCGGACACGAGCCGGCTGCGGCGCTGGGCCGGGGGCGACGGCCTCCCGGCCGTGCTCGACCATGACGACGACTTCCGCTGGACGGTGCTGCGCCGGTTGGCGTCCCTCGACGCGCTGTCGGAGGAGGAGATCGAGCGGGCATCGGCTGCTGACCGCTCGCTGGCCGGCTCGCTCGCGGCGCTGGGCGTGCGGGCGGTCCGCCCGACCGCCGAGGCGAAGGCGCAGGCCTGGGCTGGGCTGCGCGACGATCCGGAGCTGTCGAACTACGCGGCGCTCGCAGTGGCCGGGGGGTTCTGGGTGGCGCCGGACCCCGAGCTGGTGCGCCCCTACGTCGAGCAGGTGGGCGACCTGTGCGTCACCCTCTCCGCGCGGATGGGCGACGACGCCGTCTCGCGGGTGGCCACCGCCATCCACCCCACCCGGCTCGTCGACGATGCGACCGCGGCGGCATCCGCGGCCCTCCTGGACCGCGGCGACCTCACCCCCGGCGTACGGCGCGCGCTGGTGGATGCCGACCACGAGCTGCGTGAGGCGCTCGCCAGCCGTCGCCGCTTCGACCCGCCGCCGGCGGACGGGCCGCCGCTGTGACCGGGGGTCGCGGCCGCGACGACGCCGGCCGCCCGCGCCAGCAGCGCCCGCGCGACGCCCTCGGTCGTCCCCTGCCGTACGGGGATGCCGGGGTCGAGCCGGTGCCGGAGGAGGCGCTGCCACCGGCGGAGACGATCCAGACCGCCCACGCACTGGTGAACGAGGGGCGGCCGTTCGCGGCGCACGAGGTGCTCGAGGCCCGCTGGAAGGCCGGGCCCGACGAGGAGCGCGACCTCTGGCAGGGACTCGCCCAGCTCTGTGTCGGGCTGACGCACGCGGCCCGCGGCAACGCGGTCGGTGCGGACCGGCTGCTCGAGCGGGGTGCCGGGCGACTCGAGACGTATCGCCTCAGCGGCGGGACGACCCACGGGCTCGACCTGGCGGCGACCGTGGCCTGTGCTCGCGGGCTTCGCGAGTGAGGTCGCAGGCCCCGGGGGAGCTGCCGGCGGTGCCGGTCCACCAGCGGGCAGAAGTTCGTCCGGCAGCAATGTCCGCGAGGCAGCCGAACACCTGCGTCGGCGGAGTGGTTCAGCGGCGTGGTATCCACAGCGGGGCCGGGACGTCGTTCCCGGTGAGGTCGTCGCCGCAGACGTACTGGGTGCCGACCCGGGCGATAGTGCAGTGGCCGGTGACGTGCGTCGAAAGGGGCGGTCCGGCATCCTGACCGGCCTGGGCGGCGCCACCGACCGCGAGAAGGCCGACGGCCGCGGCGAGAGCGGTGGTGGTGCGGACGGTGCGGTGACTCGTCGTGGTCATTCTGGTGCTCCTTGGTCGGGGTCGAGGCGGGCACCTCGACCTGATGACCTCAGGCTCCGCCGGAGCGACGGCGAGCACATGACGCGATCTGGGCAATCGAGCGTGCTTGCGGCGGTGGTCAATTCTGGCCATGTCGGGCCCTTGCCCGCCGGGCTAGCCTGACGGGGTGGACCTGTGGCCACAGCCGGCGCTTCCGCCCCGGTGGACGGGGCGACAGCCGCCGTTCGTGGGACGACGGCACGAGCTCGACGTGCTCGAGGCGCTCTGGCCCGACGTCGTGAGAGGCGACCGCCAGGTCCTTCTCGTCGGCGGAGACCCCGGCGCCGGCAAGTCGCGCCTGGCGGCCGAGGTGGCGATCGCGTTGCACCGCAACGACGTGTCCGTTCTCGTCGGTGCGTGCTCCTCGGAGGCCGGGCTCCCCTTCGACCCGCTCGTGCAACCGGTGCGCGCCCTGCTCCCGGCTCTCGACAACGGGGAGCTGGTGCTCGAAGTCGCTGCTGACCAGGCCGACGGGGAGGCTCGCGACCTGCTCCGCCTGCTCACCGAGGGCTCGACCCGGGGGAGCGGTCCGGCCGCTGGAGCGCTGGCACCGCTGGTGTTCGACGTGGTGGTCACCCTGCTGGAGGCCGCCGCTCGGGTGCGCCCGCTCCTGCTCGTCCTGGAGGATTTGCACTGGGCAGGCGAGTCGGGCCTGCTGGCCGTGCGCTACCTCGTCGAACGCACCGCCGGTCTTCCCCTTCTCGTCCTCATCACCCACCGGACGTCCGCGGCCGACCGGTCGACGCTCCTCTCGGAGTTCCTCGCGGACGTCGTGCGCCTCGACGGGGTGGACCGGGTCGACCTCACCGGGTTGAAGACGGACGAGGTGGCGCAGTACCTCTCGCTCGCCGTCGGTTCGGCCGCGCCGGCCCTGCGCCCGGCGGCGGCCGTGCTCCGTGAGCGCACGGGGGGGAACCCGTTCGTGCTGCGCGAGGTGTGGCGCGACCTGCAGCAGCGCGGGGGCCTGTCGTCCCTGTCGAGCGGCGAGGTGTCGGTGCCCGAGTCCCTGCGCGCCGTGCTGACCGGACGACTCGCCGGCCTCACCCCGCGCCAGCGGCACCTCCTGCTGCTCGGTGCGGTCATCGGCGACGACTTCGGGGCCGATCTCGTGCACGCAGCCGAGGGGGGCGTGGTGAGCCCGGAGGACGTGTACGCCGAGCTGGACACCGTGGCCGGCACGGGGATTCTCGAGGTCGTGCCCGGCCGGACCGGACGGTGGCAGTGGCCCCACGTGCTGGCGCGGCAGTCGGTGCTGGAGACGAGTGGCGCGCTCGAGGTCGCCATGGCACACGACGCAGTGGGTCGTGCCCTCGAGGAGGGGTTCGAGGGGGAGCCGTCGCGGCTGCAACGGCTGGCCCACCACTTCGCCTCGGCCGGGAGCCTCGGGACGCGGGACAAGGCGGCGTACTACCTCGAGCTGGCCGCGCAGGAGGCCAGCCGGCGGCTCGCCATCTCCGACGCCGCCACCCTGTACGAGCAGGCTGCCCGGGAAGCACCCGATGCGGGGACGCGGGACCGCCTGCTCGTCGCCGCCGCGCGCGAGCACAACCTCGCCGGGCACATGGGCAGGTCACGTGAGCTCAACGAGGAGGTGGTCACGTCGGGCCGGCCCGACCAGCGACTGGCGGCGGCCATCGGGTTCGAGGCCGTCTCGTGGCGCACCGGGAGCCCCGGCGAGCGAGCGGTGGCGCTGCTCACGGAGGCGATCGAGGCAGCAGGCGCCGATGACACCGACCCCCAGGTGATCCGTGCCCGCGGTTCGCTGGCGCGCGCCTACGGGTTCACCGGTCGCCGTCGCGAGGCGATGCAGCAGCTCCACGTGGCGATCGACCTCGCCCGCCGCAACGGTGACGACCGCCTGCTCGCGGCCGTGCTCCAGCGGTCCCTCGCCGCCAGCGTCGGCCTTCCCGACCTGCGGGGGCGCACCTCGAGGGCGGAGGAGCTGACCGAGATCGCGATCCGCCGGGGGGCGGTGTACCGGCTGGGCCAGGCCGCGACCTTCCGCAACTTCGGGGCCTACGCGCTGGGCGACCCGGCATCCCTCGACCAGGCGCAGGCCGACCTGGCCCGGATGGCGACGGCCACCCAGCAGCCCTTCTGGCAGTGGACGTCGCTCGTGTGGCGCACCACGATGCTGCTCATGCGGTGCCAGTTCAGCGCCGCGTCGGAGGCCTCGGCGCAGAGCCGTCGCCTCGAGGAACGGTTCGAGCGGGTGGACGGGAGCAACGACGGTCCCTGGAGCCTGCAGTCGTTCATGCTGCGGCGTGAGACGGGCCGGCTCGGCTTCGCCCGCTCCTTCCTCGACCGGGTGGCGGCCGTCGAGAACCCCTGGCGCCCAGGGGTCGTCTCGCTCTGCACCGAGCTCGGAGCCCGCGACCTCGCCCGTTCTGCGCTGCACGGCGCACTCGAGCGAGACCTCGACAGGTTGCGCTCCTCGTCGTCCTGGCCGGCGGCGCTCGGGTTCCTCGTCGAGGGCGCGGTGTGGCTGGAGGACCGCGATGCCATGGCGGTGCTGCTCGGCGAGGCCGAGCCGTACGCCGGGCTCAACCTCGCGGGCTCGGAGCTGCTGGTCGCCCACGGCAGCGCCGACCGGTTCATCGGGATGCTGCAGTCCGGTCTCGGGATGGAGGGCGCGGAGCAGTGCTTCGAGGCCGCCGTCGCCATGGACCGGCACATGGGATCGCCGCTGCACGAAGCCACCACCATGGCGGAGTACGCCGCCCACCTGCGCCGCTCAGGTGCAGCGGCATCCCGGGTCCAGGTCCTGGCCGACGCCGCGCGCGACATGGCCGCGACGTACGACCTGCACCGGGTCCGACGGCTGCTGGGCACCGACCCCGGACCCGGCACCGGGCGCGACCTCCCCGACGGACTCACCGCGCGCGAGGTCGAGGTGCTGCGGCTCGTCGGCCGCGGACACAGCAACCGCGGCATCGCCGACGCACTGTTCATCAGCGAGCACACGGCTGCCAACCACGTGCGCAGCATCCTGATGAAGACGCAGTGCGCCAACCGCACGTCGGCCGCGCACTACGCCATGCAGCACGGACTGCTGGCCGCCGACGGCGCCGGTGGCTCAGACGACGGGAGCCACTGACGCGTCCGGCAGGTAGCGCGCGGTCAGCTCGGTGATGACGTCGGCAGGCACCCCGGCACGGACGGCGGCCCGTTGGATCGCCTCGGCAGACTCGGCCTCGTAGAGGCAGTAGGACTTTCGCTTGTCGGCCGAGATGAAGGACATCAGCCAGCGCACCTCCTCCTCGTCGTTCACCTTGTTGATGGCGGCGAACCCTTCGACGTCCGGGTCACCGATCAGCTCGGCGTACCGGCGTTCGATCATGAAGATCGGCATGGCGATCCCTCCTTCGGATCCGATCACCATACGAGCGCCCGGGTGGGAAGCGCATGACGATTTCTGGCCATTTCCGTCCGGTGCAGGGCCCGCGTCACCGTGGTGGAGCCGTGACCGACCACCGGTGCGCCGTGTGGGCCGGGCCGGTGCGCCGGACTGTCGCGACCTGGTGGGTCGGCGCCCTGACGCCGGCTGAGAGGCCCCTGAGGAAAGGCGGCGGTGCCGGCTCGCACCTGGGGCCGAAGTCGGTAATTTCGAGAGCATCGACATCGGCGACAGACCGGTGCCAGCCCTGAGAAGTGGTGGCCTGCGATGAAGAACTGCCCGGCGCCGACCCCCGCCCACAACCGCCTCGCCCGGCGCCGGGGCCACCTCGTGACCGTTGGCGCGCTGCTGGCGGTTGCCCTGATGGGGTTCGGGCGCGTGCCGGCCGGGGCCGCCGCGGTCTCGACCGGCCCGGGCGCCGCCAGCACGGCGGCCGGGGGACTGACGACGGCCGCCACCACCGGCGGCCTCTTCACCGCGCTGCCGCCGCACCGTCTCCTCGACACCCGGTCGGGAGTCGGGGCGCCGGCCGCCAAGGTCGGCGCGCGGGCGACGCTGGCCCTGCAGGTCACCGGGCGCGGTGGGGTTCCCGCCACCGGTGTGGCAGCGGTCGTGCTCAACGTGACCGTCACCGGTCCCAGCCGGCAGGGACACCTCACCGTCTACGGTGCCGGTGCCTCCCGGCCGGACACGTCGAACCTCAACTTCACCGCGTGGCAGACCGTCGCCAACGTCGTCGTGAGCCCCGTGGGGAGCAACGGCAAGGTGGCGGTGCACAACGGCTCCAGCGGCTCATCGCACCTGGTCGCCGACGTCGAGGGGTACTACGCCTCGGGCGTGGCCGGCGAGCCCGGAGCATTCCAGCCGCTGGCCCCCGCCAGGGTCCTCGACAGCCGGGCAGGCGTCGGCGCGCCCGTCGGGAAGGTCGCCCCGAACGCGACCCTCCCGCTCCAGGTTCTCGGCGCGGGAGGTGTCCCGCCCTCGGGCGTGTCAGCGGTCTTCCTCAACGTCACCGTCACCGAGCCGGCGATCGGCGGGCACCTCACCGTCCACGCCGACGGAACGGCGGTGCCGGACTCCTCGAACATCAACTTCGAACCGGGCCGGACGGTCGCCAACCTGGTCCTCGCCCCCATGGGTGGCAACGGGAAGGTCGCACTGGAGAACGCGTCCGGGGGGACCACCCACCTCGTCGCCGACGTGGCGGGCTACGTGCTGGCCGGGACACCTACCCAGCCGGGTGCCCTCAGGTCCCTCACTCCGGCCCGGCTGCTCGACACCCGATCCGGTCTTGGGGCCACCCAGGCCACGGTGGCGCCGGGGGCGAGCCTGCGCCTGCAGGTCGGTGGCCGCGGGGGAGTGCCGACGACCCGGGTGGCGGCTGTCGTCCTCACCGTGACGGTGACGGCCACGACCCGCTCCGGCTACCTGACGGCGTACGTCGACGGGACGGCGCGTCCCACCGCGTCGAACCTCAACTTCGTCGGCGGTCAGACGGTCGCGAACCTCGTGGTCGTCCCGCTGTCCGCGAACGGCAGGGTCGACCTCTACAACGGGTCGACGGGCTCCACCCACCTGGTCGCCGATGTCTCCGGCTTCGTCGTCGCCGCCCCCACGACCCAGCCACAGGGACCCACCGACTGCGTCCCGCGGTGGAGCAGCTCGGCCCGGTTCGGGTCGTGGACCGATGCGGGCCACCTGGTCAACAACAACATGTGGAGCGAGGACGCAGGGCCCCAGACGATCACGGCATGCTCGTGGCAGCAGTGGTCGGTGACGTCGAACCAGGGCGGCACCGGGACGGACGACGGCGTGAAGACGTATGCCGACACCCAGACGCACGTCAACCATCCGCTCGGCGCGCTGAGCTCGCTGCCCTCGACCTTCGACGTGGCGACTCCTGCGGGCGGGGGGACCGTGCCCGCGTCCGGCAAGCAGTGGAACGCGGCGTACGACCTGTGGCTCGACGACTACGGCACCGAGGTCATGGTCTGGAACAACTGGACGATGAACTGGCAGTACTGGTACCGGACGAACGGAGGCGTCGACGTCACGATCGACGGGGTCCTCTACCACGCCTACCGCAACAGCGGGCACACCGGCCTGTGGTTCATCCGCGACCAGGTCACCAACCGCGGGAGCGTCGACCTCGGGCACGTCCTCGCGTGGGCCGTGGCGAAGGGCTGGCTTCGTTCCTCGCAGGTGCTCGGTGAGGTGGAGTACGGGTTCGAGGTGGCGTACACGGGATCCCCGACCGTGTTCACGCTCAACGCCTACACCTTGTGACGGCAGGAACCGGTCCGGCGGGCCCAGGCCCGCCTGCCGGACACCAACGCACGACCGGTACCGGCCCGAGCGGGATCGCCAGACGTATCCGGCACCTCGGTACCACGGCCCGGTCGGCGGTCAGTCGGCCCAGAACCCGCGGGTGCCGAACATGTCGCGGTACGACCCGAACGGCGTGGACGGCGACCGCGACCCCAGGTACGAGCCGACCACGGCCGCGCCCAGGTCGCCCAGCTCGGGCGCCACGACCTTGCCCCCGGCGCGACGGGCCATCGAGTCGACGAACCGGGCCAGCCCGGCATCCTCACCGAGCCGGAAGAAGGTGGTCTGTGCGCCGAGGCGGGCCGCGGCATCGAGCTCGCGCACGGCGAGCGCGATGGTGCGCGGGTGCGGCGGGTAGTCGAAGAAGACCTCGCCGCCGGGCTCGAGGTGCGACGTCGGCTCGCCGTCGGTGACGACGAGCAGCACCGGCTGCTCGTGGGGGTGACGGCGGAAGTGCCGGTTGGCGAGGAGCAGGGCGTGGTGCAGGTTGGTGCCCTTCTCCCACATCGCGTCGAGCGCGGTGAGCTGCTCGATCTGCATGACCTCGGCATGCCGGCCGAAGCCGATCAGCTCGAGGTGGTCACTGCGGAACCGGGTCGAGATCAGCTGGTGCAACGCCAGGGCGGTGCGCTTCATCGGGACCCAGCGGCCGTCCATCGCCATCGAGAACGACGTGTCGACCAGCAGCGCCACCGCGGCCCGGGTGTGAGCCTCGGTCTCGACCACCTCGACGTCGCGGATGTCGAGCCGGATGCCGTCGCCCGCGGCACGCCCCTCGTCGGCCGTGCGGGTGAGCGCGTTGGTCATCGTTCGGGTGACGTCCCAGGCCTCGGTGTCGCCGAACTCCCACTGACGGGTGGCACCGCTCTGCTCGCCCGCGGCACCCGCCGTGCGCACGTCGCGGGCCCCTGAGCGGTTGGACAGCCGGCCGGCGACGTCGCGCAGCAGCGACTTGCCGAGCTCGCGCATCGCCTGTGGCGACAGGCGCAGCGAGCCGTCGGCCGCCCGGGTGAGGTAGCCGCTCTCGCGCAGCGCCTTCTCGAGCGCCGCGAGGGCCCGGGCGTCGATGGCTGCCTCGTCGCCGAGCTGGCCCGCGAGGGCGTCGAGGTCGACGTCGTCCATCCGGGCACCGGGGTGGGCCTGCGCGAGCTGGTCGGACAACGCGTCGAGCTGGGCGAGGTCCTGCAGCGCCCCGGTGCCGTCACCGAGCCCGAGGCCCTGCTTGCCGCTGAACTGCTCCGAGCCGTCCCAGTCCTCGCCGGGCCGCAGCCCGCGCAGCAGGCCGTCGAGCCGGTCGAGCTGCTCCATCAGGCCGGGCGAGCCGAAGGCCTGCTGCGACAGCTGCGCCAGCTCGGCGCGCTGCTCGGGGGTCATCGAGGCCAGCATCCGCTGCGCCGCGGCCGCCCGCGCGGCCAGCGCGTCGATCAGCTCCTCGACGCTCTCGGGGCTCTCGGGGAAGAACTCGCCGTGCTTGTCCATGAAGTCGCGGAACTGCTCGGTCGTGTCGTCGCCGCGGGCGTGTGCCGCCAGCAGGTCGCCGAGGTCGCTGAGCATCTCCTCCACCCGCTCGCGGTCCTGCGGCGAGGCGTTCTCGAGCGCCTGCTTCATCCCGGCGAAGCGCTGGTCGAGCAGCTCGCGGCCCAGCAGGTCCTTGATCTGCTCGTACTTCTCTCGACCCTCGCTGCTGCGCCACTCGTAGTCGGCCAGCTCGGTGACCGCCGCCGCGGGGGATGCCGGGAGCCCCTCCATCCGCATCTCGGCGAACCGCGCGTCGTCGTCGAGGTCGCGGGCGAGCTGCTTGCGCTCGGCGAGCACCGCCTCGTCGAGCAGCTTCCTGATCTCCTCGAGGGTGCCGCCGAGCTGGTGCTTCTGGAGCAGCTCGCGACGGCGCTGTGCCACCTGACGGGCGAGCTCGTCGAGGCCGACCCGCGACTGGGTGCCCTGGCGCAGCAGCTCGCGCATCGCCCGCTCGGGGGACACCCCGGCCATCACCTCCTCGCCGATGGCGTCGAGCGCCTCGCGCAGGTCGACCGGGGCCGCGAGCGGGTCAGGCCCCCCGGCATACCGGGCGTACCTCGACGTGCGACCGGAGCCGCTTCCCACGCTCACCCGTAGATCGTCTCCCCGTCGGCGCTGTCCTTGCTGATCCGGCGGGCGAGGTACAGGCCCTCCAGGGCCAGCTCGATGGCACTGGCCCGCTCGCCGTCGGTGGTGGCGTCGAGCCGTTCGCAGACGGCGTCGTAGACGTCGGACTCGCCGATGACCGGCAGCCCCCGCAGGAACTCACCGGCGCTGACCCGCTCCCCGGTGGTGACCAGCGCGCCACCGTCGATGGCGTCGACGACGAGGTGGAGGTCGATGCCGCCCAACCGCCGTCGGCAGGTCTCGGCGGTGGAGGTGCGCAGCAGGTGGGCGAGCACCTCGCGCTCGCGGCCCTCCTCGCCGGACTCGAACTCGATCTTGCCGCGCAGCACGTCGAGCGCGGCCTCGAGGTCGACGACCCGGGCCACCGCCTGCTCCTCGCCGCGCGTGGTCGCCCGGTGCAGCGCGGCCGCCGCGACGGTCTCGGTGCCGGCGATGGCGAACCGCGCGGAGACACCGGAGCGCTGGTCGACGGCGGGAGAGGCGCGCAGGGCCCGAGTGAAGCGCGCGACGACCTCGACGAGGGCGTCGGGCACGGTGGCGACGAGGTGAGCCTCCTGCCGGATGACGGCCACCTCGTCGTCGAGCTCTCGGGGGTAGTGGGTGCGGATCTCGGCGCCGAAGCGGTCCTTGAGCGGGGTGATGATGCGCCCGCGGTTGGTGTAGTCCTCGGGGTTGGCGCTGGCGACGACCAGCACGTCGAGCGGAAGCCGCAGCACGTAGCCGCGGATCTGGATGTCGCGCTCCTCCATGACGTTGAGCATCGCCACCTGGATGCGCTCGGCGAGGTCGGGCAGCTCGTTGATCGCGACGATGCCGCGGTGGCTGCGCGGGATGAGGCCGAAGTGGATCGTCTCGGGATCGCCGAGCCGGCGGCCCTCGGCCACTCGCATCGGGTCGACGTCGCCGATCAGGTCGGCGACGCTGGTGTCGGGGGTGGCGAGCTTCTCGGCATACCGCTCGTCACGGTGCCGCCACTCGACCGGGAGGTCGTCACCGCGCTCCTCGGCCCACCGCTTCGACTCCACGGTGATCGGCTCGAAGGGGTGCTCGCCGAGCTCGGACCCGGCGATGACCGGTGACCACTCGTCGAGCAGGCCGACCAGGCTGCGCAGGAGGCGGGTCTTGCCCTGCCCGCGCTCCCCGAGGAGCACGACGTCGTGGCCGGCCAGCAGGGCTCGCTCGAGCTGGGGGATGACGCTGCCGCCGAAGCCGTGCAGCCCCGGCCACGGGTCGTGGGCCGCCGCGAGCGCGGCGAGCAGGTTGTCGCGGATCTCGGCCCGCACGCTCCGGGCGATGTGCCCGGACGCGCGCAGCTGGCCGGCGGTGGTCGGGGCGGGACGCTCGCTCATCGCCTCACGATACGTCCGGGTGCGCGGATCCGAGCGGGCCATTACGCCACCTTGGACAGTGCCGCGGACCGCGAGCCGGCCGGCGCGGTTGGTGGGGCGTCGGCGGGGCTTCGGTGGGGCGAGGCGCGGCAGGGCCGCGCCACGCATCCACAGGGTTCTCCCAGCCTGTGTCAGACCTGTCTTCAGGTTGAGGAGCGCACACTGTGCGCTCCGGCCGCTGCGGCCGACCAGAACACGGAAGAGGCGGCCGATGTCGGTCCAGGGTGACCCGGGGCAGAGCGCCCCGTCGGGGGCCGGCGCCACCCCATGGGACGCGACCGACCCGTGGACGTCGGCACTGTGGGCGCGCCCCGACACGGTCGGTGGGTACGCCCCCCTGTCGAACCAGCAGCCACCGGCACCGCCGCCGCCTCCGGACGGGCCACGCTCCACCCGTCGGGCCGCGGCCGTGATCGCCGCTGTCCTTGCCGCCGTGGTCCTGGCCGGTGGCGCGTTGCTCGCGGGCGCGCTGCGGTCGACGGACGACCCGGCGGCCGCAGCGCCGTGGCCCTCCGCGTCGGCGCTGCCCTCGGGGCCCGGCGCATCCGCGCTCCCCAGCCCCACCTCTCCCCGCCCCACGACCCCTCCGAGCACCGCCCCCGACGCCCCGCCCGGCGTCGCGCCCTCGCCGCCGGGGTCGTCCCCCGGGGAGGAGCCGCTCACCCCCGAGCAGGCCGCGGCCGCGGCAGCGGTGTCAAAGGGCCTGGTCGACGTCAACACGACGATCGGCTACGACGGCGCGCAGGGTGCCGGCACGGGCATCGTGCTGTCCGCCGACGGGCTGGTGCTCACCAACCACCACGTCGTCGAGGGGGCGACCTCCATCCGGGTCACCGCCGTCGCCACCGGCACGTCCTACGACGCGTCGGTGGTCGGCTACGACAGCTCGCACGACGTGGCGGTGCTGCGCCTGAAGGGTGCCTCGAAGCTCGACGTCGCGCCGCTCGGCTCGTCGTCGACGGTGCAGGTGGGCGACGACATCCTGGCCGTGGGCAACGCCGGGGGAGACGGGGGAGCGCCGAGCGCGGTCGCCGGCACCGTGCGTGCGCTCGACCAGCAGATCACCGCGGCGGCCGAGAACGGCGGGTCGGCCCAACGCCTCACCGGGCTCATCGAGGTCGATGCCGACGTCGCGTCGGGCGACTCCGGCGGCGCGCTCGTCGACGCCGACGGCGAGGTCGTCGGCGTCGTGACCGCGGCGTCCCCGGGGGCGCTGCCGAACGGCGCGAACGGCTCGACCCTCGGCTACGCCATCCCGATCGACCAGGCCCGCTCCATCGCCCAGCAGATCATCGACGGCCGGCCCTCGAGCACGGTTCACCTCGGTGGGACCGGGTTCCTGGGGGTCCAGCTCGCCCCGGACAGCGGCGTGAGCGGGTCCGCGGTGGGGGCGCAGGTGGCCGACGTGGTGGCCGGGTCCGCGGCGGAGCGGGCCGGCATCCGTGCCGGTGACGTGGTCACCGCCGTCGACGGTCGCGCGGTGGCCTCGGCCGCCGCCCTGCGCGCCGCGGTCTCCGCGCACCAGCCCGGCGACACCATCAAGGCCGCGTGGACCGACGCGGCCGGCACGACGCACAGCGCCACCCTGAAGCTGGGCTCCGGCCCGGTCGGCTGAGCGCACTTTGAGCAGACGAGAGGACACCGCAGTGACCACCCAAGGCCAGTACCCGGACCCGACTCCGGCCCCGAGCCAGACCCAGCCCATCGCAGTCCCGGGCGCCGACCACGCGGCGCTGCTCGCCGACGCCCTGTTCCAGGTCAAGAAGGTGATCGTGGGTCAGGACCTCCTCGTGGAGCGGGTCATGGTCTGCCTGCTCGCCGACGGGCACTGCCTGATCGAGGGCTTTCCCGGCCTGGCCAAGACGCTGACCGTCTCGACGATGGCGCAGGCCGTGGGCGGCGACTTCACCCGGCTGCAGTTCACCCCCGACCTGGTGCCGGCCGACCTGGTCGGCACGCGGACCTGGCGGCCCTCGGTCGAGGACTTCGCGATCGAGTGGGGCCCGCTGTTCGCCAACATCGTGCTCGCGGACGAGATCAACCGCGCCCCCGCTAAGGTGCAGTCCGCGCTGCTCGAGGCGATGGGCGAGCGGCACGTGACGATCGCCGGCGAGACGCGCGCGCTCCCACGGCCGTTCCTCGTCCTCGCCACGCAGAACCCGATCGAGTCCGAGGGCGTCTACGCGCTGCCCGAGGCCCAGCGCGACCGGTTCCTCATGCACGTGGTCGTGCAGCAGCCGACCTACGAGGAGGAGGTCGCGATCGCCCACCGGATGTCCGGCCGCACCCCACAGGCCGAGCAGGTGCTGACCAGCGAACAGCTCGTCGAGCTCCAGGCCGTCGTGCGCGACGTGTTCGTGCACCACGCCGTGCAGGACTACGCCGTCCGGCTCGTCATGGCGACCCGCGAGCCTGCGCGCTGGGGGATGGAGGACCTGTCCCGGCTGATCGCCCTCGGCGCCAGCCCGCGCGGCACGCTGGGCCTGCTGGCCTCGGCCCGCGCGCTCGCCGTGCTCCGCGGCCGCCGGTATGCCGTGCCACAGGACGTCTACGACGTGGCGCCCGAAGTGCTGCGGCACCGCATCACGCTCACGTACGACGCGCTCGCCGAGGGCGTGCACCCCGAGGCCGTCGTGGAGTCGCTGCTGCGCCGGGTGCCGGCGCCGAGCATCTCCCCGCAGCAGCAGGGGCGGTCGCACCCGGCGACGGCCCCGATGGCCGCGGGATGAGTGCGCCCCTGCCGTCGATGGCAGCATCCCACGCCGCGGCTCGCGCCCAGGTGCTGCGGCGCCTCGAGCTGGCCATCGCCCAGCGCATCGAGGGTCGCGACAGCGGCGACCATGCGAGCTTCACCTACGGTCCGGGCAGTGAGCGGTCGGGGGCACGCCCCTACGCACCCGGTGACGACGCCCGGCTCGTCGACTGGAACCTGTCGGCGCGCTCCGGTGAGGTCTGGGTGCGGCAGACCGAGGCCGATCGCGAGCTGGAGACCTGGGTCGTCATGGACCGGTCGGCCAGCCTCGACTTCGGCACGGCCGACCGCGAGAAGCGCGACGTCGCGCTGGGCGCCATGGCCGCGTTCGGCATGCTGACCGTGCGCGGTGGCAACCGGTTCGGCGTGCTGGTCGCCGGCACGGACCGGCTGCGGCACCTGCCCGCGCGGCGCGGACGCAGCGCGTTCCTGGCGTCCCTGGCCGTCGTCCACGACTCCCCGCGCGAGCCCGGAGCACCAGGTGACGGCGCCACGGTGGCTGACGCCCTGCGGCGCCTGTCCGTCATCCAGCCCCGACGCAGCCAGGTCGTGGTGGTCTCCGACTTCCTCGGCGACGACCCCTGGGCGGGCGCGCTCGGCGGCCTGGTCCGCCACCACGACGTCATCGCGGTGCACGTGACGGACCCGCGCGAGCTGACCCTCCCGGAGGTCGGGATGCTGGCCGTGGTGGACACCGAGACCGGCCGGCAGCGCTACGTGCAGTCGGCGTCGCCCGGCCTGCGCGCCCGGTATGCCGAGGCCGCGGCGGCCCGCCACGGCGAGATCGTCAGGCGCATCGAGGGCACGGGTGCGTCGTACCTGCACCTGTCGACCGACCGCGACTGGCTGGGCGACACCGTGCGGTTCGCGTCGGGGCTGCACCGGGCGAGACGCGCCCGCCCCGCCGACGCCGTCATCGCGCGCTTCAACCCGGCGGTGACCCGATGACCTTCCTCTCCGCCTGGCGGCTGGTCCTGCTCGTGCTGCCGGTCGCCCTCCTCGTCGGGTACCTGCTGGTCCAGCGGCGCCGCCACACGCAGGTGCTGCGGTTCACCAGCGTCGACCTCCTCGACTCGGTGGCGCCGCGCCGTCAGGGGTGGCAGCGGCACGTGCCGGCGGCGGGGATGCTGCTGACCCTCGTGGTGCTCACCCTCGCCTTCGCCGAGCCCGCCCTGGCCATGCGCACGCCCAAGGACAACGCGACCATCATGCTCACCCTCGACACCTCGGCGTCGATGACCGCGACCGACGTCGAGCCGAGCCGGCTCGCGGCCGCCGAGACCCAGGCGTCGGAGTTCGTCGAGAACCTGCCGCGGGGGGTCCAGGTGGGGCTGGTGTCCTTCGACGCCTCTGGGCGGCTGCTCGTGCCGCCGACCACCGACCGGGCGCAGCTCACCGACGCCATCCGGTCGCTGTCCACCGGCGGGGGCACGGCGACGGCGGCCGGCATCCGTGAGTCGCTCGACGCGATCGCCGCGGTGCCGAAGGGCGAAGGCGGGAAGCCGCCGCCAGCGGCGATCGTCCTGATGAGCGACGGCGCTCCCACGATCGGTGACGGCGAGCTCTCGCCATCGGATGCCGCCGACGCCGCCGCGCAGGAGGCGCGCGCGCAGCAGGTGCCGGTCAACACGATCGCGTTCGGCACCGCTGACGGCACGGTGAACGTGCGGGGCGAGGAGGTTCCGGTCCCCATCGACCCCGAGACCCTGGCGGGCATCGCCCAGGACAGCGGCGGACGGTCGTTCACCGCCGAGAGCGCCGACCAGCTCGGCTCGATCTACACCGAGATCGGCCGGGACGTCGCCTACACCGTGCAGACCCGCGACCTGACTGCGCTCTTCGCGGGAGTCGCGCTCCTCACGGCCGTGCTCGCCGCGGCCGGGGCGCTCCTCTGGACGCAGCGCCTGGTCTGAGCCCGTCCGGCGCGAGCTCGCGGTTGTTCTGCTCCGGTCATCTGCGGGTCCCGTAGCAGGCGCTTGGATGCCGCGCGCCCGGTTGCGCTTCCGGCTCACCGGCGCGTCTGACAAGGGTCGGAGGAATCGGTGCCATCACCCCCATTTCTTGGAGCCTTGTCTGGCCCTGGTGGAGTACCAGGTTGGCTGTGCGGCATCCGAATTGGGTGTGGACAACTCTGGGTTTCGAACGTGTGTTCGAGTATGATGAGGTATGTCGACAAGGCAGCTCCGAGCCCGCATCGCGGCGGTGCGTGCCGAGGCCTCAGCGATCGGCGCCGAGCTGGCTGAGCACGCGTCGGGAATGGACCGCGACGAGCTGTTCGAGATCAGTGGCGAGCTGCAGGGGGCATCCAACGCGGTCGAAGGGGCGCAGATGGTCGCCATGGCCCACGCCGCAGCCCACCAGAGCCGCCTCACCGGCCGCGGGTTCGTCGAGGTGCACCACGGGCTCGGGTTCGTCGACACGATGGCTCCGTCGCTGGTCTCGCTCGAGGCCGGCATCGGTGCGTGGGCGGCGGGTCGTCGGGTGTCGCTGGCCGCGAAGGCGTCCGAGCGCTTCGCCCGGCTGCTGGGCGCGGTGGTCGCCGGCGAGCTGACCTCGGCCACGGTCGCCAAGGTCGTCTCCGTCTGCGACGGCCTCGACCTTCAGGCGTGCGCCAAGGTCGAGGACGTGCTGGTCGACCGGCTGCCCGGGCTCGACCCGGCCAAGGTCACCGAGGTCGTCCGCAGGGTCGCCACCCGTATCGCCGCCGACCAGATGCGCGAGTCGACGCGCAAGAACCGCAAGGATCGCTACGTCGAGGTCAACGCCGGGCCCGACGGCACCACGATGTGGTGCGCCCAACTGCCCACCGGGCCGTCCGCCGCGATGTGGGACGCCGTCAAGCGCCACGGCGCCACCTTGGCCCAGGACAACCCCTGCCTCACCCTCCACCAAGCCCGCGCCGACGCCCTGGCCGACCTCGTGCTCAGCAACGTCAGCGTGACCGCGAAGATCACGCTCGGCATCCCCGTCATCACCGGCACCGATGCGGTCAAGGCCCAGAACGCGGCCGCCGCCACCGCCGCGGCGGACGGCCACACCACGGGCGTCGCCGGTGCGGGGCTGGGCAGCGACTTCTCCGTCCTCGCCTCGCTCAACGGCTGCGAGGTCCCGAGCATCGGGTTCATCGACGCCGACACCGTCGAGGCCCTCCTGGCGGTGGTCCCCACCGACATCGGCCGCGCCCTGCTCGACGCCCGCACCGGCGCCCTGATGGAGTCGGTGACCAACGCCTACCGACCGCCCCGCTCGATGAAGGACTTCGTCGCCACCCGCGACGGCACGTGCCGGATGTGGGGCTGCAACCGTCCTGCGCTGGCCTGCGACACCGACCACGCACGGCCCTGGCCCGCCGGCCGCACCACTCCCACCAACCTCGGCGGGCTCTGCCGCCGGCACCACCGACTCAAGCAACGCCGCCGCTGGGTGTACCAGCTCGACCCCGACGGCACCGTCAGCTGGACCTCACCCAAGGGCAAGCGGCGAATGACCTACCCCCAGCACGCCTACTGGCCACCAGTGGATCCCGCGCCACCCGAACCGGTCGCGGCGGTCGCACCTCCGAGCAAGCCCACCCCAGAAGCGCCGCCACCCTTCTGAGGACGCACCCCTCGAGGCGGGTGGCAGTCCCTCTACGACGCGGGGTGACAGCAGCCAACCCCCGTCCGTCCCTGACGTCGTGATCGAGCTGCTCGGGGCCGATGACGCCGATCACGCGGACCGCTGTACCAGGTGCCGGCCGAGCGCCTCGAGGGTGGCAGAATGCCGGTGCGGCCGAAGCCGATGCGGAAGCGGTCGGTGGGCACTTGGGCGAGGCTGCTGGTGTAGGGGGAGGCCGGCAAGGTGAGCACACCGGCCTCCTCGACGGCCCGTCGGGCGAAGACCTCCGGGCCGTCGGCGCCTGGGTAGGGGGAATGCCACGCAGCCACCTATCGGGGCCTCGAACTCCAGCTGGTCGGGCTGGCCGGCGAAGAAGTCGCGCACGAGTGCGATGTTGGTGGCGACGACCGCACGGTTTCGGGCGTGGATGACGTCGCCCACACCGAGGGCGAGCATCGCCAGGTGCTCGGTGAGGCCGGGGTTGCAGATGCTCGGTAAGTGCTTGCGCCGCTCGAGGCGTTCGAGCAGGCGCGGTCCCGGGTGGCGACCCATCCGACCCTCAGGCCCGGGAACCCGTAGGACTTCGACATGACGTTGACGCTGACCGCAGACGCTGTGAGGTCGGCGCCGTGCGGCAGCGTGGTGCAGGGCTCGACCTCGATGCCGCGGTAGACCTCGTCGCAGAGCAGCACCATGCCGCGGTCGTGCCACAGCTCGGCCAGGGCCACCGCGAGGACGTCGTCGGGGGAGACGACGTGATACTGGGCGGCGGCGACGGCGTCCCGGAGCTCTGCGCTGCCGTAGGTGGGCCGGTAGCCGAGGTCGATGTCCGCGAGGTCGAAGACGTCGCGGCCGGCCCGGGCCAGCAGCTCGGCGACGCTCATCGTCTGCGCATCGGATGCCGTGAAGGTGTGGGTGGCGGCGAACTCCCACCGCGAGAACCAGGTCTCGAGCCGGAAGTCGGGCAGGTCGCCGATCATCCCGGCGCTCCTTTCCGCCCCCCGGAGTCAGCGGCGGTTCGTGAAGCTCAGGGCGACGTCGAGGTCGGCGCCCTTGAGCAGCTGCTGCACCGCCTGCAGGTCGTCGCGCGACTTGCTGGTGACCCGCACCTCGTCGCCCTGTATCTGCGTCTTGACGCTCTTGGGCCCCTCGTCGCGGATGATCTTGGTGATCTTCTTGGCGTTCTCGGAGGTGATGCCTTCCTTCAGCGGCACGTCGAGCTTGTACTCCTTGCCTGACAGGCGCGGCCCGGCCTCGGGGATGTCGAGGTGCTTGAGCGACACGCCGCGCTTGATCAGCCAGGTCTCGACGACGTCGAGGATTGCCTTGCAGCGCTCCTCGGTGTTGGCCTCGATCTTGATGACCTCGCCGGCCAACTCGATCCTGGCACCCACGTTCTTGAAGTCGTACCGGTTCGCGACCTCCTTGGCGGCGGTGTTGACCGCGTTCGCGACCTCCTGCTTGTCGAACTTGCTGACGATGTCGAAGCTGCTGTCCGCCACGGGTCCTCCGGTCGATTCGGTCTGGTGGGTGCGGCTTGCTATCCTTCCATGCGCACCAGGCAGGTTGCCCGAGCGGCCAATGGGAGTGGACTGTAAATCCATCGCGAAAGCTTCGAAGGTTCGAATCCTTCACCTGCCACCAGTGCGAAGAGCCCCTTGAACTGCGGAAACGCAGTGTCGAGGGGCTCTTCACTTGTGCGGCGTGCCAGATACGTGCCAGATCGCGAGGTGGTGCAGTGCCCGCAAGCCACCGAAGCGCCCTGATCTCTGCCGGGGAAACGACTGCCCGGATGTGGCCCGTAAGGGCGGGCCCACATGCGTAGGGAAGTAGGAGGTGCCAGATGAACACGACAACCCAGCACCGCTCGTACGAGTCCCTCGGTCACGCGGCCGACCGCACCGGCGTCAGCATCCGCACCCTGCGGCGACGCATTGCCCGTGGGCAACTCCCCGCGACCGCTTGTGGTCTTCATCGTTGGGACGTAGAACTTCTGCAACTGGTCGACGATGGCCCACGTGACGGCACTCGAGGTGGCCGGGCATGGGCGCGACCGGGACCAGGGTGACCGCCCTTGGCTCCATGGGGCGCAGCCCCCGCAACCGTGCAAGCCTCGGTGCCATCCGAGTTCCTCGGCGCTCATCTCGCACGTGACGCGGAACCACCTTGGTCGATGGCGATCTGCGAGGCGACCCAAATCGGTGTCAGCGCTGCCGCGGTGGTCGATCGGGCGAGCGCTTGGAGACTCCGTTGCCCCAAGGGTCGCGCTCAGCGGGCAGATCGGCCTCGATCTCGGGCGGGGGACGGACCGGTGGTGTCTCCCTCATGTCGACACCACCGGTCCGCGTCATTGGGCCCGGCGCCTGGACCGTCGGGCTCTGGGCTGGGTTGACGGGTTCGACGACGCGCGAACCGCGCCGTTGGCTCCTCACCCCTTGACTGCTCCGCTGGTCATGCCGCGGATGAAGTACCGCTGCAGGGAGAGGAAGATGAGGATTGGCACGATGATCGTGATGAACCCTGCTGCTGGGATGAGTTCGCGTCCTGCTCCGGTCTGGCCTTGCAGGCCTTGCAGGGCGACGGTTGCGACGGTGTTGTCGCCTCGTCCGAGGAAGATCAGGGCGACGAGTAGGTCGTTCCAGACCCAGAGGAACTGGAAGATCGCGAAGGAGGCCAGTGCCGGGGTCGACATGGGCATGATGAGGCGCCAGAAAGTGGTGAAGTGGCTTGCGCCGTCGATCTTGGCGGACTCGATGATGGCCGTGGGCAGCGTGGACATGTAGGTGCGCAGGATGTAGATGGCCAGTGGCATCCCGAACCCGATGTGGGCGAGCCAGACCGCGGGGAACGTACCGTTCAGGCCCAGGGCGCCGTACAGCTTCACCAGCGGCACGAACGCCACCTGGTTGGGCACGACGAGCAGCCCGACGATGACGACGAACATCAGGTCCCGCCCGCGCCACTGCATGAAGGTGAACGCGTACGCGGCGAAGGCGGCTATCAGGATCGGGATCACCGTGGCCGGGAGCGCCACGATGAAGCTGTTGAGGAACGCCTCGGACATGGGGATGCCTGCGGTGCTGCTGGTCAGCGCCTTTGTGTAGTTGTCGATCGTCCACGAGGACTGGAATGGGTTGAAGAACGCCGTCCACCACCCTGAGGAGAACTGTTCGTCACGCGGGCGGAACGAGTTGACGAGCATCCCCAGTGCGGGGATCACCCAGGCGATGCACAGGATGAGCAAGCCGACTCGAACTGGCCACGTCGCGCTGCCGGCACCCCTGCCGGGCCTGGCCTTGCGCATCTTCTGCACGTTGCTGGCTGGCGTTGTCGTTCCGGGCTGGACTGTCGTGGTCATCGTGCAGCCTCCACTCGGCGGAAGTTGCGGATTTGGTAGACCAGGACCGGGGTGATCATGATCATGAGAATGACGACGATCGCCGACGCATACCCGTTGTTGCCCTGCGTGTAGAGCTGGTCGTAGAAGAGGCGTCCGATGACGTCGGTGTTGTAGGCGCCGTTGGTCGTGACGTACACGACGTCGAACACCTTCATGACGCCGATCAGCACGGTGATGAAGACGGTGATCACGGTCGGCCAGATCTGCGGAACGATGATGCTGAAGAAGATCCGTCGCTCGCCTGCGCCGTCGATGCGGCCGGCCTCGACGGTGTCCTCCGGCACGCTCTTGATCGCGGAAGACAGCAGCACCATGGAGAACCCGACCCCTGTCCAGATCAGGATGATCATGAGCAGCAGGCTGTTGAAGTGCAGGGTGCTCTCGCCGTACCAGAACACCGGGTCCTTGCCGAAGAAGCCCCGGACCGCGTTGAGCATGCCGGTCTGGGGGGCGCCTGCCGGCTGGTAGTCGTAGATGGTGCGCCAGATGGTCGCGGCACCGACCATGCTGATGGCCATCGGCAGGAAGATGACCGTCTTGGTCGTCTTCTCGCCTCGCGGTCGCAGGCGGTCGGTGAGCACGGCGACGCCCAGGCCCAGCACCACGGTCATGGCCGGGACGACGACGATCCACAGGGCGTTGTTGAACAGCACCGCCAGGAACCCGTCGTCGGTGAAGAGGTCGACGTAGTTCTGGACGCCGACGTACGCTGTCGTGTTCGCGTTGGCGAAGCTGTACTGGAAGGTGACAACCGCCGGGTAGATCAGGTAGACGGCGATCGCCAGGATCGCGGGCCCGGCGAACATCCACGGCTTGACGCGGTCCTCCCACCGGCCCTTGAGGGACTCGGCCAGCTTGTTGAGGATCCAGAAGATGATGATGGCGCCGCCGATGCCGCCGATGATCGCAATCACTGCGTTCAGAATCTTGATGCTCATGACACTTCCTCTCTGAAGTGGGTATGAGGCTGTCGGCCGCGGGGGTGGGCGGTGTACCACCCCCGCGGCCGGGCGGACGTCAGCTGGTGGCCTTGGGGAAGCTGTCGTCGATGTTCTTCAGCGTGGTGTCGAGGTCCTGCTGGCCCGAGAGCCACTTCACGGGCTCGGTCCAGAAGGTGCCGGCACCCACCTTGGCGGGCATCAGGTCGGACCCGTCGAAGCGCGCAGAGGTGGCCTTGTAGAGCACGTCGCTGGCGATCGTCTGGAGCGTCTTGTTCGGCAGCAGCGAGACGTCCGCGGTGGTGTGCGGTGAGAACCCGCCCGCCTTCGCCTGCTCGGTGCCGTTCTCCTTGCTGGCGATGAAGTTGCGAACCTTCAAGGTGTTGGCGTCGTTGTTGAAGGCCGCGGCGATGTCACCACCGAGGAGGACGGGGTTGTCGCCCTCGGTCTTGCCGGGGAAGGGCAGCGGGCCCGTCTTGGTGTCGACCTCGGCGATGACGCTGTCGGGGAAGCCGCCCTTGTTGGCGACGAAGGTGGCCTGCTTGAACAGGTAGCAGCCGGGAGGCGACTCGAACATCGCGTTGCCGCCGGTCTGGAAGTTCGTCGCGACGATGGACTTCGTGCCACCGCGCACGTTGCCGTCACCGAAGGCGATCTTCTCGAAGTACTCCCAGGCGGGCCTGATCTCCGGGCTGTCGTTCTTCAGCTCGCCCTTGACCCACTTGTCGTAGTTCTCGGCGCCGGCGAAGCGCAGGACGAGGTCCTCGATCCAGTCGGTGATCGGCCAGCCCGTGGCCGCGCCGGACTCGGCGGCGATGCACCACGGAGTCTTGCCGTCCGCCTTGATCTTCTCGGTGAGGGCCAGCAGTTCGTCGAGCGTCTTCGGGGCGGTGTACCCGGCCGCCTTGAACGCGGGCGCGTCGGTCCACAGCACGCTCTTGACGCTCAACGCGGTGGGCAGGCCGTAGACCTGGCCGTCGGCACAGGTGCCGGCCTCGATGACGCCCGGGACGAGCGTCTCCTTGTTCGTGGCCACGGTGGCCGCGTCGTAGGGGATGAGCTTGCCCTGCTTGGCCAGGTCGCACATGAGCCCCGGCTGGGGGAACAGGCCCACGTCGGGGGGGTTGCCGCCCTGCACCTTGGTGCGGATCTCGGTGTCCCACGACCCGGCCTTGATGAACTCGATGGTGATGCCGTTGGCCTCGGCGAACTTCGAGAGGTCGGCCTTGAAGCCAGGCTCGCTGTCGGGGCCCAGGCCGTACATCACCGAGATCGTCGACTTGCCGGGGCCGGACGCGGCGGAGCCGTCACTGTTCGCGTTCTCCGACGGTGACGATGACAGACAGCCCGAGGCGAGCCCGGCGACGCCGAACCCCGCGATGGCTGTGAGGGTTGCCCTTCGATTGATCATCTCTAATTCTCCTTGGAGGTTGGAGGCATCGTTGCCCCACGCTGACCGGTCACACCTGATGCCCGGGTTTCGAAAGGAACCGGCGAGGCCGCCGGTGACTGGGCTGCTGGGGCGAGCTCGCGGATCACGAGACGGTCGCCCTGCCATTCGACGTGCTGCGGATCGGCGAGCGCGCCGACGAACTCCCCCTCCTCGACGTTGCGGAAGGCGAGGAACTGGGTGGCTCCCGAGGCCCGGTCCACGACGAGCTTGCCGACGTAGAGCCGTGGATCGGCGACAAGGTGCGCCCGTGCCACGTCGTAGGGGCCGGTGGGGGAGTCGATCGGCACGGCCCAGATGCCACCGAGGGTTTCCTCGCGGCGAGCCAGGGACATGTCCTGCGGCAGGCAGTTGAAGACCAGGACGTGGCGACCGTCGACCTGCGCCACCTGGGGCACCTCGAGCTGGCCGTACCCGCTTCCCGGCGCTGACACGGGCTCGCGAAGCTCCCAGTGCTCCAGGTCTGCCGACCACGCGTGGCCCAGCACGCCTCGGTCGATGGTGTCCTGCGGCGCCGACGCCGGGCCGTGCGACGAGCGTGCCGTGATGAGCATGTGCCACCCGTTGCCATCCGGGTCAGCGAAGACCCACGGGTCGCGAAATGCCTCGTCGTGCCAGTTCCCGTCCGAGGCGTAGGTCTCGTACCACCGAGGATCCGCCTGCAGGGGCGGTCCGGGCGACTTGTCCCACGTCATCAGGTCCAGCGAGGAGGCGCAACCAATGGACTGGACGTTGACGCCGTCCTTGTTCAGGCTGGCGCCGGTGTAGAACATCAGCCACCGTCCGTCGGGATGACGGACCACCGAGCCGGTCCAGGTGGCGAGGTCGTCGAACGCCAGCGGGTCGCTGCGCACGAGCGCGTCCGCGACCCTGTGCCACGAGCGGAGGTCGGCTGACACCGCATGGCCGATCGATGCTCGGTGGTGGCGCAGCTCGGGGTCCTGCAGTGCACGTGAGGCGTAGAGGAAGAACAGGTGGTACTGCTCCCCGTCGTCAGCCACCCAGAAGTCCCAGACCCAGGAGTCGGCGAGTTCGAAGGCCATCAGGCACTCACCGTCTCGGCACCCTGGTCGACCTCGCCAGGCGCATCGTCGAGAAGGGGCTTCATCAGGGGTCCTCCACCGATCAGAGATGGTCAGGTTGGCCTTGCTAAATCGTTACAGCAAGCGACCGTACTCGTCCGACCACCCACGGCGCAAGAGCCTGCTAAATCGATTCCACCTTCTGATCTGACTGGGATAGTTGCGCGGAGGACGTAGGCTGCCGCCATGTCGATCCGGCGCGGTACGCACGATGGCGGTAACGGGGGTCAGCGCGCGACCTTGGCGGACGTCGCCGCGCGGGTCGGGATGTCCAAATCCGCCGTCAGTCTGGCGCTGAACAACCGCCCCGGCTCGCGGCTGTCCCAGGATGCCGTCGCGCGCATCCATGCCGCGGCACGTGAGCTCAACTATCGACCCAACCCCGCAGCGCGGTCGCTGCGGCTCGGTAAGAGCGGCACAGTCGGCTTCATCTCGAACGAAGTCACCGTGACACGGTTCGCCTCGGCGATGATCCGCGGCATCCTCGACGTGGCCGACGAGCAGGAAAAGGGCGTGCTGATCGCCGAGACCGGCGGCCACCCGAAGCAGCTAGAGCGCGCCCTGGACTCGATGGTTGACCGGCAGGTCGACGCCCTCATCTTCGGCTCTCTCGCCGCGCGGTTGATCGACGTTCCTGCGCTCCCGGGGCACATACCCACCGTCACCGTGAACTGTCGCAGCGACGGCGTCTTCGCCTCCGTCCTTCCGGCCGAGGAGGAAGCCGGCTATGCGGTGACCAGGCAGCTCCTCGACGCCGGGCATGGCGACAGCCTCGCCATCATCGGCAACGCTCTGGCTACCCAGTGGGAACCCCGAGCGTCCGTGATGATCCCGCGGCGCTTCAACGGCATCCGGCGAGCGCTCGACGAGGCCGGGGTCGTACCTATCGCCGTCGCAGACCTCCAGAAGTGGGAACCCTCGGACAGCTACCGGGGCACTCGAGCTCTCCTGGAGTCCCGCCAAGCGTTCACCGCGCTGCTCTGCCTCAACGACCGGATCGCGTTCGGCGCCCAGCAGGCGCTGACCGAGTACGGGCTGCGTGTTCCCGACGACGTCTCCCTCGTCTCCTTCGACGACGATGAGCTCGCCTCTTACATGCGACCACCCCTAACGACAGCCAGGCTTCCCTACTACGAGATGGGCAGACTGGCGATGGAGATCGCGTTGGCGCCCGACACCGGGAACGGCGAGCGCCTTGTGCCAATGCCGCTTCAGATCCGTGACTCCGTGCGCGTTGTGGCGCGGCACGTCCTGAATCGTTGAGCCAACGATGCCGGGCCGCCTCGAGTGCTGGCCCTGCCGAGCGGCCGCAGACGTCACGTCTCACCGCCACCATCTCGGGTTGCGGGAAGGCGAATCGTGGGGTCCGATAGTGGCTGACAACGTTGTCATCCGAGGGGGAATCCCATGGTTTCGTACCACCCGTGCGCTCCCGCGCCGACGTCATGGTCTGATGGTGCTCGTGGTTGCCGTGCTCGCCGCACTGAGCGCGGCGCCCGCGGCTGCGGACACGCCAGACCACCGGCCCGCCTACCACTTCAGTCCCGCGAAGAACTGGATGAACGACCCCAACGGGCTCGTGTACCACAAGGGCGTCTACCACCTGTTCTTCCAGTACAACCCGCTCGGTGATGTCTGGGGCAACATGTCCTGGGGGCACGCGACGAGCAAGGACCTCGTGCACTGGGAGGAGCAGCCCGTCGCCATCCCGTTCGACGCCAACGAGGGCGTGTTCTCTGGATCGGTCGTCGTCGACACGACGAACAGCTCGGGGTTCGGCACGAAGAAGAACCCGCCGCTGGTGGCGATGTACACCAGCGCCTACACGCCAGCGAGCGGTCGCGACGGCATCCAGGCGCAGTCGCTCGCGTACTCCACCGACGACGGCCGGACGTGGACCAAGTACGCGGGCAACCCGGTCATCGACCTCAACTCACGCGAGTTCCGGGACCCCAAGGTCTTCTGGTACGCCCCGGCCAAGGAGTGGCGGATGGTGGCGGTGATCGCCACCGAGCACAAGGTCCTCATCTGGCGCTCCGCCAACCTCAAGCAGTGGACTCAGTTGTCGCAGTTCGGCCCCCGCAACGCGACCGGCGGCGTCTGGGAGTGTCCCGACCTCTTCCCGCTGGCTGTCGACGGGGACCGTCGCCACGTCAAGTGGGTCATGCTCGTCAGCCTGAACCCCGGCGGGATCGCCGGCGGGTCGGGCACGCAGTACTTCGTCGGGGACTTCGACGGCAGCACGTTCACGGCCGACGGGCCCGCCACCTACGACCCGCCCGCCGGAACCCTCCTGCAGGGCTTCGAGAGCGGGTATGCCGGGTGGACCCCGACCGGCACCGCGTTCGGCTCCGAGCCCGTGGCCGGCTCGCTGCCCGGCCAGCAGACCGTAACCGGCTACGTGGGTGAGCGGCTCGTCAACAGCTTCATCGACTTCGACGGCGCCCAGGGCGAGCTGACGTCGCCCAGCTTCACCATCGACCAGCGCCACCTCAACTTCCTGATCGGCGGCGGCAACCACCCGGCGGTCCCCGGGGCGACCCAGGGCGACCCGGGCGGAACCGTATTCACCGACTTCGAGACCCTCGACCCGACGACCCACCTGCCGAGCGGGTGGAGCGCCACGGGCGACTTCGTCGGCTACGGCGCCACCCCCTCCACGCTGCCCAACCACCAGGGCAGCAACGTCCTCGACACCTGCGTCGTGCCGGACGAGTGCGATCCGGCGGTCGGCACTTTCGTCTCGCCCGACTTCACGGTGACGCGCGACTACGTCAACCTCCTCATCGCGGGCGGCACGCACCCGCTGGGGACGAGCGGGCCCACGGTCGTCGAGCTCGTCTCCGACGGACAGGTCGTCGGCTCGGTGACCGGCAACAACTCCGGCGAGATGGACTGGCGCCACATCGACGCCCGCTCGGTGCTGGGCAGGAGCGCCCGCATCGTGGTCCGCGACGACCACAGCGGCGGAGACTGGGGGCACCTGATGGTCGACGACATCCGGTTCTCCGACAGCGCCGCCGGCCCGCGCGACACCCAGACCACCGTCAACCTGGTCATCGACGGTGAGGTGGTGCGTTCCAGCACCGGGTCAGACAGCGAGGCCCTCGACTGGGCGTCGTGGGACCTCTCGGACCTGCAGGGCCAGGCGGCCCAGATCCGGATCGTCGACCACAACAGCGGTGGCTGGGGGCACATCCTCGCCGACCAGTTCATGCTCGCGTCGGCCCCCGCCCGGGGCGGCACGGAGCGGGCCTCGTGGGTCGACTACGGTCGCGACAACTACGCGGGAGTGAGCTTCAACGGTCTGCCCGACAGCCAGCGCACCGTGCTCAGCTGGATGAGCAACTGGCAGTACGCGGGTGACGTCCCCACCAGCCCGTGGCGGGGGCAGATGACCATGCCCCGCACCCTGTCCCTGGTGTCGTCGCACGACGGCCTCCGCCTGCGTCAGGTGCCGGTGGCGGGTGTGCGCAAGGTGCTGGTCAACCGCGACAAGCAGCAGGCGAAGGTTCGACCGGTCGCCCGGGGCGAGAGGCCGACCGGGCTCCGCGCCACGGTGGCCCGGGTGGAGGTACGAGTGAAGCTGGGCACGGCATCCGAGGCCGGAGTCGTCGTGCGCCGCAGCGCCGACGGCTCGGTGGGCACCCGGATCGGCGTGCGCCGGGACGGCACGCTCGTCGTCGACCGCACCAGGAGCGGCAACGTCGCGTTCAACCCGCTCTTCCCCAGTGTCGAGGAGGCGCCGGTGCGGGTGAAGCACGGCGAGGTGACCTTCACGGCCTACCTCGACCGCAGCTCGGTGGAGGTGCTGGGTCAGCACGGAACGGTGTCGGTCACTGACCTCATCTTCCCGCCGGCGTCGGCGACGGGCATCGCGACCTACGCGGTGGGCGGCACGGCCAAGGCGATCGACATCAAGGTCACCCCGATCCGTCCCTGACCTCCCGACGCCGCCGGGGGCCTACGGGGCTCCGGCGGCGTCGAGGTCGGGGTGCGCCGGGCGGGTGAAGTGCCACCCGGCATCCAGCCACTGCGGCAGCACGGTGCGCAGCGCCTGCACGGTGCCCCAGCGGTCACCGCCGCCGTCGTGCGCCAGCACCACGCCCCCCGGGCGGATGGCGGCCCGGAGGTTGGCCACGAGCGTGCCGACGTCCTGCGTGCGCCAGTCGTCGATGGTGCCGGTGACCCCGAGCGGCTGCAGGCCGAGCCCGACGGCGACCGCTGCCGTCCCACCCCACGAGCCGTTGGGGGCCCGGAACCACGGCACGCTCGCGGCCGGGTCGTCGAGCGCGTCGCGGATGACGGCCACGGTGGCTCGCAGGTCGGCACGCGCCCGCTCGGGGTGCCACGCGCTCTGGTCGGCGAAGGTCATGCCGTGCGCCGCCAGGCCGTGCCCCTCGGCCGCGGTGCGGCGCAGCAGCTCGACGCCTCGGGCCGCCCGCACCCGGGTGCCGACCACGCAGAAGGTCGCCCGCACCTCGTGGGCCGCGAACAGGTCGAGCAGCGCCGACGTCGCCTCGCCGTTGGGCCCGTCGTCGAGGGTGAGGGCTGCCACCCGCCCGTGGCCGGATGCCGTCACGACCGGGTCGGGCGTCGGGGTCATCGAAATCTCCTCGTTCCTGCGGGCGCCGATCCGGCCAGGTGTCGATAACGTTATCGAGAACGATTGACACGAGCGGCGGAGGATGCCAGCGTGTCGGCACATCCCCACTCTCTCAACGGCGAGGAGCGCATCCAGATGAGAACTATCCCGGTGGTACGGGCCGTGGCGGTCGGGGCGGCGCTGGCCGTGCTGGCAGCCTGCGGCACGGGCAGCGAGAGCAGCAGCGACACCAGCAGCGGGACCGGGTCGGGGGGGTCGAGCGGCCCGGTGACCATCTCCTGGTGGCACAACTCCAACACCGACCCCGGCAAGGCCTACTACGACACGGTCGCCAAGCAGTTCGAGGCCTCGCACCCGGGGGTCACGGTGCAGGTCAGCGCGATGCAGCACGAGGACATGCTGACCAAGCTCGACGCGGCCTTCCAGAGCGGCGACGCGCCCGACGTCTACATGGAGCGCGGCGGCGGCGAGCTGGCCGACCACGTGGCGGCGAACCTCACCAAGGACCTCTCCGAGCCGGCCAAGGACGTCATCGACACGCTCGGCGGCTCGGTGGCCGGCTGGCAGGTCGACGGCAAGACCTACGCGCTGCCCTTCTCGGTCGGCGTGGTCGGCTTCTGGTACAACAAGTCGCTCTTCGACAAGGCCGGCATCACGACGCCGCCGGCGACCATGGACGAGTTCCTCACCGCCGTCGACAAGCTCAAGGCCGCGGGCATCACCCCGGTGTCGGTGGGTGCTGGTGACAAGTGGCCGGCCGCCCACTACTGGTACTACACGGCCTTGCGCGAGTGCCCGAAGCAGGTGCTGCAGGATGCCGTGAAGAGCCTGGACTTCTCCGACCCGTGCTTCATCAAGGCCGGCGAGGACGTGCAGAAGATCCTCGCGGCGAACCCGTTCAACAAGGGCTTCCTGTCCACCCCGGCCCAGACCGGACCGACGAGCGCCTCCGGGCTGCTCGCCACCGGCAAGGTCGCCATGGAGATGCAGGGCCACTGGGAGCCAGGCGTCATGCAGGGCCTGACCGCCGACAAGAAGGGTCTGGGCGAGGACACCGGCTGGTTCCCCTTCCCGTCCATCCCCGGCGGCAAGGGCGACCAGAGCGCGGCCCTCGGTGGCGGCGACGCCTGGGCCGTCGCCAAGGACGCCCCGGACGCGGCGGTGGAGTTCGTCGAGTACCTGCTCTCCGACCAGGTGCAGCAGGGCTTCGCCGAGCGCGACATGGGCCTGCCGACCAACCCCGCTGCGAGCGGCTCCGTCAAGGACCCGGCCCTGAGCGGCCTGCTCAAGGTGCGCGACGAGGCCCCCTACGTCCAGCTGTACTTCGACACCGCCTTCGGCCAGTCCGTCGGCGGCGCGATGAACGACGAGATCGCGCTGATGTTCGCGGGCAAGGCGAGCCCGCAGGACATCGTGAAGAAGACGCAGCAGGCGGCGGACGCCGAGAAGTGAGCTCGAGGACCCGAACCGCCGTCCCCGGCGGTGTGACCCCGGTCGCCGACGTCGCCGTCGGTCGTGCACCCGCACGGCCGACGGCGCGGCGGCGCCGGCCGGGCGGGCGCCGGGCGTCGCTGCGGATGGCGGCCGAGATCCTGTTCTTCGTCGGCCCGGCCCTGCTGCTGTTCTCGGTCTTCGTCGTCTGGCCGATCGTGCGGGCGGTGCAGTTCTCGCTGTACCGCTGGAAGGGCTTCGGGCCGCTCGTCGACTTCGTGGGCCTGCAGAACTACGTGTCGGTGCTCGGCAACGAGGTCTTCACCGACGCGTTCCGGCACAACATCACCATCGTGGTGCTCTCGATCCTCGTGCAGCTGCCCCTCGGGCTCGCGATCGCGCTGCTGCTCAACCGCCGGATGAGCGGGCAGGGCGTGCTGCGCACCATCATCTTCGTGCCCTACGTGCTCTCCGAGGTGATCGCCGGTGTCGTGTGGCTGCAGCTGCTGCAGCCCGAGTACGGCGTCGTCGACTCGCTGCTGGGAGCGGTCGGCGTCTCCGGTCCCGAGCAGGGCTGGCTCGGAACCCCCGAGGTCGCCCTCTACACCGTCTTCGTGGTGCTCACCTGGAAGTACCTCGGGCTGGCGGTGCTGCTGTTCCTCGCCGGCCTGCAGGGCGTGCCCGACGAGCTGACCGAGGCAGCCCAGATCGACGGTGCGTCGTGGTGGCAGGTGCAGCGGTGGGTGACCGTGCCACTGCTGGGGCCGACGATCCGCACCTGGGCGTTCCTGTCGATGATCGGCGCCATCCAGCTCTTCGACATGGTGTGGATCCTCACCGGTGGAGGGCCGGCGAACTCCACCACGACGATGGCCACCTTCCTCATCACCGAGGGCACCAAGCGCTACAACTACGGCATCGCCACCGCGGCATCCGTCATCCTCTTCGCGGTGGCGCTCGTGCTGGCCGTGCTCTACCAGTTCTTCGTCCTGCGCCGCGACGTCGCGCAGGCGGATGCCGGGACCAGGAGGGTCCGATGAGTGTCCCCGTCGCCCCCCCACCCACAGCCCCGGCTCCCGGCGCGCTCCGGCGACCGAGGGCCTCGGGCCCCGACCGCGGTGCGTCACCGCTGGTGTGGTTCGTCGCGCTGCTCGTCGTCGCGGTCACCCTCGGGCCGGTGCTCTATGCCGTGCTCGGCGGGTTCCGCACCAACGCCCAGCTGGCCGAGTCTCCCGCCGGGCTGCCGAACCCGTGGGTGTTCGAGAACTACCAGCGGGTGCTCACCAGCGCGAGCTTCTGGAGGTACGCGCTGAACTCGACCGTGGTGGCCCTCGTGACCACCCTCGTGGCGGTCGTCCTCGGCCTGATGGCGGCGTACCCGCTGGCGCGCTACCGCTTCCGCTGGCGCGAGCCGCTCTACATGGTGTTCGTGCTGGGCCTGCTGTTCCCGGCGACCGTCGCGATCATCCCGCTGTTCATCATCGTCACCCGCCAGCTGCACCTCGGAAACACCTGGTGGGGAGTCGCGCTGCCGCAGGCGGCCTTCGCACTGCCGGTGACGATCATCATCCTGCGGCCGTTCCTCATGGCGATCCCGAACGAGCTGGAGGAGGCGGCGTTCATCGACGGCGCCTCACGGATCCAGGTATTCTGGCGCGTCATCGTGCCGCTCTCCGGCCCCGGGGTGGTGACGGTCGGGGTGCTCGCCTTCGTCGCCTCGTGGAACGCCTACCTCCTACCGCTGCTGCTGCTGCAGGGCGACATGAAGACGCTGCCCCTGGGGGTCGCCGACTTCTCCTCGCAGTACTCCTCCGACACGGCGGGGGTGTTCGCCTTCACCACGCTGGCGATGATCCCGGCGCTGATCTTCTTCCTCGCGATGCAGCGGCGGATCGTCAACGGCCTGCAGGGTGCGGTGAAGGGATGAGCACCCGGGCCCACCAGGCCGCCCCACCGTCGTCCGTCGAACCCCCCGAGGACCCCTCCGTGACCACGACCGAACCCGCCACCGCAACCGCTACCGACCCACCGGACGGATCCCCCACGTCACGCGTGGTCGACCTCCTCCAGCGAATGACGTTGGAGGAGAAGCTCGCCCAGCTCGTCGGCTACTGGGACAAGGGTGACGGCGAGGCGGTCGCGCCACTGCAGGGAGACTTCGCCGAGCCCGCGGGCCTGGACGAGGCCAGTCGGCACGGGCTCGGACACCTGACCCGGCCCTACGGCACGCGCCCCGTCGACCCTGTCGAGCGGGCCCGGTGGCTGTGGGACTGGCAGCGCCGGCTGGTCACCAGCAGCCGGCTCGGCATCCCCGCACTGGTGCACGAGGAGTGCCTCACCGGCCTGGCCGCCTGGACCGCCGCGACCTTCCCGACGCCGCTGGCCTGGGGGGCGGCCTTCGATCCCGAGCTGGTCGAGGAGATGGCCGCCCTGATCGGTGCCTCGATGCGCATGCTCGGCATCCACCAGGGACTCGCGCCGGTGCTCGACGTGGTCCGCGACCCGCGGTGGGGCCGGGTCGAGGAGTGCATCGCCGAGGACCCCTACCTCGTCGGCACCGTCGGCGCCTCGTACGTGCGCGGGCTCCAGTCGGCCGGGGTGCACGCCACCCTCAAGCACTTCGTCGGCTACTCCGCGTCACAGGCCGGGCGCAACTTCGCGCCGGTGCACGCCGGCCCGCGCGAGCTCGCCGACGTGCTGCTCGTGCCCTTCGAGATGGCCGTGCTCGATGGCGGGGCCCGGTCGGTCATGCACTCCTACGCCGAGATCGACGGGCTGCCCGTGGCGGCCGACCGCGACCTGCTCACCGGGGTGCTGCGCGAGCGGTGGGGCTTCGACGGCACCGTCGTCGCCGACTACTTCGGAGTCGCGTTCCTTCACCTGCTGCACCACGTCGCGGCCGACCTCGGCGAGGCGGCCACCCTGGCGCTCGCCGCCGGCGTCGACATCGAGCTGCCCACCGGCGACGCCTACCTCGCCCCCTTGGCGGCCGCCGTGCGCGAGGGCCGCGTCGACGAAGCCCTGGTCGACCGCGCGGTGCTGCGCGCGCTGGCCCAGAAGGAGGCGCTCGGGCTGCTCGACGCCACCTTCGACGAGCCTCCGCCGCGCGTCGCGCTCGACGGTCCGCAGCACCGCCGGGTCGCGGCGCGGCTGGCGGAGGAGTCGGTGGTGCTGCTGTCCAACGACGGCATCCTGCCGCTCGACCGGCCCGCCACCGTGGCCGTCGTCGGCCCGAACGCCGACCGTGTCGAGGCGCTCTTCGGCTGCTACTCCTTCGTGAACCACGTCATCCCGCAACACCCCGGCACCGAGGTGGGCATCGACGTGTCGACGGTGCGCGAGGCGCTCGCCGGTGAGTGGCCGGGCGCGCGGCTGAGCGTGGCACGCGGGTGCGGGGTCGACGACGGCGACGTCACCGGCATCCCGGATGCCGTGGCGGCCGCCACCCGCAGCGAGGTCGCCGTGGTCGTCGTCGGCGACCAGTCGGGGCTCTTCGGGCGGGGCACCGTGGGGGAGGGATGCGACCGCGACGACCTCGAGCTGCCGGGCGTGCAGCGCCGGCTGGTCGAAGCCGTGCTCGACACCGGGACCCCGGTGGTGCTCGTGCTGCTCACCGGGCGGCCCTACGCCGTCGGCTGGGCGCTCGAGCGCTGTGCCGCCGTGGTGCAGGCGTTCTTCCCCGGCGAGGAGGGCGGTGCGGCCGTGGCCGGCGTGCTCTCCGGGCGGGTCAACCCCTCGGGGCGGCTGCCGGTGAGCCTGCCGCGGTCGGTCGGCGCCCAGCCCTACACCTACCTGCACCCGGCGCTGGGCGGTGACGGCGACGTCACCAACCTGTCGACCACGCCGGCCCTGCCGTTCGGTCACGGCCTGTCGTACACCTCGTTCCGCCGCGAGCTGCTCGAGGTGCGCGCCGGTACCACCGGCGAGCCGGTGGTCGCGCGGGTGCGGGTGACCAACGACGGCGCCCGCTCCGGCGCCGACGTCGTGCAGCTCTACGGCCGTGACGTCGTCGGCTCCCTGACCCGGCCGGTGGCCCAGCTGCTCGGCTTCCACCGGCTGCACCTCGAGGCCGGTGAGTCGGCCGAGGTCGCCTTCACGGTGGCCCCCGCGCGGCTGGCCTTCACCGACCGCTCCGGCCGGCGGGTGGTCGAGCCGGGCGAGCTGCAGGTGTGGGCCGGTGGCTGCGTCGACGACCGGGCCGGCGCCACCTCGGTCACCCTCACCGGTGGGGTGCACGTCGTGACGCCGCGCGACGAGCGGTGGACGATGACGCAGAGCCGGGCACGATGACGGCAGCGAGCGGCTCGTCGGGAGCGGGGCAGGCGGCCCGAGCCGGGCCGCGGCGCACCACCCACGCAACGCGACACGACCGACCAGGAACGACCGACCACGAACGACGACACACGGAGGAACCATGACGCGACAGCCGACAGCCCAGGACCAGTTCTCGTTCGGCCTGTGGACGGTGGGATGGACGGGCACCGACCCGTTCGGCGGGCCGTCCCGCCCGGCCCTCGACCCCTGGGAGTACGCCGACCGGCTCGCCGGGTTGGGGGCCTGGGGGATCACCTTCCACGACAACGACGTCTACCCGTTCGACGCCGACGAGGCCACGCGCACCCAGCGCCTCGGGCGCCTGCGGGAGGCCTGCGACAGCGCCGGCCTGGTGATCGAGATGGTCACCACCAACACGTTCTCGCACCCGGTGTTCAAGGACGGCGGGCTCACCTCCAACGACCGGTCGGTGCGCCGCTTCGGGCTGCGCAAGGTGCTGGCCGCCGTCGACATCGCGGCCGAGGTGGGTGCCTCGACCTTCGTGATGTGGGGTGGGCGCGAGGGCTCGGAGTACGACGGCAGCAAGGACCTCTTCTCCGCCTTCGAGCGCTACAAGGAGGGCCTCGACACGGTCGCCGGCTACATCAAGGACAAGGGCTACGACCTGCGCATCGCGCTGGAGCCCAAGCCGAACGAGCCGCGCGGTGACATCTTCCTGCCCACGGCGGGCCATGCCCTCGCCCTGATCGCCGAGCTCGAGCACGGCGACATCGTCGGGCTGAACCCCGAGACCGGGCACGAGCAGATGGCCAACCTCAACTACACCCACCAGCTGGCGCAGGCACTGTGGGCGGGAAAGCTGTTCCACATCGACCTCAACGGCCAGCGGGGCCTGAAGTACGACCAGGACCTGGTCTTCGGGCACGGCGACCTGTTGTCGGCGTTCTTCACCGTCGACCTGCTCGAGAACGGCTTCGCCGGCAACCCCGACGGGCCGCGCTACGAGGGCCCGCGGCACTTCGACTACAAGCCGTCGCGCACCGAGCACATGGAGGGCGTCTGGGAGTCGGCCAAGGCGTGTATGCAGACCTACCTGCTGCTCGCCGACAAGGCGCGGGCGTTCCGGGCCGACCCCCGCGTCACCGAGGCGCTGGAGTACTCCGGGGTCACCACGCTCGCCCAGCCCACGCTGGATGCCGGTGAGTCGCTTGCCGACTTCCTCGCCGGTGACGACGGGTTCGACCCCGAGAAGGCCGCGGAGCGTGACTTCGGCTTCGTGCGCCTGAACCAGCTCGCCCTCGAGCACCTGGTCGGCTGACCCGGACCTGCGGTGGCGGGCGTGCGGTGGCGTCGGTTGCGGGGCCGGCACGGGTGTCGACATCGTTCTCGGACCGCCTCGGGCGCCCGCCGCACGCCCGGTAGTCTCGCCCCGTGACGACTGCCGGACGCGTGCGGATGGAAGACGTCGCCCGCGCAGCAGGGGTGTCCGTGGCGACCGTCTCCAAGGTCGTCAACCAGCGCTACGGCGTGGCCCAGAGCACGATGGACAAGGTCACCGAGGTGATCGAGTCGCTCGGCTACGAGGCGAGCCTCGGGGCCCGCAGCCTGCGCAGCCACCGCACCAACGTCATCGGGGTGCTTGTCGCCGAGTTCGAGCCCTTCAGTACCGAGCTGCTCAAGGGCGTCTCGAGCGCGATCGACGAGACCGGCTACGAGCTGCTCGCCTACTCCGGTGGGCACCACGGCCGGTCCGTGGGGTGGGAGCGCCGGTCGCTGAGCCGGCTCGGCGGCACGCTGATCGACGGCGCCATCCTGGTCACACCCACCGTGGTCTCCGCGGCCGCCGAGATCCCGGTGGTGGCGGTCGACCCGCACACCGGTCCGGCCGGTTTCCCCACGGTCGACGCCGACAACGCCGCCGGTGCGGTGGCCGCCACCGAGCACCTGCTCGGCCTGGGGCACCGCCGCATCGCGCTGCTCGGGGGGCGAGAGGACCTGGAGTCGGCGCGGCTGCGCGAGCAGGGCTTCCGCCAGGCGATGGCCGCGGCCGGCGTGCCGGTCGACCCCGAGCTCGTGCGCGTAGGCGGCTACCGTCCCGAGAGCGCCAGCGCACCGGCCCGCGAGCTGCTCTCCCTGACCGAGCGCCCGACGGCAGTCTTCGCCGCCAACGACATCTCCGCCATCCGCACCATCGAGGTGGCCCACGAGCTCGGCCTGCGGGTGCCGCAGGACGTCTCGGTCGTCGGCTTCGACAACGTGCCCGAGTCCGTGCTGTGCGACCCGAGCCTCACGACGGTCGCCCAGCCGCTGCACGACATCGGCGCCACCGCCGTGCGGATGCTCGTCGAGCTGCTCGCCGGGCGCGAGCCGACACCGGGGCACGTGTGCCTGCCGACCCGGCTCGTGGTGCGCGACTCCACCGGACCGGTGCCCGCATCCTGACCGGGCGTCACCGTGCGCTCAGCGCACCGGGCGCTGCGGGATGCGCGGCTGCACCATGGGCGGTCCGCTCCACGCGAGGTCGGCCTGCAGGGCGCGGAAGGCCGGCTTCGGCCGGTAGTGCTCGTCCATGACGGTGGCCATCGCCTCGCCACCGACACCGCTGCCGAAGTCCAGGTGTTGGTCCAGCTGTGGGCGTCGTCGAAGCACCACACCGTGTAGGACACGCAGTGCCGGTTGGCCAGGCAGCCCTGCATCAGCACGCTGTAGTTCCAGGCCTGCGCCTGGAGCAGCGGTCGAGCATCTCCTTGACCTGGAACGGCGAGAAGTTGCCGTAGCGCGTGGACAGGTGGGCCTGGCTGCCGACACCGTCGATCGGCACCCGGTGGGCGCGCAGGTCCTTGACCATCTGGTAGACGAACTCGGTCTTGTCGAGCGGGCCGCGGTCGCCGAACGCGTCGATGTTGTAGTCGTTGTAGAACAGCAGGGCCTTGGGGGCGGCGGCCCGGGCCCAGCGGAAGGCGTCGGCGACGTAGCCCGGGCCGAGCTGCTGCGCCCAGAACCCCTGGTAGCCGATCTGCCCTCAAGTGCCGTCCCAGGAGTCGGTGGCCGCCTCGTTGGCGACGTCCCACTGCCAGATGCGACCCCGGAAGTGCCGCACCACCGTGGTCACGTGCTCGCGCATGATCTGGCGCAGCTCGGCCTTGTCGATCGAGCCGTCGGCGACGCCCTGGGTCAGCCAGGTCGGCAGCTGGTTGTTCCAGACCAGCACGTGCCCACGCACCTTCTGCGAGTTGGCCTTGGCGAAGGCGATGAACTCCTCGGCCGGCCCCCAGTTGTCGACCCCGCGCCGCGGCTCGAGTGTCTCCCACTTCATGACGTTCTCGGCGGTGACCGACGAGAACTGGGTGGCCGCGACCTTGCGGTAGGTGCGGTCGCGGGCAGCCCGGTCACCCACGTTCGAGTCCTGCTCATCGACATGCTCCCTTGCACTCGGCCCCCTGCGGAGACATCGATATCGATATCGTTATCGACAGGCGGCCACCGTACGACCGCGGCCTCCCTCCGGCAACCGGGAGAAGCATCCGGATCCGCGGGTCCCGCGGATCCGGCACGACGACGAGGGGGGCACGTGGACACACCAGCTAGCGTCGGTGCGGTGGAGACCACGGGTCGCAGCGGCATCGGCACCAACTGGGCCGGCAACCATGCCTACGCGGCCGCCAGGCTCGTGCGGCCACGCTCGGTCGACGAGCTGTGCGAGGTGGTCGCGTCGTCCGCAGCGGTGCGGGCGATCGGGTCGCGGCACTCGTTCTCCGACCTCACCGACACGGTGGGCACCCTCGTCGACCTCGTCGACCTGCCGGGCGACGTCCGGGTGGATGCCGCGGGCGCCGGTTCCGCAGCCGTCGTCTCGGTGGGCGGGGGCACGCGGTACGCCGAGCTGGCGACCGCCCTGCACGAGCGCGGGTGGGCGCTCGGGGCGATGGCCTCGCTGCCGCACATCTCGGTCGCCGGTGCCGTGTCCACGGGCACGCACGGGTCGGGTGACCAGGTGCGCTCGCTAGCGGCCGCCGTGCGGTCACTGGAGGTGGTCGGCCCAGATGGCACCGTGCGCCGGGTGGAGCGGGGGTCGCTCGACTTCGGCGGCTCGGTCGTCGCCCTGGGGGCGCTCGGCATCGTGAGCCGTCTCGAGCTCGACGCCGAGCCCGCCTACGAGGTGAGCCAGGAGGTGCGCACCGGGCTCAGCTGGCGCGTGCTGGAGGACCGCTTCGACGAGATCACGGCAGCCGCCTACAGCGTCAGCGTCTTCACCCGGTCGTGGGACCTCGTCGACCAGCTCTGGCTCAAGCACCGTGTGGGGCCCGAGCGCGCTGCCGACGCGTTCGGCACCGTGGCGGCGACTGTACCCCTGCACATGCTGTCCGGGGGGTCGGTGGAGGCCGTCACCGCCCAGGGCGGGGTCGCGGGGCCGTGGCTGCACCGGCTGCCGCACTTCCGCACCGAGTTCACGCCGAGCCACGGCGAGGAGCTGCAGAGCGAGTACTTCGTGCCACGTGAGGCGGCCCTCGAGGCCGTCGGGCGGCTGCGCCGGCTCGCGCCGTCGTTCGCCCCGCTGCTGCTGGTGAGCGAGGTGCGCACCATCGCAGCCGACGAGCTGTGGCTCAGCGGCGCGCAGGGGCGCGACACGGTCGCGCTGCACTTCACGTGGGTGCGCGACGAGGTCGCCGTGCGACGTGCCGCGCGCGCGATCGAGGAGGTGCTGCTGCCGCTGGGCGCCCGGCCGCACTGGGGCAAGGTGTTCGAGATGGATGCCGGCGCGCTCGCCGCGGCCTTTCCCCGGCTGCCGGACTTCCGTGCGCTGCGCGACCGGGTCGACCCGCAGCGCACGTTCGGCAACGCGTTCGTCGACCGCGTCCTCGGTGAGGGGTGAGCGCCGTGCTCGACGTCGTCCTGCGGCATCCGGGCGGTCGAGGCACCGCACCCGCCGGCCGGACCCGGTGTTGACCGCCTGACCGGGTCCGCGCCCGCGCCGGCGCCCGCTCAGCCCAGGACCGCCTCGGCCGGCAGCTGGGGCGCCTTCTCCTCCTGCTCGCCGAGCTGGTTGAGGACGACCACGTCGGCGTGGACGTAGACGGTGGTGAGCGCCCAATAGTGGGACGAACAGCGCGTAGACGACGCCGGCGACGGCGTTGCTCACGGCCAGCGGCAACGGGGTGGCCAGGATGAGCAGCGTTCCGAGCAGGGGTCCGGTCGCGAGCACCACGGCGTTGGTGAGGGCGACGAGCAGGCCCGCCTTGATCCAGCGGCGGCTCACCAGGTGGGCGATGCCGCGAACCGCCCTCCAGCCGGACAGGCGCTCGAACAGCACGACCGGAGTGACCAGGAGGCTCAGGAGCACCACCACGATCGAGAGCGGGAGCAGCACGAGGGTCAGCAGGAGGAACAACGCCACCACCAGGACGCCCACCAGGGTGAGCAGCAGCGGCACCGCCCGGCGCGGCTGTCGTCGCAGCCGAAGCCCTGCTGGCCGGAGCGGCCGAGGAAGAGCGCGGCGTCGTGGTAGTTGGCGTGAGACCCGGCGGCCGGGTGCACGACGGGATGGGTGCCGTCGAGCACCTCGAGCCTGCGGTCGCCCCACTGCGCGGTCTCGACGCCCTCGTGCTGGCTGTAGCCGACGCGGACGGGCTCCTGCTGGAGAGCAGTCGCCACGTCGGACGCGGCGAACTCGACCTGGATCATCTCCCAGTCGCTCTCGTGCGTGTTGTTGAAGTCGTTGAACGGCTGGTAGAGCCAGTACTGCAGCGCGAGCCCTTCGCGACCCTCCTCGTAGGAGCACCCGGGGCGGAGCGGGCTGCCGGGGAAGTCGAGGTGGTAGCCGGACACCCCCTTGCCCAGGTCCTCGCCGATCGGGGCGATGGTGACCAGGTCGTCGGTGGTCCAGGGCCCGCGCAGCGCGACGGTGTCGTTGCCCAGCAGGCTGTCCACGTCGGTGGGCACGAACGGCTCGCCGGGCCCGCAGTCCTCCGCCTGGGTCACCAGCCGCACCACCGGCGCGTAGCGCTCGGCGAGGGCCCTCTCGTCAGCGGCGGATGCCGGGCCGTGACGCCCGCGGTGGTGGCGCTCGCTCCCGCGGGGGCGGCCGCGCCGGCCGTTCCACGAACGGCACGCGCGGCGTGCGCTCATTACTCGCGCGTCACCACGAGATGGTGACAGGCTCGGGGACCGCGGCGAGGACCTCGCCCGAGACGACACGCACACCGGACACCCGGGAGGACCACCGATGTTCCAGCGGATCGCCATCGTCAACCGCGGGGAGGCCGCGATGCGGCTGATCCACGCGGTGCGCGACCTCAACGCGCAGGCCGGGCCCGGCGGGCACCGCATCGAGACGGTCGCGCTGCACACCGAGGCAGAGCGCTCGGCGATGTTCGTGCGCGAGGCCGACGCCGCGTACGACCTCGGGCCGGCCTCCCGGCGCCCCTACCTCGACCACGCGGTGCTCGAGCGGGCCCTGCGCGAGACCGGTGCCGACGCCGCGTGGGTCGGTTGGGGTTTCGTGGCCGAGGACCCCACCTTCGCCGAGCTCTGCGAGCGGGTCGGGGTCACCTTCATCGGGCCCAGCCCGGAGGCGATGCGCCGCCTGGGTGACAAGATCGGCTCGAAGCTGATCGCCGAGGAGGTCGGCGTGCCGGTGGCCCCGTGGAGCCGGGGCGGGGTCGACACCCTCGACGACGCGATCGCGGCGGCGGCCCGGATCGGCTACCCGCTGATGCTCAAGGCCACCGCGGGGGGTGGCGGGCGCGGCATCCGCAAGGTGGCGTCGGACGCCGAGCTCGCCGACGCCTACGAACGCACCCGTGACGAGGCACAGCGCGCGTTCGGCTCCGGCGTGGTGTTCCTCGAGAAGCTCGTCACCGGCGCCCGGCACGTCGAGGTGCAGGTGATCGCCGACGGGCAGGGGTCCGCCTGGGCGATCGGGGTGCGCGACTGCTCGGTGCAGCGGCGCAACCAGAAGGTCATCGAGGAGTCGTCGTCGCCGGTGCTCGACGTCGCCCAGACCGGTGAGCTGAAGGCCTCGGCCGAGCGGCTCGCCATCGCAGTGGGGTATGCCGGTGCCGGCACCGTCGAGTTCCTCTACCACCCGCGCGACCGCTTCTTCGCCTTCCTCGAGGTCAACACCCGCCTGCAGGTCGAGCACCCCATCACCGAGGTGGTCACCGCCACCGACCTGGTGCGGCTGCAGATCCACGTAGCGTCCGGCGGCAGGCTCACCGGCCACCGGCCCGACGAGGCCGGCCACGCCGTCGAGGCCCGGCTCAACGCCGAGGACCCCGACCGCGACTTCGCCCCGGCCCCCGGCCGCATCGTGCACCTCGAGCTGCCGGCCGGTCCCGGCATCCGGGTCGACACCGGTGTGGCGGAGGGCGACTCGATCCCGGCCGACTTCGACTCGATGATCGCAAAGATCATCGCGTACGGCCGCGACCGCGACGAGGCCCTCGCCCGGCTGCGCCGGGCCATGCGGGAGACGACCGTCGTCATCGAGGGGGGTGCGACCAACAAGTCGTTCATCCTCGACCTGCTCGACCAGCCCGAGGTCGTCGACGGCTCGGCCGACACGGGGTGGATCGACCGGGTTCGCGGAGAGGGGCGGCTGGTGGCGGCCGAGCACTCCGGCGTCGCGCTCGTCGTGGCCGGCATCGAGGCCTACGAGGAGGCCGAGGCGGTCGAGCACACGCGGTTGCTCGAGACCGCTCGCGGCGGCCGCCCCCAGGTGCAGCACGACGTGGGCCGTGCCATCGACCTCAAGCTGCGCGGCTCGGCCTACAAGGTCACTGTCTACCGCACCGGGCCGGCCCGCTTCCGGGTGTCCGTGGCCGAGCCGAGCGGGCAGGTGTCCACCGTCGAGGCCGACCTCGAGAGGATCAGCACCTTCGCGAGCCGGGTCACCGTGGGCGGGCGCGCCCACCGCCTTGTCACCGCCTCCCACGGGCCGATGCAGCTCGTCGAGGTCGACGGGGTGACCCACCGGGTGAGCCGCGACGAGGGCGGCATCCTGCGTTCTCCCGCACCGGCCCTGGTGGTGGCCACGCCGCTCGCCGTGGGTGACGAGGTGGCCGCCGGGGCGCCGGTGCTCGTGCTCGAGAGCATGAAGATGGAGACCGTGCTGCCGGCCCCCTTCGACGCCCGGCTCAAGGAGCTGCACGTGGCCGCCGGCAGCCAGGTCGAGACCGGTGCCGCCCTCGCCCGGCTCGAGCCCACCGGCGGGGCGATGGAGGCGTCCGGGGCGAGTGCGGCCGGCGCGCCTGACCTCGACCTGCCGGCCGACGTCGTGAACGGCGACGTCGCGAAGCGCGCGACGCGAGCCCGTGCCGACCTCGCGGCGATGCTGCTGGGCTACGACCTCGACCCGGGCCACGAGACGCGTACCCTGGCCGGCTACCTCACGGCCCGCGACGAGCTGGCCGCGAGCGGACGCTCGCCGGTCGCCGACGAGATGGACCTGCTCACCGTCTTCGCCGACTTCGCCGAGCTGAGCCGCAACCGGCCGGTCGGCGAGGAGGCGCACGTCGAGAACCGCGTGCACAGCCCTCGCGAGCACTTCCACACCTACCTGCAGACCCTCGACCCCGAGCGCGGCGGCCTCCCGGCCGACTTCGTCGGCCGGCTCGAGCGGGTGCTCGGCCACTACGGGGTCACGGGCCTCGAGCGCGGCGAGGCCCTCGAGGACGCCGTGTTCCGGGTGTTCCTCGCCCAGCAGCGCTCGGCCCCCGAGGTCGCGATGGCCACCTCGATCCTGCAGCGCTGGCTCGTCGAGCCGGCCCCGGCGAACGCCGAGGCCGCGGCGCGCGAGCTGCTCGACCGCCTGGTGTCGGCCACCCAGCTGCGCTTCCCGATCGTCGGCGACCTCGCCCGCAGCGTGCGGTTCCGGTGGTTCGACCAGCCGCTGGTCGACGCCGACCGGGCCTCGGTGCTGGGGTCCGTGGGCGACGAGCTCGACCAGATCGACGCGCTGCCCGACGGCCCCGAGCGCACCGCCCGGCTCGACGCGCTGGCCGCCATCCCCGAACGCATCGTGCGCTTCCTCGGCGAGCGGCTGCGCCGGGGGGTGCCGGAGCGCGAGCCGATGCTGGCCGTGCTCATCAAGCGGCACTACCGCGAGTACGCCCTGCACGACCTGCACGAGGTCACCGTCGACGGCCGTGCCGTCGCCACCGCCGACTACCAGCTCGACGGCCGCGACTCGCACCTGGTGAGCACGACGGCGACGCTCGACGAGCTCGACGACGGCACACGGCTCTCCGTGCTGCTGGCCCGCCTGGTCGATGAGCACCCGCCGGGCCACCAGCCGGTCGTCGACCTCTACGTGCACTGGGGTGACCTGCCGCACGACGCGGAGGAGGCCTCGGCCCTCCTCGCCGCCCGGCTGGCCCGGATGCCGTTCGCGCGCCAGGTGCGCCGGGTCGCCGTGGGCGTCGTGCCCGACGACGAGCGCGAGGTCGGCTACTTCACCTTCCGCCCGCAGCCCGACGGCTCGATGGACGAGGACCGGCCGGTGCGCGACGTGCACCCGATGGTGGGTCGCCGCCTCAACCTGTGGCGGCTGCGCGACTTCGAGCTGAGCCGGCTGGAGGCGCCCGAGGACGTGCTGCTCCTGCACGCCGTCGCGGCGGGCAACCCCCAGGACCAGCGCCTCGTCGCGCTCGCCCAGGTGCGCCAGCTCGTCGTCGTGCGTGACGAGACCGGCAAGGTCACCGCGCTGCCGCACATCGAGCGGGCGCTGGCCAACTGCCTCGAGGCGGTCCGCCGGGCCCGGGCCACGCTCGGCGCCGAGGCGCGGCTCGACACCAACCACGTCTGGCTGCACATCTGGCCCCCGGTCTCGGCCGACCTCGACCAGCTGACGGCCCTGCAGGGCAAGGTCGCACCGATGACCGCCGGCGCCGGCATCGAGGAGGTGCGCATCGAGGGGGCGATCGAGGGCGAGCCGGGCCACCCGCAGCCGATCTGCGCCCGGTTCTCCTACCAGCCGGGGTCCGGAGTCACCTTCACCGTCGACGCCCCGGCCACGACGCGGGTCGCCCCGCTCGACGGCTACGCCGAGAAGGTGGTGCGCGCCCGGCGCCGGGGCCTGGTCTACCCCTACGAGCTGGTGGCGATGGTCGCCGGTGCCGGCGGCTCGGTCCAGGAGCTCGACCTCGACGACGCCGGCCGGCTGGTACCGGTGAGCCGGCCCTACGGCGAGAACACCGCCGGCCTGATCTGCGGGCTGGTCACCACCCCGACCCCGATGCACCCGGAGGGCGTGAGCCGGGTGCTGCTCTGCGGCGACCCGCTGCGCTCGCTGGGTGCCGTGGCCGAGCCGGAGTGCGCCCGCGTCATCGCTGCGCTCGACCTCGCCGAGGAGCGCGGCCTGCCGGTCGAGTGGTTCGCCCTGTCGGCCGGGGCGCGGATCTCGATGGACTCCGGTACCGAGAACATGGACTGGGTCGCCAAGGCGCTCAAGCGGATCATCGAGTTCACCCAGGGGGGGCACGAGATCAACGTCGTCGTCGCCGGCATCAACGTCGGGGCCCAGCCCTACTGGAACGCCGAGGCGACGATGCTGATGCACACCAAGGGCATCCTCGTCATGACGCCCGACTCGGCGATGGTGCTCACCGGCAAGCAGTCGCTCGACTTCTCCGGTGGGGTCTCGGCCGAGGACAACTTCGGCATCGGCGGCTACGACCGCGTCATGGGGCCGAACGGGCAGGCGCAGTACTGGGCCAAGGACCTCGTCGACGCCTACGGCATCCTGCTCGCCCACTACGAGAACACCTGGGTCGCGCCGGGGGAGGGCGGCCCGCGGCGGGCGCCGACCGACGACCCGATCGACCGGGACGTCACGTCCTACCCGCACAACCTCGCCGGCAGCGACTTCACGACCGTCGGCGACATCTTCTCGCCGGCCACGAACGCCGAGCGCAAGAAGGCGTTCGACATCCGCACCCTGATGCGGGCGGTCGCCGACCAGGACCACGGCATCCTCGAACGGTGGGCCGGCATGGCCGATGCCGAGACGGCTGTGGTCTTCGACGCCCGGATCGGTGGGATCCCGGTGTGCCTGTTGGGGATCGAGAGCAAGACCGTGCCGAGGCGGGGCGTGCCGCCGACCGACGGCCCCGACGTCTACACGGCCGGCACGCTCTTCCCGCGCTCGTCGAAGAAGGCCGCCCGCGCCATCAACGCGGCCAGCGGCAACCGCCCGCTCGTGGTGCTCGCCAACCTGTCGGGCTTCGACGGCTCACCCGACTCGATGCGCGCGCTGCAGCTCGAGTACGGCGCCGAGATCGGCCGGGCCGTGGTCAACTTCGACGGTCCGATCGTCTTCGTCGTGGTCTCGCGCTACCACGGTGGTGCGTTCGTCGTGTTCTCCAAGGCGCTCAACCCGCGGATGACGGTGCTCGCCGTCGAGGGCTCGTTCGCCTCGGTCATCGGCGGCGCTCCGGCGGCAGCGGTCGTCTTCGCCCGCGACGTCGACGCGCGCACGGCTGCCGACCCGCGCGTGGCCGACCTCCAGCACCGGGAGGGGGAGGCCAGCGGCGCCGAGCGTGCCGCCCTGGCCACGGAGCTGGTGTCGGTGCGAACCTCGGTGCGGGCCGAGATGCTCGGCAGGGTGGCGGCCGAGTTCGACCGCGTGCACGACATCCACCGGGCGGTCGAGGTGGGCTCGGTCGACGCCGTCATCGGGCCCGAGGAGATCCGGCCGCGCATCATCGCCGCGATCGAGGCCACGGCCGCCCCCGCACCCGGCTGACTGCGGACCTCTCACCCCCCGCGGGTGGGAGATCCGCTGTCAGTCGCGGCCAGCGGACGACCTCGAGGTTGAACTTCGCGGTGCCGAGCGCGCCCATCAGGCGCAGCCGGATCGGCAGGACCATCTCGGTGCCCCGGGCTGTCTCGATGTCGCCGAGGTCGACCACGTCGTCGTGTCCGAACGACGCGAGGATGCCGATGACCGTCGCCTTGGCCGCGGCGTCGTCGCCCGAGACGAACACCGTGCTGCTCGCGCCGAGCGACTGGGGGTGCACCATCAAGGCGGCGGTGAGCGTGGTGAGGGTCTCGACGACGTGGGCCTCGGGGAACGCGCGCTGCACCTGCTCACCGAGCGAGTCGGTGTTGCTGACAGAGGGTGGGAGGGAAGCCCTGGGTGACGTCCAGCGGCGTTGGCGGTGGCGTCGCCCGCCCGACGGCGCACCCCCCGCCTCCGGCGCCGGCCCTGCGATCGGCAGGCGTGGCAGGCTGGCGGCGTGACCACCGTGGGGCTCGTGCTCGCCGCCGGGGCCGGCCGCCGGATGGGCGGCCCGAAGGCCCTGGTGCGGCTCGCCGACGGCGGCCCCACCCTCGTCGAGACCGCGGTGTCCCGGGTGGCGACCGGCGGCTGCGACCACGTGGTCGTCGTCGTGGGGGCGGCCGGGGATGCCGTCGCAGCCCTCGTCGAGGGGAGTGGCGCCGACGTGGTCACGGCCGCCGGCTGGGACGAGGGGATGGGGGCGTCCCTGCGGGCCGGGCTGGCCCACCTCGAGCGCGGCGCGGCCGACCTCGCGCTGGTCACCCTCGTGGACCTGCCCGACGTCACCGCCGAGGTGGTCGAGCGCGTGGTCACCGCCGCCGGCTCGGGCGGGCGGGCCGCGCTGGTGCGAGCGGCCTACGGCGGCGTGCCGGGTCACCCGGTGGCCATCGGGCGCGAGCACTGGGCGGCCGTCATCGCCTCGGCCCGCGGCGACCGGGGCGCCCGCGACCACCTGCGGGCCACGCCGCACCGCCTCGTGGAGTGCGGTGACCTCGCCACCGGGCGCGACCTCGACACCGCCGTCGACCTCGACGACCTGCGCCGGGGATGATGGCCGCGTGAGCAACCCCGAGCACCGCTGGCCGAGCAGTGTGTACTCGCACGGGCAGGAGCCCGACCCGCGGTTCTCGCTCGCCAACGAGCGCACCTTCCTCGCGTGGATCCGCACCGCCCTGGCCCTGGTCGCCGGGGCGGCAGCGGTCGACGCGCTCCCGCTGCCGCTGCCCGACCCCGTGCAGGGCCTCCTCGCGGGCCTGCTCGCCCTCGCCGGGCTGCTCACGGCCGGCGCAGCATGGCGGGGTTGGGCGCGCACCGAGCGGGCGATGCGCGAGGGGTCCTCGTTGCCGAGCAACCCCGCGATGGCCGTCGTGCTGGTCACCGTCGCGGTCGCGGCGGTCGTGCTGGGCGTCGCCAGCGTCACCGGTGGCTGACCGCCCGGATGCCGGGTCCTCGACCCGCGCGTCCGACCCCGCCGCGCCCCAGGAGCGCACCGCCCTGGCCTGGCGGCGCACCGGCCTGGCCCTGCTCGTCGGGGCACTGACGATCGGCCGGCTCACCCTCGACTCGCTGGGGCCGGTGGTGGTGCTGCCCACCGTGGTCGCCGCGACCCTGGCCGGGTGGGTGCTCGTGGAGGCGCTGCGGGCCCGTCGGCTGGCTCGCCCCCACCCGGACCAGCCGCACTTCTCGGTGCTGGCCGACGGGCGCCTGCCGGGTGTCGTCGCCGGCCTTGTCGCCGGGCTGGCCCTCGGCGAGCTGCTCGCCGCGGTGGTGGCCCTGCTCTAGCCCCTGGGCCGGGCGGGGCACCCACCGCATGATGGCGGTGCCCTCGAGCCCGGTGGCACCATCGTGGGATGGTGGCGGGCGGCGGGAGCCGGATCCGGTGGGAGCAGCTGCCCGACCGGGTGCGCCATGGTGTCGAGGAGATCCTCGGGTCGCCGGTGGTCGAGGCCCACTCGCAGCCCGGCGGCTACTCCCCGGGCACGGCCGACCGGGTGAGGACGGCCGCCGGGGGCACCGCCTTCGTCAAGGCGGTCAGCCCGGCCCAGAACCCGGACACGCCCGGCATCCACCGCACCGAGGCGGCGGTCTGCCGACAGCTCCCCGACGACGTCCCCACCGCGCGCTTCCTCGGTCTCCACGACGACGGGGACTGGGTGGCGCTGGTGCTCGAGGACGTCGAGGGGCGGCACCCCGCGACGCCGTGGGTGCCCGACGAGCTCGAGGCGACACTCGGCGCCCTGGCCACCCTCGCCCGCCGGCTCACCCCCTCCCCGGTCCACGGCGTGCCGACGGCCACGGAGGCCGTAGCCCCCCTGTTCGCCGGGTGGGAGCGGCTGGCCGAGGACCCGCCGGCCGACCTCGGCCCCTGGGAGACCGCCCACCTCGACGAGCTCATCGGGCTCAGCCGGGCCGGGGTCGAGGCCCTGGCCGGCAGCACCCTGGCCCACCTCGACGTGCGTGCCGACAACCTCCTCATCCGCCCCCACGGCGAGGTGGTCGTCGTCGACTGGCCGCAGGCGTGCGTCGGCCCGCCCTGGCTCGACACCCTCGTCCTGCTGGCCAACGTCAACCTGCACGGTGGCCACGACGTCGACGGGCTCGCGGCGCGCTGGGCCGCGCAGGCGTCCCCGGCGGAGATCGACGCCTTCCTGGCCGGGCTGTCCGGGTTCTTCCTCGACCAGGCACGCCGGCCGAGCCCGGTGGGCCTGCCCACCGTTCGGCACTTCCAGCGCGTGCAGGGCGTGGCGACCCTCGACTGGCTGCGCCGCCGGCTGGGCATCTGACGGGCTCTTCCCTTCCAGATCGGCACGTCGTCGGGGATGCTGGCGCCATGGACCCGCGGACGACGTTCGGCACGGCGCACCACCTGACCGACGCGCTCGGCGAGACCGGCTACCTCGCCGACGACGCCCTCGCCACGATCACCTGGCTCGCGCTGCGCCTGGGCCGGCCGCTGCTGATGGAGGGGGAGCCGGGCACCGGCAAGACCGCCCTGGCCGAGGCGCTGGCCGAAGCCATGGAGCTGCCGCTGATCCGCCTGCAGTGCTACGAGGGCATCGACGCCACCCAGGCCCTCTACGACTGGGACTTCCCCCGGCAGATCCTGCACGTGCGGGCGCTCGAGGCCGTCGAGGGCGCCGCCCGCGACGTGCGCGAGGTCGAGCAGGGCCTGTTCGACGAGCGCTTCCTCATCGCCCGTCCGGTGCTGCGCGCCCTGCGCGACGCCCCTGCCGTGCTGCTGGTCGACGAGGTCGACCGCGCCGACGACGAGTTCGAGGCCTTCCTGCTCGAGGTGCTCTCGACCTGGCAGGTCACCATCCCCGAGCTCGGCACCGTCACCGCCGCCGTGCCGCCGGTGGTCGTGCTCACCTCCAACCGCACCCGCGAGCTGCACGACGCGCTCAAGCGCCGCTGCCTCTACCACTGGCTCGAGCACCCCGGCATCCAGCGCGAGCTCGCGATCGTCGCCAGGCGCGCGCCCGAGGTGTCGGCCGCGCTCGCCGAGCAGGTGGTGCGGGCGGTGCACGGCATCCGCGACGACCGCGAGATGCTCAAGCCGCCGGGTGTCGCCGAGACCCTCGACTGGGCCCGCGCCCTGCACGAGCTGGGCACCCGCGAGCTCGACACCGAGACCGCGGCAGCCACGCTCGGGGTGGCGGTGAAGTACCGCGAGGACGCCGAGCGGGTCAAGAAGGCGCTCGACGTGATGCTCACCCGATGACGACCACCGCCGCGACCAGGCCGCCCGAGGAGCTGCTGCTCGGCTTCGCCCGGGCCCTGCGCGCTGCCGGTGTCGCCGTCACGGCCGACCGCGAGCGCACCTACCTGGAGGCGGTCGCGGCCGTCGGCCTCGACGACCAGCCGGCGGTCTACCACGCGGGCCGCGCCACGCTGTGCGCGTCACCTGCCGACCTCGAGCGCCATGACCTCGTCTACGCCGCGTGGTTCAGCGGACAGCGGGCCGGCCTGAAGGGCCGTCCACCCCTGGCCCCCGTGGTGCCCCAGGCCGGGCTCGGCGTCGGCGAGGGCTCGACGGGCCACGGCGACGATCCGGATGTCGTTCGCGCCCAGGCAAGCTCGACCGAGGTGCTTCGGCACCGGGACGTCGCCACCCTCACCCGCAGCGAGCGCGAGTCGCTGGCGGCCCTGTTCGGGGCGCTCCGGCCGCGGGCGCCGCGCCGGCGTGCACACCGCTACACGGCATCCCCGCGTGGGGTCGTCGACGCTCGAGCCACCCTGCGCTCGACGCTGCGCCGGCTGGGCGAGCCGGGTGAGGTCCGCTGGCGCCGACGCGGCACCCGGGCGCGCAAGGTGGTGCTCCTCGTCGACGTCTCGGGCTCGATGAGCGGCTACGCCGACGCGCTCCTCCGGCTCGCGCACGCCTACTGCGTCGCCGGCGTGCCGGTGGAGGTCTTCACGCTCGGCACCCGGCTCACCCACGTCACCCGGCCGTTGCACCAGCGCGACCCCGACCGGGCCATCGTGGCCGCCGGCGACGCCATCCCCGACTGGTCCGGCGGCACCCGGCTGGCCGAGGGCATCAAGGTCTTCCTCGACCGCTGGGGGCGGCGCGGGATGGCGCGCGGTGCGGTCGTCGCGGTGTTCAGCGACGGATGGGAGCGCGACCAACCCGAGGCGCTGGGGGAGCAGGTGCGCCGGCTGCGCGCGGTCGCGCACCGGGTGGTGTGGGTCAACCCGCACCGGGGGCGTGCGGGGTACGAGCCGGTGCAGGGGGGCATCATGGCGGTGCTGCCCCACGTCGACCACTTCGTCGCGGGGCACTCCCTGGCGGCGTTCGAGGAGCTGACGGAGGTGGTCGCCCGTGCGTGACGTGCTGCCCGAGCTGATGCAGTGGTGGCGGGCCGGTGAGGCGGTCGGCGTCGGTACCGTGGTCGCCACCTTCCGCTCGGCACCGCGACCGGCCGGTGCCTCGATGCTGGTCGGGCCGGGCGGCGAGGCCGTCGGGTCGGTCTCCGGCGGCTGCGTCGAGGGCGCGGTCTACGAGCTGGGGCAGGAGGTCGTGGCCTCGGGCGAGCCGGTGCTGCAGCGCTACGGCGTCTCCGACGACGACGCGTTCGCGGTGGGGCTCACCTGCGGCGGCATCCTCGACGTCTTCGTCGAGACCGTGTCGCAGCGGACGTTCCCCGAGCTGGGGGCCGTGGCCGACGACATCGAGGCCGGGCGTCCGGTGGCCGTCGCGACCGTCATCGACCACCCCGACCCGGCGTGGGTGGGTCGCCGGCTGGTCGTGCGCCCCGAGGACACCGCCGAGGCGATGCCGGCCGGCTCGCTGGGCAGCCAACGCGCCGACGCGGCCGTCACCGACGACGCCCGCGGCCTGCTCGCCGCCGGGCGCACCGAGACCCTCACCTACGGCGCCGACGGCGAGCGCCGCGGTGAGGGCATGCGCGTCTTCGTCGCCGCCTACGCCCCGCGCCCGCGGATGCTCGTGTTCGGCGCGATCGACTTCGCCGCGGCGGTCGCCCACGTCGGTAGCTTCCTCGGGTACCGGGTGACCGTGTGCGACGCGCGGCCGGTCTTCGCCACCGCCTCGCGCTTCCCGGCCGCCGACGAGGTGGTCGTGGAGTGGCCGCACCGCTACCTGGCGGCGGAGGTCGAGGCGGGCCGGGTCGACGAGCGCGCGGTGGTCTGCGTGCTCACCCACGACCCCAAGTTCGACGTGCCCCTGCTCGAGGTGGCGCTGCGGATGCCGACCGTCGCCTACGTGGGCGCGATGGGCTCGCGGCGCACCCACGACGACCGGCTCGAGCGGTTGCGCGAGGCCGGCCTCGCCGACGCCGAGCTGTCGCGGCTGTCCTCGCCGATCGGCCTCGACCTGGGCGCGCGCACCCCGGAGGAGACGGCGGTGTCGATCGCGGCCGAGATCGTGGCGCTGCAGTGGGGCGGGGGCGGACAGCGCCTCCAGGAGACCGACGGCGCCATCCACCATCACACCGCCGCACTTTCCTGACGGGAAAGGTCCGGCGCCCGTCGCTACCTGTGGAATCTCGGACGGCCTCTTGTGGCGGGGGTCACTTCGGGTGAGGATCTCGTTCACGTCACGGTCCACCACCGAAGGAGTCAACGATGACTCGGGTCAACGTCACGGTCGACGGAGTGCTCTGCTCCGACGACGTCGAGCCCCGCACCCTGCTCGTCCACTACCTGCGCGACACGGTGGGGAAGGTGGGAACGGTCGTCGGCTGCGACACGAGCAACTGCGGCGCCTGCACCGTCCACCTCGACGGTCGCAGCGTGAAGTCGTGCAACGTCCTCGCGGTCCAGGCCGACGGGCACGAGGTCACCACGATCGAGGGCATCGCCGCGAACGGTGAGCTGCACCCGATGCAGCAGGCGTTCCACGACAACCACGCCCTGCAGTGCGGCTACTGCACGCCGGGCATGATCATGCAGTCGCTCGACGTGCTCAAGGAGAACCCGAACCCCTCCGAGGAGGAGATCCGGCTCGGCCTCGAGGGCAACCTGTGCCGGTGCACCGGCTACCACAACATCGTCAAGGCGGTGGCGGCCTGCGCGAGCACGATGGCCGAGGCGGGCGGAGCCGCCAAGGACGCGCCGGTCGCCTCCACTGCCGGGAGCGTGGCCTGATGACCGCCGTCGACGACCAGCCGACCACCGAGATCGGCACCGCGCGCAGGCGCAAGGAGGACCGGCGGCTCATCACCGGCCGCACCCGCTGGACCGACAACCTCGTGCTGCCCGGGATGCTGCACCTCGCGATGGTGCGCAGCCCGTTCGCCCACGCGCGGATCAGCGCCATCGACACCAGCGAAGCCGCCTCGGCACCAGGGGTCGTGGGGGTCTACACGGGCGCGGACCTCGCGGACAACCAGGGCGTCAACATCAACGCCTGGCCGGTCACCGCCGACCAGGTCGCGCCCACGCACCTGCCGGTCGTCGTCGACCATGTGGCGTGCGCCGGCGAGATCGTCGCCGTGGTCGTGGCCCGCAGCCAGCGGGCGGCGCGCGACGCTGCCGAGAAGGTCGACGTCGACTACGACGAGCTGCCGGCCGTGCTCGACGCGCGGGAGGCCCTGACCGACGCGGTGCTCGCGCACCCCGACCTCGGCACCAACAAGTCGTCCTTCTGGAAGCTCGACTCGAAGGAGGCGGGCACCGGGGGCGACGTCGACGAGGTCATCGCCACGGCGCGCGAGAACGGCATCGTCATCGAGCGCGAGTACCGCCAGCAGCGACTCATCCCGGGTTTCATCGAACCCCGATCCACGGTCGTGGACCCCACGGGCGAGCAGCTCACTGTGTGGAGTGCGACGCAGATCCCACACATCCTGCGGTTCGCGATCGCGGCCACCACGGGGCTGCCGGAGTCCAAGGTCCGGGTCATCGCTCCCGACGTGGGCGGCGCGTTCGGTGGCAAGCTCCAGACCACGCCCGAGGAGTTCGCGACGATCGCCGTCGCGCGCCGTCTCGGCAAGCCGTGCAAGTTCACCGAGACCCGCTCCGAGACGATGGTCTCGGGCCACCACGGCCGCGACCAGTGGCAGAAGCTCACCCTCGCGGCCGAGAAGGACGGCACGGTGACGGGCCTGAAGGTCGAGCTCGTCGCCGACCTCGGCGCGTACGTCGCGATCATGGGCGGCGGCGTCCCGGTGCTCGGTGCCTGGATGTTCAACTCGATCTACAAGTTCGCGGCGTACCAGTTCAGCTCCCAGGCGGTGCTCACGAACAAGACCTGGGTCGACGCCTACCGGGGTGCCGGCCGGCCCGAAGCGACCTTCGCCATCGAGCGGCTGATGGACGAGCTCGCCGCCGAGGTGGGGGTCGACCCCCTGGCGATCCGCGAGAAGAACTGGATCACGCACGACGAGTTCCCCTTCACCACCGTGGCCGGGATGACCTACGACACCGGTGACTACGCGGCGGCCACGGACAAGGCCAAGGGGCTCTTCGGCTACGACGAGCTCCGCGCCGAGCAACAGCGCCGGCGCGACAGCAAGGACCCCGTCCAGCTCGGCATCGGCGTCTCGACGTTCACCGAGATGTGCGGGCTCGCCCCGTCCCGGATCCTCGGCGCACTGAACTACGGCGCCGGCGGCTGGGAGCACGCGAGCATCCGGATGCTCGCGACGGGCACGGTCGAGGTCATCACCGGCACCTCACCCCACGGGCAGGGCCACGAGACGGCCTGGAGCCAGATCGTGGCGGAGCGGCTCGGTGTGCCGTTCGAGAGTGTCGAGGTGCTGCACGGCGACACCCAGATCGCGCCGAAGGGGCTGGACACCTACGGCTCCCGGTCGCTGGCGGTCGGTGGCGAGGCGCTGGTCCTCGCGGCGGACAAGGTCATCGAGAAGGCCAAGGTCTTCGCTGCGCACCTGCTCGAGGCGAGCGCCGACGACCTCGAGTTCTCCGGCGGCCGGTTCACCGTCAAGGGCACCGACAAGGCCATCGGGATCACCGACATCGCCCTGGCGACGTTCGCGGGGCACAACCTGCCCGACGGCGCCGAGCCGAGCATCGACGCCGATGCCACCTACGACCCGATCGACTTCTCCTTCCCGCACGGCACCCACCTGTGCGCCATGGAGGTCGACACCGAGACCGGCGCCACCACGATGCGCAAGTACGTCTGCGTCGACGACATCGGCACGATCATCAACCCCCTCATCGTCGAGGGCCAGGTGCACGGTGGCCTGGTGCAGGGCATCGCCCAGGCGCTGTGGGAAGGAGCCGAGTACGACGACCAGGGCACCCTGGTCACCGGGTCCTTCGTCGACTACACCCTCCCGACCGCGGCCGACACGATCAGCTTCGTCACCGACCACACCAGTTCCCCGTCGACGACGAACACGCTCGGCACCAAGGGCATCGGTGAGGCCGGCACCATCGCCTCCACGCCGGCCGTGGTCAACGCGATCGTCGACGCACTGCGGCCGATGGGGGTCCACGACGTCCAGATGCCGTGCACGCCCGAGCGGGTGTGGAAGGCGATCCAGTCGGCGGGCGGTCACTCGGGTGAGGTCACCGGGGAGGCGCAGCCGCACTTCGCCGACGACGCCCCCAACCAGGACCCCTCAGCCGGTTCGACGGACGGAGCAGACCAGTGATCCCCGCGGCATTCGACTACAAGGCACCGACCACCGTCGACGAGGCCCTCGCGGCGCTCGCGGCGGGTGGTGACGAGGCCAAGGTGATGGGCGGCGGCCAGTCCCTGCTGCCCATCCTGCGGATGCGCCTCAACGCACCCGAGACGCTCGTCGACCTCGGTCGCATCGAGGCGCTGCGCGGCATCCGCGACGCCGGCGACCACCTCGCGATCGGGGCGATGACGCCCTACAGCGACCTGCTGGCCAGCGACCTCGTGCACGAGCACGCGGCGCTGCTCGCGAAGGCGGTCGCCGAGGTGGCCGACCCGCAGATCCGGCACCGCGGCACCATCGGCGGCGCCCTCGTGCACGCCGACCCCGCCGGGGACGTCGGGGCCCCGGTGCTGGCGCTCGATGCCGAGCTGGTCATCGCGGGCGCGGGCGGCGAGCGCACCGTGCCGGCATCCGAGTTCTTCCACGACCTGTTCGAGACCTCGGTCGCCGAGGGTGAGCTGCTCACCGAGGTGCGCATCCCCAAGCACACCGGCTGGACGTCGCACTACGAGAAGTTCGTGCGGGTGTCGCACCAGTGGTCGATCATCGGGGTCGCCGTGGCGCTCAAGGCCGACGGCGGCACCATCAGCGAGGCGCGCATCGGGCTGACCAACATGGGCAACACCCCGCTGCGTGCGCGTGGCGTTGAGCAGGCCCTGGTCGGCCGGTCGGCCGACGACCTCGGCGACGCGTGTGACTCGGTCGCCGACGGCACCAGCCCGCCGAGCGACCTCAACGGTGACTCCGACTACCGTCGTCACCTCGCGCGGGTGCTCACCCGGCGCGCCGTCCTGACTGCGCTGCGAGGCTGACTCCCGCATGGAGCTGACGCACGACTTCACCGTCCCGGCGGCCATCGACGACGCCTGGGCCACCTTCATGGACCTCGAGCGGGTGGGCAGCTGCTTCCCCGGGGCGACGGTCACCTCGGTGGACGAGTCCGGGTTCGCCGGCACGGTGAAGGTCAAGCTCGGCCCGATCGCCCTGCAGTACGCCGGCACCGGGCAGTTCCTCGAGCGTGACGACACGGCGCACCGGGCCGTCATCGAGGCCAAGGGCAAGGACAAGCGGGGCAACGGCACCGCCGGCGCCACGGTCACCGTGCAGCTCGCGCCCTCGGGCGAGGGCACCCGCATCGACGTCACCACCGACCTGTCGGTCACCGGCAAGCCCGCTCAGTTCGGGCGGGGCGTGATGCAGGACGTCAGCGACAAGCTGCTCCAGCAGTTCGTCGCGTGCATCGAGGCACAGTTCGCCGCTGCGGAGCCGGGTGCGGACGCCGGTGAGGAGCCCCCGCCGGATGCCGTGGCCGCGCCCGACGCGCCACCCGCCCCCGACGCTCCACCCCCTCCCGACACGGTGGCGGCGGTGTCGTCGGCAGGCGCACCCGCCCCGGACGCCGTGGCGGCGGTGTCGTCGGCAGGCGCACCCGCCGGATCCGCCGGTCAGGCGTCGACCGGCCGGCTCGCCGTGGCGCCTGCCGCCGAGAACGCGGGGGCGGCGCAGGCACCGCCCGCGGCGCGGCAGCTGCGCCCGGCGCCTACTGTCGACGACTCGATCGACCTCGGGGCGACGGTTCTGCCGGTGCTGGTGAAGAGCTATGCCCCGTACGGCGTGGCGGCCCTGGCCGGGCTGCTGCTCGGCTGGCTGATCGGCCGCCGCCGCTGCTGAACCACCCCGGCTTCTTGCGGATTCCCCCTCCCAGCGGGCCCAGGGCCTCCACAGAAGGCGGGGAGAATCCGCAACACGTCGCATGGTCGCCGTCCCGCGATCGTGGGTGATGATCGCCGTCCAGGCGACGGTTATCACCCACGATCGCGGGGAGGGCTCAGCGGTGGGCGACGCCGTCGAGGGCGTGGATCTCGTTCCCGATTCGGCGGGCGTCCGCGTCGTGACGGGTCCAGGTCCAGGTGGTGCGGGCGCCGTGCTCGCGCCGTTCCCGCCGGTTGGTGCGCTCCATGAGGTAGGCCACCGGGGCCACGAGGCCGCCGATGGCGGCGAGGGTGAGGATCGTCTCCAGGGTGCTGTGCGTGTCCATGGCACGAGTTTGACGTTGCACCAATACCTGCCACGAGTGGCGGAAATGACGTAGTACGTCAAATACCTGCCATACTGCTCGACGTGTCACTCACCTCGGTCGCCGTGCTGCTGCAGGAGCCCGTGGCGCTCTTCGAGTACGGCGTGCTGGCCGAGGTCTTCGGCATCGACCGCACCGACGAGGGCGTGCCGGCCTTCGACTACCGGGTGTGTGCCGAGACGCCCGGCCCGCTCGACGCGCGGAACGGCACCACGGTCACCGCCGCCTTCGGCCTCGACGCGGCCGCCGATGCCGACCTCGTGGCGGTGCCCGCCTCCCCGGCGGCCCGCACCCCGTCGCCGGCGGTCGTGCAGGTGCTGCGCGACGCGGTCGACCGTGGTGCCTGGGTGCTGTCGGTGTGCTCGGGCGCATTCACCCTGGGCGCGGCCGGCATCCTCGACGGGCGTGAGTGCACCACCCACTGGCAGCACGCCGCCGAGCTCGCCGCCGTCACCCCGCTCGCGCGGGTCGACCCCGACGTGCTCTACGTGCGCGACGGCACGGTCATCACCAGTGCCGGCACCGCGGCCGGCATCGACGCTGCTCTCCACCTCGTGCGCACCGAGCTGGGCAGCGCGGTCGCCACCGCGATCGCACGACGGATGGTCGTGCCGCCGCACCGCGACGGAGGGCAGCGCCAGTTCATCGACCGCCCGGTGCCCACGACCACCGCCGAGAGCCTGGGGCCCGTGCTGGAGTGGATGCTCGACCACCTCGACGAGGCCTTCACCGTCGACGACCTGGCCCGGCGGTCGGCGATGTCGTCGCGCACCTTCGCCCGCCGCTTCGTGGCCGAGACCGGCACCACACCGCACCACTGGGTCACCGACCAGCGGGTGCTGCGCGCCCGCCGGCTGCTCGAGGACACCGACCTGCCGGTCGAGGCCGTCGCCCGTGACGCCGGCTTCGGGTCGGCGGCGCTGCTGCGCCACCACTTCACCCGCTGCACCGGCATCACCCCCACGGCGTTCCGTAGCCAACGCCGACTGCCCGCCTGACAGTGCACCTTCACACGATCTCCACACGGTGCCCCCACGGGACCCGCCGGCGCGGTCCTACGCTCGCAGCATGACCGAGGGGACGACTGCCGCCGCCTCACGCATCCTCGTGGTCGAGGACGAGCCACTGATCAACTCGGCCGTCACCGACCGGCTGCGGGCCGAGGGTTTCGTCGTCGAGCAGGCCTTCGACGGGCCCGGGGCGGTCGCCGCGTTCGATCAGCACCACCCCGACCTCGTCGTCCTCGACCTGATGCTCCCGGGGTTCGACGGGCTCGAGGTCTGCCGCCGCATCCAGGCCGCCCGCCCGGTGCCGGTGCTGATGCTCACGGCCCGCGACGACGAGACCGACCTGCTCGTGGGCCTGGCCGTCGGCGCCGACGACTACGTCACCAAGCCCTTCTCGATGCGCGAGGTCGTGGCCCGCGTCCGCGCCCTGCTGCGGCGGGTCGAGCGGGCGGCGACGCTCACGGCATCCGGCGCCCCGCGCACCGACATCGGCGGGCTCACCATCGACGGCGCCACCCGGCGGGTCACCGTGCGCGGTACCGAGGTGCACCTCACGCCTCTCGAGTTCGACCTGCTCGGCGTGCTCGCCACGCAGCCGGGCACCGTGCGCAGCCGCGACGTGCTGATGCGCGAGGTCTGGGGCTGGGCAGATGCCTCCGGCACCCGCACCCTCGACAGCCACGTCAAGGCGCTGCGCGCCAAGATCGGTGCCGACCGGGTGCGCACCGTGCACGGCGTCGGCTACGCCCTCGAGGTGGCGCCGTGAACACCGACCGCCCGCTCGACGGCGTCGCCTCGATCAAGGTCAAGCTCGGCCTGCTCGTCGCGGCCAGCGTCGTGGTCGCCGTGGTCGTCGCGGGCGTCGGCGAGGTGGCCGACGTGCCGTGGTGGATGAGCGTGCCGGTCACCGTCGCCGCGGCGCTGGCGGTGACGCAGTGGCTGGCACGTGGGATGACCTCGCCGCTGCTCGAGATGACGGCCGCGGCACGGCGGATGGCGAGCGGCGACTACGCCCAACGCGTCACGGCCACCTCGACCGACGAGGTCGGCGACCTCGGGCAGGCCTTCAACGCGATGGCGGCCGACCTCGCCAACGCCGACCAGCAGCGCCGCCAGCTCGTCGCCACCGTGTCGCACGAGCTGCGCACGCCGCTCACCGCGCAGCGTGCCCTGCTCGAGAACCTCGTCGACGGGGTGGTCCGCCCCGACGACGACGCCCTGCGCGCCGCCCTGAGCCAGAGCGAGCGGCTCAGTGCCCTCGTCGGCGACCTGCTCGACCTCTCCCGCATCGACGCCGGGGCCGCCCCCCTGGCCCTCACCGACGTGAAGGTCAGCGACCTGCTGCGTGCCGGCGTGGCCGAGGCCGAGGTCGGTGGCCGTTCCGTCGTGGTGCGCCACGAGACCGACCCGGCGGACCTCACCGTCGTCGCCGACCCCGGCCGGCTCGCCCAGCTCGTCGCCAACCTGCTCGACAACGCGGTGCGGCACAGCCCGCCGCACGGCGAGGTGCGCGTCACGGCCCGCGCCGTGGACGACCGGACCTGGCAGCTCGACGTGTGCGACGACGGGCCCGGCATCTCCGCCGACCGCGCCGAACGGGTCTTCGACCGGTTCGGCTCGGGGGCCGACTCCGGCGGCGGCACCGGGCTGGGCCTGGCCATTGCCAGCTGGGTCTGCGAGCTGCACGGCGGCACCATCACGGCGCTGCCGACCACCCCCGGAACGACCGGCGCGCACCTGCGCGCCGTGCTGCCCCGGCGCGCCCGCGCGGGTCGGCCCACCCACCTGACGGAGGACACGACCGTGCCAGCACCGGCCGCACCCACGACCCCGCTGCCGCCGACGCCGCCTCGGGCACCATCACCGCCCCCCGCGCAGCCCCGACCGGCCGGACCAGGTGGCTCTGGGGGAGCCCTTGGCGGGCTCTGGCCGGAGCAGGGCGTGCCGGTGCAGCCGCTCACCGTCCTCGCCGCCCTCGGCATCGGCGGATGGGCCGCGCTCACCTGGCCGCAGCGCAACGTCGGCCTCGCCGTCACGCTGACCCTGCTCGCCACCGGCCTGCTGATGTGGGTCGTCGCGCGCCACCGCCGCGACCCGTGGACCATCGGCTGCGCACTGCTGGCCGGCGCGCTCGCCACCACGACGGTGCTGCGGGACGCGGGCGGGGTGGTGGCGCTGGCCGTGCTCGTCGGCGTCGTCGTGGCGGCAGCCGGTACCACCCTCGCGCGCACCCTGCTGTCGATGCCGCTCAGTGTCATGGCCTGGCCGCTGTCCGGGCTGCGCGGGCTGCCGCTGCTGGGCCGCACCATCACCGCGACGAGCAAGGTGTCCAAGCTCTGGCCGGTGCTGCGGACCGCCGGGTTCTCCCTGGTGGCGCTCGCCCTCTTCGGCGGCCTGTTCGCGTCCGGTGACGCGCTGTTCGGCTCGTGGGCGAGGGCCCTCATCCCCGACCTGGGCTGGGACACCATCGTGGCGCGCACCTTCGTCCTGGTGCTGGTGACCGGGGTGGCCCTCACCGGTGCCTACCTCGCACTGAACCCGCCGCCGGTGGCCGACGTCGACCTGCCCGCGGGCCGCCGCACCACCCACCGCTGGGAGTGGGCCGTGCCGGTGGGCGTCGTCGTGGCGCTGTTCGCCGGCTTCCTCGCCGCCCAGGCCGCCGCCATGTGGGGCGGGCACGACTACCTGCGACGCACCACCGGGCTGACCTACGCCGAGTACGTGCACCAGGGGTTCGGGCAGCTCACCGTGGCCACCTTCCTCACCGTCGTCGTGGTCGCCCTCACCGTGCGACGCGCCTCCCGCGCCGACGCCGGCGACCGGCTGCTGCTGCGGCTGCTGCTCGGTGCGCTGTGCGTGCTCACCCTCGCCGTGGTCGCCAGCGCGCTGTACCGGATGTCGCTCTACCAGGAGGCTTTCGGCTACACGGTGCTGCGCGTCTTCGTCGACGGCTTCGAGCTCTGGCTCGGCCTTGTCGTGGTGTTCCTGCTCGTCGCCGGCATCCGGTTGTCGGGCTGGTGGGTGCCGCGCGCGGTGCTCGTCTCGGCCGCCGTGTTCGCGCTCGGCTTCGCCGCGATGAACCCCGACGCATGGGTGGCCGCGCGCAACATCGACCGCTACGACGCGGGCAGGCCGCTCGACACCGCGTACCTGTCCACGCTCAGCGCCGACGCGACGCCGACCATCGTCCACCGGCTGCCCGCCCAGACCGCCTCCTGCATCCTCAGCGGGCCGTACGCCACCGGCGGTCCCTCCGCCGGTGGCGACGACCTGCTCGCCTGGAACCTCGGCCGCGCCCGCGCCGCGGACGCCCGGGCCACCCTGCCGCCACAGCCGGCGAGCTGCAACGCCCTGGTCACTGACACCTACCGGGGCTGACCGGGGTGCTCCCAGCCGGTGCGACCGACCCCGCGCCCCTGCCCTCGGCTCTGGTCCGTCTGCTCCGCTCTGGTCCGTCTCCTCGGGTGGCGGTGCCATGGCGTCGCCACCCGCGCAGCTGACCGCCACCCGGGGGGACGGCCGCCAGCCGGCACCGACGGGGGCCAGGGGTCGCTCGTCGTGGCGGGCCCCATCGGGTGCCGACCGGAGGATCCCACCTGCGGCGACCTGACCTGGGCGGCATACTCCCGGTCATGGACGACCGCACGGTGCTGGTGCTCAACGGCCCCAACCTCAACCTGCTCGGCGAGCGCGAGCCCGAGGTCTACGGCAGTGCCACCCTCGCCGACGTCGAGGCCCTGTGCGTCGAGGCGGCCGAGCGCGCCGGTCTCACGGTCGACTTCCGGCAGACCAACTCCGAGGGCACCCTCATCGACTGGGTGCAGGAGGGCCGCGCCGGCACCGCCGGCATCGTCATCAACGCGGCCGGCTACACGCACACCTCGGTGGCGCTGCGTGACGCGCTGTCGGCGTGCCGGGTGGCGCGGGTGGAGGTGCACATCAGCGACATCTCGGCGCGAGAGGAGTTCCGCCACCACAGCTACCTCACCGACGTGTGCGACCACCACGTCATCGGCCACGGGGTGCGGGGCTACGTCGAGGCGGTCGAGTGGGTCGCGGGGCGCCGTGCCCGAGGCTGACCTCCCGGCGCGGTGGCAGAGCGGGCCGTGGCTGGCAGCCCTCGAGGCGTGGCTGGTGCCCGCCCTCGAGGCCGTCGGCGTGCGGACCACCGCGCCGGTCGTGCGTGACCGGGTGCGGTTCTGGTCGGTCGTCGCCCGGGTCGAGACGGATGCCGGGCGGGTGTGGGTCAAGGAGAACGCGCCCTCGCAGGCCTTCGAGGCGGCCCTGGTCGAGGCGCTCGAAGCGCTGGTGCCGGATGCCGTCGCCACGCCACTCGCCGTCGACCGCGACCGCGGGTGGCTGGCCACCGCTGACCTCGGCCTGCCGATGTGGCACGACGAGCGGGTGCCCCCGCTGGACGACTGGGTCGCGGTGCTGCAGTCCTGGGCGGCGGTGCAGCACCGGGTCTGCGAGCACGCCGACACCCTGCTGGCCACTGGCCTGCCCACCTTCCCCGAGCGGGAGGAGCAGGTCCTCGCCTGGGTCGAGCACCTCGTCGACGCCTCCCGCGCCCTCCCGGCCGCCGACCCCCGCCGCCTCGACGACGCTGAGCACGCGGCCGTCGTCGACGGGCTGGCGCGGATCCACGGCGCGGCGCAGCGACTGGCCGCGAGCGGCATCCCACCGTCGTTGCAGCACAACGACCTGCACCTGGGCAACGCGTTCCGCCGGTCGGGCGGCGCGATCGCCTTCATCGACCTCGGCGACGCCCTGTGGACCCATCCGTTCACCGCGGCCCGCATCCCGCTGTGGGTCCTGCGCAACCGCCTCGAGCTCGGCCCCGACGCGCCGGAGCTGCGGCGGGCGGTCGACGCCTACCTCGAGCCGTGGACCGACCGCTGGGAGCGCTCCACCGTGCGCACCCTGCTCGCCGACGCCGAGCGCATCTCGTGCCTGCACCGGGCCGAGTCGTGGCGCCGGCTGCAGGCCGACGTGCCGGTCACCCGGGTCGACGAGCCGTTCCTGCGCTCGGTGCCGGAGTGGCTCGTGGATGCCGCCGCGCCCGACCCGTTCGCCTCCGCGGTCGCCCACTGACCCCGGCCGGTGACTTCCGAGTAGGTAGTAGGACGTCCTAGTATCGGCAGAACGCCACGAAAGGGAACCCAATGGCAGCGCAGCCGACCACCTCGACGCCCGACCTGCACGTGCCCGAGCACCCGGTGCGCATCGTCACGGCGTCGGCCCTGTTCGACGGCCACGACGCCTCGATCAACATCATGCGGCGGATCATGCAGGCCCAGGGGGCCGAGGTCGTCCACCTCGGGCACAACCGCAGCGTGCGCGAGGTGGTCGACGCGGCCATCGAGGAGGACGTGCAGGGGGTGGCGGTCAGCTCCTACCAGGGCGGGCACGTCGAGTACTTCGAGTACCTCGTGCAGCTGCTGCGCGAGTCGGGCGCGGGGCACGTCAGGGTGGTCGGTGGCGGCGGCGGGGTCATCGTGCCGGCCGAGATCGAGCGGCTGCGCGCCGCCGGCGTCACCATCTTCAGCCCCCAGGACGGCCAGCGGCTCGGGCTGCCCGGCATGGTCAACCAGGTCGTGCAGGCGTGCGACACCGACCTCTGGACCGAGCACCCGACCACCGCCGCTGCGGTCATCTCGGGGGAGCGGTCGGCCGTGGCGCGGGCGATCACCGCCGCCGAGACGGGGCGACTGGATGCCGACCTGCGCGCCGAGCTCGAGCGCGCCGGCGCCGCGCGGCGCACCCCCGTGCTCGGCATCACCGGCACCGGCGGCTCGGGCAAGTCCAGCCTCACCGACGAGCTCGTGCGCCGGCTGCGCGTCGACCAGCAGGACAAGCTGCGGGTCGCATGCATCGCCATCGACCCCACCCGCCGGCGCGGCGGCGGGGCGCTGCTCGGCGACCGGATCCGGATGAACGCGCTCGACGGCGACCGCATCTACTTCCGGTCGCTGGCCACCCGCGGCGGGCGCGAGGTGCCCGAGTCCCTCGGTGACGTGCTCACCATCCTCAAGGCGGCCGGGTTCGACCTCGTGGTCGTCGAGACCCCCGGCATCGGCCAGGGCGACGCCGCGATCACCACCTTCGCCGACGTCAACCTCTACGTCATGACACCCGAGTTCGGTGCGGCCAGCCAGCTCGAGAAGATCGACATGCTCGACTTCGCCGACGTCGTGGCCATCAACAAGTTCGAGCGCCGCGGAGCCATGGACGCCCTGCGCGACGTCGGTCGCCAGATGGCGCGCAACCGGGGTGCCTTCGGGAGCAAGCCCGAGGACATGCCGGTCTTCGGCACCTCGGCCGCCACCTTCAACGACGACGGCGTCACCGCGCTCTACCAGGAGCTGCGCGCCCTGCTGCGCGAGGCCGGGCTCGAGGTGTCCGAGGGCGCCCTGACCCAGGTCGGCGTGCGGCACTCCTCGGTGCTGCGACAGGTGGTTCCCCCGCAGCGGGTGCGCTACCTCGCCGAGATCGCCGAGACGGTGCGTGGCTACCACGACGACACCCGCCGGTATGCCGACGCCGCGCGCCGCGTGCAGCGGCTCACCGAGGTCGGCCACGACCTGGAGCGGGCCGGGTCCGACCGCGCCGGGGTCGACGCGCTGCTGTCCGACGCCCAGGACGACCTGCCGCTCTCGATCGCCCGCCAGCTCTCCGGCTGGTCGTCGGTGGTCGAGGCCTACTCGGGTGACGAGCAGGTCATCACCGTGCGCGACAGGGAGATCCACACATCTCTGGTCCGGGAGTCGTTGTCCGGCAACCGGATCCGCCGGGTGTCGCTGCCGCGCTACTCGGATGACGGCGACCTGGTGTCGTTCCTGCGCCGCGAGAACCTGCCGGGCTACTTCCCGTTCACCGCCGGCGTCTTCCCGTTCAAGCGCGACAACGAGGACCCCGCCCGGATGTTCGCCGGGGAGGGCGACCCGTTCCGCACGAACCGTCGCTTCCGGATGCTGTCGCAGGGCCAGCCCGCCACCCGGCTGTCCACCGCGTTCGACTCGGTCACGCTCTACGGCCGCGACCCCGACAAGCGCCCCGACATCTACGGCAAGGTCGGCACCTCCGGCGTCTCGGTGGCCACCCTCGACGACATGCGCGAGCTCTACGCCGGGTTCGACCTCACCTCGCCGACCACGAGCGTCTCGATGACGATCAACGGCCCGGCGCCCACCATCCTGGCGTTCTTCCTCAACACCGTCATGGACCGCGCCGTCGAGGCGTGGGCCGCCGAGAACGGGCGCGAGCCCAGCGAGCAGGAGGCGCCCGGCATCTGGGCGCAGGCTCTGCAGGTCGTGCGCGGCACGGTGCAGGCCGACATCCTCAAGGAGGACCAGGGCCAGAACACCTGCCTGTTCTCCACCGAGTTCTCGCTGCGGATGATGGCCGACATCCAGGAGTGGTTCATCGCCCAGCAGGTGCGCAACTTCTACTCGGTGTCGATCAGCGGCTACCACATCGCCGAGGCCGGGGCGAACCCCATCAGCCAGCTGGCCTTCACGCTCGCCAACGGGTTCACCTACGTCGAGGCGTACCTGGCGCGCGGCATGGACATCGACGACTTCGCCCCGAACCTGTCGTTCTTCTTCTCCAACGGCATGGACCCCGAGTACACCGTGATCGGCCGGGTGGCGCGCCGCGTGTGGGCGATCGCGATGAAGGAGAAGTACGGCGCGAACGAGCGCAGCCAGAAGCTGAAGTACCACGTGCAGACCAGCGGCCGCAGCCTGCACGCGCAGGAGATGGACTTCAACGACATCCGCACCACGCTGCAGGCGCTCGTCGCGATCTACGACAACGCCAACAGCCTGCACACCAACGCCTACGACGAGGCCGTCACGACCCCGTCGGAGGAGTCGGTGCGCCGCGCCCTCGCCATCCAGATGATCATCTCCAAGGAGTGGGGGCTCGCCGTCAACGAGAACCCGCTTCAGGGCGCCTTCGTCGTCGACGAGCTGACCGACCTCGTCGAGGCGGCGGTGCTGGCCGAGTTCGACCGGATCTCCGAGCGCGGCGGGGTGCTCGGAGCGATGGAGACCGGCTACCAGCGCGGAAAGATCCAGGACGAGTCGATGCTCTACGAGCACCGCAAACACGACGGCTCGCTGCCGATCGTCGGCGTCAACACCTTCCGCAACCCGCACGAGGACGAGTCGCCGCGCGAGGTGGTGCTCGCCCGGGCGTCCGAGGCCGAGAAAGAGGGCCAGCTGGCCCGCGTCACGGCGTTCAAGCAGCAGCACTCCGTCGAGGCGCAGGAGGCGCTCGCCCGGCTCAAGGCCTCGGCCACCTCGGGCGAGAACGTCTTCGCCGTGCTCATTGATGCCGCGCGCGTGTGCTCGCTGCAGCAGGTCACCGAGGCGTTCTTCGAGGTCGGCGGCCAGTACCGGCGCAACGTCTGACGCGCGGTCGAGCGCACGGTCGAGCGCGCGGTCTGACGTCGGGCTGCGGCCAGGTCCGACGCTCAGTCCGCCCGCACGAGCTGGGTGACCCGGGCGACCGCGAGGTCGGCGTCCCACCGGGTCGGCGGGGGCTCGATGCCCACGGCGTCCGTGGCACGGCGCACGTGCTCGTCGAGGGCCGGCGGCAGGGCCTGCCCGGCGTAGGTGTGCAGCCAGACCCCGAGGCCCAGGACCTCGGGTGCGGCGGGGTGTCCGAGGGAGGCCAGGGCGGCACCGGCACCGCATGCCGCTTCGCCCAGCGCGTTGGCGCCGACCGCAGCCTGCGGCCCGACGATGGCCTCACGGAACCACTCCAGCGCCGTGGCGGCGTCGTCGACCCCCAAGGCGGCCCAGCCGGCGTTCATCGCGACCGTGCTCGTCGGACGCATGCCGAACCGTTCGCCGGCATCGGACGCTGCGCTCGTCAGGAGGTCGAGAGCCTCCTGGGAGCGGCCGCACTCCAGGAGAGCCAGGGCGACCTTCGGCACGACCGTGACCAGCTGCACCGCCGACGAGGTGGAGCCGACCAGGGCCATCGCCTCGTGCGCTCCGGCCAGTGCATCGTCGGTGCGGCCCTCGGCGGCGTCGGCGGCCGCCCGGCTCGCGACGACCTCGGCCACGTGGTGCGGGGCACCGGAGCGGGCCAGCCGCTCCGCCTCGTCGAGCCGGATCCTGGCGCGGGCCGTGTCGCCCTCGCCGTAGGCGGTGATGGCGCAGACCAGCGCCAGCATGGTGCCCCAGTCGGGGTCGCCCAGGAGGTCGGCCGCCAGCTGGTCGTGTTCGGCCGGGCCCCAGTCGGCGGCCTGGAGGAAGCCGGCCCGGGCGATCTGCAGCCGGGCCCGCTGGCGCGCCGTGATGCCGGGGCGGTCGAGTGCTGCCGCCGTCCAGTGCAGCCCTGGGCCCATCGTCTCGACGAACTGCCAGCGCCGGGACAGCGTGGTCGTGAGGTCGGCAAGGGCCGGGTCGTCTCCGGCGGCCAGGGCCCCGGTGAGCGCCTCGAGGTGGTCGTCGTAGGTGCGCCCGACGTGCTCGACGAGGGCGTCGGACAGCGGCGCGTCACGCCACACCCCCGCGAACCACCTCCGGTGCCGCGACCGGCACAGGTCCTCCTCGCCGCTGGCGGCCAGCTCCTCGAGGGCGAGGTCGCGCACCGTGCGCAGGGCACGGAAGGACAGGTTCGTGGCGGTGCGCTCGACCCGCAGCAGGTTGTCGCGGGCGAGCACCCGCACCGCGCGGTCGACCTCTGCGGACTCCGCGCCGACGACGGCCCGGGCCGCCGTCGTGGTGAAGGGACCGGCGAACACCGACACCCGGCGGAGCACGACCCGGGCACCGGGGTCGAGCCGGTCCAGGCTCCACGACAGGGTGTCACGCAACGAGTGGTGCCGGTCGGGCAGGCCGCGCGCATCCGGGGCGAGGTCGAGCGGGCTGTCGAGCAGGTCGAGCAACCGCTCGACCGGCACCGTGGCGGAGGAGCCCGCCACGAGCTCCAGGGCCAACGGGAGCCCGTCGACGCGGCGGGCGACCCGCGCCAGCACCCGGACGTCGGGCCCGGGCCAGGCGTCGAGATCAGCGGTGGGCGCGTTGCCGCGGTCGGCGAGGCGCTCGGCGAGCAGGCGAACGGCGGGGGATGCGCGCACGGCGCCCAGGTCACCCTCGGGGTCGGCCGTGGGCAGGGGCTCGAGCACGAGGACCCGTTCGCCGACGATGGCCAGCGGGGTGCGCGAGGTGACGACGACCCGCACGCCCGGGCAGCCGGCGAGCACCGCGGCTGCCACCTCGGCGGCCGACTCCAGCACCCACTCGGCCTCGTCGATGAGCACGGTGAGCTCGGTGGCGCGCAGCGCCCGCACGAGCGCCGCCACCTCGTCGTCGCCCTCGAGGGGCAGGCCGGTGGTCACGGCGACACCTGCGGCCAGCTCGGCAGGCGTGAGCCCGGCATGGGCCGACAGGGCGACGTGTACCACGTCGGCCCGCGGCCCGAGCGCCGCTGCGACGTCGGCGAGCAGCCGTGACTTGCCGACCCCGCCCGGGCCGGTGACCGTCACCAGCCGCCGGCCGCCGGCCAGGGCGGCCAGCACTGCCTCGAGCTCCGCCGCCCGGCCGATCGTCGGCGAGGTCGGCACGGGGATGCGCCGGCCCGGGTGCACCGGCACCGACCTGCCCCGAGGGCGGTGCGGCTCGCCGGTGTCGGCCCCCAGCGCCCGGTCGTGGGCCAGCACCCGCGCGTGCAGCTCGGACACCCCCGGGCCGGGGGACACCCCGAGCTCGTCACGCAGGGTGCGGCGGAGCACCTCGTGCACCTCGAGGGCGTCGGCCTGGCGACCCAGCCGGTAGGCGGCGCGCATCACCAGGGAGGCCGCGCCCTCGTCGAGCGGGTTGTCGTGGAGCAGAGCGCGAGCGAGTGTGAGCGCCTCGTCGAGGGCGGAACGGGTGGCGTGCCCCTGCAGGAGGCACTCCGCGAGGTCAGCGCGCACCCGGCGCCGCAGCTCGTCGAGCCGGGTGCGCTCGGCCAGCACGAGCTCGGCGCGCACTCCCTCGTAGGCGGTGGCGCCGCCCCACAGCGCCAGGGCTCGACGACACAGGTCCTCGCGGCCGGCGGCGTCATCTGTGGACACGGCGTCGTGCGCCGCACTCGCCAGGGCGACGAAGACCTCGGCGTCGGTGCCCACGTCGGCCGGCACCAGGTACCCGGCATCGCTCGTCGAGACCAGGCCGGCCCCGTGCCGGCGGCGCAGGCGGGCCACGACGGTGTGCACCGCCGACGTCGTCAGGTGACGGGCGTCCTCACCCCAGACGAGGTCGAGGACGACCTCGGCAGCGACGGGACGGCCGCGGCGCGACAGGAGGACGGCGAGGACCTCCCGCGGACGCTCACCCCGGAGCGGCACGGCACTGCCGACGGCCCCCACCATGAGGGGTCCGAGCACCCGGACCTGCACCGGGTCATGGAACCACACCGTCCCGACAGCGGGGCCGTCACCGGCAGCAGGAGACGGAACGGCTCGTCGGGTCCCACTGGTCGCTCCGCACCGAGCCGCACCAGCCAGTCGACCACCGGGCGGTTGTCCGGGTGGACGTGCGCCAGCAGCACGGTGGCTCCGGCGGCGTGCGCCGAGGCCACGCAGTGGCGCAGCAGGCGACCGCCGATGCCGTGCCGGTGCACCTCGTCCGCGACCTCCACCGCCACCTCGACGGCCGTGGGGTCGGCACCGTCGCGGATCCAGCGGGCCAGCCCCACCGGGCGGCCGCGCTGCTCGGCGACCAGCACCTCGTGCTGTCCCGGCTCGACCGCAGCCAGCCGGGCGGCCATGGCAGGGGTGAGCTGCGGCAGCCCGGTGTGGAAGCGAAGGAACACCGACCGGGCGGACAGCTGGGCGAAGACACGGTGGACGGTGCCGGTCTCGCCGTGGCGCAGCGGCCGGATGGTGGGCGTCGTCGCGAGGCCGGCAGCCGCCGGGCGCGAGGTCGTCGCGGAGCTGGACGCCGTCGACATGGGGGTGAAGGTCGTGGTCATGGTGCAACGCTGCTTGGGCCTGGTGGCACCGACCTGTCACCGACCTGTCACGCGCTCGCCGCGCCGGGCGCCGGGCGCCGGGCGCCCGGCGCCCCGCGCACCGAGGCGGGTTGGCCGCGGCTCACCCTCGACGGGTGGGCGCGGATCACGCGGGCCGGCGCTAGGTTGGGCCCGTCCCGGCACAGCGCACACGAGGAGGCCGATCCCGGTGACCGCCACCCCCGCCGCCTCGGCCCCGGCCGGGCCCGCAGCCCTCGACCCGGTGAGTGTCGTCCGCTCCAAGGCATACCTCTTCGCGCTCGTGCTCGCGGCGCTTCTGGGCATCCCGATCTCGGCGATCGCCTACGGGTTCCTGGTCGTGGTGTCGAAGCTCCAGGGTTACCTCTTCTCGGACCTGCCCGAGAACCTCTTCGACGGCAGCACCCCGGTCTGGTGGCCGGTCCCGTGGCTGATGCTGTGCGGGCTCGTGGTGTCGCTGACCATCAGGTACCTGCCCGGCCCAGGAGGACACTCCCCGGCCCTCGGGTTCCACGTCGGTGGTGGGCCGCCGGTCGACAGCCACCTGCCCGGCGTAGTCCTCGCCTCCCTCGCCACGCTCAGCCTCGGTGCGGTGCTCGGCCCGGAGGCGCCGCTCATCGCCATCGGCGCCGGCCTCGCGGCACTCACGGTGCGCCTGGTGAAGAAGGACGCCCCGCCGATGGCGGTGACGATCATGGCGTCGGCCGGCAGCTTCGCTGCCATCAGCACCCTGCTCGGCTCACCGCTGCTCGGCGCGTTCCTCATCATGGAGGCCGCGGGCATTGCGGGGGCCACCTTGAGCCTGGTCGCACTGCCCGGGCTGCTCGCCTCCGGAATCGGCGCGCTGGTCTTCGTCGGTCTGGACAGCTGGACCGGCCTGGGCACGTTCTCGCTGGCCCTGACCACCGTGCCCCCCGGCGTCGACCCCACCCTCGCGACCCTCGTGTGGGCGATCCCGGTCGGCCTCTTGGGCGCGGCACTCGGATGGGCGATCCGCTGGGTCGGCCTGTCGGTGCGCCCCCTCGTGCACCGCAACCGGGTCCCCGTGACGGTGGGGGTGGGCCTGCTCATCGGCCTGTGCGCCACCGCCTACCAGCTCACGACCGACCATCCCTTCACCGAGGTGCTCTTCTCCGGTCAGGACGCCCTGCCGAACCTCGTGGCGAACGCCGCCGACTACTCAGTGGGCGTGCTCGTCCTGCTCGGCACCTTCAAGGCATTGGCCTACGGGCTTTCGCTGAGCGCCTTCCGCGGTGGCCCGGTGTTCCCCGCGATGTTCCTCGGCGCCGTGCTCGGCATCGCGGTGAGCGGCCTGCCAGGGATGGAACTGGCCCCGGCCATCGGCATGGGCATCGGCGCGATGTGCTGCGCCATGCTCCGGCTGCCGCTGACCTCTGCGCTGCTGGCGACCCTGCTCATGGGTGCCGACGGGCTCCAGGTCACTCCTCAGGTGGTCGTAGCGGTGGCGGTCTCCTTCGTCGTCACGCTGGTGCTGCCCACCCCCGGGCCGGCCCAGCCGGCCGAGCCGGTGGAGCCAGGGCGGGCCACCACGGGGGATGTCGCGGCTGCACCGGCCTGACGCCCACCGGGCGGAGCCCTCGCGACGCCGCGCCTCCCGGCTCACCCGGTCGGGGTGAGTCGCCGTCGCCGGGCTCGCTCGATAGTGGGGTGACCGCCCGCCGAGCAGGGAGCCCGCCAGATGACCGTGCGACCAGCGCGCCTGAACGCCGCGATCGCCCTGCTCTTCGTCGTGGGGTCGGCGTGCTTCGTCATCGGCTCGGTGCCGGCCTACCTCAACGCGGTCGGTGGAGCGGTCGACGGCATCACCTACTTCGTCGGGTCGATCTTCTTCACCTCGGCGTCGTACTGCCAGCTGGTGCAGGCACAGAGCCCAGCCACGACCGGTGTCGACGCGCGCGGGCAGCACCGGCCCGCGCCCGTTCGGCTCTGGGGATGGCGCCCGCACGACCGGTCCTGGCTCGCCGCGGCCAGCCAGTTCCCCGGCACCCTGTTCTTCAACATCAGCACGTTCGCCGCCCTCACCCACAACGCCACCGCCGCCGAGTCCGACCGCTACGTGTGGCGCCCCGACTTCTTCGGATCCGTGCTGTTCCTCGTCGCCAGCGCCTTCGGCATCCTGGCGCTGGGTCGGTTCCTGAGGTGGGACCCGCCCTCGCTGCCGTGGCGGATCGCGTGGATCAACATGCTCGGTTCGGTGCTCTTCATGGCGTCGGCCCTGGCCAGCTACGTGCTGCCGGCCACCGACGAGGTATTGGACACCCGGATCGCCGTCTCCGGCACCCTGTTCGGTGCGCTGTGCTTCCTGGTCGCCGCCGCCCTGATGTTTCCCGCGTGGCGCCGCGACCTGCGCCCCGTGCCCGCAGGCGCATCCGGCAGCCCCCATCCCGCCGAGACCCGCACACCCGCCCGTCGTCCCCAAGGAGATGCCCGATGACCAGTTTCGTCCCATCTGACGCCGACGCCGCCCTGTTCGGCAACCGCTTCGCCACCGCGGAGGTGCCGAGCACGAGCTTCCCGGAGACGGGGATGACCCCGAGCGACGCCATGCGCCTGGTCGCCGAGGACCTCGCCCTCGAGGGTGACCCCGCGCGCAACCTGGCCACCTTCGTCACCACCTGGATGGAGCCGGAGGCGCAGCGGATCATCGCCGCCAACCTCCACCGCAACTTCATCGACCACGCCGAGTACCCGCGCACGGCCGAGATCGAGCAGCGCTGCATCCGGATGCTCGCCGACCTGTTCCACGCGCCGGGCGAGACCACCGGCGCCCGCACCCAGGGCTCGTCCGAGGCGATCATGCTCGGCGCGCTGTCGCTGAAGTGGAACTGGCGCACCCGCCAGCAGGCTGCCGGGAAGCCGACCGACCGACCCAACCTCGTCTTCGGCGGCGACGTGCATGTCGTCTGGGAGAAGTTCTGCCGCTACTTCGACGTCGAGCCGCGCATCGTGCCGCTCAGCCGCGGCAAGTACACGATCGGCCCCGACGACGTCGCACCGCACGTCGACGAGAACACCATCGGGGTCGCCGCTGTGCTCGGCACCACCTTCACCGGCCACAAGGACGACATCGTCGGCATCAACGACCTGCTGGTCCGTCTCAAGAAGGAGCAGGGGCACGACGTGCCCCTGCACGTCGACGGTGCGAGCGGCGGGTTCGTCTGGCCGTTCCTGTACCCCGACTCGCCGTGGGACTTCCGGCTCGAGCAGGTGCGCTCGATCAACGTCTCCGGCCACAAGTTCGGGCTGGTCTACCCGGGCATCGGCTGGCTGATCTTCCGCGAGAAGGCCGACCTGGCCCCCGACCTGGTGTTCGAGGAGAACTACCTCGGCAAGACCGACGCCACCTTCACGCTGAACTTCTCCACCGGCTCCTCGATGGTGCTCGCGCAGTACTACAACCTGGTCCGCTACGGACGCGCCGGCTACTCCTACATCATGAAGAACATGCAGGAGAACGCCCGGGTGCTCGCCGACAAGCTCGAGGCGATGGGGCGCTTCGAGGTTATCGGCCGGGACGAGGAGCAGCTGCCGCTGGTGGCCTTCCGGCTGGCCGGCGAGGAGAACTACGACGAGTTCGACATCGCCTGGCAGCTCTCGGCCGAGCGCGGCTGGATGGTGCCCGCCTACACGCTGCCCCCCGACGCGCACGACGTGACGATCATGCGGGCCCTGGTCAAGGAGACGATGAGCCGCGAGCACGTCGACACCCTGGCGCGCGACATCGAGGACGCCTGCGCCACGCTGGCCCGCAAGGGCGGCGCGCACCCCAGTGAGCGCGCCCAGATCGTCACCGGTCCGGGTCACTGAGATGGGGTGCCTGTTCGCGATCTTCGCCGGGCTGTTCCCGCGGGTCGGGCTGCTCATCATCTGGGTCGCTCGCCCGGCCCGGGTCGACGCCGCCTTCGACGGGTGGATCTGGCCGCTGCTCGGGCTGGTCTTCCTGCCGTTCGCGACGCTGATCTACGTCATCCTGTGGCAGGCCGGCGGCCTCAGCGGCTGGGACTGGTTCTGGGTCGCCGTCGCCGCCCTGTTCGACATCGGCCACTGGGGCGCGGGCGCGGCCCAGCGCCGCGCGCAGACCTCGGCCGCCTGACGCCGGGTCGCGAGGGCGCCGGCCGGGCGGATGCCGTGCGGCCGGCGCCCTCGGCCCGCTACCCCAGCCGCTCGCGCAGCCAGGCGATGTCGGCCGACTGGCCCTCGACGCCGCCGGGCGTCTCGACGACCACCGGTGCACCGGCATCCCTGACGACGTCGGCGAGGTCGGCAGCGTCGATGTGGCCGGAGCCGAGGTTGGTGTGCCGGTCGGCCCCCGTGTCGAACTCGTCGCGACTGTCGTTGCAGTGCACCAGGTCGATGCGCCCGGTGACGGCCCGCACCTTCTCGACGACGCTGCCAAGGTCGTTGCCGCCGGCGTGCGCGTGGCAGGTGTCGAGGCAGAACCCCACCGTGTCGCCGCCCTCGGCCCGTCCGATCGCCTCCCAGAGCCGCTCGATCGCCTCGAGCCGTCGGGCCATCGCGTTGTCTCCGCCCGCGGTGTTCTCGATGAGCAGTGGAACGGGCATGTCGAGGCCGTCGACGCACTTGCGCCAGTTGTCGAAGCCGACTGTCGCGTCGTCGTCCTTGCCGAGGTGCCCGCCGTGCACGATGACCCCCTTGGCGCCGATCTCGGCGGCGGCCACCAGGTGCTGCTGGAGCAGCTTGCGGCCCGGGATGCGGATGCGGTTGTTCGTCGACGCGACGTTGATCGGGTAGGGCGCGTGCACGTAGAGGTCGATGCCCGCTGCCTGTGCCGACGCCCTGAGCGCTGCGGCACCGCCGGCGTACTGCACCACCGGGCCCTTGTAGCTCTGTGGGTCGCCGAGGAAGAACTGGCTGAGCGTGGCCCCCCGGGCGGTGGCCTCCGCCACCGGGTCGGCCTGGTCGACGTGCCCTCCGATGCGCAGCTGCATGCCTCCCACCGTACGGCCCGGCACCGACGCCGGGGGGAGTCGTGGGCGGTGGCAGGATGACCGCCATGCAGCTCGCCAACACCACCGCCATCGTCACCGGAGGGGCCTCGGGCCTCGGCGCCGCCACCGCGGCGGCCCTCGCCGCCGGGGGCGCCCGGGTCGTCGCCCTCGACCTGTCCGACGCCTGCGCCGCCGCGCCCCCCGTCGAAGGGGTCGAGTACGCCCCCACCGACGTCACCTCCGAGGACCAGGTGCGGGCGGCGGTCGCCCGGGCGTCCGACGACCCGGCCCGGCCGCTGCGCACCGTCGTCAACTGCGCCGGCATCGGCCCCTCGGCCCGCATCGTCGGCCGCAGGGGGGTCCACGACCTGGGCCTGTTCCGCAAGGTCGTCGAGATCAACCTGGTCGGCTCGTTCACCGTGCTCGCGGTCGCCGCCGAGGCGATCGCCGCCACCGAGCCCGACGCCGACGGCCAGCGCGGCGTCGTCATCAACACCGCCAGCATCGCCGCCTTCGACGGGCAGGTCGGACAGGCCGCCTACAGCGCGAGCAAGGGCGGCATCGTCGGGCTCACCCTGCCGGCCGCACGCGACCTGGCGCAGTACGGCATCCGGGTGGTGACCATCGCGCCGGGCATCGTCGAGACCCCGATGCTGTCGACCGTCTCCGACGAGTTCCGGGCCGGGCTCGCGGCCGGGGTGCCGTTCCCGGCGCGGCTGGCGCGGCCCGAGGAGTACGCCAAGCTGGCGCTCGCCGTCGTCGACCACGACTACCTCAACGGCGAGACGATCCGGATGGACGGCGCTCTGCGGATGGCCCCGCGCTGAGGCCCGTTCGGGTGGCCTGCTCGGTGACGTCGTGGCCGGTGACCGGATGACCTCGGACGGCCGGATGCCGCTTGCGCTCGCCGACGACCTCGGGCACCACGTGGAGCTGCCCGAGGCCGTCTCTCGCGTGGTCTCGCTGGTGCCCTCGCTCACCGAGGCGCTGGCCGCCACCTGTCCCGACCGGCTGGTCGGCGCGACCGACTGGTGCACCCACCCCGCCGACCTCGACGCGCGCGGGGTGGCCCGGGTGCGCGGCACCAAGAACCCCGACCTCGCCGCCGTGGCGGCGCTGCGGCCCGACCTCGTGGTGGCGAACAAGGAGGAGAACCGCGAGCTCGACGTGCGGCGGCTGAGGTCGGGCGGCATCCCCGTGTGGGTCACCGACATCGAGACGGTGCCGGGAGCCGTCGCGTCGATGCGCCGGCTGTTCCGGGATGCACTGGGTCTGGGGGAGGGCCCCCGGTGGCTCGCCGAGGCCGAGGCGGTCTGGTGCGGGCCGGTGCCCACGGCATCCGCGCGGGTGGTCGTGCCGGTCTGGCGCGACCCGTGGATGGTCGTGGGTCGGCCCACGTTCACCGCCGACCTGCTCGCGCGGGCCGGCTTCGCGGTGTCGACGGCAGGGGTGCAGGGGCGCTACCCGGCGGTCGACCTCGTGGTGCTCGACGACCCCGCGGTGGCCGACCTCGTGCTGCTGCCCGACGAGCCGTACGTGTTCACCGCGGGCGACGGACCGGAGGCGTTCGGACGCCTGCCGACCCGCCTGGTGTCGGGCCGGTTGCTGACCTGGTACGGGCCCGCGCTGGTGGAGGCGGCGATTTCGCTGGACCGATCCTGAACGTGTAATGTCTCCGTCGCGCCCGGGCGGATTCCGCTGGTGGCGCACGCCCCCTTAGCTCAGTCGGCAGAGCGTTTCCATGGTAAGGAAAAGGTCGTCGGTTCGATTCCGACAGGGGGCTCAGGTCCGGCCGGGACCGGCCGCGAGGCATGTCCGGTCGAACCCCCCTGGCGGGGTAGCTCAGCTGGTTAGAGCGCACGACTCATAATCGTGAGGTCGCGGGATCGAGCCCCGCTCCCGCTACCGAGTCGCGATTTCGGGGAATGCCCGGGGTTGCGTATCCTGTTGTGCTGGTGTCGCGCGAGCCCTCGTGTGCTGGCCCGACACCCGTCGATCGATTCACTTTCCTGAGAGCAGGTTGCCCCCATGGCCAAGGCCACCGACGTCCGCCCCAAGATCACCCTGGCGTGCACGGAGTGCAAGGAGCGCAACTACATCACCAAGAAGAACCGCCGCAACGACCCCGACCGGCTCGAGCTGGCGAAGTTCTGCCCGCGCTGCAAGAAGCACACCGCGCACCGCGAGACCCGCTGACTGCTCCGTCGTCAGCCCCGAGAGGCCGCCGCACCCACCGGGTGCCGGCGGCCTCTCGCCGTTCCGGGAGCCGGTGGCGGCGGACCGGCGCCGTCTTGGGTGCTGGTGGCGGACTGGCGCCGTCCGGGGCGCTGGTGGTGGCGGCGTTCTCCTAGAGTGGGCGCCATGCCCGTGAACCCAGACTTCGTCGGCCGGACCTATCCGCCGAACGGCCCGCACGCCGTCGACGCCGCCCTGATCGCAGCGTTCGCCGCCGCCGTCGGCTCGGCCGACCCGGTGCACACCGACGCGGAGGCGGCCCGCGCGGCCGGCTACGCCGACGTCATCGCCCCGCCCACGATGGCGGTGCGGTTCTCCCAGGCCGCCGAGCGCGCCTACGTCGTCGACCCGGAGGCCGGCATCGACTACAGCCGGGTCGTGCACGGCGAGCAGCGCTTCGTGCACCACCGGCCGATCACCGCCGGTGACGAGGTGCTGGGCACGACCACCGTCGACGCGGTCCGTTCCGCCGGCGGCCACTCGATGGTGACCACCCGCACCGAGCTGTCGACGGTGTCGGGCCAGGCCCTGACCACGTCGACGTCGACCATCGTCGTCCGCGGCGGGGAGGAGTGAGCATGGCTGCCCGCCCGCTGTCGGAGGTCTCGGTCGGCGACGTCGTCGGCCCGGTGACCGTGCCCGTCTCCCGCGAGACGCTCGTCGCCTACGCCAACGCGTCGGGCGACCAGAACCCCATCCACCAGGACGAGGAGTTCGCCCGGTCCGTCGGGCTGCCCGACGTCATCGCCCACGGCATGTGGACCATGGGCGCGTCGGCCACCGTCGTCACCGACTGGGCCGGCGACGCCGGCCGGGTCGTGGAGTTCGGCACCCGTTTCACCAAGCCGGTCGTGGTGCCGGTCTCGGGCAACGAGCTGGTCGTGCAGGGCGTGGTCAAGGCCGTGGATGCCGACACCGGACGGGTCATCGTCGACGTCACCACGACGTGTGAGGGTGAGAAGGTGCTCGGCCGCTGCATCGCGGTCGTGCGGCTCGACTGATGCGCGAGCTGCACGACGAGCCGATCGCCGCGCACACGACGATGCGGGTCGGCGGCCCGGCCGCGCGCATGGTCGTGGTCGAGACCCCCGACGAGCTGGTCGACGCGGTGCGCGAGGTCGATGACGCCGACGAGCCGCTGCTCGTGCTGGGGGGAGGTTCCAACCTCGTGGTCGCGGATGCCGGGTTCGCCGGCACGGCCGTGAAGGTGGCCACCAGGGGGGTGGTCGTCGACTCCCAGGACCAGTGCGGGGGGGCGAACGTCACCGTCGCGGCGGGGGAGGACTGGGACGAGTTCGTGGCGCTCGCCGTCGAGGAGGGGTGGTCGGGGGTCGAGGCGCTGTCCGGCATCCCGGGCTCGACGGGGGCGACACCGGTGCAGAACGTCGGGGCCTACGGCCAGGACGTCGCGCAGACCGTGGCGCGGGTGCGCGTGTGGGACCGGCTCGAGGGCCGGGTGCGCACGATGGGCTCGGTCGACTGCCGCTTCACCTACCGGCACTCGCTGTTCAAGGCCACCGACCGCTACGTCGTCATCGACGTGATGTTCCAGCTCATCCCGGCGACCCTGTCGCGGCCGGTGCGCTACGGCGACCTGGCCGCCCAGCTCGGGGTCGAGGTGGGCCAGCGGGTGCCGCTCGCGGATGCGCGCGAGGCGGTGCTGGCCCAGCGCCGGCGCCGCGGGATGGTGCTCGACGCGGCCGACCACGACACCTGGAGCTGCGGCTCGTTCTTCACCAACCCCGTCCTGTCGATGGGCGACTTCGCGGCCCTTCAGGCCCGGGTCGTCGAGCGGCTCGGCGCTGATGCGCCGGCGCCACCGCGGTTCCCGGCGGCCGACGGTGAGGTGAAGACCAGCGCGGCCTGGCTCATCGAGCGGGCCGGCTTTCCCAAGGGGTTCGGGATGCCGGGCCCCGCCGCGCTGTCGACCAAGCACACGCTGGCGGTGACGAACCGAGGCTCGGCGACGGCATCGGACGTGGTTGGGCTGGCGCGGAAGGTGCGCGACGGGGTGTCGGCCGCCTTCGGAGTGATGCTCGTCAACGAACCGGTCCTGGTCAGTCACGCCCTCTGAAGGCACCGGGGCCCGCGACAGGTACTGCCCACGAGACGTCCGGATGCTTCACCGGGCGAGCCACCTGGCACCACATAGGGGGTTGCCTCACCGTGGCGAGCTGACTGACACCACCTGGGGGGTTGCTTCACCACGTGAGCGGGGTGGCACCACCTGGGGGGTTGGTTCAGGAGGTGAGCCGGAGGGCCGCGCAGAGGCGGCCGTCTCCGGGAAGCGTTACCTCCTCGGTGGCGAGGACTCAGGCCACGTCGGTCGACGAGTCGGGCGGTTGCTGCGGGGACCTCAAGAGGTCGAGGTGGCAGACCGGCGCGTACCACTGAGGTGGTTCGGTCGGCCCGCTGAAGAACTCGTGCATCCACCACCACATCGGCGGGTTGACGACCGGCTCGACCACTCGGTGTGCCGGGAAGCGCCGCGACCCACCGCGGACACGAGCCACCAGGTCGGTGGGCAGCCAGGCCCCGGGCGGTACCCCGATGTCGACGGGCGGGGCGGAGGGCGGCGCTGACGCCGATGGCGAGGCGACGGCGACCTCGGGCACCGTCGGGGGTGGGTCGTCGAAGGCCACCCGAAGCTCGAACCCCGTTCCCTGGAGCGCGCAGACCACCGTGTCGAGACTCATCCGGCCGGCCCCGGCCTCGAGGCGGGCCAGCATTGCCCGACTCAGCCCGCGGGAAGCCGCGTAGGCCCGCTGGCTCAGCCCGAGGGCGCGTCGGTGGTCTCGTAGGGCCAGACCGACCTCATCGGCCACGGTCAGCCGGGCTCTCGCACGGGCGAGCTGTCGAGCGTACTTCGGTGGGATGCCGGGCGCTTCGTTCATCCCTCGATCGTGCGATCCCGCCGCGATCGTGGACACGGGGGGGCCAGATCTGTGGATGCCTGCTCCGGCCCGGACCTGGTTGTGGATGGAGACCGGACATGGCAGGTGCGACGCCGAGGCGGCGACTGCCCGCGTGGCTCACCAGCTGAAGCATCCGGACCTTCCGTGCCGAGTACCTGTGCAGGGTCGCCCAGCTCCACGCCATCGCCGAGGCCCGCGCGGTCGCGAAGCGGGTCAGGCGCCCGGCGTCCCCAGCCAGGCGGCGATGTCCGCCTCGGCCGCCGCCCGCACGTCCGACGGCGCACGGCTCGCCGCCAGCGACGCCCGCGCCAGCGACACGAGCTCCGCGTCCGAGAACCCGTGGTCGACCCTCGCCGTCGCGTACTGGTCGGCCAGCCGCGACCCGAAGATCAGCGGGTCGTCGGCGCCCAGCGCAACCGAGGCCCCGGCATCCACCAGCGCCCGCAACGGCACCTCCGCCGCCACGTCGTACACCCCGAGCGACACGTTCGACAGCGGGCACACCTCCAGCGTCACCCCGTCGCGCACCACCCGCTCGAGCACCCGCGGGTCCTCCACCGCCCGCACCCCGTGGCCCAGCCGGTCGGGCCCGATGGCGTCCAGGGTCTCGGCGACCGCCGGCGCCCCGAGCAGCTCGCCCGCGTGCGGCGCCAGCATCAGCCCGGCCCGCCGCGCGATCGCGAAGGCGTGCGCGAACTCCTCGGTCACCCCACGCCGCTCGTCGTTCGACAGCCCGAATCCGACCACCGCCCCCGGCCCCGAGCCCGCGTGCCGCGCCGCGAGGCGCGCCAGCGTGTTCGCCTCGAGCGGGTGCCGCATCCGGCTGGCCGCCACGATGACGCCCACCTGCGCCACCCCCGGCACCGCCGAGACCAGCCGCGCCTCGTCGAGCACGATCTCCAGGGCGGGCGTGATGCCGCCGACGTACGGCGCGTACGAGGTCGGGTCGACCTGCAGCTCCAGCCAGCGCGACCCCTCGGCCCCGTCGTCGAGCGCCGCCTCGCGCACGATCCGGCGCATGTCGTCCTCGCCGCGCACGCAGGCGCGCGCCGCGTCGTACAGCCGCTGGAACCGGAACCACCCGCGCTCGTCGGCGGTGTCGAACCGCGGCGGCCAGTGCGTCGTCAGCGACGACGGCAGGCGGATGCCGTGCCGCGCCGCCAGCTCGCGGACGGTCGCCACCCGCATCGAGCCGGTGAAGTGCAGGTGGAGGTGGGCCTTGGGCAGGTCCGTGACGGACCGCTGGGGCTCAGCGGCCGCGTCGCTCACTCGCCGTCGGAGTCCTCGTCGTAGGTGTCGTCGATGACGTGCACGGCAGCCTCCTCGGCCGACGCCCCGGCGCCGTCGATGCCGACGTCCTCGCCGACCAGGTCCTTCTCGAGGTCTTCGCCGGTGCCCTCGTCGGGCGCCACGAGCCGCCCGGCCCGCACGTCGCCGACCTCGCCGTCACCGAGCCAGTCGTCCTCGGCGTCGATGCTGTCCGGGTCGTCGCCGCCGAGGCGGCCGTCGTCGTCGAGACCCGACTCGTTCTCCGGCGCGCCGTAGGCCGAGGCGGGGTCGGGCACCTCCTGCTGGATCCGCTCGTCGATGGTCTCGTCGCGGTGCTGCTCCTCGGCGGTCACACCGTGTGCGAACGACCCCCGCGCGTGGTCGGCGGGGGAGTACCCGCGGTCGAGCACGTCGTCGACGTCCTCCTGCACCAGGGTGTCCTCGGGCTGCAGCTGGTCCTCGTCGTCGAGGCTGTAGTCACCCAGGTCGTTGGCGATGTTCTCCTGCTGTTCGGACATGCCATCACCCTATGTCGGCGAGCCGCTCCGCCGTGGCGAGGGCGACGCACGTCGCCACCCCGGCCATCGCCGTCTCGACCTCGGCCAGCTCGGGGAAGGAGGGTGCGAGGCGGATGTTGCGGTCGCGCGGGTCGCGACCGTGCGGGAAGGAGGCCCCGGCCGGGGTCAGGGCGATGCCGGCCTCCCGGGCCAGCGCGACGACCCGCGACGCGCACCCGTCCACGACGTCGAGGCTGACGAAGTAGCCGCCCGCGGGTCGGGTCCACTCGGCCACGCCCAGCCCGGCGAGCTCGGCGGTCAGCGCCGCGTCGACGGCGGCGAACTTCGGCGCCAGGATCGCCCGGTGCCTGGCCATGTGCTCGCGCACGCCCTGCGCCGAGCCGAACAGCTGCAGGTGCCGCAGCTGGTTGACCTTGTCGGGCCCGATCGAGGCGAACTGCTGATGGCCCAGGTACCAGGCGATGGTCTCCCGGGAGGCGCCGAGGAACGCGACCCCGGCGCCGGCATACGTGATCTTGCTCGTCGAGGCGAACATGACCGGCCGGTGCGGGTGCCCCGCGGCCGAGGAGAGCGAGAGGATGTCGGCCGACTTCGCCTCCGCCTCGGTGAGGTGGTGGAAGGCGTAGGCGTTGTCCCAGAAGATGCGGAAGTCCGGCGCTGCGGTCGGCATCGAGGCGAGCCGGCTGGCGACCTCCTGGGTGACCACCGAACCGGCGGGGTTGGCGTAGGTCGGCACGATCCACATGCCCTTGATCGACGCGTCGTCCCTGACCAGGGCCTCGACGGCCGCGACGTCCGGCCCGTCGGGCAGCATCGGCACCGTCACCATCTCGATGCCGTAGGACGCCAGCATCGTGTAGTGCCGGTCGTAGCCCGGCACCGGGCACACGAAGGTGACCTTCTCCTCGTCCTTCCAGGGCCGCGGCGAGTCGACGCCCCCGTGCAGCAGGTGCTGCACCAGCACGTCGTGCATCATCGTCAGGCTCGAGCTGCCGCCCGCGACGAGCTGCTCGGGGTCGACCCAGAGCAGCTCGGCGAAGATCTCCCGCAGCTCGCGCAGGCCGTTCAGCCCGCCGTAGTTACGGACGTCGACCCCGTCGGCGTCCTTGGTGCCGACTGGTAGGGCGAGCAGCCCGTCGGACAGGTCGAGCTGCGCCACGCTGGGCTTGCCCCGGGTGAGGTCGAGCTTCAGCCCGCGCTCCCGAAGACGGGCGTAGGCAGCCCGCTGCTCCTCGAGGTAGGCCGCCAGCTGCTGCGGGGAGCGCTCGGCGAGGGGGTGGCGGTCGGCGGTGGAGGGGGTCTGCGTGGTCACGCCCCATATCGTGGCAGAGGGCGGCCGGGGCGGTCCGGTCGAGTTCGCGCCCGGACCACGCCGTCCCGTATGCTTGCGGTTCGGTGTGATCACCCATCCTTCGGCGTGCCCGGTGGAGAGTGGTCGCGCCGCACGGAGCACCCCCCCGACCGGGCGCTCCGTAGGGCAGTGGCTCAATTGGTAGAGCACCGGTCTCCAAAACCGGCGGTTGGGGGTTCGAGTCCCTCCTGCCCTGCGTCACACGTGTGGTTCGTCCACGACTGCAGCCGTTCCGGTTGCCTTCGCGGTCGTGCCGCGCGCAAGGCAACCGACACAACGGCTCGACGTGAAGAGGCACCGTGACTGACGTGGGTCAGACCAGGACTCCCTCCAAGCCCAGCAAGGGCAAGGAGCGGGGCGGCAACCCCATTTCCCGGTGGTACCGGGCGGCGGCACTGTTCGTCAGCCAGATCCTCGACGAGCTCCGCAAGGTCGTCCGGCCCACCCGCAACGAGCTCTGGAACTACACCCTCGTGGTGATCGTGTTCGTCTCGTTCATGATGGCGCTGGTGTCGCTGTTCGACTTCGGCTTCAGCAGGCTCGTCGCGCTGGTGTTCGGCACCTGAGGCAGCGCCACCGCGCCCTCCCCACCGCACGACCCGACATACCGAGAACAAGGAAGAGGTCACCCGTGTCCGACCAGTGGACCGACAACGCCGGCGTGGCGTCCGACGACGCCCCCGAGGTGCTGCCCGAGAGTGTGACGCCGCAGTCCCCCCCGGCCGATCCGGTCCCCGCCGCCGAGGTCGTGGATGCCGCTGACGTCGCCGCCGGGGACGTCGCCACCGACGAGGTCGCCACCGACGAGCCCGAGCCCGTCGAGGCCGACGTCGAGGACCCGACCGCCGCCGACGAGGCCGCCACCGACGGGTCCGAGCCCCCGCTGCCCACCGACGAGGACGGCGACCTGCTCGAGGCGGTCGACCCGGTCAAGGCGTTCAAGGACGACCTGGCCAGCAAGTTCGGAGACTGGTACGTCATCCACTCCTACGCCGGCTACGAGAACAGGGTCAAGGCCAACCTCGAGACCCGGATCATCTCCTTGAACATGGAGGAGTACATCTTCGAGATCCAGGTGCCCATGGAGGAGGTCACCGAGATCAAGAGCGGCCAGCGCAAGCTGGTCCGCCGGGTGCGGATGCCCGGCTACGTGCTGGTGCGCATGGACCTCACCGACGAGTCGTGGGGCGCCGTGCGCCACACCCCCGGGGTCACCGGGTTCGTCGGCAACGCCCACCAGCCGGTGCCGCTCACCCTCGACGAGGTCTACGGCATGATCAAGCCGGCCGACCTCGAGACCTCGGCGGGCGCCCCCGGCGCCACCGGTGGCCAGGCCGGCACTGCCGGCGGCCAGCGCGAGGCCGCGGTCGTCGACTTCGAGGTCGGCGAGTCGGTCACCGTCATGGACGGCCCGTTCGAGACCCTGCCCGCGACCATCTCCGAGATCAACCCCGACACCCAGAAGCTCAAGGTGCTCGTCTCCATCTTCGGCCGGGAGACCCCGGTCGAGCTCTCCTTCAGCCAGGTCTCCAAGCTGTAGGAACCCCCTCCTCGGGGTCACGAGGACACTGCAAAGGGGTCATCGCCCACGGCGTCGGCCCACATCCACCACGAAGGACAGACATGCCCCCCAAGAGCAAGAAGGTCTCCGGGTTCATCAACCTGCAGATCCAGGCCGGTGCCGCGACGCCGGCGCCCCCCGTCGGCCCGGCCCTGGGCCAGCACGGCGTCAACATCATGGAGTTCGTCAAGGCCTACAACGCGGCCACCGAGCACCAGCGCGGCAGCATCATCCCCGTCGTCATCACGGTCTACGAAGACCGCTCGTTCAGCTTCATCACCAAGACGCCCCCGGCGTCCGAGCTGATCAAGAAGGCCGCGGGCGTCCAGAAGGGCTCCGGCGAGCCGCACAAGATCAAGGCCGGCCGGCTCACCAAGGACCAGGTGCGCGAGATCGCCGAGACCAAGATGCCCGACCTCAACGCCAACGACATCGACGCCGCGATGAAGATCATCGCCGGCACCGCCCGCCAGATGGGCATCGACACCGAGCTCTGAGCCCGGTGGCACGGCATCCACCCCGGATGCCGGTGGCGCACCGACCGGTGCCCCACCTGTGGCAGGGCCAGCGCTGGCCCGACGACCACGACTCCACTTCCGACACACCCAGGAGCAGCAGATGAAGCGCAGCAAGTCCTACCGCACCGCGGCCGAGAAGATCGACGCGGACAAGGCCTACAGCCCCCTCGAGGCCGTCCGCCTGGCGAAGAAGACCGCGTCGGCGAAGTACGACGAGACCGTCGAGATCGCCTTCCGCCTCGGCGTCGACCCGCGCAAGGCCGACCAGATGGTGCGCGGCACCGTCAACCTCCCGCACGGCACCGGCAAGACCGCCCGGGTGCTCGTGTTCGCCAACGGTGACAAGGCCGAGGCAGCCAAAGCTGCCGGCGCCGACTACGTCGGCTCCGACGACATGCTCGAGAAGGTGGCTGGCGGCTGGCTCGACTTCGACGCCGTCGTCGCGACCCCCGACCTGATGGGCAAGGTCGGCCGGCTCGGCAAGGTGCTCGGCCCCCGCGGACTGATGCCGAACCCGAAGACCGGCACCGTCACCATGGACACCGCCAAGGCCGTCACCGACATCAAGGGCGGCAAGATCGAGTTCCGCGTCGACAAGCACGCGAACCTGCACTTCATCATCGGCAAGGTGTCCTTCGACGAGAAGTCGCTGGTCGAGAACTACGCGACCGCGCTCGACGAGGTGCTCCGCCTCAAGCCGGCCGCCTCGAAGGGCCGCTACATCACCAAGGCCACCCTGGCCACGACGATGGGCCCCGGCATCCCGCTGGACTTCACCCGCACCCGCAACCTCCTCGAGGAGACCGTCGAGGCCTGAGCCCCGACTCACGACGCGACAGCCCGCCACCCCTCCCGGGGTGGCGGGCTCGTGCGTCCCGCGGGCCGGATGCCGGTGCCCCGGACGGCCGCCCGCCGCCCGGACCCCCCAGCGCAGCCTCCCACGGCACCCGGTGGCACCGCACTACGCTGGGTCGTGGACGGGCCGACGGGCCCGCGGAACACCGGAGGTCGACGTGCCCAAGGACCTGCTCACCGTCGCCTGGAGGCTGCTGCTCCTGCGGGGGGTCATCGGCATCGTGCTCGGCATCGTGCTGATGGTGTGGCCCCAGGCCACCATCGTCGTGCTGATGGTGTTGGTCGGCATCTGGGCCCTGGTCGACGGCGTCGGACTGGCCGCCCAGGTCTTCGCCAAGGGAGCGAGCGCCGGCCAGCGGGCCTTCTTCGGCGTCATGGCCCTGATCGCCCTGGTCGTCGCCCTCGTCGCCATCTTCCGGCCCGGGGTGGCCGCCAGCGCGGTCACCTGGTTCCTCGGCATCTGGCTGCTCGTGCGCGGCCTGTTCGAGCTGGTCGGAGCGTTCAGCTCCACCATCGCCGCCCCGCGCTGGCTGCTCGTGCTCGGCGCCCTGCTCGACCTCGTGCTCGGCTGGCTGTTCGTCTCGAACCCCGGCACGGCGGCCGTCGCCGTGGCCTGGGTCATCGGCCTGTTCGCCATCGCCTGGGGCGTCGTCTTCGTCGTGCTGGCCCTCGCCGCCCGCAGTGCCGCCAAGAACCTGCCCGGCGACTCGAGCCTGCCGCCGGTCATCCCGGGCGCCACGGTCTGAGCCCGCAACGGCCTGAGCCCCCCAACCGCCCGAGCACCGATTTGGCCGCGGTCCGCCACGGCCCGTACGCTGTCCCCTGACCACAGACCGCCGGTTGTCCCGTGCACCCGCACGAGACCGAAGGCTCCGCGACGAGCGGAGCGCCAGCGCAGGCCACGAACCCGTCACGGCCCGCCGTGGAGCCCGCTCCGCGTCCCGCCTCCCGATGAGCCCCGTGCCCTGCGCCGGGGCTCTCCTCGTCTCCCGGGCCCCTCGCCGGAGGTCCAGACGACGGAAGGAGGCGCCCATGTCTCGTGCCGACAAGGCAGCGGCCATCGCCGAGCTCTCGGACAGGTTCAAGAGCTCGAACGCGGCCGTCCTCACGGAGTACCGCGGGCTCACGGTGAAGCAGATCACCGACCTGCGCAACTCCCTGCGGGGCAACGCGACCTACGCCGTGGTCAAGAACACGCTGACTGAGCTCGCCGCCAAGGACGCCGGGGTGACCGCGTTCGACGGTCAGCTCGTCGGGCCGACCGCCATCGCCTTCATCGAGGGTGACGCGGTCGAGGCGGCCAAGGGTCTGCGTGACTTCGCCAAGGCAAACCCGCACCTCGTGATCAAGGGCGGTGTGCTGGACGGCAAGGCCCTCAGCGCCGCGGAGATCACCAAGCTCGCGGACCTCGAGTCCCGCGAGGTCCTGCTCGCCAAGCTGGCCGGCGCCATGAACGCCTCGCTCAGCAAGGCGGTCTACCTCTTCGCCGCTCCGCTCTCGCAGGCCGCCCGCACGGTCGACGCGCTGCGGGCGAAGGTCGAGACGGAAGGCCCGGTCTCCGGCGCCCCCGCCGCGCCCGCTGCCGACGAGTCCCCCGCCGAGGCCGCTCCCGCGGCCGAGGCTCCCGACGTCGCCGAGGGTGGCGACGCGAGCTGACCTCACGGTCGGCTTCCCACCGAAACGCCACTCACGGCATACGCAGTACGAAAGGACGCCATCATGGCAAAGCTCAGCACCGACGAGCTCCTTGACGCCTTCAAGGAGATGACCCTGATCGAGCTCTCTGAGTTCGTGAAGCAGTTCGAGGAGACCTTCGGGGTCACCGCCGCGGCCCCGGTCGCGGTGGCCGCCGCGGGCGCCCCCGCCGGTGGCGGCGAGGCCGCCGCCCCCGAGGAGCAGGACGAGTTCGACGTCGTCCTCGAGGCCGCCGGCGACAAGAAGATCGCCGTCATCAAGGAGGTCCGCTCGCTGACCTCCCTCGGCCTGAAGGAGGCCAAGGACCTCGTCGACGGGGCGCCCAAGGCCGTCCTGGAGAAGGTCGACAAGGCCGCGGCCGACAAGGCCAAGGACCAGCTCGAGGCTGCCGGCGCGACCGTCACCCTCAAGTGAGCCCGTCCCCCGAGGGGGACTGAGCCACTGCGCCACGGGCGGGTCCCGACCACCAGGTCGGGGCCCGCCCGTCGTGCTGTGCGGGGCGGCCGGCGGCCGCGGCAGGCCCCCTCGGGGGCCGGGGAGCACCTGCCTGTGACGCACCGATCGGGCCCGAAACCTTGACTCGGGGGAAGCGGACCGACATCCTGTTCGCGTCGCTCGCTCCGGCGGGGGGCCGTCGCCCGGGCCGGCAGGCTTGACCGGGCTGGACGGTCGTGTCTTTCTCAGGTATGCTATCTCTTTGCGCTGCCCCCTACCTCTCTTGCTCGTCGATGAGCTGCCGTGTCGTCATGCCCCCGGTTCCCCCGGGTGGAAGTGCGACCGGTGGTCCCGGTGATCATCTCCGGTCGGGTGCGGCCAGCCCAGAAGTCTGAACAGGCCTGTGGAAGGAACCCTCCTTGGCTGCCTCGCGCACCTCCAAGCACATGAACACCGCAAAGACCATCACCGGTCGACTGTCGTTCGGCAAGATCCGTGAGCCCATGGAGGTCCCCGACCTCCTGGCCCTCCAGACCGAGAGCTTCGACTGGCTCCTCGGGAACGAGCGCTGGCAGGCCCGGGTCGCCGCGGCGAAGGCGGAGGGCCGGGACGACGTCCCCGACCGCTCCGGGCTCGAGGAGATCTTCGAGGAGATCTCCCCCATCGAGGACTTCAGCGGCTCGATGTCGCTGAGCTTCCGTGACCACCGCTTCGAGGAGGTCAAGTACTCCATCGAGGACTGCAAGGAGCGGGACCAGACCTACTCCGCACCGCTGTTCGTCACCGCGGAGTTCATGAACAACACCACCGGCGAGATCAAGAGCCAGACGGTGTTCATGGGCGACTTCCCGCTGATGACCGAGCGCGGCACCTTCATCATCAACGGCACCGAGCGCGTCGTCGTCTCCCAGCTGGTCCGCAGCCCGGGCGTCTACTTCGAGCGCACGCCCGACAAGACGTCCGACAAGGACATCTACACCACCAAGGTCATCCCGAGCCGGGGCGCCTGGCTGGAGTTCGAGATCGACAAGCGCGACATGGTCGGCGTGCGCGTCGACCGCAAGCGCAAGCAGTCGGTCACCGTGCTGCTGAAGGCGCTCGGCTGGACCAACGACCGCATCCTCGAGGAGTTCGGCGACTACGAGTCGATGCGCCTGACCCTGGAGAAGGACCACACCACGGGTCAGGACGACGCGCTGCTCGACATCTACCGCAAGCTGCGCCCGGGCGAGCCGCCGACCAAGGAGGCCGCGCAGACGCTGCTCGACAACCTCTACTTCAACGGCAAGCGCTACGACCTGGCCAAGGTCGGCCGGTACAAGATCAACAAGAAGCTGGGCCTCGAGAGCGAGCTGTCGCAGTCGACGCTCACCGTCGAGGACATCGTCGCCACGATCAAGTACATCGTCGCCCTGCACGCCGGCGAGGAGACCCTGCCGGGCCGTCGCCGTGGTGAGGACGTCGCCGTGCGCGTCGAGACCGACGACATCGACCACTTCGGCAACCGTCGCCTGCGCAACGTCGGCGAGCTCATCCAGAACCAGGTCCGCACCGGCCTGTCGCGGATGGAGCGCGTCGTGCGCGAGCGGATGACGACCCAGGACGTCGAGGCCATCACGCCGCAGACGCTGATCAACATCCGCCCGGTCGTGGCGTCGATCAAGGAGTTCTTCGGCACCAGCCAGCTCTCCCAGTTCATGGACCAGAACAACCCGCTCGCGGGGCTGACCCACAAGCGCCGCCTGTCGGCGCTCGGCCCCGGCGGCCTCTCGCGCGACCGCGCCGGCATGGAGGTCCGCGACGTCCACCCGTCGCACTACGGCCGGATGTGCCCGATCGAGACCCCTGAGGGCCCGAACATCGGCCTGATCGGCTCGCTCGCGTCCTACGGGCGGATCAACGCCTTCGGCTTCATCGAGACGCCCTACCGCAAGGTCGTCGACGGCCGCATCACCGATGACGTTCACTACCTGTCCGCCGACGAGGAGGACGAGCACGTCATCGCCCAGGCCAACGCCGAGCTCACCGCCGAGGGCACGCACTTCGCCGGCGAGCGGGTCATGGTGCGGGTCAAGGGTGGCGAGGTCGAGTACGTGCCCAACGTCGACGTCGACTACATCGACGTCTCGGCCCGCCAGATGGTGTCTGCGGCCACCGCGCTCATCCCGTTCCTCGAGCACGACGACGCCAACCGTGCGCTCATGGGCTCGAACATGCAGCGCCAGGCCGTGCCGCTGGTGCGCTCCGAGGCGCCGCTGGTCGGCACCGGCATGGAGTACCGCGCGGCGGTCGACTCCGGTGACGTCGTCATCGCCGAGAAGGCCGGTGTCGTCACCGAGGTCTCGGCCGACCTGGTCACCGTGGCCGGTGACGACGGCACGAGCCGCACGTACCGGATCAACAAGTTCAACCGGTCCAACCAGGGCAACTCCTACAACCAGCGGGTCATCGTCTCCGAGGGTGACCGCGTCGAGACCGGCGGCCTGATCGCCGACGGTCCCGCCACCGACGGTGGCGAGATGGCGCTCGGGCGCAACCTGCTCGTGGCGTTCATGCCGTGGGAGGGCCACAACTACGAGGACGCCATCATCCTCAGCCAGCGCCTGGTGCAGGACGACGTCCTGTCCTCGATCCACATCGAGGAGCACGAGGTCGACGCCCGCGACACCAAGCTCGGCCCCGAGGAGATCACCCGGGACATCCCGAACGTCTCCGAGGACGTGCTGGCCGACCTCGACGAGCGCGGCATCATCCGCATCGGCGCCGAGGTCCGCGACGGCGACCTGCTCGTCGGCAAGGTCACGCCCAAGGGCGAGACCGAGCTCACCCCGGAGGAGCGCCTACTGCGCGCCATCTTCGGCGAGAAGGCCCGCGAGGTGCGCGACACCTCGCTCAAGGTGCCCCACGGCGAGACCGGCACCGTCATCGGCGTCAAGGTCTTCGACAAGGACGAGGGCGACGAGCTGCCCCCGGGCGTGAACCAGCTGGTGCGCGTCTACGTCGCGAACAAGCGCAAGATCACCGACGGCGACAAGCTCGCCGGCCGGCACGGCAACAAGGGCGTCATCTCCAAGATCCTCCCGGTCGAGGACATGCCCTTCCTCGAGGACGGCACCCCCGTCGACGTCGTGCTCAACCCGCTCGGCGTGCCCGGCCGGATGAACGTCGGCCAGATCCTCGAGCTGCACCTGGGCTGGGCCGCCAGCCGCGGCTGGTCCATCGAGGGCGAGCCCGACTGGGCCCGGCTCATCCCCGACGACGCGCGCTCGGCCCCGGCCGGCTCGCGGGTCGCCTCCCCGGTGTTCGACGGTGTCAAGGAGGACGAGATCGTCGGCCTGCTCGACTCCACCACCCCGACCCGCGACGGTGTGCGCCTCATCGACGGCACCGGCAAGTCCCGGCTGTTCGACGGCCGCTCCGGCGAGCCGTTCCCCGAGCCGGTCTCGGTCGGCTACATGTACATCCTCAAGCTGCACCACCTCGTGGACGACAAGATCCACGCGCGCAGCACGGGCCCCTACTCGATGATCACCCAGCAGCCGCTCGGCGGTAAGGCCCAGTTCGGTGGCCAGCGCTTCGGTGAGATGGAGGTCTGGGCCCTGGAGGCCTACGGCGCGGCCTACGCGCTGCAGGAGCTGCTCACCATCAAGTCCGACGACGTCAACGGCCGCGTGAAGGTCTACGAGGCCATCGTCAAGGGCGACAACATCCCCGAGCCCGGCATCCCCGAGTCCTTCAAGGTGCTCATCAAGGAGATGCAGAGCCTCTGCCTCAACGTCGAGGTGCTGTCCAGCGACGGCACGACGATCGAGATGCGCGAGGCCGAGGAGGACGTCTTCCGCGCCGCGGAGGAGCTCGGCATCGACCTGAGCCGGCGCGAGCCGAGCAGCGTCGAAGAGGTCTGACAGGTGTGCGGCCGGATGCCGTCCAGCACGGCATCCGGCCCGGCACCGGCCCGACACCACATCTGAACGACCACAGACCCACGTAGGACGAAAGAAGGAACCACGTGCTCGACGTCAACTTCTTCGACGAGCTCCGGATCGGCCTCGCAACTGCCGAGCAGATCCGTGCATGGAGCCACGGCGAGGTGAAGAAGCCCGAGACGATCAACTACCGCACCCTGAAGCCGGAGAAGGACGGACTCTTCTGCGAGAAGATCTTCGGCCCCACCCGCGACTGGGAGTGCGCCTGCGGCAAGTACAAGCGAGTCCGCTTCAAGGGCATCATCTGCGAGCGCTGTGGCGTCGAGGTCACCCGCGCCGCGGTGCGCCGTGAGCGGATGGGCCACATCGAGCTCGCCGCCCCGGTCACCCACATCTGGTACTTCAAGGGTGTCCCCAGCCGGCTGGGCTACCTGCTCGACCTGGCTCCCAAGGACCTCGAGAAGGTCATCTACTTCGCGGCTTACATGATCACCAGCGTCGACGTCGACCAGCGTCACGCCGACCTGCCGTCGCTCGAGGCGCAGATCCAGGTCGAGAAGAAGGAGATCGAGAACCGCCGCGACGCCGACGTCGACACCCGGGCCAAGAAGCTCGAGAACGACCTCGGCGCGCTCGAGGCCGAGGGCGCCAAGTCCGACGCCAAGCGCAAGGTCCGCGACTCCGCCGAGCGCGAGATGAACGCCATCCGCCGCCGTGCGGACGCCGCCGTCGAGCGCCTCGAGCAGGTCTGGGACCGCTTCAAGAACCTCAAGGTCCAAGACCTCGAGGGCGACGAGGTGCTCTACCGCGAGATGCGCGACCGCTTCGGTCTGTACTTCGAGGGCGGGATGGGCGCCGCGGCGATCCAGAAGCGCCTCGAGACCTTCGACCTGGACGCCGAGTCCGAGCTGCTGCGCGAGATCATCACCAACGGCAAGGGCCAGCGCAAGACCCGGGCGCTCAAGCGCCTCAAGGTCGTCAGCGCGTTCCAGACCACCACCAACCAGCCGGCCGGCATGGTCCTGGACGCCGTCCCGGTCATCCCCCCGGACCTGCGCCCGATGGTGCAGCTCGACGGTGGCCGCTTCGCGACCTCCGACCTGAACGACCTGTACCGCCGCGTCATCAACCGCAACAACCGCCTCAAGCGACTGCTCGACCTCGGCGCGCCCGAGATCATCGTCAACAACGAGAAGCGGATGCTGCAGGAGGCGGTCGACAGCCTGTTCGACAACGGCCGTCGTGGTCGCCCGGTCACGGGCCCCGGCAACCGCCCGCTGAAGTCGCTGTCCGACATGCTCAAGGGCAAGCAGGGCCGGTTCCGCCAGAACCTGCTCGGCAAGCGCGTCGACTACTCCGGCCGTTCGGTCATCGTCGTCGGCCCGCAGCTCAAGCTGCACCAGTGCGGCCTGCCCAAGCAGATGGCGCTCGAGCTGTTCAAGCCGTTCGTCATGAAGCGGCTCGTCGACCTCGACCACGCCCAGAACATCAAGTCCGCCAAGCGGATGGTCGAGCGCCAGCGCTCGGTCGTGTGGGACGTGCTCGAGGAGGTCATCACCGAGCACCCGGTGCTGCTGAACCGCGCACCGACGCTGCACCGCCTCGGCATCCAGGCCTTCGAGCCGCAGCTCGTCGAGGGCAAGGCCATCCAGATCCACCCGCTCGTCTGCACCGCGTTCAACGCGGACTTCGACGGTGACCAGATGGCCGTGCACGTGCCGCTGTCGGCGGAGGCCCAGGCCGAGGCCCGCATCCTGATGCTGTCCTCGAACAACATCCTCAAGCCGGCCGACGGCCGCCCCGTGACCATGCCGACCCAGGACATGATCATCGGCCTGTACCACCTCACCACCGAGGTGGAGGACGCCAAGGGTGCCGGTCGGGTGTTCAGCACGCCGGCCGAGGCGCGGATGGCGTTCGACAACGGCGAGATCGAGCTGGGCTCGCTCGTCAGGATCCGGCTCACCCACCTGGTGCCGACCCCGATGTCGCAGCTGCCCGAGGGTGTCGAGGTCGACGACGATGGCTTCGCCAAGGAGCTGCTCGTCGAGACCACCCTGGGCCGCGCGCTGTTCAACGAGACGCTGCCCGAGGACTACCCGTTCGTCAACGACCAGGTCGACAAGAAGCGTCTGTCGACGATCGTCAACGACCTCGCCGAGCGCTACAGCAAGGTGCAGGTCGCGGCGAGCCTCGACGCGCTCAAGGAGTACGGCTTTCACTGGGCGACCCGCTCGGGCACCACGGTGGCCATCTCCGACGTCGTCACCCCGCCGCGCAAGCTCGAGATCCTCGAGGGCTACGAGGAGAAGGCCACCAAGGTCCAGACCCAGTACGAGCGCGGTCTGATCACCGACGACGAGCGTCGCCAGGAGCTCATCGAGATCTGGACCCAGGCGACCAACGAGATCGCCAAGGAGATGGAGGCCAACCTCCCGCGCACCAACACCATCTACCGCATGGTGTCCTCGGGTGCTCGTGGTAACTGGATGCAGCTGCGCCAGATCGCCGGTATGCGTGGCCTGGTGTCGAACCCGAAGGGCGACATCATCCCGCGCCCGATCCGCGCGAACTTCCGCGAGGGCCTGACCGTGCTGGAGTTCTTCATCTCCACGCACGGTTCGCGAAAGGGCCTGGCAGACACGGCGCTCCGTACCGCCGACTCGGGTTACCTGACCCGTCGTCTGGTCGACGTCTCCCAGGACGTGATCATCCGCGAGGACGACTGCGGCACCGACCGCGGCCTGCCGATGCCGATCGCGGCCGTCGACGAGCGCACCGGCACCCGCTCGGTGCACGACGACGTCGAGACCTCGGTCTACGCCCGGACGCTGGCCGAGGACGTCGTCAAGGACGGCGAGGTGCTGGCCCCGGCCGGCATCGACCTCGGTGACGTGGTCATCGGTGCCCTGTTCGCGGCCGGCGTCGACGCGGTGAAGATCCGCTCGGTGCTCACCTGCGACTCCAAGGTCGGCACCTGCGCGCTCTGCTACGGCCGCTCGCTGGCCACCGGCAAGCTCGTCGACATCGGTGAGGCGGTCGGCATCATCGCCGCCCAGTCCATCGGTGAGCCCGGCACCCAGCTGACGATGCGCACCTTCCACACCGGTGGTGTGGCCGGTGACGACATCACCCAGGGTCTGCCGCGTGTGGTCGAGCTGTTCGAGGCGCGCACCCCCAAGGGTGTCGCCCCGATCGCCGAGGCCTCGGGCCGGATCACCATCGAGGAGACCGACAAGGCGCGTCGCATCCTGCTCACCCCCGACGACGGCTCCGAGGAGCACGCCTACCCGGTCACCAAGCGGGCCCGCCTGCTGGTGCAGGACGGCCAGAGCGTGGCCGTGGGCACCCGCCTGACCCAGGGGTCGATCGACCCCAAGCAGGTGCTGCGCATCCTCGGCCCCCGCGCCGTGCAGGTGCACCTCGTCGACGAGGTGCAGAAGGTCTACCGCCAGCAGGGTGTGTCGATCCACGACAAGCACATCGAGGTGATCGTCCGGCAGATGCTGCGCCGGATCACGATCATCGAGGAGGGCGACGCCAACCTGCTGCCCGGCATGCTTGCCGAGCGTGGCCGTTTCGAGGACGAGAACCGTCGCGTCATGGCCGAGGGCGGCAAGCCGGCCTCGGGTCGTCCCGAGCTGATGGGCATCACCAAGGCCTCGCTCGCGACCGAGTCGTGGCTGTCGGCGGCCTCCTTCCAGGAGACCACCCGGGTGCTCACCGAGGCCGCGATGGAGGGCAAGTCCGACTCCCTCCTGGGCCTGAAGGAGAACGTCATCCTCGGCAAGCTCATCCCGGCCGGCACGGGGCTGCCCCGCTACCGCAACATCGCGGTGGAGCCGACCGAGGAGGCCAAGGCCGCGATGTACTCCATGCCGAGCTACGACGACTACACCTACGCCGCCTTCGGGCCCGGCTCGGGTGAGGCCGTCCGCCTCGACGACAGCGAGCTGGGCCTCGACCGGCTCTGACGGTCGGCCTTGCGCCCCGACGGGCGGGTCCGCCGGTGGGTCTCCCACCGCGCGGACCCGCCCGTCGGCGTCTTCGTAGGCTGGCCGGTGTGACGGATGCCGGTGCCCGGCGGCCGCTGCCCGGCGCACCGGCCGAGGCGGTGACCCTCGCGCGGGCGCGGACACCCCACGGTGAGGTGGCGCTGCGCCGCCGCGGCCCGGCGCTCGAGCTCGTGGTCGACGGCACCTTCGCCATGGACACCGTCGACACCAGCACGGAGGTGGCCCTGGCGCAGCGCGCGCTGGGCCACCACCCGTCGCCGGAGCGCGTGCTCGTCGGCGGGCTGGGCCTGGGGATGACGGCACGCGCCGTGCTCGCCGACCCCCGGGTGCGCCACGTCGACGTGGTCGAGCTCGCCGAGCCGCTCGTCGGCTGGGCGCGCGCTGCGCTGGTACCCGAGCTCGCCGGCATCGAGGGGGAGCGGTGCACCCTGCACGTCGCCGACGTGCTCGAGGTGCTCGCCGGCGCGGTGCCGCCGACCGGGCCGTGGGATGCCGTGCTGCTCGACGTCGACAACGGGCCCGACTTCCTCGTGCACCCCTCCAACGCACCGCTGTACACCCCGGCGTTCCTCGGCCTGGCCCACTCGCTGCTGCGGCCCGGTGGGCGGCTCGTGGTGTGGTCCTCGCACCTGGCCCCCGCGCTGCTGCGGGCCCTCACCGAGGTGGCGGCCAGCGGCGACGAGGTCACCGAGGACGTCGTGCGGGTCGAGCGCGAGGGCCGCTCGTTCCGGTACGCCCTGTACACCTTGACCCGAGGCGGCAGCAGCACTGACAGGATGTCGCCGTGAACCGCAACCTCGTCCTGCGCCGCGAGCGCCCGGACGACACCGGGCCCACCCGGGTGCTGCACGACCTCGCGTTCGGGGTGCCGCAGGGGGCCGAGCACTCCCTCGAGACGCGCATCCTGGACCGGCTGCGCGCCGACGGCGACGTCGTCGACGCCCTCACGCTGGTGGCCGACCTGCACGGGACGGTCGTCGGGCACCTCGTCTGCAGCCGCGCCACGATGGGGGAGGGGGCCGGCATCGCGCTCGGGCCGATCGCGGTGCACCCCGAGCACCAGGGCCAGGGCATCGGCTCGGCGATGGTCGCGGCGGTGCTCGTCACGGCCGACCTCGCCGGCGAACCGTCGGTGGTGCTGCTCGGTGACCCGGGCTGGTACGCCCACTTCGGCTTCGAGACCGCTGCCGAGCACGGCATCGGGTCGCCGGGCCCGTGGGCCGACCGGTTCTTCCAGGTGCGTCCGCTGCAGGCGTGGCGCCCGGAGCTGGCCGGCGCCTTCCGCTACCCCCCGGCCTTCGACCTGGACTCCTGAGCAGGGGTAACGATTTGGAGCGGTCCCCTGCGAACCGGTAATCTTGGTCATCGTGTCTGGCTAGGTCCAGGCCCAGGAGCCGAGCTCCTCGCCGCAAGGCGCGGAACCGGCCTCGCCCACCTCTTGCCGGGCGCCCCACTCCTGCAGTTCGCGCAGGTGACTCATGGGGAGTGCAGGGAGGAGCACCCGGTGCGACACACCCGACGTCGGGGGCCGCACCGGACATCCCAAGGAGCCACGGCACCGTAGCCGCGGCATCGACCAGACAAGCAAAGGAACCAGGTTGCCTACCATCAACCAGCTGGTGCGCAAGGGCCGGCAGGACAAGACCACCAAGGTCAAGACTCCTGCCCTCAAGGGCTCTCCGCAGCGCCGCGGTGTGTGCACCCGCGTGTACACCACCACCCCCAAGAAGCCGAACTCCGCCCTGCGCAAGGTCGCCCGCGTGCGGCTCACCAGCGGCATCGAGGTCACCGCGTACATCCCCGGCGTCGGCCACAACCTGCAGGAGCACTCGATGGTGCTCGTGCGTGGCGGTCGGGTGAAGGACCTCCCCGGTGTGCGCTACAAGATCATCCGCGGCGCCCTCGACACCCAGGGCGTCAAGAACCGCCAGCAGGCCCGCAGCCGCTACGGCGCGAAGAAGGTGAAGGGCTGATGCCTCGCAAGGGACCCGCTCCGAAGCGGCCGCTCGTCGTCGACCCGGTCTACCAGTCCCCGCTGGTGACCTCGCTGGTCAACAAGATCCTGCTCGACGGCAAGAAGTCGATCGCCGAGACCATCGTCTACGGCGCCCTCGAGGGCTGCCGCGAGAAGACCGGTACCGACCCGGTGCAGACGCTCAAGCGCGCGCTCGACAACATCAAGCCGACCCTCGAGGTCAAGTCGCGCCGCGTCGGCGGTGCGACCTACCAGGTTCCGGTCGAGGTCAAGCCCAACCGCGCGACGACGCTGTCGCTGCGCTGGCTGGTCGGCTACTCGCGCCAGCGGCGCGAGAAGACCATGACCGAGCGCCTCATGAACGAGATCCTCGACGCCTCCAACGGCCTCGGCGCCGCTGTCAAGCGCCGCGAGGACACCCACAAGATGGCCGAGTCCAACAAGGCCTTCGCGCACTACCGCTGGTGACCCCCTGCCGCGGTATGCCGCCCGCACCACCGTGCGCGCGGCATACCGCGGCCGTGGTCGGCGTTGACCGACCCGCACCAGGAACCGCACACCCCGCGAACGAGACGAGAGCACGCACGTGGCACAGGACGTCCTGACGGACCTCAAGAAGGTCCGCAACATCGGCATCATGGCGCACATCGACGCCGGCAAGACCACGGTGACCGAGCGCATCCTCTTCTACACCGGCGTCAACCGGAAGATGGGCGAGACGCACGACGGCGCCTCCACCACCGACTGGATGGAGCAGGAGAAGGAGCGCGGCATCACGATCACGTCGGCCGCCGTGACCTCCTTCTGGGAGAACAACCAGGTCAACATCATCGACACCCCTGGCCACGTCGACTTCACCGTCGAGGTCGAGCGCTCACTGCGCGTGCTCGACGGTGCGGTGGCGGTCTTCGACGGCAAGGAGGGCGTCGAGCCGCAGTCCGAGACCGTGTGGCGCCAGGCCGACAAGTACAACGTGCCGCGCATCTGCTTCGTCAACAAGATGGACAAGCTCGGGGCCGACTTCTACTTCACCGTCGACACCATCAAGGACCGCCTCGGCGCCGAGCCTCTCGTGCTCCAGCTGCCGATCGGTGCCGAGAGCGACTTCATCGGCGTCATCGACCTGATCCACATGCGCGCCCTGGTCTGGCCCGGCGACGCCAAGGGTGACGTCACCCTCGGCGCCAAGTACGAGGTCCAGGAGATCCCGGCCGAGCTCGCCGAGAAGGCGGCGGAGTACCGCCACCACCTCGTCGAGCGCGTGGCCGAGGCCGACGACACCCTGATGGAGAAGTACCTCGACGGGGGCGAGCTCACCGCCGACGAGATCGTGGCCGGCATCCGCCAGCTCACCATCTCCTCCGAGCTCTACCCGGTGCTGTGCGGCTCCGCGTTCAAGAACCGCGGTGTGCAGCCGATGCTCGACGCCGTCATCTCCTACCTGCCCTCCCCGCTCGACGTGCCGGCCATGGTCGGCCACGCGGTCGGCAACGAGGAGGAGAAGGTGGCGCGCGAGCCCAGCACCACCGAGCCGTTCTCCGCACTGGCGTTCAAGGTCGCCTCGCACCCGTTCTTCGGCACCCTGACCTTCATCCGGGTCTACTCCGGCCACATCACCGCGGGCACCCAGGTGCTCAACGCGACCAAGGTCAAGAAGGAGCGCATCGGGAAGCTGTTCCAGATGCACGCCAACAAGGAGAACCCGGTCGGCGAGGCCCTCGCGGGTCACATCTACGCGGCCATCGGCCTGAAGAACACGACCACCGGTGACACGCTGTGCGACATCGACAGCCCGGTCGTGCTCGAGTCGATGACCTTCCCGGAGCCGGTCATCCAGGTGGCCATCGAGCCCAAGACCAAGGGCGACCAGGAGAAGCTCGGCACGGCGATCCAGAAGCTGGCCGAGGAGGACCCGACCTTCCAGGTGCACCTCGACGAGGACACCGGCCAGACGATCATCGCCGGCATGGGCGAGCTGCACCTCGACATCCTCGTCGACCGCATGCGGCGCGAGTTCAAGGTCGAGGCCAACGTCGGCAAGCCGCAGGTCGCGTACCGCGAGACGATCAAGCGCTCCATCGACAAGTACGACTACACCCACAAGAAGCAGACCGGTGGCTCCGGCCAGTTCGCCAAGGTGCAGATCGCGCTCGAGCCGCTCGACACCGCCGACGGCGAGATGTACGAGTTCTCGAACAAGGTCACCGGTGGGCGCATCCCGCGCGAGTACATCCCCTCGGTCGACCACGGCATCCAGGACGCCATGCAGTACGGCGTGCTCGCCGGCTACCCGCTGGTCGGCATCAAGGCCACCCTGCTCGACGGCGCCTACCACGACGTCGACTCCTCGGAGATGGCGTTCAAGATCGCCGGCTCGATGGCCCTGAAGGAGGCCGTGCGCAAGTGCGAGCCCGTGCTCCTCGAGCCGATGATGGCCGTGGAGGTGCGCACCCCCGAGGACTACATGGGTGACGTCATCGGCGACATCAACTCCCGCCGCGGCCACATCCAGGCCATGGAGGACATCAGCGGTGCCAAGGTCGTGCGCGGCCTGGTCCCGCTGTCGGAGATGTTCGGCTACGTCGGCGACCTGCGGTCCAAGACCCAGGGTCGCGCGAACTACTCCATGGAGTTCGACTCCTACGCCGAGGTCCCCAAGTCGGTGGCCGAGGAGATCGTCAAGAAGACCCGAGGCGAGTGACCGCTAGACTGGTCGCTGGTCTCGGCTGCAGCACCCCAACCAACCACCCCCCAAGTACGACGCCACGTCCTGCCCGGTCGTAAAGGCGTTTCACGAGAAGAGTCCTGAGGAGGACATCAAGTGGCGAAGGCAAAGTTCGAGCGGACCAAGCCGCACGTCAACATCGGCACCATCGGTCACATCGACCACGGTAAGACGACGCTGACGGCTGCGATCTCCAAGGTCCTGCACGACAAGTACCCGGACCTGAACCCGGTGTTCGCGTTCGACGACATCGACAAGGCGCCCGAGGAGAAGCAGCGCGGTATCACCATCTCCATCGCGCACATCGAGTACCAGACCGAGGGTCGTCACTACGCCCACGTCGACTGCCCGGGTCACGCGGACTACGTGAAGAACATGATCACGGGTGCCGCGCAGATGGACGGCGCGATCCTGGTCGTCGCCGCCACCGACGGCCCGATGCCGCAGACCAAGGAGCACGTCCTCCTGGCCCGCCAGGTCGGCGTCCCCTACATCGTCGTGGCGCTCAACAAGGCCGACATGGTCGACGACGAGGAGATCCTCGAGCTCGTCGAGATGGAGGTCCGTGAGCTGCTCTCGGTCTACGAGTTCCCCGGCGACGACCTCCCCGTCGTCAAGGTCTCGGCGCTCAAGGCGCTCGAGGGCGACGCCGAGTGGGGCCAGACCGTGCTCGACCTGATGGAGGCGGTCGACACCTACATCCCCGAGCCGGTGCGTGAGACGGAGAAGCCGTTCCTCATGCCCGTCGAGGACGTCTTCACCATCACCGGCCGTGGCACCGTCGTCACCGGCCGCATCGAGCGCGGCATCCTCAAGGTCAACGAGGAGGTCGAGATCGTGGGCATCCACACCGGCCCCCCGACCAAGACCGTCGCCACCGGCATCGAGATGTTCCGCAAGCTGCTCGACGAGGGCCGCGCGGGCGAGAACGTCGGCCTGCTCCTTCGTGGCGTCAAGCGCGAGGACGTCGAGCGTGGCCAGGTCGTCGTCAAGCCGGGTTCGATCACCCCGCACACCGACTTCGACGCGAACGTCTACATCCTGTCCAAGGACGAGGGTGGCCGGCACACGCCGTTCTACGACAACTACCGTCCGCAGTTCTACTTCCGCACCACGGACGTCACCGGTGTCGTGCACCTGCCCGAGGGCACCGAGATGGTCATGCCCGGTGACAACACCGAGATGGCCGTCGAGCTCATCCAGCCCATCGCCATGGAGGAGGGCCTGCGCTTCGCCATCCGCGAGGGCGGCCGCACCGTCGGCGCCGGCCGGGTCACCAAGATCAACAAGTGACCTGACGCCGGGCTCGCCCGGCACCACCGAAGGGCCCCAGCACCGAGTGTGCGGGGGCCCTTCGGCCGTGCTCAGACCCGTACGCTCGCGGCGGTCCGGGCGCGGGGGAGCGTGCGCACCGACCGGGACAGCAGCACGCTGAACGCGACCGCGACCACGAGCAGGCCGACCCTGGGGTCGACGCCGAGCACCACCATCGGGATGCCGAGCAACGAGACCGCGACCATGCCGACCAGGAGCGGCCGTGGGGAGTGGGACCCGCAGCAGCACCAGGGTCGTGACGAGCGCGCCCGCGGCCTCGGCCGGCAGCACCCAGCCCCACGGGGCTCGGGCCTCCGGCTGCCGGGCCGATCGGTGGGTGGGGCCCGGCCGGCTGGGTAGGTGACCCGGGCGAGTGCTGCGCAGTGTGCGGTCGGCACCTGCCCGCCCACAACCGTTGCCCCGAAGGAGAGCACCCCATGAGCACGGGTGACGACGTCCTCGTCGGGCGCTACCGGCTGCTGCAGCAGATCGGGGCCGGCGGGATGGGGGTGGTGTGGCGGGCCTACGACGAGCGCCTCGGCCGCGACGTCGCCGTGAAGCGGCTGCACCCCGCCGTGGGCCCCGACGACCCCGACGCGCAGCTGTCGTCGCACCGGGCGATGCGCGAGGCCCGGATCACCGCCCGGCTGCACCACCCGCACGCGGTGCCGGTCTTCGACGTGGTCGAGCACCGGGGCCAGCCGTGCCTGGTGATGCAGTACTTCCCGTCGTCGAGCCTGGCCGAGCTGATGACCACCGGCCCGGCACTGCCCGTGCCCCAGGTGGCCAGGATCGGGGCGGAGGTGGCGTCGGCGCTGGCCGCTGCCCACGACGCCGGCATCGTGCACCGTGACGTCAAGCCCGCCAATGTGCTCGTGGCACCCGACGGCACCGCCAAGATCAGCGACTTCGGCATCTCGCACGCGATGGGCGATGTGTCCCTGACCTCGAGCGGCCTGGTGACCGGCACCCCGGCCTACCTCGCCCCCGAGGTCGCTCGCGGGGAGCCGGCCACGCCCGCCTCCGACGTCTTCTCGCTGGGGTCGACGATCTACACCGTGCTCGAGGGGCGCACCCCGTTCGGCACGCACGACAACCCGATGGCCCTGCTGCACCGGGTGGCCTCCGGAGAGGTCGAACCCCCCCGGAACGCAGCAGTGCTGACAGCACTGCTGACCTCGATGCTGGCCGCCCGGCCGCAGGACCGGCCCGACATGGCGCAGGTGGCTCGAGAGCTCGGCCGGGTGGGGGCCACGGCGGACGCCAGTGACGTCGACGTCGCCGTGCCGGACGGCGGCGATGGTGGTCCGAACGGGCCCTCCTCGGTCGACGGGCCGGTCACCGGGCCCGAGGACCCCCTGGGGGCCTTGCGCGGCGGCGGGCAGCCGCCGCCGGCGGGGGAGCGGACCGGCGACACCCGGCGGACCCGCCGCCGGCTGCTCCTGGCGGTGCTCGCCCTGGTGGCAGCCGTCGCCGCCGTCGCCGTCGTGCTGGCGCTGCGTCCGGACCCAGCGCCCACCGTGGCGCCGGCCCGGTCCGCGGCCAGCGGGCCCTCGCCGAGCCCGAGCTCGCCGCCCACGACGGCCGCGCCGACGCCGAGCGCGACGAGCAGTGCCCCGGCTCGGACGAGCAGCGCCCCGGCCCCGTCTCGCACACCCACCCAGTCCCCGTCGCCGAAGCCGTCCACCTCGCCGGCTGCCGAGGGCAGTCCCTCGGCACGTGAGCTGGGCGCCGCGGTGCAGGACTACTACGCCCTGCTGCCGGGTGACCTGGATGCCGGGTGGGCGCGCCTCACGCCTCGGTACCAGCGCACCACGGCACGCAACCGCGAGTACTACGCGTCGTTCTGGGGAGCGATCGACCGGGTGTCGCTCTCGGACGTCACGGCATCCGCCCCCGACTCGGTCACCGCCACCGTCACCTACGAGTACGCCGACGGCCGGGTGTTCGTCGAGCGCACCTCCTACCGGCTGGTCCGCCAGGACGGCCGGCTCGAGATCGACCGGTCCAGGGTGCTGAGCAGCAAGCAGCGGTGACGGACCACCCCGGCACCGGGCGCACCGGAAGGGCCCCCGCACCAGGTGGTGTGGGGGCCCTTCGCGGTGCTGTCAGGTCAGCAGGTGAGGGCGATGTGGAAGATGGTGTCGTCCGGCTCTCCGGTGGAGGAGTCCTTGACCGACACGTAGACGGTGCTGTCCTGCGAGAAGTCCGAGTCGGTGGAGATCTCGTGCACCGGGGTGAAGAGGTAGTCGGTGGCCAGGGCGACGCAGCCGGTGACGTTGCGGTTGAAGGTCAGCGAGTACTCACCGATGCTGTCGCGGGTGGCGCTCACCAGGCCGGACTGGATGTCGGCGTAGACCAGTGCGTCGACCCCGTCCGTGGCGTCGATCGTGGCGTAGAGCGGCTGGACGTAGTAGCCGGCGACGTCGGCGAAGACGTGCGCGGTGCCCGGGGTCTGGAGCGAGAACTGGGCCAGGGCGTTGACCGGCATGGTCACCATGTTGGCGATCGGGCCGGACGGGTTGTAGTTCACCATCGAGGCCAGGGGCTGCGGTTCACCGGCGGCCCAGCCCTTGAGGTCGCTGGTGTTGCCCAGCGAGATGGCGCCCAGGTTGAGCTGCACCGCCATGGCGATGTCCGGGATGTTGCAGGTGCCGGCAAAGCCGCCCTGAGCCGCGTAGCTCGCCAACGACGCGCTGTAGGTGCGAGTGCCGTGCAGGGCGCCTCCGGCCTTGCGGGTGTCGATGATGCGGCACGGCGTCACCGAGATGAACTGCAGGTCGGAGCCGGGCGCCATGGCGGGGGCCGCCAGCGCGCTGGCGGCCAGGGCCGGGCGCTCGGCACCGGTGCCGGGCTGTGGACCGCCGGCGGCGTTGGCGCCGGCGGCACCGGCAAGGAGGAGGGCGGCGCCGGCAAGAGCGATGCCAGCCCGACGAACGTGGGTGGGTTTGCGCATGATGAGGGGGCTCCTTCGTACGGTGTCCGGGGCGGCTCGGAGGTCGCCTCGAGGACCGCGTAGGTGGACACGGGCCATGTCAGGGGTAGCGCGCCGCAAGCGTCCCGGTCCAACGGTTGGGCAGAATGTGACGCAGGTCACACTGCTGGCAGGGCTGTTCCGCGAGGCGAGGAGCGGGGGTCCGACGCGCCAGGTGGCGCGGGCTGCGGCGCCGGCATGCCTGGGGGGTGTAACGGTCGATTTGGCCCGTCGTCCTCACGTCTGGCACACTTATCAGGTTGCTTGGCGTGCGACGACGTCCCGAGAGGGTCGACGGCGCCCACCGCGACGAGATCACGAACCGCCGTCGCCGGCGGGGCGGCTCGGTTCGCGAAGTGCCAGGCACCCGGGCTTCCCGGGCAAAACCGACCACCACCGACGTCGACGGGTAACCGTGTGCCGCCGGGCTGCGGAACAAGGGCGACACACCCGACCGCGGGGGTCGGCGCACCGGACAGCACGACTCCAGACAGATGTACGGCGAGAGAGAGACGGGAACGTCAGATGGCGGGACAGAAGATCCGCATCCGCTTGAAGTCGTATGACCACGAGGTCATCGACAGCTCGGCGCGCAAGATCGTTGACACGGTCACCCGCGCCGGTGCGACCGTGGTGGGCCCCGTCCCGCTGCCGACGGAGAAGAACGTGTTCTGCGTCATCCGGTCGCCGCACAAGTACAAGGACAGCCGCGAGCACTTCGAGATGCGCACCCACAAGCGCCTCATCGACATCATCGACCCGACGCCCAAGGCCGTCGACTCGCTGATGCGTCTCGACCTCCCGGCTGACGTCAACATCGAGATCAAGCTCTGAGGCTGACGACATGACCACCACTGCCACCAAGACCCAGAAGGGCCTGCTGGGCACCAAGCTCGGCATGACCCAGGTGTGGGACGAGACCAACCGGCTCGTGCCCGTCACCGTGATCCAGGCCGGCCCGAACGTCGTGACCCAGGTGCGGGACGCCGGCACCGACGGCTACGCCGCGGTGCAGCTCGGCTATGGCGCCATCGACCCGCGCAAGGTCACCCAGCCGCTGGCCGGCCACTTCGAGAAGGCCGGCGTGACACCGCGCCGCCACGTGGTCGAGCTGCGCACCGCCGACGCCGGCGACTACACCCTCGGCCAGGAGCTCGGCGCCGACACCTTCGAGGTGGGCGCGCTCGTCGACGTCACCGGCACGACCAAGGGCAAGGGCTTCGCGGGCGTCATGAAGCGGCACGGCTTCAAGGGCGTCTCGTCCTCGCACGGCTCGCACCGCAACCACCGCAAGCCCGGCTCGATCGGCGGGGCGTCCACGCCCGGCCGCGTGTTCAAGGGCATGCGGATGGCCGGTCGCATGGGCGGCGTGCGCCAGACCACCCAGAACCTCACCGTCCACGCCGTGGATGCCGAGAAGGGCCTGCTGCTGCTCAAGGGTGCCGTCCCCGGCCCCCGCGGCGCGGTCGTCCTCGTGCGCTCGGCCGCGAAGGGGGCGTGACCCACATGACCATCTCGACGCTCAAGGTCGACCTGCCTGCCGAGATCTTCGACGTGCAGACCAACGTGCCGCTGATCCACCAGGTCGTCGTCGGCCAGCTCGCGGCCGCCCGCCAGGGCACGCACGCCACCAAGACCCGCGCCGACGTGCGCGGTGGCGGTCGCAAGCCCTACAAGCAGAAGGGCACCGGCCGCGCCCGGCAGGGCTCGACCCGCGCGCCGCAGTTCGCCGGCGGTGGCATCGTGCACGGCCCGCAGCCGCGGGACTACACCCAGCGCACCCCCAAGAAGATGAAGGCTGCCGCCCTGCGCGGTGCCCTGTCCGACCGGGCGCGCCACGACCGCATCCACGTGGTCGAGTCGATCTCCACCGGCGACGCCCCCTCGGCCAAGGCCGCGGCCGCGCTGCTCGCCGGGCTGTCCGACCGCAAGAACGTGCTCGTCGTGCTCGACCGCACCGACCTGGTCTCGATGAAGTCGGTGCGCAACCTGGCCGACGTCCACGTCCTGGCCGTCGACCAGCTCAACACCTACGACGTGCTGTGCGCCGACGACGTCCTGTTCACCAAGGCCGCCTACGAGACCTTCACCGGCCTCGAGGTGACGGTCGACCAGGCGCCCACGCCCGACAAGGCCGACAAGGCACCCAAGGCCGACCAGGCCGAGGCCGCGGAGAAGGCCGACGAGCCCGACAATGGGGAGGACGAGAAGTGAGCCAGGGCAAGAACCCCCGCGACATCCTGATCTCGCCGGTCGTGTCCGAGAAGTCCTACGGGCTGCTCGACGAGGGCAAGTACACCTTCATCGTCGACCCGCGCTCGAACAAGACCGAGATCAAGATCGCCGTCGAGCAGGTCTTCGGCGTCAAGGTCGACTCGGTCCACACCATGAACCGCAAGGGCAAGGCCCGTCGCACGCGGTTCGGCATCGGCAAGCGCAAGGACACCAAGCGCGCGATCGTCACCCTCCGCGAGGGTTCGATCGACATCTTCGGCAGCGCCGGCGCCTGAGGAAGCTGAGGACTTAACCATGGGTATCCGTAAGTACAAGCCGACGACGCCTGGGCGTCGCGGGTCGAGCGTGGCCGACTTCGTCGAGGTCACCCGCTCCACCCCCGAGAAGTCCCTCGTCCGTCCGCTGACCAAGAGCGGTGGCCGCAACAACAACGGCCGCATCACCACCCGTCACATCGGTGGTGGCCACAAGCGTGCCTACCGCGTCATCGACTTCCGTCGTCACGACAAGGACGGCATCCCGGCCAAGGTCGCTCACATCGAGTACGACCCGAACCGCACCGCCCGCATCGCGCTGCTGCACTACGCCGACGGCGAGAAGCGCTACATCCTGGCCCCCAAGGGCCTGGAGCAGGGCATGCCGATCGAGAACGGCCCCGGCGCCGACATCAAGCCCGGCAACAGCCTGCCGCTGCGCAACATCCCGACCGGTACGGTCATCCACGCCGTCGAGCTCAAGCCCGGTGGCGGTGCGAAGATCGCCCGCTCGGCCGGCGTGCGCGTGCAGCTCGTGGCCAAGGACGGCCCCTACGCCCAGCTGCGCATGCCGTCCGGTGAGATCCGCAACGTCGACGTGCGCTGCCGCGCCACCGTCGGCGAGGTCGGCAACGCCGAGCAGTCCAACATCAACTGGGGCAAGGCCGGCCGGATGCGCTGGAAGGGCAAGCGCCCGACCGTGCGTGGCGTCGTCATGAACCCGGTCGACCACCCCCACGGTGGTGGTGAGGGCCGCACGTCCGGTGGTCGCCACCCGGTGTCCCCCTGGGGCCAGCCCGAGGGCCGCACCCGCCGCCCCGGCAAGCCCAGCGACAAGCTGATCGTTCGTCGCCGCCGTACTGGCAAGAAGCGCTGATAGGAGCCTGGAATGCCTCGTAGCCTGAAGAAGGGCCCCTTCATCGACGACCACCTGCAGAAGAAGGTGGATGTCCAGAACGAAGCGGGCACCAAGAACGTCATCAAGACCTGGTCGCGCCGTTCGGTGATCTCACCGGACATGCTCGGCCACACCCTCGCCGTGCACGACGGCCGCAAGCACGTCCCGGTGTTCGTCACCGAGTCGATGGTCGGCCACAAGCTCGGCGAGTTCGCACCGACCCGCACCTTCCGCGGTCACGTGAAGGACGACAAGAAGGGGCGTCGTCGCTGATGGCCACCGAGACCACTACCACCGAGGCGCGGGCGGTCGCCCGCCACGTCCGGGTGACGCCGCAGAAGGCGCGCCGGGTCGTCGACCTCATCCGCGGCAAGAACGCCACCGACGCGGTGTCGATCCTGCGCTTCGCCCCCCAGGGCGCGGCGGAGCCGGTCCGCAAGGTGCTCGAGTCCGCGATCGCGAACGCCCGGGTCAAGGCCGACAAGACCGCCGAGCGGTTCGACGAGCGCGAGCTCGTCGTCGCGTCCGCGTTCATCGACGAGGGCCCGACCATGAAGCGGTTCCGGCCGCGCGCCCAGGGCCGCGCCGGCCGCATCAACAAGCGCACGAGCCACATCACCGTGGTCGTCGCTCCCAAGCCCGCCAAGGCCACGAACGGAGGCACTCGCTGATGGGCCAGAAGGTCAACCCGCACGGCTTCCGTCTGGGGATCACGACGGAGCACAGGAGCCGTTGGTTCGCAGACTCCACCAAGGAGGGTCAGCGCTACCGCGACTACGTCAAGGAGGACGTGGCGATCCGCAAGCTCATGTCCGAGGGCATGGACCGCGCCGGTATCGCCCGCGTCGACATCGAGCGCACCCGTGACCGGGTCCGCGTCGACATCCACACCGCGCGCCCCGGCATCGTCATCGGTCGCCGTGGCGCCGAGGCCGACCGCATCCGCGGCGAGCTCGAGAAGCTCACCGGCAAGCAGGTGCAGCTCAACATCCTCGAGGTCAAGAACCCCGAGGTCGAGGCCCAGCTCGTCGCGCAGGGCATCGCCGAGCAGCTCAGCGCCCGCGTGTCGTTCCGCCGCGCCATGCGCAAGGGCATGCAGTCCGCCACCCGCGCCGGCGCCAAGGGCATCCGGGTCCAGGTGTCCGGTCGCCTCGGCGGCGCCGAGATGAGCCGTACCGAGTTCTACCGCGAGGGTCGCGTGCCGCTGCACACCCTCCGCGCGCAGATCGACTACGGCTTCTACGAGGCCAAGACCACCTTCGGCCGCATCGGCGTCAAGGTGTGGATCTACAAGGGCGACATGACCGCGCGCGAGCTCGCGGCCCAGCAGGCCACCGCGCCGCGCCAGGGTCGTGGACCGCGCCGGGACGGCGCCGACCGTCCGGCCCGTGCCCGTCGCGCCGACGCCCCCGCCCCCGTGGCCGAGGCTCCTGCCGCTGAGCAGGCCCCGGCTGCCGCGAGCACGCAGGAGTCCTGACCATGCTGATTCCCCGTCGAGTCAAGCACCGCAAGCAGCACCACCCGGGTCGCTCGGGCGCTGCCAAGGGTGGTACGACCATCGCGTTCGGCGACTACGGCATCCAGGCCCTCGAGCCCGCCTACGTCACCAACCGCCAGATCGAGTCCGCGCGTATCGCGATGACCCGCTACATCAAGCGTGGCGGAAAGGTCTGGATCAACATCTACCCGGACCGTCCGCTCACCAAGAAGCCCGCCGAGACCCGCATGGGTTCCGGCAAGGGCTCCCCGGAGTGGTGGATCGCGAACGTCAAGCCGGGCCGTGTCATGTTCGAGCTCTCCGGTGTGCCGGAGGACGTCGCACGTGAGGCCATGCGCCTCGCGATGCACAAGCTGCCGATGAAGTGCCGCTTCGTCCGGCGTGAGGGTGGTGACTTCTGATGGCTATCGGTTCCAAGGACCTGGCTACCGCGGAGCTGCGCGGTCTCGACGACGAGCGACTGGTCGACGAGCTGCGCAAGGCCAAGGAGGAGCTGTTCAACCTCCGGTTCCAGTCGGCCACCGGCCAGCTGGACAACCACGGCCGGCTGCGCGCCGTCCGCAAGGACATCGCCCGCATCTACACCGAGATGCGCGAGCGCGAGCTCGGCATCGGCGGGAAGGGTGAGGCCCAGTGAGTGAGACAACGAAGGATGAGACCGTGACCGAGGCAGCGGAGCGCAACGACCGCAAGACCCGCCAGGGCTACGTCGTCAGCGACAAGATGGACAGGACCGTCGTGGTCGAGGTCGAGGACCGCGTCAAGCACGCGCTCTACGGCAAGGTCATCCGCCGCACCAGCAAGGTCAAGGCGCACGACGAGGCCAACGCGGCCGGCGTCGGCGACCGCGTCCTCATCATGGAGACCCGCCCGCTGAGCGCCACGAAGCGCTGGCGCCTGGTGGAGATCCTCGAGAAGGCCAAGTAGCCGCCGAACCGCCGAGCGAAGCGAGCTTGGTTCGACGGCACGACAGACAGTCTCGGCGCAGCCGAGTCCGACCTACGAGTTCCTGAAGGCTCACCGCCACCAGCGGGGAGAACCGGAGGACAAGGAGAGATAAGTGATCCAGCAGGAGTCGCGACTTCGCGTCGCCGACAACACCGGTGCCAAGGAGATCCTGTGCATCCGTGTTCTCGGTGGCTCCGGTCGCCGGTATGCCGGCATCGGCGACACCATCGTCGCCACCGTCAAGGACGCGATCCCGGGCGGCAACGTCAAGAAGGGTGACGTCGTCAAGGCGGTCATCGTCCGCACCAAGAAGGAACGCCGTCGCGCCGACGGTTCCTACATCAAGTTCGACGAGAACGCTGCCGTGATCCTCAAGAACGACGGTGACCCCCGGGGCACCCGCATCTTCGGCCCGGTGGGCCGCGAGCTGCGCGAGAAGCGTTTCATGAAGATCATCAGCCTCGCCCCGGAGGTGCTCTGAGCCATGGCGACCATGAAGATCAAGAAGGGCGACACCGTGCAGGTGTTGACCGGCAAGGACAAGGGCGCCACCGGAAAGGTCATCTCGGTCAACCGTGAGACCAATCGGGTGACCGTCGAGGGCGTCAACCGGGTCACCCGGCACACCAAGGCCGGCCAGTCCGCCCGCGGCAGCCGCACCGGTGGCCTGGTCGTGATGGAGTCGCCGATCCACGTGAGCAACGTGGCCGTCGTCGACCCCTCCGACAACAAGCCCACCCGGATCAAGACCCGCGTCGAGACCGTCGAGCGCGACGGCCGCCAGAAGGCGAGCCGCGTCCGCGTCGGCGTGCGCTCGGGCAAGGACCTGTGAGAGAGATGGCTGACACCGCTACCCAGCCGCGCCTGAAGGCGCGCTACCAGGACGAGATCAAGGACTCCCTGCGCGAGCAGTTCGGGTTCGAGAACGTCATGCAGATCCCCGGCGTCGTCAAGGTCGTCGTCAACATGGGCGTGGGTGACGCCGCCAAGGACAGCAAGCTCATCGAGGGTGCCGTCCGCGACCTCACCGCGATCACCGGCCAGAAGCCGGTCGTCACCAAGGCCCGCAAGTCGATCGCCCAGTTCAAGCTGCGCGAGGGGATGCCGATCGGCGCCCACACCACGCTGCGCGGTGACCGCATGTGGGAGTTCCTCGACCGGCTCGTCAGCACGGCGCTGCCCCGCATCCGTGACTTCCGGGGCCTGTCGCCCAAGCAGTTCGACGGCCGTGGCAACTACACGTTCGGCCTCACGGAGCAGTCGATGTTCCACGAGATCGACCAGGACCGCATCGACCGCGTCCGCGGCATGGACATCACGGTCGTCACGACCGCGACGAACGACGACGAGGGACGCGCGCTGCTCAAGGCGCTCGGCTTCCCGTTCAAGGAGAACTGAGCATGGCCAAGACTGCCCTTGTCAACAAGGCGAACAAGAAGCCGAAGTTCGCGGTGCGCGGCTACACCCGCTGTCAGCGCTGCGGCCGTCCGCACTCGGTCTACCGCAAGTTCGGCCTGTGCCGGATCTGCCTGCGGGAGATGGCCCACCGCGGCGAGCTCCCCGGTGTGACCAAGTCCTCCTGGTGACCCTCCCGGGGATGCCGGCCGGCTCCCGGCCGCGCGTCCCCACCCGCCGCAACCCCGCGGCATCCGTAACGACCCAAGACCATCTACAGCGCAGGTCCGCCGAGTGTTGCTCGGAGGAAACCGTGCTGAGAGAGGGCGGAGAAGCCCAATGACCATGACCGACCCGATCGCGGACATGTTGACCCGCGTCCGCAACGCCAACTCGGCGCACAAGGACGCAGTCTCCATGCCGTTCTCGAAGCTCAAGAGCCACATCGCCGAGATCCTCGAGGCCGAGGGCTACATCGCCGGTTGGACCGTCGAGGACGCCGAGGTGGGCAAGACGCTCACCGTCAACCTCAAGTACGGCCCCAACCGTGAGCGCTCCATCGCCGGGGTGCGCCGCGTCTCCAAGCCGGGCCTGCGCGTGTACGCCAAGTCCACCAACCTGCCGAAGGTGCTCGGTGGCCTGGGTGTCGCGATCATCTCGACGTCCTCCGGCCTGCTGACCGACCGTCAGGCCGCCAACAAGGGTGTGGGTGGGGAAGTCCTCGCCTACATCTGGTAAGGGGTTACTGACATGTCACGCATCGGACGTCTCCCCGTCACCGTCCCGGCCGGGGTCGACATCGCCATCGAGGGCCAGACCGTGAAGGTCAAGGGTCCCAAGGGCGAGCTCAGCCACGTCGTCGCCGAGCCGATCACCGTCGAGCAGGGCGAGAACGGCCTCGAGGTCAAGCGCCCGGACGACGCACGCGTCTCGCGCTCCCTGCACGGCCTGACCCGCACCCTGATCAACAACATGGTGCTCGGTGTCACCGAGGGCTACGAGAAGAAGCTCGAGATCCACGGCACCGGCTACCGCGTGCTCGCCAAGGGCTCCAACCTCGAGTTCGCCCTGGGCTACTCGCACTCCATCACCGTCGAGCCCCCCACCGGCATCACCTTCGCGGTCGAGAACCAGACCCGGTTCGCCGTGCAGGGCATCGACAAGCAGCTCGTCGGCGAGGTCGCCGCGAACATCCGCAAGCTCCGCAAGCCCGACCCGTACAAGGGCAAGGGCGTCCGCTACGCGGGCGAGCAGATCCGCCGCAAGGTCGGAAAGGCTGGTAAGTAAGCCATGGCACTGATCGTCAAGCGCGCCAAGGGCAAGACCGCTGCCCGCAGCCGCCGCCACTTCCGCGTCCGCAAGGTCGTCACGGGCACCTCGGTGCGCCCCCGCCTGGTCGTCTCGCGCTCCGCGCGGCACGTCTTCGTGCAGGTCGTCGACGACACCGTGGGCAAGACCGTCGCGTCGGCCTCCACCATGGAGGCGGACGTGCGCGCCTTCGACGGCGACAAGACCGCCAAGGCCAAGAAGGTCGGTGAGCTCGTCGCCGAGCGCGCCAAGGCCGCCGGCGTCGAGGCCGTCGTCTTCGACCGTGGGGGCAACCAGTACCACGGTCGCGTCGCCGCCATCGCGGACGGCGCTCGGGAAGGCGGGCTCGCACTGTGACCGCCACCCAGACCACTTTCGTTGTCGAGATGAGGAACATCTGATGCCAGGACCCCAGCGTCGAGGCACCGGCGGGCCCGCCACCGCGGAGCGCGGTGGCCGTGAGGGCCGCGGCGGCCGTGACGGCCGTCGTGACGCCCGTGAGCCCGAGAAGAGCCAGTACCTCGAGCGTGTCGTGACCATCAACCGCGTCGCCAAGGTCGTCAAGGGTGGCCGCCGGTTCAGCTTCACCGCGCTCGTCGTCGTCGGTGACGGCGACGGCACCGTCGGTGTCGGCTACGGCAAGGCCAAGGAGGTGCCCGCGGCGATCGCCAAGGGTGTCGAGGAGGCCAAGAAGCAGTTCTTCAAGGTCCCGCGCATCCAGGGCACCATCCCGCACCCCGTGCAGGGCGAGGCTGCTGCCGGTGTCGTCATGCTCCGCCCCGCCAGCCCCGGTACCGGCGTCATCGCCGGTGGCCCGGTGCGTGCGGTGCTCGAGTGCGCCGGCATCCACGACGTGCTGTCCAAGAGCCTCGGCTCGGACAACGCGATCAACATCGTCCACGCGACGGTCGCGGCCCTGAAGGGCCTCGAGCGTCCGGAGGCCGTCGCGGCTCGCCGCGGCCTGCCCGTGGACCGGGTCGCCCCCGCGGCGATGCTGCGAGCCCAGGCGGCCGGCATCGCCGAGGCGAAGGCGGGTGCGTGATGGCTCGTCTGAAGGTGACCCAGACCCGTTCGGAGATCGGTGGCAAGCAGAACCAGCGTGACACGCTGCGCAGCCTCGGTCTGAAGCGCATCGGCGACGTCGTCGTCAAGGAGGACCGTCCCGAGATCCGCGGGATGGTCAAGACGGTGACCCACCTGGTGGCCGTCGAGGAGGTTGAGTGAACATGGCTGACACCACGAAGGCTGCCAAGGCGGCCACCACCGCCGAGGGTCCCGCCGCACTGAAGGTGCACCACCTGCGCCCCGCGCCGGGCGCCAGGTCCGCCAAGATCCGCGTGGGTCGTGGTGAGGGCGGGCGCCGTGGCAAGACCGCCGGTCGCGGTACCAAGGGAACCAAGGCCCGGTACCAGGTGCCCGAGGGCTTCCAGGGCGGCACCACGCCGCTGCACATGCGGTTCCCGAAGCTGCGCGGCTTCAAGAACCCGTTCAAGACCGAGTACCAGGTCGTGAACCTCGAGTGGCTGAGCGCGCACTACCCCGACGGTGGTGACGTGAGCATCGAGGACCTGGTCACCAAGGGCGCGGTCCGCGACGGGCACCTGGTGAAGGTCCTCGGCACCGGCGAGATCACGGTGGCCGTCAACGTGACGGCAAACGCGTTCTCCGGCACCGCCAAGGAGAAGATCGAGGCCGCGGGCGGCACGGCGACCATCGCCTGACGCCCCACCCATGACCACCGTGCCGCAGGGCAGGATCCCGGGTTTCCTCGGGAACCGGCCCTGCGGCACGTGGCATATTTCCCGCCGGTGCCGGGTGCCCGGGCATCGACGGGTATCTTGAGAACGATCGCTGACGACGCGGCCACCTCGTGGCCGCACCCCCTGGAGGACCTGTGCTCACCGCTTTCGGACGCGCGTTCAAGACGCCCGACCTGCGCAGGAAGATTCTGTTCACCCTGTTCATCATCGCCGTCTACCGGCTCGGTGCCCACGTCCCCGTGCCCGGGGTCAGCTACCCGCTGGTGCAGCAGTGCATCAACGGCGCGAACAACAGCAACGGCCTGCTCGGCCTGGTCAACCTGTTCAGCGGCGGGGCGCTCCTCCAGCTGTCGATCTTCGCGCTCGGGATCATGCCGTACATCACGGCCAGCATCATCATCCAGCTGCTCACCGTCGTCATCCCACGGTTCGAGGCCCTGAAGAAGGAGGGCCAGGCCGGTCAGACCAAGATGACGCAGTACACCCGCTACCTGACCATCGGCCTGGCGGTGCTGCAGTCCTCGACGCTGATCACCTTCGCGCAGAACCCGCAGTCACTGTTCAGCAACCCGTCGTGCACCAACATCCTCACCAACGACTCGGTCATCACGATCCTGATCATGGTGCTCACGATGACCGCCGGCACGGGCATGATCATGTGGCTCGGTGAGCTCGTCACCGACAAGGGCATCGGCAACGGCATGTCGATCCTGATCTTCACCTCGATCACCGCCAACTTCCCGAGCTCGCTGTGGGCCATCCAGCAGCGTTCCGGCTGGACCGTCTTCCTCGGCATCATCCTGATGGGCTTCGTGGTCATCGCCCTCGTGGTCTTCGTCGAGCAGAGCCAGCGGCGCATCCCGGTGCAGTACGCCAAGCGGATGGTGGGCCGGCGTGTCTACGGCGGCACCTCCACGTACATCCCGCTGAAGGTCAACATGGCGGGTGTCATCCCGGTCATCTTCGCCAGCTCGCTGCTCTCGCTGCCGATGCTGCTGGCCCAGTTCAACCAGCGCTCCGACGGCACCAGCCCGGGCTGGGTCGACTGGATCAACGCACACCTGGTGCGTGGTGACCACCCGTACTACATGGCCCTGTACACCTTGCTGATCCTGTTCTTCACGTTCTTCTACGTGTCGATCACGTTCAACCCGACCGAGGTCGCCGACAACATGAAGAAGTACGGCGGCTTCATCCCGGGTATTCGCGCCGGGCGACCCACGGCCGAGTACCTCAGCTACGTCCTGAACCGCATCACGGTGCCGGGCGCGCTGTACCTCGCGCTGATCTCGCTCCTGCCGCTCATCGCCCTGGTCCTCGTCGGTGCCAACCAGAACTTCCCCTTCGGCGGAACCTCGATCCTGATCATCGTGGGTGTCGGCCTGGAGACGGTGAAGCAGATCGAGGCCCAACTGCAGCAGCGGCACTACGAAGGGTTCCTCCGTTGACCTCGCCCCGCCCCACCCCGCCCGTCTCCCTCGCGGGGGTCGCGACATGCGCCTGATCATCCTCGGCCCGCCCGGTGCCGGTAAGGGCACCCAGGCCGCTCGCATCGCCGAGCACCTCGGCATCCCCGCCATCTCCACCGGCGACATCTTCCGCTCCAACATCAAGAACGAGACCCCCCTCGGGCTCCAGGTCAAGGCGATCATCGCGTCCGGGGGCTACGTCAGCGACGACGTCACCAACGCCATCGTCGAGGACCGGCTGGGCCAGGACGACTGCGCCCCGGGCTTCCTGCTCGACGGCTACCCCCGCACGCTCGCCCAGGTCGAGGCGCTCGAGGGCATGCTGGCCGCCCACGACGCCTCGCTCGACCACGTGCTCGAGCTGACCGTCGACGACGACGCCGTGGTGGCCCGGCTGCTCAAGCGGGCCGAGTCCGAGGGCCGGGACGACGACACCGAGGACGTCATCCGCGAGCGGATGGCCATCTACCACCGCGAGACCAAGCCGCTGTCCGACACCTACCGCGAGCGCGGCCTGCTCGTCGAGGTCGACGGCATGGGTGCGGTCGACGAGGTCACCAGCCGCATCCTCGCCGCCCTCACCTGACCGGTCTGCCGAGTCGACCGTAGAGAACACTCCGTGTGACCTTCGGACCGCGCGGAGTGTTCTCTACTCTCGACCGGGGGCTGTGGATGACGGCGGATGCCGTCAGCCGGTTTCCGGAACGCTCGGACCGTGTGCCCCTCACCGCTACCGGTCGAGCTCGGGCCCGGGCCGTTCAGCACCGCCCGGGCGCGGGCCCTCGATGTGCCGCCCCGACGGCTGCGCCGCGGCGACCTGGTGCACCCCACCGGGGTGCCTGCGCGCTGACGGCCCCCGAGACCCTGGTGGAACGGGCCGCGGCCTTCTCGGTGGGGATGCCGCACGAGCGGGCGTTCTCGCACGCCACCGCTGCGCTGCTCTGGGGGCTGCCACTGCCGTGGGCGCTCGAGGAGGCCACGGCCGCCAACGGCGCGCCGCTGCATGTCATCGCCCCCACCGAGGCCGGTTGCGCAGTGCGCAGGGGCGTGGTGGGGCACCGAGGGCTGGAGGTCCGGGGCGTTGCCACGCCGCCCGGCACCGCGATTCGGGTGGTCGGCGTGGCCGACACCTGGTGCGACCTCGGCGAGCTGCCTCGTGGCGCCGTGTCGCTGCACGACCTCGTGGTGGCCGGCGATCAGCGGTGGCCCTCCTCGACGGCCCCGCGCGGCAGGGAGCAGGAGTGCTGGCCCTGCGGGAGGCGCTGGCACGGCGGAACCGACCGCGCGGCGCCGTCGCACTGCGGCACGCGCTGACCCTGGTGCGGCCGGGGGTGCGCTCGCCGATGGAGACCCGGGCGCGCCTGATGTTCGTCGACGCGGGTTCCCCGAGCCGGAGGTCACGAAGCGCGGCGCTCACCGACGCGGCGGGCGGGTGGCTCGCCGAGGGCGACCTCGTCTGGCGTCGGCAACAGGTCGTCGGGGAGTACCAGGGCGAGCAGCACGCGGACCGGCGGCGACGCAGCACCGACTCCTTTCGCAAGGACCTCGTCGAGAGCCACGACTGGCGGGTCAAGGAGCTCGTGGGCCGCAGGACCTGCATCGCGGTCCGCGTCGCCGGTGGACCCTCACCAGCTTCGCGCGGGCGCTCGACCTCGACCCGTCGACGCTGCGCATCGCCTGACCGGCCGGCCGATGCCGGTCGAGGGTGGAGAACACTCCGCCCGCACGGCACCCGGTAGGGCGGGTTCTCAACTCTCGACGGGCGCGGCCGGAGGCGGCGGATGTGGGGGACAGGTTGCCTCGCCGGTAGGGTTCCGCGGCATGGGGCTGTTCAACCGTGACCGCTGCGAGGGCAAGACGCCCGAGCAGCTCGCCGGCATGCGCACCGCCGGCCTGCTCGTGGGCCGCACCCTCGAGCTGCTGCAGGCCACCGTGCGCCCGGGCATGACCACCCTCGAGCTCGACACCCTGGCCGAGACCCACATCCGCGACCACGGCGGCATCCCGAACTTCCAGCTCGTCCCCGGCTACCGGCACACGCTGTGCACTTCGTTGAACGAGCAGATCGTGCACGGCATCCCCGGGCCGCGGGTGCTGGTGGAGGGCGACCTGCTCTCGATCGACTGCGGCGCCCAGGTCGGCCTCTGGAACGGTGACGCGGCGGTCAGCCTCGTCGTCGGTGGCCGGGAGTCGGGCCGCCCCGACGACCTCGCGCTCATCGACGACACCGAGGCGTCGCTCTGGGCCGGCATCGCCGCGCTGCGGGTGGGCGCGAGCCTGTATGCCGTGGGCGCGGCCGTCGAGGACAGCCTCACCGGCAGCGGAGAGCGGCGCGGCCGGGAGTACGGCATCGTCGAGGACTACGTGGGCCACGGCATCGGCACCTCGATGCACATGGACCCGCAGGTGCCCAACTACCGGGTCACCGGCAAGGGCCCCAAGGTCGTCGACGGCACCACCATCTGCATCGAGCCGATGGTCACGCTGGGCGACCAGGACAACGTCGTGCTCGACGACGAGTGGACCGTATCCACCCGCGACGGGTCGCGCGCGGCGCACTGGGAGCACTCGGTCGCCGCCACGGCCCAGGGGCTGTGCGTGCTCACGGCGGCCGACGGCGGTGCGGAGCGGCTGCGTTCCCTGGGTGCCACGTTCGCCCCGATCGACCCCGCCTGACCGCCCCCAGCCGCCCCACCTTGCAGGCCAGCGGCCACGCCGAGCGGGCCGACTGCGGCGTGTCGCCCGGCGTCTCCCCTACGAAGTCGGGGAGGAGGGGAGCCGCTCGGCGAGCTTCTGGCCGCGCCCGCCGCACCGGTGGGCCGGTGTGCCCGGCCTCGGAGTGAGGCGGGCGGAGCGCGGCACTAGGGTGGACGTGCGGGCTCGTCACGAGCCTGCCCCGACCTTGCGCAGGGGCCACAACGGCCCGGTGTCGCGGGTCGGGTGCGCACGGGCGGCCGTGCCGGCACCGCAGCCGGCCGCCGTCGGAGAGGGATCACCATGACGGACCCGTCGGTCGCCCAGACCACCGACCACAGCCCCGGTGCGGCCTCCGGCGCACCTCCCGCCCTGGCGGCGGGTTTCCCGCGGCAGGGCCGTGCGGAGTGGCAGCGCCTGGTCGCCGCCGTGCTCAACAAGGGCCGTGCCGAGGACGCCCGGCTCGAGGGCGTGCAGGCCGAGGCGGCCCTGCGCCGCCACCTCGAGGGCGGTCTCGAGGTCGACGCCATCTACCTGCGCGACGACCGCGACCTGGGCGTGCCCGGTGCGATGCCGTTCACCCGCGGTCGCACCCTGCGCGACGCGACCACCCCGTGGGACGTGTGCGCGCTGCACGACGACCCGGATGCCGCGGTGACCCGCGCCGCCGTGCTCGACGACCTCGAGCACGGCGTCACCTCCGTGTGGGTGCACGTGGGCGACGACGGCATCAGTGCCGCAGACCTGCCCGAGGTGCTGGCCGATGTGCGCCTCGACCTCGCCCCGGTGGTGCTCTCGTCGGTCACCGACCAGCCGGGGGCGGCCCGGGCCCTGCTCGACCAGGTCGACGGCCGCGAGGCGGTGGGCGGCAACCTCGGGCTCGACCCCTTCGGCGCGGCCGCTCGGCTCGGCACCACCCCCGACCTGGCCCCGCTCGCCGACCTGGTCCGCGAGTGCCGCCACCTCGACGGCTGGCGCGCCATCACCGTCGACGCCCGGGTCGTGCACGAGGCCGGTGCCACCGACGTCGACGCCCTCGCCCTGGCTGTCGCCACGGGGGTGGAGTACCTGCGCCACCTCGAGGCGGCCGGCATCCCCGCCGACGAGGCGTTCGGGCAGATCGACCTGCGCCTCGGTGCGACGGCCGACCAGTTCCTCACCGCCGCCGCCGTGCGCGCCGTGCGCCGGGTCTGGGCCCGCGTCGGGGAGGCCTGCGGCGTCATCGAGGACCAGCGCGGCGTGCGCACCCACGCCGTCACCAGCCTGCGGATGTTCACCCGCGAGGACCCGTGGGTGAACGTCCTGCGCAGCACCCTGGCCGCGTTCGGCGCCTCCGTCGGCGGCGCCGACGCCGTCACCGTGCTGCCCTACGACACCGTGCTCGGCCTGCCCGAGCGGCTCGGCCGCCGGCTGGCCCGCAACACGCAGATCCTGCTCGCCGACGAGTCCAACGTGGGCCGGGTGACCGACCCCGGCGGGGGCTCCTGGTACCTCGAGTCGCTCACCGACGAGGTCGCCGAGGCGATCTGGACGCGCTTCCAGGAGGTCGAGCGGGCCGGCGGCGCCGTGCAGGCGCTCGCCGACGGGCTGGTGCACCGCTGGGTCGCGCAGGCGTGCACCGAGCGCGACCGCGAGCTCGCCACCCGCCGCCACCCGATCACCGGTGTCTCGATGTTCCCGGCGGTTCCGCAGCCGCCGGCCACCCGCCGGCCGCGCGCCGCGCTCGCCGAGACCGACCGCGCACTGCGGCCGCGGCGTGACGCCACGGCCTACGAGGTCCTGCGCGACCGCGCGGCCACCCTGGATCAGCCGACCGTGGTGGTGCGCACGCTGGGCACCCGGCGCGCCTTCGGCGCGCGGCAGGCCTTCGTCAACAACCTCCTCGCCGCTGGTGGGCTGCAACCCGCGGACGCCGGTGCGCCGGTCGCGATCCTCGCCTCCAGCCCGAAGGGCTACGCCGAGCACGGTGCCACCGCCATCGACGAGCTGCGCGCCGCCGGGGTCGAGCGGGTGCTCGTGGCCGGCCGCGCCAGCGAACTGGGCGACGCCGCGGGCCTGGTCGACGGTGAGGTGCACGACGGCATCGACGTCGTGGCGTTCCTGTCCGACCTGCTCGACCGGCTCGGCGCCCCTGCCGATCCCACCACCGCGACGGAGGAGCAGCGATGAGCGCCGTCCCCGACTTCACCGCCCTCGACCTCGGCGACGGCCGCACCGACGGCGCCCCCGTCCCCACCGGCGAACCCTGGGTCACGCCCGAGCAGATCCCGGTCAAGCCGCTCTACACCGAGGCCGACCTCGAGGGGCTCGACTTCCTCGACACCGTGCCGGGCGCCCCGCCCTACCTGCGCGGCCCCTACCCGACGATGTACACGACCCAGCCGTGGACCATCCGGCAGTACGCCGGGTTCTCGACCGCCGAGGAGAGCAACGCGTTCTACCGGCGCAACCTCGCGGCCGGCCAGAAGGGCCTGTCGGTCGCCTTCGACCTCGCCACCCACCGCGGCTACGACTCCGACCACCCGCGGGTCACCGGTGACGTCGGCATGGCCGGGGTCGCCATCGACTCGATCTACGACATGCGCACCCTGTTCGACCGCATCCCGCTCGACCAGATGTCGGTGTCGATGACGATGAACGGTGCGGTGATCCCGATCCTCGCGCTGTTCGTCGTGGCGGCCGAGGAGCAGGGCGTCGCGCCGGAGCAGCTCACCGGCACCATCCAGAACGACATCCTCAAGGAGTTCATGGTCCGCAACACCTACATCTACCCGCCCGAGCCGTCGATGCGGATCATCAGCGACATCTTCGCCTTCACCAGCGCCAAGATGCCGCGGTTCAACTCGATCTCGATCTCCGGTTACCACATGCAGGAGGCCGGGGCGACGCAGGACCTCGAGCTCGCCTACACCCTCGCCGACGGCGTGGAGTACCTGCGGGCCGGCACGGCGGTGGGGCTCGACGTCGACGCGTTCGCGCCGCGGCTGTCGTTCTTCTGGGCGATCGGCATGAACTTCTTCATGGAGGTCGCCAAGATGCGAGCCGCCCGCCTGCTCTGGGCGCGCCTCGTCAAGGACCAGGGGGCCAGCAACCCCAAGAGCCTCAGCCTGCGCACCCACAGCCAGACCAGCGGCTGGTCGCTCACCGCGCAGGACGTCTTCAACAACGTGGTGCGCACCTGCATCGAGGCGATGGCCTCGACGCAGGGTCACACCCAGAGCCTGCACACCAACGCCCTCGACGAGGCCGTCGCGCTGCCCACCGACTTCGCCGCCCGCATCGCCCGCAACACCCAGCTGGTGCTCCAGCAGGAGTCGGGCACCACCAGAGTCATCGACCCGTGGGCCGGCTCGGCCTACGTCGAGCGGCTCACCGCCGACCTCGCCGAGCGGGCCTGGCGGCACATCGAGGAGGTCGAGGCCGCCGGCGGCATGGCGAAGGCGATCGAGGCCGGCATCCCCAAGATGCGCATCGAGGAGGCCGCCGCGCGCACCCAGGCGCGCATCGACTCCGGCCAGCAGCCGGTCATCGGCGTCAACCGCTACCCGGTCGACGAGGACGAGCCGATCGAGGTACGGCGGGTCGACAACGCCGCGGTGCGCGCCAGCCAGCTCGCCAAGCTCGAGCGGCTGCGCGCCGAGCGCGACGAGCCCGCCACGACGGCGGCACTGCAACGGCTCACGGATGCCGCCCGCTCCGGTTCCGACGGGACGCTCGACACCAACCTGCTCGCCCTGGCGATCGACGCCGCCCGCGCCCAGGCGACCGTCGGCGAGATGTCGGCCGCCATGGAGCAGGTCTTCGGCCGATACACCGCGCAGATCCGTACCATCGGGGGCGTGTACAGCGCCGAGGCGGGGCAGGACGAGGCGGTGCACGAGGCGCAGGAGCTCGTCGAGCAGTTCGAGCGTGAGCAGGGCCGCCGCCCGCGCATCCTCGTCGCGAAGATGGGCCAGGACGGCCACGACCGCGGCCAGAAGGTCATCTCGACCGCGTTCGCCGACCTCGGCTTCGACGTCGACGTGGGCCCGCTGTTCCAGACCCCCGCGGAGGTCGCACGGCAGGCGGTCGAGGCCGACGTGCACGTCGTCGGCGTCAGCTCGCTGGCCGCCGGGCACCTCACCCTGGTGCCGGCGCTGCGCGCCGAGCTCGACGCGCTCGACCGCCAGGACCTGATGATCGTGGTGGGCGGCGTCATCCCGGCCCAGGACTTCGACGCGCTGCGCGCTGCCGGGGCCGACGCCATCTACCCGCCCGGCACCGTGATCAGCCGGGCGGCCATCGACCTGGTCAACGAGCTGCGCGAGCGGCTCGAGTGAGGCCGGTCGACGTCGCCGACCTCGCGGCGGGGGTGCGTGCCGGCGCGCGCCAGCACGTGGCGCGGGCCATCACCCTGCTCGAGTCGACGCGCCACGACCACCGCGAGCAGGCGGCCGAGCTGCTCGTTGCGATCGCCGACGCCACCGGCGGCTCGGTGCGGGTCGGCATCAGCGGTGTGCCCGGAGCCGGCAAGTCCACGTTCATCAACGCGATGGGATGCCGGCTGCTCGAGCGCGGCAGCCGGGTCGCGGTCGTCGCGGTCGACCCCACCTCGCGCCGCACCGGCGGCTCCATCCTGGGTGACCGCACGCGGATGGCCGGCCTCGCCGCGAGCGAGGACGCCTTCATCCGCCCCAGCCCGTCGGGCAGCCAGCTCGGCGGGGTGGCCCGGGCGACCCGCGAGTCGATGCTCGTGCTCGAGGCGGCCGGCTACGACGTGGTCATCGTGGAGACCGTCGGCGTCGGGCAGAACGAGATCGCGGTGTCGGAGATGGTCGACACCTTCCTGCTGCTGACCCTGGCCCGGGCCGGCGACCAGCTGCAGGGCATCAAGCGCGGCATCCTCGAGCTCGCCGACGTCATCGCCGTCAACAAGGCCGACGGCGACGGAGCGGGGCCGGCCCGCGGCGCGGCCCGCGAGCTGGCCGGCGCGATGCGGATGATGATGCCGGGGCCCAGCGCGCGCCGCCCGCCGGTGCTCACCTGCTCTTCGGTCACCGGTGACGGGCTCGACGAGGTGTGGTCGGCGGTGCTCGAGCACCGCGAGCACCTCCAGGCGCAGGGGTCGCTCGAGGTGCGCCGGGCGCGCCAGCAGCAGGACTGGATGTGGGCCATGGTCGACGCCCAGCTGCACGACGCCGTGCGCGACGCACCCTCGGTGCGCGCCGCGCAGGCCGAGCTCGAGCGGGCGGTGCGGGCCGGCGAGCTGAGCGCGGTCGACGGCACGGCCCGCATCCTCGAGCTCTACGTCGCCGACCTGCGGGCACGGGCCTGAGGCACGGCAACCGGCCGATTTCGTGCTCAGGGTCCCGCTCCCGTAGTATTGAACGTCGGTCACGTGTGCGTCCTTCGCATGGGTGTTCTCCTGCGGAAGCAGCACGGGGCCGATTTCCATGGGCGAATCGACACGACCGAAGAGTCGCCCAACGGCGGATTGAGAGGGTATGGCCAAGAAGGACGGCGTCATCGAGATCGAGGGCACGATCGTCGAGGCACTCCCGAACGCGATGTTCCGGGTTGAGCTCACGAACGGTCACAAGGTCCTCGCGCACATCTCTGGGAAGATGCGCCAGCACTACATCCGGATCCTCCCCGAGGACCGTGTGGTGGTGGAGCTCAGCCCCTACGACCTGACCCGTGGCCGCATCGTCTTCCGCTACCGCTAGACCACAGTCATCGACGAGACAGCAAAGGCGACATGAAGGTTCAGCCGAGCGTCAAGAAGATCTGTGACAAGTGCAAGGTGATCCGCCGCAACGGGCGGGTCATGGTGATCTGCGAGAACCTGCGCCACAAGCAGCGCCAGGGCTGACCCCGCGTCAGCACGCAGCACCGCCCCGCCGGGGCCGCACGAGTCCACAGGGCTTCGAGCACACGCACAAGAGAATGCAGCACGCAGCACCCGACCCCCGACGGGTCACCTGGAACTCGCAGGTGGGCGCGGGACGTCACCCTCGGCCCGGAGGCCGAGGACCGGACCAGGATGGGCCGGACCGGTGGCTGCTCCAGACCTCCGGAACCACAGAATAGGAACCATCCACAGATGGCACGTCTTGTTGGAGTGGACCTCCCGCGCGAGAAGCGCGTCGAGGTCGCACTGACCTACATCTTCGGAGTCGGTCGGACCAGCGCGAGCAAGGCCCTCGCGGCCACCGGGGTCAACCCCGACACCCGCGTCAAGGACCTGGGAGACGCAGAGCTCGTCTCGCTTCGTGACTGGATCGAGGACAACCTCAAGGTCGAGGGAGACCTGCGCCGCGAGGTGCAGTCGGACATCCGCCGCAAGGTGGAGATCGGCTCGTACGAGGGCATCCGCCACCGTCGCGGCCTCCCGGTGCGCGGACAGCGCACCAAGACCAACGCGCGCACCCGCAAGGGCCCCAAGCGCACCGTCGCCGGCAAGAAGAAGGCCGGTAAGTGACGCGCGCCCTGCGCCCGTCACCCCCGCCGCTTCCGAAGAACTCGTAGGAAAGAGAACACATGCCTCCCAAGGGCCGTACCGCGGGCGCCAAGAAGGTGCGCCGCAAGGAGAAGAAGAACGTCGCTGTGGGCCAGGCCCACATCAAGAGCACGTTCAACAACACGATCATCTCGATCACCGACCCCGCCGGGGCCGTCATCGCCTGGGCCTCCGCCGGCCAGGTGGGCTTCAAGGGTTCGCGCAAGTCCACGCCGTTCGCCGCGCAGACCGCCGCCGAGGCCGCCGCCCGTCGTGCCATGGAGCACGGCATGCGCAAGGTCGACGTCTTCGTCAAGGGCCCGGGTTCCGGTCGCGAGACCGCCATCCGCTCCCTGACCGCCGCCGGCCTCGAGGTCGGCTCGATCCAGGACGTCACCCCGAGCCCGCACAACGGTGTTCGCCCGCCCAAGCGCCGCCGCGTCTGAGCGCCCGAGACTTCGCGAAAGGTAAGTAGACAGACATGGCCCGTTACACCGGACCCATCACCAAGAAGTCGCGCCGGCTCAAGACCGACCTCGTCGGCGGCGACAAGAACTTCGACTTGCGTCCCTTCCCGCCCGGCCAGCACGGCCGCCGGCGGATCCAGGAGAAGGAGTACCTCACCCAGCTGCAGGAGAAGCAGAAGGCCCGCTTCACCTACGGCGTCATGGAGAAGCAGTTCCGCCGGTACTACAAGGAGGCGGCCAACCGCCCCGGCAAGACCGGTGAGAACATCCTCACCATCCTCGAGTCCCGCCTCGACAACGTCGTCTACCGCGCCGGCCTGGCCCGCACCCGCCGCCAGTCCCGCCAGCTCGTGACCCACGGTCACTTCCTGGTCAACGGCGTGCGCGTCGACGTCCCGAGCTACCGGGTCGAGCAGTACGACATCATCACGGTGCGCAAGCAGTCCGTCGAGACCCTCCCCTTCCAGCTGGCCCGCGAGACCTTCGGCGATCGCCCGATCCCGGCCTGGATGCAGGTCGTGCCGGGCAGCCTGCAGATCCTCATCCACCAGCTGCCGACCAGGGCCCAGATCGACACGGTCCTGGCCGAGCAGCTGATCGTCGAGTTCTACTCCAAGAACTGATTGTGCGTCGGATGCCGTCCGCCCCCCCGGGCGGGCGGCGCCGGCGGGCGGCCTGCACCACGGACAGAGGTGGGGTGGGCCCCGGGTCACGTACCCGGCATTCACGAGGCGTCATATGGCGGTCGCCCGTGGGAAGGAAGAACAACCGTGCTCATTGCACAGCGTCCCGTCCTCTCCGAGGACGTCATCTCCGAGTCCCGGAGCCGTTTCGTCATCGAGCCCCTCGAGCCCGGCTTCGGCTACACGCTCGGCAACTCGATGCGTCGCACCCTGCTCTCGAGCATCCCCGGTGCGGCCGTGACCAGCATCCGCATCGACGGCGTGCTCCACGAGTTCTCCACGATCCCCGGGGTCAAGGAGGACGTCACCGAGATCATCCTCAACATCAAGGGCCTGGTCGTCTCCAGCGAGCACGACGAGCCCGTCGTGATGTACCTGCGCAAGCAGGGCGCCGGCGCGGTCACCGCGGCCGACATCGCCCCGCCGGCCGGCGTCGAGATCCACAACCCCACGCTGCACATCGCGACCCTGAACGACAAGGGCACCGTCGAGATGGAGCTCACCGTCGAGCGTGGCCGTGGCTACGTCTCCGCGCAGCAGAACAAGTCCGGTGACCAGGAGATCGGCCGCATCCCGGTCGACTCCATCTACAGCCCGGTGCTGTCCGTGACCTACAAGGTCGAGGCCACCCGTGTCGAGCAGCGCACCGACTTCGACCGCCTCGTCGTCGACGTCGAGACCAAGAACTCGATGGCCCCGCGCGACGCGCTCGCGTCCGCCGGCAAGACCCTCGTCGAGCTGTTCGGCCTGGCGCGTGAGCTCAACGTCGAGGCCGAGGGCATCGACATGGGCCCGTCGCCCACCGACGCCGCCCTCGCGGCCGACCTGGCGCTTCCGATCGAGGACCTCGACCTCACCGTGCGGTCCTACAACTGCCTCAAGCGCGAGGGCATCCACACCGTGGGTGAGCTCGTGGGCCGCAGCGAGGCCGACCTGCTCGACATCCGCAACTTCGGTGCGAAGTCGATCGACGAGGTCAAGGCCAAGCTCGCCGGCATGGGTCTGGCGCTCAAGGACAGCCCTCCCGGCTTCGACCCCAGCCTCATCGCCGACCGCTACGACGACTTCACCTTCGGAGAGGGCGAGGACGACGCGGCGTACGCCGAGGACGAGCAGCTCTGACCAACGCCTCCAGGCCGTATAACCAAGGAGAACAGCAATGCCCACCCCCACCAAGGGTCCCCGTCTCGGAGGCGGTCCCGCTCACCAGCGGCTCATCCTGGCGAACCTCGCGACCTCGCTCTTCGAGCACGACTCCATCACGACGACCGAGGCCAAGGCCAAGCGCCTGCGCCCCCTCGCCGAGCGCCTCATCACCTTCGGCAAGCGGGGTGACCTGCACTCCCGTCGCCGGGTGATGACGGTCATCCGCGACAAGAGCGTCGTGCACCGCCTGTTCGTCGAGATCGCGCCCGACATGGCCGAGCGCAACGGCGGCTACACCCGCATCACGAAGATCGGCCCGCGCAAGGGCGACAACGCCCCCATGGCGGTCATCGAGCTCGTCCGCGAGCCCGTCGCCAGGAAGGCCACCGTCAAGGAGGCCGAGGGCGCGACCAAGCGTGCGGCCAAGGATGAGGCCAAGCGCACCGCGGCCCAGGACGGCGCCACGGCTGCCGAGACCGCCGACGTGCAGGACATCGACGTGCAGGACACCCCCGCCGTCGAGCTGCCTGCCGGTGCCGTCGCCGCGACCGAGGACGGCGCCGCCCCCGAGGGCTACACCGTCAAGGGCAACGCCGACTCCGGCAAGTACCACGTCGAGGGTTCGCAGTGGTACGACCAGACGGTCGCCGAGTTCTGGTTCAAGGACGCCGAGGCCGCCGAGGCCGCCGGCTTCGAGCCGGCCGGTGGCCCGTCGAAGCAGCCGGTCGACGACGAGGCCTGAGCCGCGTCCGACACCAGCACCACGCAACGGCCCCCCTCCCACTGCGGGAGGGGGGCCGTTCCGGCATCCGGCACTACGCTGGCGCGGTGACGCTGCGGATCCGGATCGACCTGTCCTACGACGGGACGGCGTTCTCCGGGTGGGCGGCCCAGCCGGGCCGTCGCACCGTCGAGGACACCCTCAGCGGTGCCCTCACGACCATCGTGCGCAGCCCGACCCCGGTGCGCCTGGTCGTCGCCGGCCGCACGGATGCTGGGGTGCACGCCCGCGGGCAGGTGTGCCACGCCGACGTCGACCCAGCGGGCTGGGAGAAGGTGCGCGGCCGCTCCACGAGCGCGCCCGGGGAGGCGGCGGCGACCCGGCTGCGCGGCATCCTGCCGCCCGACCTGACGGTGCGGCGGGTGAGCCAGGCGCCCCACGGTTTCGACGCCCGCTTCTCGGCGCTGCGCCGCCGCTACCTCTACCGCATCTGCGACGACCCGGCCGCCCTGGACCCGCTGCGGCGCTTCGACACGATGCTAGTGCGTGGGCCGCTCGACGTCGCCGCCATGGATGCCGCCGCACGCAGCCTGCTCGGGCTGCACGACTTCGCCGCCTTCTGCCGGCGAAGGGCCGGCGCCACCACCGTGCGCACCCTGCTCGACCACCGCTGGGTGCGGGCGGCGGACGGCACGCTCGAGGCCACCGTGGTGGCTGACGCCTTCTGCCACAGCATGGTGCGTGCCCTGGTCGGGGCCGTGGTGCCGGTGGGGGAGGGGCGCCTGGCCGTGGGGGTGCCCAGGGAGGTCCTCGGGGGCGGGATCCGCGACTCGCGGGTGCGGGTGATGCCGCCCCACGGGCTCTCGCTCGAGGAGGTCACCTACCCGCCGGACGACGAGCTCGCCGCCCGCGCCGCCGAGTCCCGCAGCCGGCGGTCGCTGCCCGCCTGACAGCCGGCCCACGTGGCAGGGGAGTCCCCTGTCGTGGCGGGCCGGCCATGGGGGACGATGGACCGACGCCAGGTACCGGGGACGAGCACGCAGGAGGTCGATGGATGGGTGACAACGTCTGGCAGGTCCCGAAGTCGATCCACGTCACCCGGGACACCCAGGAGGGCACGGCAGCGGGCATCTACGGCATCATCGTCAGCGCGGCGGTGATGTCGGCCTCGCACGGCGAGACCGGGCTGGCTGTGGAGGTCACCGTGCTCGTCACCCTCGTCATCTACTGGGGTGCGGAGCGCTACGCCCGGATCGTCGCCGAGCGCATCCACGAAGGGCACCGCCTGAGCTGGGCCACCGTGCGAGAGCAGCTGACCTCCGGCTGGGAGATGGTCACCGCCTCGGCACTGCCGCTCATCGTCCTGGCCGTGCTGAGCCTGTTCGGCGCCGAGGTGTCCACGGCAGTCCTCGGCGCGCTCATCTGCAGCACGGTGCTGCTGTGCATCGCCGGCTGGGCCATGGGCCGGGGCGGGCGACTCACGACGCGTGAACGCATCGTCTCGGCCTGCGTCGCCGGCACGTTCGGCATCCTGTTCATCGCGCTGAAGACCTTCCTGCACTGACGGCCCGGCGGGCGACGCCGAATCTCGGTCGAGTTCACCGCCCCCGTCGGCCAGACTGGTGACTCGTGGGCCATCTCGACGTCAACGCCGTGAGCTTCTCGCTTCCCGACGGCAGGCGCCTGCTGCGCGACGTCACCTTCCGGGTGGGCGAGGGGGCCAAGGTCGCCCTGATCGGCCCGAACGGCACCGGCAAGACCACCCTGCTGCGCATCCTCGCCGGCGACCTCCCGGCATCCGACGGCGCCGTGACGCGCAGCGGGGGCCTGGGCGTCATGCGGCAGTTCATCGGGAAGGTGCGTGACGACAGCACGGTGCGCGACCTGCTCGTCTCCGTCGCCCCCGAGCCGGTGCGCCGGGCCGCGCTCGAGGTCGACCGCACCGAGCTCGCGATGATGGAGCGCGAGACCGAGCAGGACCAGCTCGACTACGCGCAGGCCCTGGCCGACTGGGGCGACGTGGGCGGCTACGAGTGGGAGACCCGCTGGGACGTCTGCACCGTGGCCGCGCTCGGCACGCCGTTCGAGCGGGCCCAGTGGCGGCAGGTGTCGACGCTCTCCGGTGGCGAGCAGAAGCGGGTGGTGCTCGAGGCGCTGCTGCGCGGGCCCGAGGAGGTGCTGCTGCTCGACGAGCCGGACAACTACCTCGACGTGCCGACCAAGCGCTGGCTGGAGGCGCGGCTCGTGGAGTCGGCCAAGACCGTGCTGTTCGTCAGCCACGACCGCGAACTGCTCGACCGGGTGGCCACCCGGATCGCGACGCTCGAGCCGAGCCGCGGGGGCAACACCGTGTGGGTGCACCCGGGCCGGTTCTCGACCTACGACCGGGCCCGGGCCGACCGCAACGACCGGCTCGACGAGCAGCGGCGCCGCTGGGACGAGGAGCTCGCCAAGCTCAAGGCACTGGTGGTCATGTACCGGCAGAAGGCGGCGTACAACGCCGACATGGCCTCGCGCCTCCAGGCCGCCGAGACCAGGCTGCGCAGGTTCGAGGAGGCCGGGCCGCCCGAGGCGGTGCCGCTGCGCCAGAAGGTGGCCATGCGGCTCACCGGGGGACGCACCGCCAAGCGTGCCGTCGTGGCGAGCGGGCTCGAGCTGCGGGTCGACGGGGGCCAGCTGATGCAGCCCTTCGACGCCGAGATCTGGTTCGGCGAGCGGGTGGGCGTGCTGGGCAGCAACGGCTCGGGCAAGTCGCACTTCCTGCGCCTGCTGGCGGCCGGCGGCAGCGACCCCGACCGCGAGCACCAGCCGGTCGGCGACATCCGCCCGGCGCCGGTCGAGCACGCCGGGCGCGTGGTGCTCGGCTCGCGGGTGCGCCCGGGATGGTTCGCCCAGACGCACGACCACGCCGCGCTGCACGGTCGCACGCTGCTCGAGATCCTGCACCGCGGTGACGACCACCGCGCGGGGATGCCGCGTGACCTCGCCGCCCGCGCCCTCGACCGCTACGGCCTGGCGCAGGCCTCGGAGCAGACCTTCGACTCGCTCTCGGGCGGGCAGCAGGCCCGGTTGCAGATCCTGCTGCTCGAGCTGTCCGGGGCGACCCTGCTGCTGCTCGACGAGCCGACCGACAACCTCGACCTGCACTCGGCCGAGGCCCTCGAGGACGCTCTCGACGCGTTCGAGGGCACGGTGCTCGCCGTCACCCACGATCGCTGGTTCGCGCGCGGCCTCGACCGCTTTCTGGTCTTCCGGGCCGACGGCCGGGTGGTCGCGTCGGACGAGGCGATCTGGGACGAGGCCCGGGTCGACCGGCAGCGCTGACGTTCGCCACGTCACAGCCGGTTCACCGGCGGGGCGCTTCCCATCGGCGCCAGACTTGCCACCATGTACCCCCAGCGCAACAAGGAACGCACCCTGGCCGCCGTGGTGGCCCTCAACCGCGGTGACGTCGACGGGTACCTGGCCATCTACGCTCCGCACGCCGTGGTCCACGGGCTGCCCGACCACGTGACGCCCGACGTCGCGGGGCACCGCGAGGTGCTCCACGAGATGCGCCGCGCGCTGCCCGACCTGCGGGCCCAGCTGGTCGCCGTGGTCGCCGAGGGCGACCTGCTCGCTGCTCGGGTCACCTATTGGGGCACCCACCAGGGCACGTTGCTCGGTGTCGCCCCCACCGGCCGGGTCGTCACCTGGGACGCCATGACCTTCCGCCGCTTCGACGACCAGGGCCGGGTCGTCGAGCGCTGGATCATCGACGACGACCTCGGCCTGCTGAGCAGGCTCGACCTCGTCTGAGACGCCGCTGGACGTCGTACCAAGCGTTGGTAAAGACATGGCAAGATCTCGGTACGAAATCCACATGTAAAGCGTTTACGCATCTACGTTTCTCGGCGAAACCCCCACCCCGGTCGGCGCTGCGACCGGATCCCCCGAGGAGCAACGATGCCCCGACCCCGCCGCCTGTCGGCCATCGCCGCCGGAGCCGCACTCGTCGCGGTCCCGGCCGTCGTGACCGCTGCGCCCGCCGCCGCCGACCACACGCCGGTGCCCTCCCGGGTGACCCTCATGGGGTCCCTCATGGACGAGCTGGGCTGCGAGTCCGACTGGAACGAGACCTGCACCAAGACCGACCTGCTGCCCGTGCCGGGCTCCCCGACCCTGTTCGCCGGCACGTTCACCGTGCCCGCGGGCGACCCGGGTGAGGCGTTCGACTACCTGTACAAGGTGCGCCTCAACGGGTCGTGGACGGAGAACTACGGTGACGCCACGTTCGGCCTCCCCGACGGCAACATCCCCCTGGCGATCGACAAGACCACCACCCTGCGCTTCACCTACGACCACGCGACGCACCGGGTGCGGGTCGGCCCGGCCGAGCCGGCCGGTGGCCTGACCCGGGCCGACCGGGCGATGGCGGGGGACAGCCTGCGCAAGGACCTCACCCGCGAGAACTTCTACTTCGTGATGGCCGACCGCTTCGAGAACGGGACGAAGGCCAACGACACCGGTGGCATCGCTGGCACGCGGCTGCAGAACGGCTTCGACCCGGCCAGCCAGGGCTTCTACCACGGTGGTGACCTCAAGGGGATCATCAACCGGCTCGACTACATCCAGGGCCTGGGCACCACGGCGATCTGGATGACGCCGTCGTTCAAGAACAAGCCGGTGCAGGGCGCCCCCGGCTCGGAGTCGGCCGGCTACCACGGCTACTGGATCACCGACTTCACCCAGATCGACCCGCACCTCGGAACCAACGCCGAGCTGAAGACGCTCATCGACCTCGCCCACAAGCGCGGCATCAAGGTCTTCTTCGACATCATCACCAACCACACCGCCGACGTGCTCGACTACCCCGACTCGGCCTACGACGCCACCGGTCAGGTGCCGTACAAGACCAAGGCCGACGCCCCCTACAAGGACGCCTCGGGCCAGCCCTTCGACGACCGGGACTTCACCTTCATCGGCGACCCGTTCCCCGAGGTCGACCCCGCCGTGAGCTTCCCGTACGAGCCGACCTTCAAGAGCCCCGGCGATGCCACTCTCAAGGTTCCGGCCTGGCTCAACGACCCCACGATGTACCACAACCGGGGCACGTCGACGTTCTCCGGTGAGAACAGCGAGTACGGCGACTTCCCGTCCGGCAACCGTTCCGCGCTCGACGACCTGTGGACCGAACGGCCCCAGGTCGTGCAGGGCATGATCGACATCTACAAGACCTGGGTCGACGAGGCCGGCGTCGACGGCTTCCGCATCGACACCGTCAAGCACGTCAACATGGACTTCTGGAAGCAGTTCGGCCCGGCGCTGCAGGGCCACGCCGCATCGGTCGGCAACAAGGACTTCTTCATGTTCGGCGAGGTCTACGACGCCGACCCGCGCTTCATGTCGCAGTACACGACCACGGGCAAGCTGCAGGCCACGGTCGACTTCGGCTTCCAGGGCAGCGGGGTCAACTTCGCCAAGGGCCGAGGGACGACCGAGCTGCGCGACTTCTACGCCCTCGACGACTACTTCACCGACGCAGACTCCAACGCCTACTCGCTGCCCACCTTCCTGGGCAACCACGACATGGGGCGGGTCGGCAGCTTCCTGCGCGACAACACCGAGGGCTGGACCGACGCCCAGCTGCTGCGGCGTGACGAGCTCGCCCACTCGCTGATGTACCTGACCCGCGGGCAGCCGGTCGTCTACTACGGCGACGAGCAGGGCTTCTCGGCGCCCAAGGACGTTCCCGGCGGCATCGGCGACCAGCGTGCGCGCGAGGACATGTTCCGCAGCAAGGTCGCGCTGCACAACGACACCTACGACCTGATCGGCACCAAGGCCACGACGGCCGACGCCAACTTCGACACCTCCCACCCGCTCTACGAGCACATCGCGGGCCTGGCGAAGCTGCGCGAGAAGCACCCGGCGCTCGCCGACGGTGCCCAGGTGCACCGGTACGCGACGAAGGGGCCCGGCATCTTCGCGTTCAGCCGGATGGACGCCGACGAGCAGGTCGAGTACGTGGTCGCGGTCAACAACGCGACGACCCGGCAGACGGCCACCTTCGCCACGTACCAGCCGGCGCGCAGCATGCTCAAGGCGGTCTGGCCCGCTTCGGCGCCGCGCCACCTCAAGACCGACACCGAGGGACGGGTCACCGTCACGGTGCCGCCGCTGTCGGCCGTCGTCTACAGGGCCAACTCGAAGCTGCGGGCCGACCACGACCGCCCGATGCCGTCGTTCACCGCTCCCGGGGATGCCGGCATCGTCACCGGCCGCGGCGAGGTGGGCGTGACGGTGCCCGGTGGGGACTTCACCCAGGTGACCTTCGCGTGGCGACCGGTCGGTGAGCAAGACCTGGCGCAAGCTCGGCACCGACGACAACGCTCCCTACCGGGTGTTCCACGACGTGAGCGGCCTGGCCCAGGGGACCCCGGTGGAGTACCGCGCCATCGCCCGCGACCACGACGGTGACTTCGGCGTGGTCTCGACCAGCGCGGTGGTCGGTCAGCCCCAGCCCCCGGCCGACGCCGGCGTCCCCCTCGGCCCCATCACCCAGCCCGACGCCGTGTCGGTGCCCGGCAGCCACGGCAGCGAGATCGGCTGTGCGGCCGACTGGGACCCGCCCTGCGACGCCATCCAGCTGAGCCTCGGCGCCGACCAGGTGTGGAAGGGGACGTTCTCGCCCCAGGCCGGGCAGTACGCCTTCAAGGCCGCGATCAACCGCTCCTGGGACGTCAACTACGGCGCCGGTGGCAACCGCAACGGCTCCGACATCCCCTACTCCACGACCGGCGGGCCGGTGAGCTTCTACTACGACCACCGCACCCACTGGGTGACCAACACCGAGCTCGACCCGATCCTCGTGGCCACGGGGAGCTTCCAGTCGGAGATGGGCTGCCCGGCCGATGACGACGCCACCTGCATGCGGTCCTGGCTGCAGGACCCCGACCGGGACGGCACCTACTCCTTCTCGACGATCGACATCCCCGCCGGGAGCTACACGGTGTCGGTCGACGGTGGGGCGCCGGTCGCCTTCACGGTCGAGGCGGGCCTCGCCACGACGATCTCCTACCAGGTGGCGTCGAAGGCGCTGACCGTCGACACCTTCGCCCCTGACTTCGGGCCCGACCTGTCGACGGCGCGTGCCTCGTGGCTCACCCCGCAGGTGCTGTCGTGGAACCTGCCCGACCAGCGTGGCGCCTGGACCTACCGGCTGCACTGGGGCCCGGCCGGCTCGTTGGCCCTGGACGCCGAGACCATCGGCGGCTCGTCCCTCCCGCTGACCCTGGACCCGCGCGGTCTCTCACCGGCGCTGGCTGGTCGCTACCCCGACCTCGCCGGCGACGAGGTGCTCCGGCTCGGCCGGAAGGACGCGCGCGACGCCCGGCGCATTGCGGGCGCCGGACAGGTCGCCGTCGCGGCCTACGACGAGCTGGGGCGCGTCGTCCAGGCGACCGGGGTCATGGTGGTGGGCCGGATCCGGTAGGCCGCAGGCCGGGACGCCCGGCTCAGCTACCGATGACCACGTCGGTGCCGCTGAGCCGGGCGTCGAAGCCCTGGGGGGTCACCTCGACCTCGTCCAGGGACATGCCGGCCGGCACGCCAGGGACGTCCTGCCGGATGGTGGCCAGCGCGCGGGCCAGCGAGCTCGCCGCGGAGTCGATGAACGACGGGCCGCCGAGGTCGATGGTCTCGGGCTCGATCAACAGCTGGCCACCGTCGGCGCTCACCGCCCCGGTCGCCTTGAGGGTGAGGTCCCGGCCCAGGATGGTGACCGTGCGCTCGAGGCCGGTCTTGCCGTTGCCGGCGTCGTAGATCGTGACGCCCGCGCCGACCTGCTCGGCAACGGTGGCGAAGGGGATGGTGGCGTCGATGTCGAGCGACCCGGCCCGCAGCCCCTTGCTCGAGAAGCGCACTCCCGAGCCCTTCGCCACCACGTCGGCGCGGTCGCCCCGGCCCGAGACGACCCCCTGGCTGCGCAGGTCGACGGCACCCAGCCAGGTCTCGTCGTCGGCCAGGTCGGTGGGCTGCTGGGCGCCGGCGGCCGAGTCGGCGGGGCGGGGGGACGCCGTGGCAGCGGTGCCGTGTGACCCCCCTGAGCCGAGGACGAACACGAGCACGACGAGCACGACAGCGAGCGCGGCGAGGGTGGCACCGACCCCCAGGAGGAAGTTCTTCATCCAGAGAAGGTCTCAGCCGCGACTGGGAGCCGGCTGGGAGTCGGCTGGGTGCAGCTCGCGAGCGCGCTCCGCCCGTCGGGCGGGGATGTAGAACACAGCCCCGAGGATGCTGAGCGTCCCGGCCGTGACCATGGCGACGGGCAGGCTGACCCGGTCGGCCAGGAGGCCGAGCAGGGGCCCGGCGACACCGAAGGCGAGGAAGGCCATCATCGAGTTGATCGACAGCACGGTCGACCGGTTCTTCGCCTCGGCCTCGCGGTGCAGCAGGGCGGCGTGGGGCGGCCCGTTCATGCCGTGCATCGAGTAGGTGAACAGGTAGGCGGCGATCAGGGCCACCGGGCCGGCGACCAGGCCCATGACGACGGCCCCCAGCGCGTTGAGCACCCGGCCCACGATGGCGGCCCGGGCCACCCCGATGCGCGCGGAGGTGAGTCCGGCCAGCCACGCGCCGACGCTGAACAGCCCCCAGCCCGCGGCCGAGACCGGGCCGACCAGGGCGCCGGCCTCCTGGGCGGAGCCGACCAGCTCCTCGAGCCGCAACGGCATGAACGACTCGAAGGTGATCATGCCGATCGACCAGAACACCTCGGCGACGACGATGCCCATGAGCACCCGGTTGTGCCCGAGGAGGGACAGCCCGCTCCGGATCACGGTCGGCGTGCGGCGGGCCTCGCTCAGCGCGTGCGACAAGCGGGTGCGCTCGGACCCGGCGGTGGGGCGCGGCTCCTGCATCACCAGGGCGGCGACGACGAGGTGCACCACGGTGAGGGCTGCCGACACCCAGACGGCGAGGTCGAGCGCGGACACGTCGTCGTGCCCGAGCACGCTGGCGACGGGGTTCCACCAGATCAGCAGGCCGGAGAGGATCGCCCCCACGGCGATGGCACCGCCGAGGATCGACCCGGCCCGCGAGAGCTGCCGGTCGACGTCGGCGCCCGGGGTGGTCTCGTGCACGGTGTCTACGAACCAGGCCTCGAGCGGCCCGGAGTCCAGCGCCCGGAAGGCGCCCATCAGCACCCCCGCGGCGACGAAGGCCCAGAAGCTCTGCGCCAACGCGTAGCCGACGATCGCGACGACGTTGATGACGGCGGCGGCGAGGTAGACCGGGCGGCGCCCCACGGCATCCGCGAAACCACTGGTCGGCAGCTCGAGGAAGAAGCAGGTCAGGCCCAGGACCGAGCCGACCGTGGCCGCCTGGGCGATCGTCAGGCCCCGCCCGGTCTGCACGAGGATGAAGATGCCGACCACGAAGCCGACCGAGAGCCACCGGGTGGTGGTGAGCAGGTACAGCCGGCGCTCCGCGGAGCGCGGGCTCAGGTGGGCGCTCATCGGGCGGGCCCGGTCTCGAGGTCGAGCGCGTAGGCGTAGAGGTAGACCGCGATGCGCTTGGCGTCGGGGTTGCCCTGGCCGACGCGGCGGTAGCGGGCCACGACCTCGCCGATCTCGTCGCGCATGGCGCTGAGCTGCTCGGCGGTGAGCAGGACCATGTCGTCGCTGCTGCCGCAGGCGTCCTGCCAGGCGGGCGGCCAGGAGGGGGACGCGTCGACCCAGCGTTCGGCCTGAGCTGCGAAGTGGCGCACGTAGTCGCGGGCGAGCCAGTTCAGGGCCGTCTCGGAGTCCTCGTCGCCGGCGAAGTCGCTCGGGTAGTAGGAGTGGAAGTCGGTGGCGGCGCGCCACAGCCGGCGCTTGCCCTCGCCCTCACCGGTGTCGGCGACCAGGCCGACCGCCTCGAGCTTGCGCAGGTGGTATGACGTGGCGCCCGAGTTGGTGCCGAGCGTGGCGGCGAGGTCGGTGGCGGTGGCGGGGCCGCCGACGCGCAGGGTGGAGAGCAGCCGCGAACGCAGGGGGTGGGCCAGTACGCGCAGGCTGGCGGCGTCCAGCCGGATGCCGGTGAGCTCGGACCTGGCAGGGGAGGCGGGGTCGGTGGTGGCCATGTATGCAGAATACCTTTGCACACTTCATCTGCACAAGATCCGTGCAGACAAATTATGCGATGGCGTCGTCGCAGGTCAGCACGGGTATGACGAGGTGTTTGCGGCGATTTGGGGGCACCGCCCTCGACCCGTAAACTTGAGAACTGTTGTGCCGTGCGCCTCCGACAGGGGTCGATGGTCCCTGACGGGAGCACTCGGCATACGCCGTTCCCCACCCTCGAACGATTCAGGACACCTGATGCGTACCTACACCCCGAAGCCGGGCGAGATCACGCGCACCTGGCACGTGATCGACGCGACCGACGTCGTGCTCGGCCGCCTCGCGAGCCAGACCGCGATCCTGCTGCGCGGCAAGCACAAGGCGACCTTCGCCCCCCACGTCGACGTGGGCGACTTCGTCATCATCATCAACGCCGACAAGGTGGCCCTCACCGGCGCCAAGGCCGAGCAGAAGAAGGCCTACCACCACTCCGGCTTCCCGGGCGGGCTCAAGGCCACCTCCTACACCGAGCTGCTCGCCAAGAACCCCGAGAAGGCCGTCGAGAAGGCCGTGCGCGGCATGCTGCCCCGCACCACCCTCGGCAAGGCCCAGCTGAGCAAGCTGAAGGTCTACCGCGGCGCCGAGCACCCGCACGCCGCCCAGCAGCCCACTCCCTACGAGCTCACCCAGGTGGCCCAGTGATGACCGAGAACGTCCAGATCGACGAGACCGCCGGCACCGACGTCAACGACGCGCTGGTCACCGAGTACACCTCCGAGTCCGACACCACCGTCGCCGGCGAGACCACCCAGCGTCCCCGCGCCACCGCGCCGGGTGCTGCCACCGGTCGCCGCAAGCAGGCCGTGGCCCGCGTGCGCATCGTGCCCGGCACCGGTGAGTGGACCATCAACGGCCGCACCCTGGCCGGCTACTTCCCCAACAAGGTGCACCAGCAGATCGTCAACGAGCCGCTCACCCTGCTCGAGCTCGACGGCTCCTACGACGTGCTGGTGCGCGTGCACGGTGGCGGCCCCTCCGGCCAGGCCGGTGCGGTGCGCCTGGGCGTGGCCCGCTCGCTCAACGGCATCGACGAAGAGCTCAACCGCCCGGCGCTGAAGAAGGCCGGCTTCCTCTCCCGCGACGCTCGCGTCCCCGAGCGCAAGAAGGCCGGCCTGAAGAAGGCCCGCAAGGCACCGCAGTACAGCAAGCGCTGATCCGCCGTCACGGCGCCACCACAGTGGTGGATGCCGTGCCCGCACCGAAGGCGGCTCCCTCTCCCGGGCGCCGCCTTCGGTGCGCTCGGGAGTAGGTTCGGCTCGTACAAACGGAAGGGCACCTCCATGTCACGACTCTTCGGCACCGACGGTGTCCGCGGCCTCGCCAACGGCCCGCTGATCACGGCCGAGATGGCGCTGGCCGTCTCCGTCGCGGCGGCGCGGGTGCTCGGCGCGGCCGGGGCCGACCCCGGGCACCGTCCCAAGGCCGTGGTCGGGCGCGACCCGCGGGCCTCCGGTGAGTTCCTCGGCGCGGCCGTCGTCGCGGGACTGGCCGCGGCGGGCGTCGACGTCTACGACGCGGGCGTGCTGCCCACCCCCGCGATCGCCTACCTGACCGCCGACGCCGGCGCCGACTTCGGGGTCATGCTCTCGGCGTCGCACAACCCGATGCCCGACAACGGCATCAAGTTCTTCGCCCGGGGCGGACACAAGCTGCCCGACGAGGTCGAGGACCGCATCGAGGCGGCGATCGGCGAGCAGTGGCAGCGTCCCATCGGCGCCGACGTCGGTCGGGTCGTGAACATGACCGACGGGCACACCCGTTACCTCAGCCACCTGCTGCGCGTGCTGCCGAACCGGCTCGACGGCCTGCGGGTGGTCATCGACGGGGCTCACGGAGCGGCGAGCCAGGTCTCGCCGGAGGTGTTCCGCCTGGCCGGCGCCGAGGTGTTCGAGATCGGCACCTCGCCCGACGGGCTCAACATCAACGACGGCTACGGCTCCACCCACCTCGACCCGCTGCGGACCGCGGTGCGCGCGCACGGTGCCGACCTCGGCATCGCGCACGACGGTGACGCCGACCGCTGCCTGGCCGTCGACGCGACCGGCACCGAGGTCGACGGCGACCAGATCATGGGCATCCTGGCCGTGGCGCTCAAGGAGCGCGGGGTGCTCGCCCGCGACACGCTCGTCGCGACGGTGATGAGCAACCTGGGCCTGCTGCAGGCGATGGAGCGTGAGGGCATCCACGTGCTGCAGACGGCGGTCGGTGACCGGTACGTGCTGGAGGAGATGCGCGCCGGTGGCTACTCGCTCGGCGGCGAGCAGTCCGGGCACGTCATCATGCTCGACCACGGAACCACCGGCGACGGCACGCTCACCGGCCTGATGCTGGCCGCCCGGGTGGTGCAGACCGGCCGGACCCTGGCCGACCTCGGCACCGTGATGTCCCGCCTGCCGCAGGTGCTGGTCAACGTCCGGGGCGTCGACACCAGCCGCGTCGACAGCGACGACCGCCTGCTGTCGGCGGTGCACTCCGAGCAGAGCACCCTCGACGGGTCCGGCCGGGTACTGCTGCGTCGCTCCGGCACCGAACCGCTCGTGCGGGTCATGGTCGAAGCCCCCACCCAGGAGCAGGCCAACGCCGTCGCCGACCGGCTCGCCGGGGTCGTGCGCGAACGCCTCGCCCTCTGACCCCACTGGCCTACCCACCTCGCTGTCCTCCCCCTCCTCCGTTGGCGGACCCCGCTGAAGGGTTCCCGGTGGGAGCTCTTCGCGGGAAGTCGCGGGGTGCGGCGTGGAGGCCGGTGGAATGTGTGCCGCCGTGCGTGGGTTGGCACGGCTGGTCGCGACGCTCGACGACCGGCCGTCGCGCGGTGTGGCGTGACGGCATACCCACCTGCCTGCGAGGAGACCCGCCGTGCCGCACGAGTCCCTGAACGACGTCCTGTACACCACCGCCGCAAGCGCCCAGGGCGGGCGCGGGGGGCGGGTGCGCAGCGAGGACGGGGTGGTCGACCTCGAGCTCGGCAAGCCCGGCAGCGTGTCGAACCCCAAGGCCAACCCCGAGACGCTCTTCGCGGCCGGCTACGCCTCGTGCTTCAACAACGCGCTGGGTCGGATCGCGACCGCGCAGGGCCACGACGGTGCCGGTGCCGTGACGGTCGCAGCGGTGAGCCTGGGCACCACCGGCGCGGGTGACACCCCCGCTGTCGGGCTGGCCGTCGAGCTGACCTCCACCATCCCGGGCGTCGACGCCGCCACCGCTCAGGCGCTGGCCGAGGCGGCCCACGAGGTGTGCCCGTACTCGAAGGCGACCCGCGGGAACATCGACGTCAAGGTCGTCGGCGTGCCGGCCTGAGCAGCTCCTTGGGGGGTTGTCGGAGGGCGGTCCTGGGGTTCCCGCAGGAGGTGGGAGCATGCGCGTACTGGTCGCGACCCCTGACACCGACGGAGAGGTCCCGGGGGACTACGACTTCTGCATCGAGGGCGAGCTCGTCTACGCGCAGGACCCCTGCGACAGGGACCTTCGAGATCCTGACGGCGGGTGCGGGTGCAGTCGCGGGTTCGCGGGCATGAACTCGCACCGGGCCTGCACGACCGCCAAGGTGGTCCAGGCCGAGCTGAGTGCGGATGACGTGCGCGAGGCGCTGCGCTCGAGCCTCGCGGCAGGCGGCTGGCTAGACCCGAGCCTCGACAGCGCCGACGAGGCGATGGCGGTGGTCGACGAGCTGCTGCTCGGGGTGCGGGCCGTGGCCGAGCGCCTGCCCGTGGGCAGTGTCGTGCGCCGCCGGCTCGACCTCTTCACGGCGACACCGGCGGGCGGCTGACCAGCGGGCCGAGGAGGCGGCGGAGGGCCGGTGCGCGGGAGCAGCCGGTGGTCAGCCCGCCGGCAGGCCCGTGACGACGTGCCGCGCGATCTCCAAGGATGCCGTGGCGGCCGGCGAGGGAGCGTTGAGGAGGTGCACGACCCGGCCGTGCCGTTCGAGCAGGAAGTCGTCGACGAGCGTGCCGTCGGGGCGCACCGCCTGTGCACGTACGCCGGCCGGAGCGGGCACGAGGTCGGCGTCCGCGAGCTCCGGCACCAGCCGTCGCGCACTGTCGGCGAAGCGCCGGTGCGAGAGCGAGCGCACCACCTCGGCGGCACCGCTGCGGGCCTGCCGCCGGGCCAACCGCCAGAAGCCGCCGAAGCCCAGCGTGTCGGAGAGGTCGCGAAGGTCGACCCGGCGCCAGTCGTAGCCCTCGCGCGCCAGCGCCAGCACGGCGTTCGGGCCGGCGTGCACGCAGCCGTCGATGCCCCGGGTCAGGTGCACCCCCAGGAACGGCAGGTCCGGGTCGGGCACCGGGTAGACGAGGCCGCGCACGAGGTGTGCCGCGCCGGGAGCCAGCTCGTGGTACTCGCCCCGGAACGGGACGATGCGAACCGACGGGCGGTGGCCGAGCAGCCGGGCCACCCGGTCGGCGTGCAGCCCGGCGCAGCTCACCACCACGTCGGCCCCGATGTCGCCGCGCGTGGTCTCGAGCAGGACGTCTCGCACGCCGTCGGCGCCACCGACGACCTCGGTGCCCGGAAGCAGCCGCGCCCCGGCGTCGCGCAGCCGCCGGACGAGCACGGCGCACACCGCTCGGTAGTCGACGATGCCGGTCTCGGGCACGTGCAACGCGGCGAGCGCCGCCACGTGCGGCTCGTGCTCGCGCGTCTCGACGGCGGTGAGCCGGCGGACGGCCAGCCCGTTGGCCAGACCACGCCGCTCCAGGGCTTCGAGCCGGTCGAGCTCGTCGCCGCGGGTGGCGACGACCAGCTTGCCGGTCACGCGGTGGGGCACCCCCTCCTCGCGAGCGAGCTCGAGCAGGGCGGTCGCCCCTGCCCGACACCACAGCGCCTTGCGGCTGCCCGGCGGGTAGTACAGCCCCGAGTGCACCACCCCGCTGTTGCGGCCGGTCTGGTGGCGCGCCCAGTCGTGCTCCTTCTCCACCACGGTCACCCGTGCCGAGTGGTCCTCTCGCAGCACCCGCTCGGCCACGGCGAGCCCCAGGATGCCACCGCCGATGACGACGACGCGCCGGCCCGGTGTCACCGCACCCTGCCCGGGCTCAGCGAGCGTGGTGCGCGGCGAGGATCCGGGCGTACTCGCGCCCGGAGTCCTTGACCGTGCGCACCTGGGTGCCGTAGTCGACGTGCACGATGCCGAAGCGCTTGTCGTAGCCGTAGGCCCACTCGAAGTTGTCCATCAGGCTCCACGCGAAGTAGCCGCGCACGTCGGTGCCGCCCTCGATGGCGTCGGCCACGGCGCCGAGGTGCCCGTGCAGGTAGGCGACCCGGTCGGGGTCGTGCACCTGCCCGTCGTCGGAGACGGTGTCGGGCCACGCCGAGCCGTTCTCGGTGACGTACAGCGGCAGCCCCGACTCGCGCGCCGAGCGCTCGAGGATGAGCCGGTGGCTCTGCGGTGACTGCTCCCAGCCCATGTCGGTCAGCGGCGGGTGCGGGGCGACCTGGGTGACGCCGTCGCAGCCGGGCATCGAGCTCGTGGCCTCCTCGCCCTCGCGGCCCGCGCGCACCCGCGTCGGAAAGTAGTTGTTGACGCCGAGGTTGTCCAGCGGTGCCGAGATGGTGGCCAGGTCGCCGTCCTGGATGAACTCGTGGTCGGTGAGGTGAGCGGTGTCGTCGAGGAAGCCGTCGGGGTAGGCGCCGTGGAAGAGCGGACCGAAGAAGAGGCCGTTGAGCGCGTTGTCGGCGCGGCGCACGGCATCCGCGTCGCGCTCGTCGCCGTCGTCGGGCCCCCACACCTGGGTGGGGTTGAGCGTGATCGACACCTGGGCGCCCGGGGAGCTCTCGCGGATGACGGGCACCGCGGTGCCGTGGGCGAGCATCAGGTGGTGCGCGGCCACCATCGCCTCGGCCGGGTCGTGGTGGCCGGGGGCGTGCGCGCCGATCGCGTAGCTGAGGACGCTGGAGCACCAGGGCTCGTTGAACGTGGTCCAGTTCGTGACCCGGTCGCCGAGGGCCGCGACGGTGGCGGCGACGTACTCGGTGAACCAGCCGGCGACGTCGCGGTCGAGCCACCCGCCCCGGTCATCGAGGACCTGCGGCAGGTCCCAGTGGTACAGCGTGGCCACCGGCCGGATGCCGTTGTCCAGCAACGTGTCGACGAGCCGCGAGTAGAAGTCGAGCCCTTTCGCGTTCACCCCACCGGTGCCGCCCGGGATGACGCGCGGCCAGGCCACCGAGAAGCGGTACGCGTCCAGGCCCAGGTCCTTCATCAGCGCGACGTCCTGCGGCATCCGGTGGTAGTGGTCGCACGCGACGTCACCCGTGTCGCCGTTGGCCACCTTGCCGGGGATGCGGCAGAAGGAGTCCCAGATCGAGGGGCTGCGGCCGTCCTCGTCGTGCGCGCCCTCGATCTGGTAGCTCGCCGTTGCGGCCCCCCACAGGAAGCCGTCGGGGAAGGTGCGCGCGAAGGTCTCCATGGGGCGCCACGCTACCGGTCGGGTATCACCTCGTCGCCGACCCGCACGACGCCGCGCGACTCGGGCACGAGCTGCACGGCGAACCACGTCGCGCCGTCCCACTTCCGGTGCTTCGCGAGGGTGCGGATCGGCTCGTGCGAGCGGTGCATGGTGGTGGGGTCGATCGTGGTCATCACACAGCGGTCGACAGGCTTGACGACCCGGAGCTCGACCGCGCCGACCTGCACCCGGCGCCAGCCGTCCTCCTCGAACGGCTCGAGGTCGCCGTCGACGACGAGGTTGGGACGAAACCGCTCCACCGCGAGCGGTGTCGCGGGCTGCTCGCCGCGCTCGAGCGAGGTCTCGGCCACCCAGTCACGCAGCCGGCGCAGGGATGCCGCCGAGGCCAGGGTGACCGGGTAGGCGTCGGCGAAGGCGGTGGCCTCGCCGGGCCGGCTGTACGCCGGGTTGAGCGGTCGGGGTGACGACACGTGCACCAGCCGCAGGTCGTCGCGGCCGAGGACGGTGCCGAACCACGCACTCGTCTCGGGGGCGGCGGCCACGCCCTCGAGCGGACGCCCGTGCACGGAGACCGGGGCGCAGGGCCCGTGCGGCTGCTCGACGTCGAGCGGCTCGAGCCCTGGAGCGCTCAGCCGCAGCTGGGCTGCCAGCGGCGGGGTCGGTGTCCGCGGTGTCTGCCGTCACGGCGAACAGCCGGTTCTCCTCGCGCGCGGTGACGCACTCGCCCGTCGCGTCGACGACCATCCACCGGCGGTCGCCGGCCAGCCCCCACGGCTCCACCTGCGCATGCAGCACGGGGCGGACGGCCGTGCTCTTCACCGGGTGGAGGCGGAGGGCGTCGAGCCGGATCATGCGTCGATACCGAGCTCTCCCACGGTTCGGACCACCCTGGCTTCACCGTCGGAGAGGTCGTACTCGGCGCCCACCACCCCCAGAGCGCCCGAGCGGATGCGGTCGGCGATGAGCGTGGAGCGCTCGGCGATGAGGTCACAGGTGCGCTCGACGTGCTCGCGCTCGATCTCCTCGATGGTCGGGGAGTGCCCGCCACGCGAGGCCGCCAGCACGCTGGGCGTCACCCGCTCGACGATGTCGCGCAGGAACCCCCCGGGAACCTCACCCGTGCGCACGGCCACCTCCGCGGCTCTGACCGCGCCGCACGAGTCGTGGCCGAGCACGACGATGAGCGGGCAGCTGAGCACGCCGACACCGAACTCGAGCGAGCCGAGCACGCTGGGGTCGATGACGTGGCCGGCGGTGCGCACCACGAAGAGGTCGCCCAGTCCCTGGTCGAAGATGATCTCGGCGGCCACCCGCGAGTCGGCGCAGCCGAAGAAGATGGCGAACGGGTTCTGCTCGGCGGCCAGCTGGTGCCGGAAGTGGACGTCCTGGTGCGGGTGGGCGCGCTCGCCGGCCATGAAGCGTTCGTTGCCCGCGGCCAGCACCTGCCAGGCCTGCTCGGGTGTCCGGGGCCGCGTCCCCGGCTGCGTGCGGTTCCGCTCGGTCACGTCCGCGACGCTACCAGCGCAAGGCTCGCCGGGCGGGGAGCCGTCTCAGCGGCATGACGCCCTCGGCACAGGTCCGTGACAGGTGGGCGCCGCACGGTGAGGACCGAGCGGGTGATCGACACCCGCCACGACCACAGGAGAACCCATGCGTCGCAACACCATTGCCCTGGCCACAGCCGCACTGGCGGCTGCCGGCGTCGTCGGCGTCACCGGTGCCACCCTGGCCGCAGCCGACGAGTCCACGGCCACCCCCAGCCCGTCGGCCACCTCGCCGAGCGCCCCCGGCGGTGGCACCGCCGGGTGCCCGGGTGGGTCGCCGGACGCCGCGGTCACCGGCGCCGAGGCCGACAAGGTCATCGCGGCGGTCGAGGCCGAGGACTCCGCGGTGACCATCACCGCGGTTCGCAAGGACCCCGACGGCTCCTACGACGCCCTCGGCACCAAGGCCGGTGGCCCGGTGTCCTTCGACGTCAGCGCCGACCTCGAGACGGTCACGGCCGCAACCGGCGGCCCGCCGCGGAGGCCACGGAGGCCCCGGCGGACCTGGTGGGTCGCGCGACGCCGCCGTCACCGGCGCGGAAGCCGACAAGGTCATCGCGGCGGTCGAGGCCGAGGACTCCGCGGTGACCATCACCGCGGTTCGCAAGGACCCCGACGGCTCCTACGACGCCCTCGGCACCAAGGCCGGTGGCCCGGTGTTCTTCGACGTCAGCGCCGACCTCAAGACCGTCACCCCCGCCACTGGTGGCCCGGGCGGCCCGGTGGCACCGGGGTGGTCCGGAGGGGTCCCGGCGCCCGGGGCGGTGCCGGCACGATGCAGGGCGGATCGGGCAGCGGCTCCAGCAGCACGGACCCGACCGACGCGAACGCGGCCTACGCCGTCTGACCGCAGTTCCCTCGGGTTGGGTGCTCAGTGGTCGCCGGGACAGCCACCTGGGCACCCAACTCGTGAGCTGGCTGCCACCGCTGTCTCGGGTTGGGTGCTGGACCGGTCGCCCCGGCGGCCACCCGAGCACCCAGCTCGGGGTCAGACCAGGCCGGTGCGCTTCTCGATGGTGAAGGCCATGGGCTTGGTGACCGAGGCGAAGAAGTCGTTGCCCTTGTCGTCGACCACGATGAAGGCGGGGAAGTCCTCCACCTCGATCTTCCAGATCGCCTCCATGCCGAGCTCGGGGTACTCGAGCACCTCGACGCTACGGATGCAGTCCTGCGCCAGCCGAGCGGCCGGGCCTCCGATCGAGCCGAGGTAGAACCCGCCGTGGGCCGTGCAGGCGTCGGTGACCTGTTGGCTGCGGTTGCCCTTGGCCAGCATCACCATCGAGCCACCGGCCGCCTGGAACTGGTCGACGTAGGAGTCCATCCGCCCGGCGGTGGTCGGGCCGAACGAGCCGGACGGCATCCCCTCGGGCGTCTTGGCCGGCCCGGCGTAGTAGACCGGGTGGTCGCGCAGGTAGGCCGGCATCTCCTCGCCGGCGTCGAGGCGTTCCTTGATCTTCGCGTGCGCGATGTCGCGGGCCACGACGAGTGGGCCGGTCAGCGACAGCCGGGTCTTGACCGGGTGCTTCGAGAGCTCCTCGAGGATCTGCGCCATCGGCCGGTTCAGGTCGATGGGGACGACCGCGCCCTGACCGGTGGATGCCGCGCCCACGGCATCCGCGGTCTGGTCACCACCCAGCCCGGCATGGGTCTGGTCGGGCAGGAAGCGCGCGGGGTCGGTCTCGAGCTGCTCGATGAACACCCCCTCGGGCGTGATCCGGCCGAGCACCTGCCGGTCGGCCGAGCACGACACCGCGATGGCGACCGGCAGCGAGGCGCCGTGCCGGGGCAGGCGCACGACGCGCACGTCGTGGCAGAAGTACTTGCCCCCGAACTGTGCGCCGATGCCGAACTGGCGGGTCAGCTCGAGCACCTTCTCCTCGAGCTCGGTGTCACGGAACCCGTGGCCGGTGGCCGGGTCGCCCGCCTTGGGCAGCTGGTCGAGGTACTTGGCGCTCGCGTACTTGGCTGTCTTGAGGGCGAACTCGGCGCTCGTGCCGCCGATGACGATGGCGAGGTGGTAGGGCGGGCAGGCCGCCGTGCCGAGCCCGCGCAGCTTCTCGTCGAGGAAGCGCATCATCGCATCGGGGTTGAGGATCGCCTTGGTCTCCTGGAACAGGTACGACTTGTTGGCGCTGCCGCCGCCCTTGGCCATGAACAGGAACTTGTAGGTGGTCTCGTGACCGGGTGCGGTGTCGGCGTAGATCTCGACCTGCGCCGGCAGGTTGGAGCCGGTGTTCTTCTCCTCCCACGTCGTCACCGGTGCCATCTGCGAGTAGCGCAGGTTGAGCCGGGTGTAGGCGTCGTATACCCCGCGGCTGATCGGCTCCTCGTCGCGGCCGGCGGTGAGCACGTGCTGGCCGCGCTTACCCATGACGATCGCCGTGCCGGTGTCCTGGCACATCGGCAGGATTCCGCCTGCGGCGATGTTGGCGTTCTTGAGCAGGTCGAGCGCCACGAACTTGTCGTTGTTGCTCGCCTCGGGGTCGTCGAGGATGTTCGCGAGCTGCTGCAGGTGCGCGGGACGCAGGTAGTGGGCGATGTCGTGCATCGCGGTGTCGGTCAGCAGGCGCAGCGCCTCGGGATCGACCTGCAGGAAGCGGAGGTCGCCGGGTCCCTCGACGACCGAGACCCCCTCGGTGGTGAGCAGCCGGTAGGGCGTCTCGTCGGCGCCGACGGGCAGCAGGTCCTCGTAGCTGAAGTCGGTCATCTGATCTCCTCGCGGGTAGGGGCGTAGGCGCCGGCGCGCAGCACGGTGAGGCCGCTGGTGGCCAGGGCGCGGTCGATGGCCGGGCGCACCTGCGGCAGGCGGGCGGCGCGCAGCCGGTCGCGCGCCGCGAGGCTGCCGAGCAGGCCTTCGTCGAGCAGGCCCGACACCAGCCCGGCCATGAACGAGTCACCCGCGCCGACGGTGTCGACGACAGACGCGGCCCGGGCCGGCTCATGGTCCTCGTCACCGGACGCCGCTCGCCAGGTGACGCCGTCTGCACCGAGCGTCACGACGGTGAGGGCGGCGCCCAGGGCGGCCCAGCGAGCCATGACCTGCGAGGCCGACTCGCCCGGGTAGAGCCACGCGACATCGTCCTCGGAGCACTTGACCACGTCGGACAGTGCCACGAGCTCCTCCACCCGCGGGCGCACGGCATCCGCGCTGCCCATGATGGTGGGGCGGACGTTCGGGTCGTACGACACCGTGCCGTCGGTGCGGGCGCGGTGCACGGCGGCGGTGACCTCGGTGTCGCCGGGGACGAGCGTGGTGCCGATCGATCCGATGTGCAGGTGGGCGGTGCCCTCGGGCAGCTGCACGGGCGGCAGGTCCCAGTGCAGGTCGAACACGTAGCTGGCGGCGCCCGACGCGTCGAGGGTCGCCGCGGCCGTGGACGTCGGGTGGGCCGCGTTGGTGCTGCCGGGCAGCAGCTTCACCCCGCCGGACTCCACGTGCTCGGCGCACCTGGTGCCGCGCGCGTCGGTGCCCACGAGGGTCGCGAACCACGTGTCGTGCCCGAGGCGGGCCAGGCCGAGCGCGACGTTGGCCGGCGAGCCGCCCACGTGCTCGGCGCTCTGGCCGTCGGGGGTGTGGACGATGTCGACGAGCAGCTCGCCGATGACGACGACCGGCCTGCTGCCCGCGCTCACGGCTGCGTCCTGAGGGTGCGTCGGACGGGTGGCGCGGTGGGGGTCGTGGTGGTCATCTCGTCCTTGTCTGCGATGACGACGGGGCGGCTGCCCAACCTTATCGCCGGGGCGATTGGGCGCACCGGGTGCCCGTCGGGGACGATATGGGGGTGACGACGCCCGCACCCCCCGAGAGCCGCTACTCCATGGGGTCCGCCAAGAACCTCGTGCTGTCGCTGGCCGCGGTCGTCGGCATGGTGCTCGTGCTGATCATGATGGTGCCGCGGGTGAGCTCGGTGAGCGGGCCGCCGGTCGATGTCCATGCCACCGCCGTCGACGTGAAGGCCCGCACCGGCTGGCCGATCGTCGAGGCCGTCGGCCTGCCCGGGGGCTGGAGCACGACCTCCGCGCGCTTCGTGCGCACCACCGACGGGTTCTCGACCTGGCACGCCGGCTACCAGACGCCGTCGGGCACCTACGTCGCCGTCGAGCAGACGAAGGACCCCACGCCGCTGTGGGTGGAGGCACAGACCAACCGGGCGCCGAAGACCGGCACCCTGGAGGCGGGCGGGCGCACCTGGACGAAGTACGAGCGCGACACCAAGGTGCAGAACAGCCTGGTCGACGACCCGTCCGCCCCGGGTGAGCTGACCACCCTCATCACCGGCACGGCCAGCTTCGAGGAGATGGCCGAGTTCGTCGAGCACCTCCAGCCGGTCACCTCCTGACCGGCGACCGGCGACCGGCGGCGACCGGCGACCGGCGACCGGCGACCGTATGCCGGTCAGTCGCCGGCGGTGATCCGCGCCTCGGCGGCGTCGAGCCAGGTGGCGCAGTGCGCCGCCAGCGCCTCGCCGCGCGCCCACAGGTTCATGCTCTCCTCGAGGCCGGCCTGGCCGTTCTCGAGCCGGGCCACGATGTCGACGAGCTCGTCGCGGGCCTGCTCGTAGGACAGGGCCACGACGTCGGCGTTCGGGTCGTCGGCAACCTGCCCGTGGCCCTCGCCCGTGTCGAGGTCGGGGCTGTCGGGGTCCGCCACGTCGGCCTTCTTCGCCATGCCGGGCAGCCTATCCGCGAGCGCCGACCCTCTCCTCCGCGCGGGGCCGCACGGTGTAGCTCAGCGAGATCACGGCGTCGACGCCGAGCACCAGGGTCCAGAGTTGGATGACCTGGGTCAGCGCCTCGGTGCGCGCCGGGTCACCGATCACGACGACCGCCAGGCCGAGCAGGGTGACCCCCACCAGGTAGGCCACGACGTGCCGCAGCAGACCGCGCCGCTCGTGGGCCGCATGGGCGCGTCCGGTGCGCGGGGCTCGACGGGGAGCCGGCCCACCGGCATACCGGTGCGCGAAGCGCTCGTCGGCCCAGCGCACCATCGAGTGACCGAAGCCCACCGAGACCCCGATGTAGACGGCTGCCAGGGCGTGGGCCGTGCCGGCGGTGCCACCCGAGCGGAGGTCGGCGACCGTGGCGGTGAGGAGGACCAGGTCGACCAGGGGAGCACCCACGAGGAGTGCGGCGCCCACCTCGGGCCGCTTCAGGACGTAGCGGGTGACGAGCCCGGCGAGCACCAGGACCCAGAACAGCACCTCACAGGTGACGATGACCGCGTACAGCATGTGGACCCCCTCGGTTGTGGCACAAGCGTATCAAAACAGGCCCTCCCGGCAAACTCGGTGCTAGACATGACGCGTGCCCAAGGTCGTCGACCCCGACGAGCGCCGCCGAGCCGTCGTCGACGCGCTCTTCGCCGTGCTGCGCCGCGAGGGGATGGCCGGGGCGACCGTTCGGGCGGTCGCGGCCGAGGCGGGGCTGTCGCCGGGTGCGATGCGGCACTACGTCACCTCGCAGGGCGAGCTGCTCGAGCTCGCCACCCGGGTGGTGGGCGACCGGGTCGTGGCGCGCGTCAGCAGCCACCGGTCGGTGCAGGGACTCGACGACCTCGTCGACGTGCTCGCCGAGGTGGTGCCCCTGGACGACGAGCGCCGCGCCGAGGCCGAGGTGTGGCTCGCCCTGGTGGTGCAGTCACGTACCGACGCCCGGCTCGCGCCGCTGGTCCGTGAGACCCACGACGGGCTGCGGGCGATGGCGGCGGCCGTCGTGCGAGCCGTGGCGCCCGAGCTGCCGCCGGCATCGACCGAGCTGGAGGTCGACCGGCTGCACGCCCTGGTCGACGGGCTCGCGCTGCACGGCGTGCTGCACCCGGAGATCGCCACCCCTCAGCGGCTGCAGGCCGCGCTGCACGCCCACGTCGCGGAGCTGGCTGAGGGCTGAGGGCGCAGGGCTGAGGGGCAGGGTCGCACGATCGCGGTGGGGTGCCGACCGCTGACCCACCCCCGACTTTGTAGGTCAGAGGCCGCAGACGACGCGGGGTCCGCGGCGTGTTTGCCCGGCCGCTGACCTACAAAGTCGGGGAGCGATCAGAGATCGTCGGCGCCGACCGGGCGGGCCGCGAAGTCGCCGCGGGCGACGCGCACCCGCAGCAGCTCGCCGACCTCGAGCTCGGCCGGGTCGCTGACGACCGAGCCGTCGAACTGCTGCACGATCGCGTAGCCCCGGTCTAGCGTCGACTGCGGTGACAGGGTGCGCACCTGCGCGCGCAGGTGTGCCGTGTGGTCGCGGGCCCGGTGCAGCTGGCTCTCGACCCGCCGCCGCGCCCGGGCCCGCAGCGCCTCGACGACCTCACGCTGGCCGCGGACGAAGGCGCCCTTGTCGGTGAGCACCGGTCGGCTGCGCAGCTCGACCAGGCGACGGCGCTCGTGGTGCAGCCGCCCCGCGAGCGCTCGCCGACCACGCTCCCGGGTGGCGGCGACGGCGGCACGCTCGGCGGCGGCATCCGGCACGATCGCCTTGGCCGCGTCGGTGGGCGTTGAGGCGCGGTGGTCGGCGACGAGGTCGAGCAGCGGGGTGTCGACGTCGTGGCCGATGGCGCTGACCACGGGCGTGCGGGCCCCCGCCACGGCCCGCACCATGGTCTCGTTGCTGAACGGCAGGAGGTCCTCGACCCCGCCGCCGCCCCGGGCGATGACGATGACGTCGACCTCGGGATGGGCGTCGAGCTCGGCGAGCGCCGCGGTCACCTCGGCCACCGCGCTGGCCCCCTGCACGGCGACCTGGCGGATCTCGAAGCGGGTGGCAGGCCAGCGGCGCCGGGCGTTCTCGACGACGTCGCGCTCCGCGGCACTGGCCCGCCCGCAGACCAGACCGACCCGGCGCGGCAGGAACGGCAGCGGCCGCTTGCGGTCGCGGTCGAACAGGCCCTCCTGCGCCAGGTGCCGCTTGAGGTACTCGAGCCGCGCGAGCAGCTCGCCGACGCCGACCGGCCGGATCTGCCGGGCGTCGAGCATCAGCGAGCCGCGCTGGGTCCAGAAGGCCGGCTTGGCCTGCAGCACGACCCGCGCGCCCTCGGTGAGCGGGCCCGGCATCGCGTCGAGGGCGTTGACCGAGATCGACACCGACAGGCTCATGTCGACGTCCGGGTCGCGCAGCGTCAGGTAGGCCGTGCGGGCGCCCGGCCGCCGGTTGAGCTGCACCACCTGGCCCTCGACCCACAGCGTCGACATCTTCTCGACGTACTCGCCGATCTTCATCGACAGCAGGCGCACCGGCCACGGCTGCTCGGCGGTCGTCTCGGCCGCCCGCTCGGGCAGCGGGCCGCGCCCCTCTCGTGCCGGCGTGCTCATGCGCCGAACTCTAGGGCGCACCACTGCCAACGGGGCTGACCGACCGGGCCGGGTCGGTCGGGTGCGTCAGCGGGTCTGGCGGCGGCGGGCCGAGCGGAGCATCGCCCGGTGCAGGGCCCGCGGCTCCGGAGCGGGCGGGAGGGGAGCGAGGGCCGCGCCGGCACGGCATCCGTCAAGCACGAGGGCGACGTGCCGCCGCCACGCGTCGGGCACGTCGTCGCGGGTCGTCTCGAGGATGCCGGCGATGGCGAAGGAGATCACCGGCACGTCCTCACCGGTGAGGTCGCCGCGGAGCACCCCGGCGGCCTGCCCCCGCCGCACGACCTCCTCGACGGCGTGCCGGCCGGCGGCCCGGTCACCACCGAGCCCGCGCAGCGGCCGGGCCTCGGACTGGATGAGGTGTGTGAAGCCGCGGTTGCGCGCCTCGATCTCGCCGACCTTCGTCACCAGGGCGGCGAAGCCGTCCCAAGGGTCCTCCGCCGCGAGGGCGTGCGCGGTGCTCGCGGTGTACTGGGCCAGGGCGTCAGCGAACGCCTCGGCGATCAGGTCGCCGCGTTCGGGGAAGCGGCGGTACAGCGTGGCGATGCCGACCCCGGCCTCTGCGGCCACAGCGCTCAGCGGTGCCGAGACACCCTCGCGGCCGAAGACCGTGCGGGCCGCCTCGAGCAGCCGGGCCCGGTTGGATGCCGCATCGGCGCGCAGCCGCGGGGACGCGGCATCCGGCGTGGTGGGCACCCCACCAGTGTAAGTGGAATAGACCCTCCGGTTACGGCGTTTCGCCCCTGAACCGCGCCACGGACGCGGGCCAGCACCAGCTTGGAGGACCGCCCATGAACACCGTGCTCTGGATCGTTCAGATCGTCCTGGCCGTCGCCTTCGCGCTGGCCGGCATCGGCAAGCTCACCCAGCCCAAGGAGAAGATGCAGGAGCGGATGGGCTGGGTCGAGGACTACTCGGCGAGCACCGTCAAGCTGATCGGCGCCGCTGAGCTGCTCGCGGCGATCGGCCTGGTCCTGCCGGCGGCGACCGGCATCCTGCCGTGGCTCACCCCGCTGGCCGCCCTCGGCCTGGTGGTGATCATGGTGCTCGCGATCCCGGTGCACCTGCGCCGCCACGAGACCCAGATGGTCGTGGTCAACGTGGTGCTGGCCCTGCTCGCGGCCTTCGTCGCGTGGCAGCGGTTCGGGCCCAACTCG
>CAVVFG010000011.1:0-90155 GCA_963747405.1 uncultured Actinomycetota bacterium
CTTCAGCGGCGGGGGCCTGTGAGCCCCCCGCTCAGCGCTCGATGTCGCTGACCAGCCCGAGCCGGACCGCCGCGATCACGGCGCTCGCCCGGTTGTGCGCGCCCAGCTTCTCGTAGATCTTGCCGATGTGGGTCTTGACCGTCGACGGGCTCATGAACAGCTGGCGCCCCACCTGCGCCACCGAGGAGCCCTCGACGAGCAGCCGGAGCACCTCGGCCTCGCGGGCCGTCAGGTTGGTCTGCGGGGTGTCGGCGTGCCGGCGCATCGCCTCGGCGAGCCCACTGGCGGTGAACTCACCCGGCATCTCGGCCGCGCGCCGCACCGCGGAGATGACCTGTTCCGACGGTGAGCTCTTGCGCACCAGTGCGGAGGCGCCGGCATCGAGGGCCTCGAGCAGGGTGGTGTCGTCGTTGAGCATCGTCAGCACGACCAGGCCGATGTCCTTGGACCGTTCACGGGCGGTGCGCACGAGCGACAGGCCGCTCCCGTCGGGCATCGTCACGTCGACGACGGCCACCAGGCGCCCCTCGGGCGGCGCGGTGAGGAGGCGGTCGACCAGGGCCAGGCCCTCGGTGAGCGAGCCGGCCTGCCCGACCACGGTGATCTCGTCCTGCGCATCGAGCATCCCGGCCACGGCCTCGCGGACGACGGCGTGGTCGTCCACGAGGGCGACGCTGATGACCACGAGCCCTCCTCACCTCACGTCGTCGAGCGGGACGCCCCCACAGACGTGGGCTCCTGAACGCTCAGGTTAACGGTGGTGCGCCCATTCGGCTCGGTGTGCACGTGAAGTGTCGCGTCCAGCCCGCCGAGGGCGGGGTCCGTGAAGGAGCGCCGCGCCGCCCGTGGGTCGCCGTCGTGGGATACCTCGAGGTGGGCCGGGCCGACCACCGAGGTGGTCAGGGTCACCCAGGCGTTGCGCGCGCCGCTCGCCTGGGCGTCGGCCAGGATGTCCATGACGAGCCGGTGGATGAGGATCTCGACCCGGGGGTCGAGGCGACGCTGGCCCTCGCTCACGGTCACCGTGGTGCGTACCCCGGTGACGCTGCCGAAGCTCTGCACGGCGGCGCCGAGCACCGCGCCCAGACCGGTGCCGGGGCGCTCGGCGACCCGCAGGTCGGTGATGTGCATCCGCAGGTCGACCATCGCGCCGCTCAGCTGCCCGCGCAGGGCGTCGAGCCCGTCCCGCATCGGGCTGCCGGGCGGCCCGGCCTGTGAGCGCAGCGCGTCGACCTGGTAGCCGAGTGCCGCGAGCTCCTGGGCGATGCCGTCGTGGATGTCGCGCGCGATGCGGTTGCGCTCCTCGATGCTGGCGAACTGGCGCAGGGCGCCGAACAGCAGGCCGGCCTGAAGGGCAGGGGCGATGCGGCGCGTGACGTCGCGGGCGATGCGCCGCTCGTTGTCGGTGAAGGGCCGGCCGACCGGGCGCTCGGCGATGACGACGGTGGTCGAGCCGTTGCCCAGGGCGAAGGGGACCACGAGCGCGTTGCGCCGGCCGAGCTCGTCGGCGAAGGTGACCTCGGTGGGCACCCAGCTGGCGGGGTTGGTGCGCAGCAGGTCGGCCAGGTGCTCGGCGATGTGCCAGGGCGCCCGGGTCGAGCCCCGCAGCGCGACCGGCACCAGGTGCTCGGCGTCGTGGGTCACCAGCACCGCGCTGCGGGTCGACGGCACCTCCGCCGACAGCAGGTCGAGCGCGAGCGTCGCGCTGGCCGGGGCGTCCAGGCCGGTGGACATCTGCCCGGACAGGTCCTGCAGGCGCTGGATCAGCTCGATCGCCTCGCGGGCGGCGGGATCGTCGTCAGGGCCGCCGTGCTCGGCGGCGATGAGCCGCTGGTTCCACGCCCCGAGGACGCCCAGGGTGACGGCGGCCCCGATCCACGCAGCTGCGGCCACCGTGCTCGTGGGCCGTGGCGCGTGCAGCCACAGGGCCAGCAGGAAGGCCGCCATGGCCACCGCGCAGGTGAGCAGGAAGCCGCGCCGGCCGTACTTGGACCCGGCGTGGTAGGCCGGGATGAGGATCAGCAGGGCAGCGCCGTCGCCCGCCACCGCGTAGGCGGCACCCGCCGCAGCCGCCGAGACCGACATCAGGGTGAGGACCATGCTGTTGACGGCACCCGGACGAGCCATGGGCAGGCCCTCGAGCCCGACGATCACCAGGTCGAGGACCACGACGAGCAACAGCCACGGGAGCACGTCCTTCACCGAGTCGCGCTGGATGGCCAGCAGACCGCTCAGCACCACGAAGGCCAGCCGGATCTTGCCCGACGCGTCGAGCCCTGACAACCGGGAGGTGCGGGTCACCCCCTGAGCGTAGTTCTCCCCACCCCTGCCCATCATCCGTACAGGGCCTTCCCAGAGTGCTGTGCGAGGATGAGGCACTTGTGTGTGGCAGGGCCATGAGGAAGGAACGAGCCGACGTGAAAGGTCGCGTACTGGTCGTCGACGACGACCTGGCGCTGGCGGAGATGCTCGGCATCGTCCTGCGCAACGAGGGGCTCGAGGTCGACCATGTCGCCGACGGATCGTCGGCCATCGGCGTCTTCCGCGACTACCGGCCCGACCTGGTGCTGCTCGACGTGATGCTGCCCGGCATCGACGGCCTCGAGGTCTGCCGGCAGATCCGCGCGGAGTCCGGGGTCCCCATCGTCATGCTCACCGCGAAGACCGACACCGTCGACGTCGTCGTGGGCCTGGAGTCGGGTGCCGACGACTACGTCGTCAAGCCCTTCAAGCCGCAGGAGCTCATCGCCCGGGTGCGCGCCCGGCTGCGGCGCGACAACGAGCCCGAGCCGGAGCGGCTCACGATCGGCGACCTCGCCATCGACGTCGCCGGCCACTCGGTCACCCGCGACGGCGCAGCGCTCAGCCTCACCCCGCTGGAGTTCGACCTCCTCGTGGCGCTGGCCCGCAAGCCGTGGCAGGTCTTCACCCGCGAGGTCCTCCTCGAGCAGGTCTGGGGCTACCGCCACGCCGGTGACACCAGGCTGGTCAACGTGCACGTGCAGCGGCTGCGGTCCAAGATCGAGCACGACCCGGAGCACCCCGAGATCGTGGTGACCGTGCGCGGCGTCGGTTACAAGGCAGGCCGGGCCTGAGCGTGTCCGGGGCCGCCGACCTGCGGGTGCGGTTGCGGACGGCGCTGGCACCGGCTCGCCGCCATGCGCCCCGCAGCCGCGCCGACGCGCCGGGGTCCCTCGGCGGCGGGGTGCACCAGGTGGTTCGCCGCTGGCGCCAGTCACTGCAGCTGCGCGTCGTCACCACGACCATGCTCCTCGGCCTGTTCGTGGTGTCGCTGCTCGGTGGGGTGCTGCACCAGCAGATCGCCAGCGGGCTCGAGAGCGACCGGCTGACCGCGGCCGTGAACGAGTCGCTCAACCTGGCGACGCAGGCCCAGAACCGCTGGAACAACTCCACGTCCACCTCGGTCGACGAGCTCGACGATGCCGCGAACGACATCATGTCGCAGATCCTCAGCGAGCCCGGTCCGCAGCCCAGCCGGTACGTCATCATGGACCGCTCGGCCGGGAACGACAGCGACGTGGTGCTCGCCAAGCTCACCAGCGGGGCCCTGGACATCGACGCGGTCAGCCCCGAGCTGCGAGCGGCGACCGCGGCCTCCCCGGGCCGCCAGCAGACCCAGCTGCGCGAGGTCACGATCGGCGGCAGGCTGCTCCCCGCCGTGATGGTCGGCAGCGTCGTCGAGGTGCCCAACGCCGGTGCCTACGACCTCTACTTCATCTACCCGATGACGCAGGAGGTGGCGACCATGGGGCTGATCGGCAACTCCTTCCTGGTGGCCGGCGTCATCCTGACCCTCCTCGTCGGCGCAGTGGCCTGGGTGGTCACCCGGCAGGTCGTGAAGCCGGTGCGGCGGGCGGGCGAGGTGGCCCAGCGGCTGTCCGCGGGCAAGCTCAACGAGCGGATGGCGACCCGTGGCGAGGACGACCTCGCGCTGCTCGCCACCTCGTTCAACGGCATGGCCGACAGCCTGCAGTCACAGATCCGCCAGCTCGAGGGGCTTTCGGCGGTGCAGCAGCGGTTCGTCTCCGACGTCTCGCACGAGCTGCGCACGCCGCTGACCACGATCCGGATGGCGGTAGACGTCATCCACGAGTCGCGCGAGGGCTTCGAGCCCACGGTGGGACGCTCGGCCGAGCTGCTCGCCGGCGAGCTCGACCGGTTCGAGGACCTGCTCGCCGACCTGCTCGAGATCAGCCGGTTCGACGCGGGGGCCGCGGCCCTCGACGTCGAGCCGGTCGACCTGCGCGGCACGATCACCAAGGTGGTCCAGGCGTCCCAGCCGCTGGCCGAGCGTCGCGGCAGCGTCGTCACGGTGCACCTCCCGGACGAGCCGGCCGAGGCGGAGGTCGACGAGCGCCGGGTCGAGCGCATCCTGCGCAACCTCGCCGTGAACGCGATCGAGCACGGCGAGGGGCGCCCGGTCGACCTGTACGTGGCGGTCGCGCCGGATGCCGTCGCGGTGGTCGTCGAGGACCACGGCGTCGGCCTGCGCCCGGGGGAGGCCGCCAACGTGTTCACCCGGTTCTGGCGGGCCGACCCCGCCCGGGCCCGCACCACGGGCGGCACCGGCCTGGGCCTGTCGATCTCGCTCGAGGACGCCCGGCTGCACAACGGCTGGCTGCAGGCGTGGGGTGAGCGAGGCGTCGGCTCGCGCTTCCGGCTCACCCTTCCCCGGCGCGCCGGCGACACGCTGCACGGGTCTCCGCTGCCACTCAGCCCGACGGAGGAGCCGTGACCGGCCGGCGGGCGCGGGTCGCCCTCGGGTTGGTCATGGCGCTGCTCCTGGCCGGGTGCGGCGGTCTCTCCAGGAGCGGGCCGGTCCAGCCCGGCCTGGAGGTGGGCAGTGGCAACCCGCCGGTGCTGGGGGTCAACCCCCCCGGGCCCGGGGTGGGTGCGACGCAGGACAGCATCGTGCGCGGGTTCGTTCGGGCCGGGGCCGCCAGCGATGCCGCGTACGACAACGCGCGCGCGTTCCTCACGACGCAGATGAGCGAGCGGTGGAAGCCCGACCGCACCCTGGTGCTGCTCGCCGACGACGTCACGCCGCGGGCCACCCTGCTCGACCCCGCGACCGTGCGCATCACCGCCCGGGCCGCCGGCACGGTCAACGCGCAGGGCCGGTACACCGCCGCGCGGCCGGGCAGCGAGGTGTCGGCCACCTTCGGCCTGTCCACCGTGGGCGGCGAGTGGCGGATCAGCGAGCTGCCGGAGGACTTCGGGCGGTGGATCGCGAGCTCACAGGTCTCCCGGCTCGTGCAGCCCTACGACGTGCACTACGTCTCGACCAGCCAACGCTCGCTGGTCCCCGACACCCTGTGGTTCCCGGTCGACAAGCTCGCGACCCGGCTGGCCCGCGCCCAGCTCGTGCCGGTGCCACCACACCTCGACGACACCGCCGTCACCGCCGTGCCCGCGGGCACCCGGTTGCTCGGGGACGCCGTGTCCATCGAGTCGGGTGTCGCCGCCGTCAACCTCATCTCGGAGGAGAAGCTCAGCGCCGGCGAGAACACCAGGCAGAACCTGTGGGCCCAGTTCGTCAGCACGCTGACCCAGGACACCGAGGTGAACCGCGTCGAGCTGTCCGTCAACGGGGTGCCGGTCAACCTCGGTGGCCTCGACGGCCCGGCCGGCACCCTGGCCGAGGTGGGGTTCAGCACCCCACCCGAGCCGGCGCCGGTCCAGCCGGTCGTGCGGCGCGGTGACGACGTGGTGGTGTTCGACCCGAGCACGCTGGGTGACGCGGAGCCGCGCCAGCCGACGGTGTCGGGCACCTACCCGCAGGTGCCGCGCGCCTTCCGCCGCCTGGCGCTGTCGGCCGACGGCAACGAGCTCGCCGCCATCGATCCCGGCAACAACGGCATCTCGCGCTGGCGGGGCACCAACCGCTACGAGGTGCCGCTCGACGCCACGGACGTCGGGAGCCCTTCCTACGACCAGCGCGGCTACCTGTGGATGGGCGGGGTCGGCACCAAGGGTGCCAAGGCCCCGCGGCTCTGGGTGGTCGACCTGTCGGCGGACCCGGCCGACCCGCGGGCCGCGGCCACCCCCGTCCAGGCGGCCTGGCTCGACGACAGGCGCGTGGTCGAGGCGCGCGTCGCCCGCGACGGCGACCGCGTGGCGGTGCTCTCGACCGCGCTCGACGGGTCCGACACCCGCATCGACATCGCCGGGGTGGTGCGCACCGGTGGCGGTCTGCCGCAGCGGCTCGCGGCGCCCTTGCGCGTCGGCACCTCCCTGACCCGGGCCACCAGCATGGCGTGGCTCGACGACCGCACCCTCGCCGCGCTCGGCGTGCTCGACGGCAAGGTGCTGCGCCCGGTGGTCGTCTCCGTCGGTGGCGAGGTGCGGGGCCTGACTCCCGTCCCGGATGCCGTCAGCATCACCTCCACCGGCGGGGAACGCGACCTGTGGGTCGTCACCTCGAAGGGCCGGCTGCAGAGCCGAGCCGGATCCCAGTGGGTCGACAGCGGCCCGGCGACCGACCTCGCCACCGCCGCCGGCTGACCCGGGTCGTCCACAGGCGGACGGCGCGGGGACCGTCATCCACAGCTCGGGCTCGGCACTGTCGGGCCGGCGGCGCGGGGGGCAGCGTGTCCGGCATGGGAACGACGTGGTGGAGCGCCTGGGCAGAGGTGCGGCACGCCCTGGCGGCGGCGCTCGAGCTGGTGCTGCCCTCGAGCTGCGCAGCCTGTCACGCGGTGGCGGTGAGGGGCCCGCTGTGTGCCCCGTGCCGGGCGGGCGTGCGCGCGGCGTCACGGCACGTCGCGCCGGCGGGTCCGCCCCCGCCGGCGGGTCCGCGACCGCCCCCGCCGGCGGGTCCGCCGTGCTGGTCCGGGGCCCACTTCGAGGGCCCCCTGCGCCTGGCGGTCACCGCCTACAAGGACGAGGGGCGGCGCGACCTGCGCGACGAGCTGGCCCGGCTACTCGGCACGGCCCTGTCGTCGGCCGCCGACGACCCGGCCCTGCGGCGTCGCCTGGCGTCGGGCGAGGAGGTGCTCGTCGTGCCGGTTCCGACGGCGGGCGCCTCGCGCCGCCGGCGGGGTGACGACCCCGTCGCGGCCCTCGCCCACGCGGCCACCGCGGCCGTCGGGGTGGCGCCGCCCACGCCAGGAATGGTGGTGGTGCCGGCGCTCGCCCACACCCGCCGGGTGGCCGACCAGGCGCACCTCGACCGTCAGTCGCGCGCCCGCAACCTGGCCGGCTCGATGGTCGTGGCTCCGGCCTGGCGTGAGGTGGTGCGCGGAGCCGTCTGCGTGGTCGTCGACGACGTCGTCACGACCGGCGCGACCCTTGCCGAAGCGGCCCGAGCCCTCCACGACGCCGGGGCGCGACACGTCGTCGCGGCAACGTGCGCGACGACACCTCGACGTGCACCGGACCCACCCTTGTGGCCCCCAAGGCCGCAGACTAGCGTCATTGCATGAGCCCCGATCCTCCGGAGGTGGTGCCCCTGACGCGGTTCGGCACTGAGCAGCGAGACCCCCACCAACGAGGAGGAACACGTGGACATCGTCGTCACCGGACGGCACCTGACCGTCTCCGACCGCTTCCGGGCACACATCGAGGACAAGCTCGAGAAGATCACCCAGCTCGAGCCCCGCACCCGTCGGGTCGAGGTCCTGGTGAGCCATGAGCCCAACCGCCGACAGGCGGAGGTCTGTGACCGGGTCGAGATCACCTGCTACGCCAAGGGGCCCGTGGTGCGGGCCGAGGCGTGCGTCGAGGACAAGTACGCCGCCCTCGACCTGGCGATCGACAAGCTGATGGAGCGGCTCAGGCGTCAGAAGGACCGGCGACAGGTGCACCGTGGGCGTCGCACCCCCGAGTCGGTGGCCAGTGCGACCGCGCGCATCGTCACCCCGGCCGAGGGTGGCCCCGTCGGCGGCGTCGACGACGGCGACCCGTTCGGTGACTCCCCGGTCGAGGTGCGCGAGAAGGTGCACCGCTCCACCCCGATGACGCTGTCCGACGCCCTGCGTGAGATGGAGCTGGTCGGCCACGACTTCTACCTCTTCCACGACGTCGACACCGACCGGGCCAGCGTGGTCTACCGCCGCCGGGGCTGGAGCTACGGTGTCCTGCACCTCGACCTCGACGGGTCGCTGCCCGACGAGGCCGCGCCGGCCGACACCACCGAGGTCGAGGCCGCGGCCTCCTGAGCGGCGTTTGGTCACATTCCTCTGGGCAGCGCCCACCCGAACTGCAACGATGGGCCCGTGCCCGCTGACGACGTGATCTCGAGCGCCACCGAGGGCGCCGTGCTGCCGCCGGTGCGCGTGATGATCGCCGACGACCACGACCTGTACCGGCGTGGCATGCGAGTGGTCGTCGAGCTCGACGGCGCCGCCGTCGTGGTCGGCGAGGCGAGCAACGGCATCGCCGCCGTCGAGGTGTGCGCTCAGGTGCTGCCCGACGTCGTGCTGATGGACGTGCGGATGCCGGGCATGGGCGGCATCGAGGCGTGCCGGCGGATTCGCGAGGCCGTGCCCGGTGCCCGGATCCTCATGCTGACCATGTCCGACGACGAGTCGGACCTCTTCGAGGCGATCAAGGCAGGGGCGAGCGGCTACCTCCTCAAGGACCTTCCCGGTGAGGAGGTGGCCGCCGCCGTCCGGCGGGTCTACGACGGCCAGGCGATCATCCCGCCCGGGATGGCGGCCACGCTGCTGGCCGAGTTCACCCGGCTCAGCCAGGACCCCGAGCCGGTGACCGGCACCGCGCCGCTGCTGACCGACCGCGAGGTCGAGGTGCTGCGGCTGGTGGCTCGCGGCCTGGCCAACCGCGAGATCGCCGAACGGCTCGGCATCTCCGAGAACACCGTCAAGAACCACGTCCGCAACATCCTCGAGAAGCTGCACCTGCACTCGCGGGTCGAGGCGGCCGTCTACGCTCACCGGCAGCACCTGCTCCCGACGGATGAGTGACCCACCGCCCGCCATACACCTCTCGACCCGAGCCGCGCGACGCATCGCGCTGGCCGCCCAGGGGTTCGCGCGGCCCCGGCCCGCCGACCCGGGAACCCGCGACGTGCAGCGCGTGGTCGACACGGTCGGCGTGGTGCAGATCGACAGCGTCAACGTCGTCGTGCGCAGCCAGTACCTGCCGTTCTTCTCACGGCTGGGGCCCTACGACCGCCGGCTGGTCGACCGGGCCCGCGACGTGGCGCCCCGCCGGGTGGTGGAGTACTGGGCGCACGAGGCGTCGCTGGTGCCGCCCTCCACCTGGCCCCTGCTCGACTTCCGGATGCGCCGGGCCCGCGAGGACGCCTGGGGTGGGATGCGGCGGGTGGCTCGCGACCACCCGGACCTGGTCGCCGCGGTGCTCGCCGAGGTGACCCGGCGCGGACCGCTCACCAGCCGGCAGGTGGAGGCCGCGCTGGCCCACGACCTGCCACGCCAGCGCGACGAGTGGGGCTGGAACTGGTCGCTGGTCAAGAACGCCCTTGAGCACCTCTTCTGGGCCGGTGAGGTGTCCAGCGCCGGCCGCACGGCCCAGTTCGAGCGCCGCTACGCGCTGCCCGCCCGGGTGCTGCCGCCCGCCCTGCGCGAGCTGGCCCTCGACCCCGACTCGCGCCCGGGGGAGGGAGAGGCGGTCCGGCGGCTGGTCGACATCTCGGCCCGGGCCCTGGGGGTGGGGTCGGAGCAGTGCCTGCGGGACTACTTCCGGCTCTCGCCCGAGCAGGCCAGGCCGGCGATCGCGTCCCTGGTGGCCGACGGGACGTTGGTGCCAACCACCATCGAGGGCTGGCACCGCGCCGCCTACCTGCACCGCGACGCACGCCGTCCGCGGCGGGTCACCGCTCGAGCGCTGCTCTCGCCGTTCGACTCGCTGATCTGGCAGCGCGACCGCACCCGCGCCGTCTTCGGGTTCGACTACCGGCTCGAGATCTACGTGCCCGAGCCGCAGCGGGTGCACGGCTACTACGTGCTGCCCTTCCTGCTGGGGGAGCACCTCGTGGCCCGGGTCGACCTCAAGGCCGACCGTGCCGCAGGCGTGCTGCGAGTGCGCCGCTGCACGTGGGAGCCCGGCCGCGGCAGCCCCGAGGACCGGTCCGAGCTCGACGCCGAGCTCGCCCTGCTCGCCCACTGGCTCGGGCTCGGCCGTCCAGGCTGACGCAAGGTGGGCCGAACAGACCGGGGCGAACAAAACCGGAACCGACTCGGAGTGTGACGGAACCTGTCGTCCGGACGCGCAAGTTGACCCGTTTGGGTGATGTGCCACCCAACTGTGCGCTGGACGATGGATACGGATGTCCACACTCGGTGGCTCCCCTAGGAGCGTGCGAACATGCTGGCAGGCTGGCGCCGAAGCGCTGGACGACGCGGCGAGCGGGGCGCAGCAGCAGTCGAGTTCGCCCTCATCGTGCCCGTGCTCATCCTGCTCCTGTTCGGGATCATCACTTTCGGGTTGCTGTTCGCGCAGAGTCTCGCGCTGGGCAACTCGGCCCGGCAAGCGGCGCGCTTCGGGGTCGCGAACAACGCCGCACGCACTTGCGCGGATGTGGTGGCCGAGGCCCAGAACTCCTCGAGACCACTGGTACCGCTGCCCCCCTCTGGGGTGACGATCAAGCGAGGTGCCACGTCGGCCTCCGCCAGCCCTGTGTGCAGCGTGCCCACGGCGAAGCCGTGCACCGGCTCCGCGCCCACCGACAACCTCTACGTGACGGTCTCCTTCGACGCCGACGTAATGCTCCCCGCTGCCTGGCATGGGATCCACGAAAACGTTGACCGGCGCGGGGGTGTTCCGATGCGAGTTCACATGATGAGCCCCGATCGCCGCGATGAGAGGGGCGCGGTCGCCCTGGTGGTCACCTTTATGATGATCGTGCTGTGCATCTGCGCGGCGATGGTCACCGATTTGGGGATGGCCTACGTCAACAAGCGTCAGGCACAGACCGCGGCCGACGCGGCAGTTCTGGCGGCGGGACGTGTGATTGCCGGGCAGCCGGGAAGCTGCACCGACATTGCCGCCAACACCCTTCTCATGCAGACGGCGAACGAGGCCGCGGATGATCTGCGGCAGGAGAACCTGCCGGGATCACCGGACGCGGATCTCGTAGCGAGTTGCTCCACCGGGTCGCTGACGCTTGACTACCACGTCAACGTCGACTCCCCACTCTGGCTCGGTCAGATGGTCATGGGCACAGACCAGATCAACGTGGACCGGGAGGCGCAGGTGACCCTCCAGCCCGGTGGCATGTCCGGAGGGTGCGGGCTGTGCTTCATCGGCACCGGGCCGATGCGCACCGGCAACGCTGACTACCAGGTCAACGGCGGCAACATCCACATCAACGGCAACCTCAACGCCGGACCCAACGGCGTGTGGTCGGTGGTCGCCCCCAACGGGACGATCGGCATCTCCGGCAGCGTCAGCGGTGGGCAGTTCAGCCCTCCGTGGGTGCCCGACCCGGTGATCACCGACCCGCTGGCATCGATGAACCTGCCGCTGTTCACCACCGGCCTCGTCCACAAGACTGACCCGTGCACCCAGGGGCCGGGCATCTACGGATCGTTCGAGATCCCCAAGAACCCGGACTGCGTCCTGTCGCAGGGCGCGTACGTCTTCACCGGGGCGCTGACCATGAAGAAGAACTCGGTGCTGACCAGCAGCGGATCCGGGGTGACCCTGTACTTCATGAGCCCGAACGGTCGGATCGACGTGAAGAACGGCACCGTGGACAACCTCGAGGCGCCGCTGACCGGGCCACCGGCTGGTGCGCCTCCGGGCTGGCCAACCGGGTTCGCCATCATCTATGACCGGACCAACACCAACCTGATCTCGGCGCAGGGCAACGGCAGCACCACGATCACCGGCGGCATCTACGGACGGGACGCCACGCTGGACTTCAACGGCAGCTCCGCGTTCCACATTCTGCGTGGCCCGGTCGTGGTCACGTCCGGCACCGGCAACGGCAACCCCGGCACCGTCTTCGTGGACCAGGCAGTCGACGTGGGCGGCATCCCGCTCGTCGGTGGAATGCAGATGACCAAGTAGCCCACCATCCGTGTACTCGGCGGCAGTCAGTTGCGCAGCAGCTCCCAGTGCAGGGCGTCGACGGCCCGCCCGTCGGGCAGCACGTCGGCCGCGCTCTCGCGCCCCCAGATGGCGAACCCCAGGCGGTCGAGCACCTGGTTGCTGGCGGCGTTGTCCTCCGCGGTCTGCGCCACGAGCCGCCGCATCCCCAGCCCGCCGACCGAGCGTGGAGTGAACGCGTGCGCCACCAGCGCCCGCGCCCCGCTGGTCGCGACGCCTCGACCGCGCGCGCTCGGCACCACCTGGTACCCGAGCTCTGCGGTGTCGTCGTCGAGGGTGCCCTCGCTGACGAACACGAGAACCTCACCCAGCGCGGCATCCGTCGTGGTGTCGGCGACGCACCAGCTGAGCACGCGGCCGAGCGACATCTGCTCGCGCCGGATGGTCAGCCACTCGGGGAAGGTGTCGGCGTCGAGCACCCCGCGCGCCGGCATGTAGTGCTCCGGCTGGTCTCGCGGCTCGAGCGCGGTCACGTCGGCGTCGCGCCACGGGCGCAGCCGGATGCCGTCGCCGGCCGGCGCCGGCAGCACTGGTACGTCCTCCCACGGTGTGCGGGGCTCCATCACGTCGTCGGCCCCGAGGCTCGCGCGCCACACGTCGAGCGGCGGGGCATCGGCGTCGTCCGGGTCAGGGTGCGACTGGGGGATCGTCCCGTGGTGGGTGAAGCCGCACGACCAGGCGACCCGCCACGAGGGGAAGTTCCCCCTGACGGCCATCCAGTGCACCCGCACGCCGCCCTGCGTGAACCACCAGCGGCAGGCCAGCCGCAGCGCGCCGGCCATCAGCCCCTGGCCCCTGCCGTCCGGGTGCAGACCGAACCCGGTCTCCGCGGCGCCACCACCGCGTGGGCGCAGGTCGACCGAGCCGAGGAAGCGGGCGTCGGGGTCGGCGGCATCCGTGACCGCCCAGTGGCGCACGCCGTTCGGCACGCTCCACTCGTGCTCGATTGTCCCCAGGAAGGAGCGCGCATCGTCCAGCCCGTAGGGCCGCGGCACGGTCGTCCAGCGCAGCGTGTCGGGGTCGTTGCACTGCTCGACGATCCGCTCGGCATCCTCGAGGCGGTGGGCGCGCAGCCGCACCACCCCGTCGGTGAGCTCGGGCACGCAGCCCGGGAACGGCATACCGGTCATTCCTCCACCCAACCACCTGCCCGGGGCCGCGGGAACTCGGGCCGCCGTGCGCGGCGTTGCCCTTCGGGGGTGCCGCTTGCCGGGTCGGTCGGGCGCTCCCGGCTCGACTACCCTAGGCAGGTCCGGTCGAGCGACCGCCATGCTGTCACGCCAAGGGAGTCCCACTCGTGAAGATCGTCGAGAAGCTGTTGCGCGCCGGTGAGGGGCGCATCCTCAAGAAACTCGACAACATCGCAGCACAGGTCAACGCCATCGAGGAGGACTTCGAGAAGCTCACGGATGCCGAGCTGCGCGCCGAGACCGACGTCTTCAAGAAGCGCCTGGCCGACGGCGAGACGCTCGACGACATCCTCCCCGAGGCCTTCGCCGCGGTCCGCGAGGCGAGCAAGCGCACCCTGGGCAAGCGGCACTTCGACGTCCAGATCATGGGTGGGGCCGCCCTGCACCTGGGCAACGTCGCCGAGATGAAGACCGGTGAGGGCAAGACCCTGGTCGCGACCCTGCCCTGCTACCTCAACGCGCTCACCGGCAAGGGCGTGCACGTCGTCACGGTCAACGACTACCTCGCCGAGTACCAGTCCGAGCTGATGGGCCGCGTGCACCGCTTCCTCGGCCTCGAGACCGGCTGCATCCTGGCGTCGATGACGCCCGAGCAGCGCCGCGCCGAGTACGCCAAGGACATCACCTACGGCACCAACAACGAGTTCGGCTTCGACTACCTGCGCGACAACATGGCGTGGTCGACCGAGGAGCTCGTGCAGCGTGAGTACAACTTCGCGATCGTCGACGAGGTCGACTCCATCCTCATCGACGAGGCCCGCACCCCGCTGATCATCTCGGGGCCGGCCGACCAGCCGACGAAGTGGTACACCGAGTTCGCCCGGATCGTGGCCCGCCTGGAGCGCGGCGAGCTCGAGAGCGGTCGCGGCGACTACGAGGTCGACGAGAAGAAGCGCACCGTGGGTGTGCTCGAGCGGGGCATCGAGAAGGTCGAGGACCACCTCGGCATCGAGAACCTCTACGAGTCCGCCAACACCCCGCTCATCGGCTACCTCAACAACGCGATCAAGGCCAAGGAGCTGTTCCAGCGCGACAAGGACTACGTCGTGCTGAACGGCGAGGTGCTCATCGTCGACGAGCACACCGGGCGCATGCTCGCGGGTCGCCGCTACAACGAGGGCATGCACCAGGCCATCGAGGCCAAGGAGGGGGTGCAGATCCAGAACGAGAACCAGACCCTGGCCACGATCACCCTGCAGAACTTCTTCCGCATGTACGACAAGCTCTCGGGCATGACCGGCACGGCCATGACCGAGGCCTCCGAGCTCAACTCGATCTACAAGCTCGGCGTCGTGCCGATCCCCACCAACCGCGACATGATCCGCATCGACCAGGCCGACCTCGTCTACCGCACCGAGGAGTCGAAGTACAAGGCCGTCGTCGCCGACATCGTCGAGCGCCACCGCAAGGGCCAGCCGGTGCTGGTCGGCACCATCTCGGTCGAGAAGTCGGAGTACCTGTCCGACCAGCTGCGTCGCAACGGCGTGGCCCACGAGGTGCTCAACGCCAAGCACCACGAGCGCGAGGCGAGCATCGTCGCGGATGCCGGGCGCAAGGCCGCTGTCACCGTCGCCACCAACATGGCCGGCCGAGGCACCGACATCATGCTCGGCGGCAACCCGGAGTTCCGGGCCGTCGCGGCGCTCAAGGACCGTGGGCTCGACCCGCAGGAGACGCCGGAGGAGTACGAGGCCGCCTGGGACGAGGCGCTCGCCGCCGCCGAGGCGCGCGTCGCCACTGAGCACGACGAGGTCACGGCGCTCGGCGGGCTCTACGTGCTGGGCACCGAGCGGCACGAGTCGCGCCGCATCGACAACCAGCTGCGTGGCCGGTCCGGGCGCCAGGGTGACCCCGGCGAGTCGCGGTTCTACCTCTCGCTCGAGGACCACCTGATGCGGCTGTTCAACGCCGGCCTGGTCGACCGGGTGATGACCACGGCCAAGCTCGAGGACGACCAGCCGATCGAGAGCAAGCTGGTCTCCCGCTCGATCCAGTCGGCGCAGGCGCAGGTCGAGGCGCAGAACTTCGAGATCCGCAAGAACGTGCTCAAGTACGACGACGTGCTCAACCGCCAGCGCACCGTCATCTACCAGGAGCGCCGCCGGGTGCTCGAGGGCGAGGACCTGCACGAGCAGCTGCGCTTCTTCGTCAACGACGTGATCGAGGGCTACGTCGACGCCGAGACCGCCGACGGCTTCCCCGAGGACTGGAACCTCGAGCGGCTGTGGACCGCCCTGCGCGCGCTGTACCCGGTCTCGCTCGACCCCGACCAGGTCGTCGAGGCGGCCGGTGGCCGTGCCAACCTCAGCAACGAGCGCCTCAAGGAGGAGCTCCTCTCCGACGCCCACCACGCCTACGACCAGCGCGAGGAGGCACTCGGCTCCGAGGTCATGCGCGAGGTCGAGCGCCGGGTCATGCTCTCCGTGCTCGACCGCAAGTGGCGCGAGCACCTGTACGAGATGGACTACCTGCAGGAGGGCATCGGCCTGCGGGCGATGGCCCAGCGCGACCCGCTCGTGGAGTACCAGCGCGAGGGCTTCGCGCTGTGGAACACGATGAACGAGGCCGTGCGCGAGGAGTCGGTGGGGCTGCTCTTCCACGTCGACGTCTCGGTCGACCAGCCGGTCGAGGAGGCTCCGGTCGTCGAGCCGGTGCACGTGTCGCAGATGCTGGGCGCGATGTCGGGCGCGGGGGCCGCGACCGCCGACATCCACGACGGCGTCCAGGACACCACGGTCGCGGACGTGCCCGAGGCGGAGCCCGCCACGGTGGGTGCCGGGTCCTCCTTCGGCGGCCGGGACGGCGGTCGGAAGGTCGCCGTGTCGGGGGTCGGCGTCGGTCGACCGCGCAGCGACCGCCTGCACTACACCGCCCCGAGCGAGACCGGCGGCGTCGACGAGCGCGACGAGAACGGGCCGGCATCCGGCAGCGACCTGAGCGCCGACCAGCTGGCCGGCACCCCGAAGAACGCCCCGTGCCCGTGCGGCTCGGGCAAGAAGTTCAAGATGTGCCACGGCCGGCGCTGACACCGCCGGTGCTGACACCGCCGGCGCTGCACCCCCGGTGACCAGGCCCGGCCGCGAACGCACGTTCGCGGCCGGGCCTCGTGCCGCCGGCGGCGCTCTCGGCGGGCAGCGCCGAGCGCTCACCCCTGCCGGGTGGTCTCGGGCCACGTTTGCCGGCAGCCACTGACGCGTGCGACCTCCGGACGGTACGGTGCCGAGAACAGGCCAGCGAGAGACAAGGACGCGTGGTGTCCAAGGACCTGACCCCGTCAGGACGGCCCGTCGTGGCGCCCCAGCTCGGGCCCGAGGCCCGGCTGGCACTCGACCTCGCCCTCGGGGTGGCCGGTGTCACCGCGGGAGCCGCCGTCGTGGCGGTGCGGACCGTGCACCGGGTGGCCGCACCCGTGACCCGGATGCTGTGGCGACCGCCGTTCGTGCCGGCCCGGTTCCACCCCGCCACCGTCTTCGACGACCTGGCGCGCAGCGGTGGCGCCGACCGCGAGGAGCTGCGCCGGCGGGTGGAGGTGCTGCTCGACGCCTGGGTGCCCGCCCTCGTCGCCGCCCTGGTCGAGCGGATCGACCTCACCCGACTCGTCGAGGACCACGTCGACCTCGACCAGATCGTCTCGACCGTCGACCTGGATGCCGCGGTCGCGAGGGTCGACCTGGACGCCGCCGTGGCCCGGGTCGACGTCGACGCCGTCGTGGCTCGCGCCGACCTGGACGGGGCGGTCGCCCTGGTCGACCTCGACGCCGTCGTCGCGCGGGTGGACATCGACGCCATCCTCGGCCGGGTCGACCTCGACGACGTGGCGGCCCGCCTCGACGTGGATGCCGTGGTGGCGCGCGCGGACCTCGACGCGGTCGTCGACCGGATCGACCTCGACGAGGTGGCGGCCAAGCTCGACGTGGATGCCGTGGTGGCCCGCGCGGACCTCGACGCGGTCATCGACCGGATCGACGTCATCGGCATCGTCGAGGAGGTGCTCGACGTCATCGACCTCCCGGCGATCATCCGTGACTCCACCGGGTCGATGGCCTCCGAGACGGTGCGGGGCGTTCGGATGACGGGCATCACGGCCGATGACGCCCTGAGCCGTGTGGTCGACCGGGCGCTGTTCCGGCGTCGCCACCGACACACGCCGCAGGGCCCGCCGACACCGCCGGCCGTGCTGCCCCCGGTGGTCACTCCGTGAGCGGCCCGGAGCTCTCACCGGTCCCCAAGGAGGCGCGCCCGTACCAGGGTGCTCCCGCCGGGCTCGTGACCCGCGTCGTCGCGAACACGATCGACACCCTGGTCGTGGCCGCGATGATGGCCGCATGCTACGCCGGCTGGGTCTCGGTGCTCTTCCTGCTCGACCCGCAGAGCTTCACCTTCCCCGACACCAGCTTTCTCGACTTCCTGACCGTTGCCTTCATCCTCGCCACCCTGTACCTGTGGCTGTCGTGGTGGCTCGTGGGCCGCACCTACGGTGATCACCTCATGGGGATCCGGGTCACGGGCAGGCACCGGCCCCGGCTGGGTCCGCTGCGGGCGCTGGCACGCGCGGCGCTGTGCGCCTTCTTCCCGATCGGGTTGTTCTGGTGCATCGTCAGCCCCAGGCGCCGCTCGGCCCAGGACATCGCGGTGTTCAGCCAGGTCGTCTACGACTGGATGCCGCGCCCGGCAGGGCAGCAGGACATGAGCGCTGGGGCCCTCGACGAGGACGGGCTAGTGGGCGAGGCGGCTGTCGACGAGACCGGGCGGGCCGCGAAGCCGTTGGCACGCTCGCGGTTCCGCAGCCGTGGTGCGCGCTCCGGCGACGTGTCGGGAGCCGACCTCGCCGCGCGCACTCACCCTCTCGACACCACGGAGAGCTGAGCCACGCCGATGAGCGCCCCCACCGCCACCCGGACCGCCGCTGCCAGCACCGTGGTCCTGACCACCCTGGCGGCAGCGCAGTTCCTGATGACCTTGGACAGCTCGGTCATGAACGTCTCGATCGCGACGGTGGCGCAGGACGTCGGCACCGACGTGACCGGCATCCAGACGGCGATCACGCTCTACACGCTGGTCATGGCCTCGCTGATGATCACCGGCGGCAAGATCGGCGGCATCCTGGGCCGCAAGCGGGCCTTCGCCATCGGCTGCGTCATCTACGGCATGGGCTCGTTCACGACAGCGCTGGCGCAGAGCCTCCCGGTGCTCATCGTCGGCTGGTCGCTGCTCGAGGGCATCGGCGCGGCGCTGATCATGCCGGCGATCGTGGCTCTGGTCGCCACCAACTTCGGTGTGCCGGACCGCCCGCGCGCCTATGGTCTGGTCGCCGCCTCCGGTGCGGTCGCCGTGGCCGCCGGGCCGCTGATCGGGGGAGTGCTGACGACCTACGCCTCGTGGCGATGGGTGTTCGCCGGAGAGGTGGTGATCGTCGCCGCGATCCTCGTCCTCGCCCGCCGGATGGCCGACGCGGCGGCCGACCCGGGTGCCGCCCTCGATCTCGTGGGCACGGCGCTGTCGGCGCTCGGCCTCGGACTGGTGGTGTTCGGGATCCTCAGGGGCGGTACCTGGGGCTTCGTCAACCCCAAGCAGGGCGCGCCGTCCTGGGCCGGCCTGTCGCCCGTGGTCTGGCTGGTGCTCGGTGGCGCCCTCGTGATCTGGGGGTTCCTGGCCTGGGAGAACCGCCGGCTCGCTGCGGGGCGGTCGGCCCTGCTCGACCCCGCGATGCTCGCGATCGCACCGCTGCAGAAGGGCCTGACCGCCTTCTTCTTCCAGTTCCTGTTGCAGGCCGGGCTCTTCTTCTGCGTTCCGCTCTTCCTCTCGGTCGCCCTCGGCCTGAGCGCGATCGACACCGGGCTGCGGGTCATGCCGCTGTCCATCACCCTGCTGCTGGCGGCGATCGGGGTGCCCAGGCTCTTCCCGAACGCCTCGCCCCGGCGCGTCGTGCGGCTGGGCTTCGTGGCGCTCCTGGCCGGCATCCTGTCGCTGCTGGCAGCCCTCGAGGTGGGTGTCGGTGCGGGCATCGTGACCGGACCGCTCCTGCTCGCGGGGTTGGGCATCGGTGCCCTCTCCTCGCAGCTCGGGGCGGTGACGGTGTCGGCGGTTCCTGACGAGCAGAGCGGCGAGGTGGGCGGCATCCAGAACACGTTCACGAACCTCGGCGCCTCGATCGGCACCGCGCTCGCCGGAGCCGTGCTGATCTCGGCGTTGACCTCGTCGTTCCTCACCGGCATCGCGGACAACCCGGCGATCCCGGCCTCGGTGTCGTCGCAGGCCGGCGTGGAGCTGTCGAGCGGGATCCCGTTCGTCTCGGACGCTCAGCTCGAGAGCGGCCTCGAGGAGGCGAACGTCGACCCCGCGGCCGCGACGGCGATCGTCGAGGAGAACGCGGCATCTCGCCTGGACGGCCTGCGCAGCGCCCTCGCGGTGCTGGCCCTGCTCGCACTGGTAGCCGTCTTCACCTCGGGCGGCCTGCCGGTCCGCCAGCCGGGCAGCCCCGAGGGGGAGCCGTCGGAACAGGCGCGCGCGCCGGGGGCCGGACCAGGGGTCAGCCCACCTGGAGCGCACTGACCCGCCACTTGCCGTCCTGGCCCACCAGCCGCACCGCGACGGCTCTGACCCGCGGACCGTCGCTGATGACGACCGCCGCCTCGGCCACGCCGTCGGCCGGCTCGCACACCCGCACCCGCACGACCCGCAGCCGGGGACGCGACCGCGGCGCGTTGCCCTCGGCGACCCGCCGGGCGACCAGGGCACTGCGCCGGGCCACCACGGCGTAGACCTCGGGAGTGGTCCATCGCAGCACCTGCGGCGCCGACCGTACCCCGGTCATGACCTCGAGCAGGGCGAGGGCGATGCGGCCGGCCCAGGTGGCGGGGTCGGGCAGGTCGTCACGCAGGGTCCGTTGCGGGCCGAAGAACTGCTCGTCGGAGGCGGCGGCGAAGTCGACGGCCAGGGTGTCCTGGATGTAGGGGGTGCGTCCCTCGCGCTCGGCCGTGGCCAGCCGCGACCGGCGGATGGCCTCCTCGAGCGACAGCGGCGGCGGCAGCGGCCGGCTCGGGGGCGCCACGTGGAGCAGGCCGGCGCTCACGACGTCACCGTGTCGGGCGCTCGCAGCAGCTGTCCGGGGAGCAGGAGGTCCGGATCGTCGCCGACGACGTCGCGGTTCGCCTCGAACCAGGCGGGCCACGCGCGGGCGATCTCGGCCTCCGAGGCGTCACGGCCGAGGTGACGCGCGGCGATCGCCCACAGGGAGTCACCGCGGCGCACGACCACCTCGAGCGGCGCATCGCGCCCCGTGCCGGCTCGGGGTGCCTGGCTCAGCATCCGCACGTCGGGCTGGGAGCGGACCACCGGCGGTCCCGGCACCCATCGCCCACCGGGCGTGCTCGCGGCGCCGGCCCGGGGTGCCCACCCGGGGTCGGGCAGCGGAACGAACACCGGGTCGGGTGGAGGGAGGGGGGCGAGCACCATCACGGGTGGCCCCGCCGCGGCTGCCCCCGGGGCCACTCCGGCGACGACCGCCGCACCGAGGGCGACTCCCACCGCACGCCGGACCAGCCGCGGGGTCACCAGGGCGCCGACCCGCTGCGCGGCCGCCCCGATGACTCCGGGCGCGAGAGCGAGCAGCTCGAGCAGGACTCCTACGGCCAGCACCACCAGGACCGCGAGCGCGGTGCACGCCGCCACGGCGGTGAGCGCCTCGGCCGGTCGCACCGGCACCCCGCGGGCCATGTCGCGCCACGGGCCGGCCGCGACGTCTCGCAGCCACGGAATCGGCGCCACCACCGCCAGGACCAGTGCTGTTCCGCGGACCACCACCCTGCTTCTGAGCATCATTGTCCCCCTGTTTGCTGTCGTTTGATGCGGTTTGCCTGCGAAGGACAGTATTCGATGCGTCCGACACCCACAAGCCGGATCGACCTACGCTGTGGACATGAGGTGGGAGGGACTGTTCGAGGACCTCGAGGGGCAGCTGGCCGCCGAACAACGTCGCGAGCGCGACGACGAGGTGGCCGAGCGCACCCGGCGCGAACGCGCGCTGGTCACGCTGGGGTCCCGCCTGGCCGCCGGGCTGGGCGCCCGCGTCGACATCGGGCTCGTCGGCGGGCACCGGGTCGAGGGCGTCCTGGGTGACCTCGGGGACGGGTGGGTGCTGGTGCGGGTCGGCGCCGACGCCCACGAGGTGCTGGTGCCGCTGACCGGCGTGTCGACGCTGCGTTCGCTGCGGGTGCAGACGGCATCCGGGCGCACCGCGCGCCGGTTCGGGCTCGGCTACGCGCTGCGGGCCCTCTCGCGGGACCGCGCCACGGTGGCCGTCGCCCTGGTCGGAGCCGGCCCACGCCTGCTCGGGACGATCGACGCGGTGGGCGCCGACCACCTCGACCTCGCCGAGCACCTCGAGGGGGTGCCGCGGCGCCGTGAGAACGTCCGGGCGGTGACGACCGTGCCGTTCGCCGCAGTCCTGGCCGTGGAGTCACGCCGCTGACTCGCGAGGTCCCCCCGCGGGTTCCGGGGGCCCGAGCGCAGCAGGTGCGTCAGGGGGCGTCGCCGGGCCCGTCGTCCGCGGTGTCGAGGTCGGAGCGGGTGGTGACCAGCTCGCGCGTCTCGGTGTACATCCGCTGGATGTAGGCCTCGAGCTCGACGGTCTCGACGCGCCACTGGCCACGGCCGCCGACCTTGATGGCCGGCAGGTCGCCCGAGCGCACCAGGGCGTAGGCCTGGGCTGCGGAGATGTCGAGGATCTCGGACACCTCGGTGAGCGGGATGAAGCGACGGGCCACGTCGTCAGTGTGCCATCCACAGGTGGTGCCACTGCCGAGGTTGTCCACAGGTGCGTCCGCTCGGGAGGCGGAGCCCGGCATCCTGCACCAGAATCGGGCCGCATGAGTGACCTGCCCACCCCCACCGCCGCACGGGTCCGCGCCCCGTCGTGGCGCGACTCCCGGCTGCTCGTCGGGGTGCTTCTCGTGCTCGTCTCCACCGTCGCCGGCTCGGTGGTCGTCGCCCGCGCCGACGACCGGGTGCCGGTCTACGCCGCCAAGGGCGCCCTCGCGCCGGGCCAGCGGCTCACCGAGGCCGACGTGGTGCGCGTCGACGTGCTGCTCGGCGACGGCTCGGCGCGCTACCTGCCGGCCGACAGTGCCGTCCCCGGCGACACCTGGTCGCTGCGCCCGCTGCGGCCGGGCGAGCTGATCCCGGCGTCCGGCGTCGGCTCGGCCGCCGAGGTCGGCGTGCAGCAGGTGGCGCTGCTGGTCGATGCCACCTCGGCGGCGGCCATCGCGTCCGGTTCGGTCGTCGACGTCTACGTCAACCGGCCCACGGAGGGCACGTCCGTGGGCCTGCCCACCTACGCCGGGCCGGAACGCGTGCTCGAGGCGGTGTCGGTCGTCCGGGTCGCCGGCGAGGACACCGTGCTCGGCGCATCCGCGGAGACCCGCGCGGTGCACGTCATGGTGCCCCGGGAGTCCGTGCCGGAGGTGGTCGCCGACGTGGACCTCGGCGCGCGCATCACCCTCGTGCCGGTGCCCGGCGGGGTGTCGGCGGCCGCGTCGTGACCAGCGTCCTCACGGCGGTCACGCACCGCCTCGAGGCGGCGTTCGTCCGCGTCATCGAGGCGACGCCCGACCTCACCCTGGTCCGCCGCTGCGCCGACGTCGCCGAGCTGCTCTCGGCGGGCGCGGCCGGGGTGGCCCGGGTGGCGGTGGTCTCGCCAGACCTGCGCGGGCTCGACCGCGACGCGCTGCGCCACCTCGCCGGCCACGGCGTGCGGGTGGCCGCCCTCGTGGCCGGCGACGACGAGGAGGGTGAACGGCGGCTGCGCCAGCTCGGGGTGGCGACGATCCTGCGCCCCGAGCACGACGCGGCATCCGTCGCCCGTGCCCTGGTCACCCTCGCCGGCGCCAGCACCGGCTCACCCGTCGCCGACGGCCCGGCGGCCCCGGCCCCCGTCGGCCTGGCACCGGGCGACGGGGGCCGCCACCTCGAGGGCGGTCTCCTCGACGACGACCCGCAGGCACGCACCCCGGTCACCACGGTCTGGGGTCCGACCGGAGCCCCCGGCCGCACCACGGTCGCCGTCACCCTGGCCGCCCAGCTCGCAGCCCGCGGGGTGCGAACCCTGCTCGTCGACCTCGACACCTGGGGCGCCAGCGTGGTGCAGGTGCTCGGCCTGGTCGACGAGGCGCCCGGCGTGGCCGCCGCCGCCCGAGCCTCCGAGCAGGGCACCCTCGACGTTCCCGGGCTCGCCCGGCTCGCACCCGAGGTCGTCCCCGGCCTGCGCGTGCTCACCGGCCTGCCCCGGGCCGACCGATGGCCCGAGCTGCGCGCCGGCGCGGTCGAGGACGTCCTGCGGCTGGCGCGCAGGGTCGCCGACCACGTCGTCGTCGACGCGGGTTTCGCGGTCGAGGACGACGAGGAGCTCAGCTACGACACCGCCGCCCCCCGACGCAACGCCGCCACCCTGACCGCCCTCGAGGCGGCCGACCACCTCGTCGTCGTCGGTGCGGCCGACCCGGTCGGGCTGCAGCGCCTGGTCCGCGCGGTCCAGGACGTCGCGGTGCTGCCCTCACCCCAGCCCACCGTCGTGGTCACCAAGGTGCGCTCCTCGGTCGCGGGCCGGCGCCCCGAGCGCGCGATCAGCGACGTGCTGCGCCGCTTCGCCGGCATGGATGCCGTGCGCTTCCTGCCCTGGGCCCCCGACGAGTGCGACGCGGCCCTCCTGGCGGGGCGCTCCCTCGTCGAGGTCGCGCCGCGGGCCGACATCACCGTGGCGGTGGCCGAGCTCGCCGCCGCGCTCGACCCCCGGGCGGAGCCGCCGTCGTCAGGTGGCCGGCGCCCGGCATCCCGGTCCGCCCGGCGTACTCGCAGAGGCGACCGGGTCGGCGCACGTCATGGGGTGCCGCTGCCCCGGCCGAGCGTCTGACACGATAGGCCCGTGGCAGACCGGCTCAGCTCCCTCGACACCTCGTTCCTGAACCTCGAGGACGCGGCGACGCCGATGCACGTCGGGTCGGTGATGGTCTTCGACGCACCCTCCGGGGGGTTCGACTACGAGAGCCTGGTGACGCTCATCAGCCAGCGCATCGCGCACGTCCCGCGCTACCGCCAGCGGATCAAGACCGTGCCCGGCGGCCTGGCGAACCCGGTGTGGGTCGATGACACCCACTTCGACATGACCTACCACGTGCGCCGCAGCGCCCTGCCCCGGCCGGGCTCCGACGAGCAGCTCGAGGAGCTCGTCGCACGCATCCAGCCCCGACCGCTCGACCGAAGCCGCCCGATGTGGGAGGTCTACCTCGTCGAGGGGCTGGCCGAGAACCGCTTCGCCATCATCACCAAGACCCACCACAGCCTGGTCGACGGCGTCAGCGCCGTCGACATCGGCAACGTCCTGGTCGACGGCAACCCCACCGCCAGCGAAGGTGTGCTCACGACGTGGCGGGCCCGGCCCGAGCCAAGCGGTGCCGAGCTGGTCGTGTCAGCGCTCACCGAGGCGGCCCGCACCCCGAGCCAGGTGGTCGAGACCGTCCAGCACGGGGTCAGCGACGTCACCCGGGCCGTGGGCAAGGTGGCCGGTGTGGCCGGCGACGTCATCTCGACCCTGGCCCGGGTCTCGACCCGGCCTGCCCCCGAGTCCCCGCTCAACGCCACGGTCGGCCGAGCCCGTCGCTACGTCATGATCGGCACCGACCTCGAGGACTACCGCCGCGTGCGCAGCCGCCTGGGTCGCGGCTCCTTCGCCGAGGAGGTGAGCGTCAACGACGTCATCCTCGCCACCGTTGCCGGGGCGTTCCGCTCGTGGCTGCTCACCCGCGGCGAGTCCGTCTACCCCGATACGACGATCCGGGCCATGGTGCCGGTGTCCGTACACGCCGGTGACGACTCCCCGACCGGGGCCCAGGTCACCGCCTGTTTCGTCGACCTGCCGGTGGGGGAGCCCGGCCCGTCGATGCGGCTGCATCAGATCGCCTTCTCGATGCGCCAGCAGATGGAGGGCGGCTCGCGTCGGGCGGTCTCGGCCGAGACCCTCTCCACCCTGGGCGGTTTCGCCCCGCCGACCATGCACGCGCTCGGTGCCCGGCTGGGCGGTGCGGTGTCCAAACGGCTCTACAACGTGGTCATCACCAACGTGCCCGGCCCGCAGACCCCGCTCTACGCAGCCGGTGCCCGGATGGTGTCGACCTACCCGGTCACCCCACTGGGCCGGGGGCAGGCGCTCTCGATCGGGTTGACGTCGTACGACGGCGGTGTCTACTACGGCCTGTACGCCGACCGCGACGCCATGCCGGACGCCGACGTGCTCGGTCGCGGGGTGGTCGACGCCCTGCACGAGCTGCTCGAGGCGCCGCGCGTCGGGGCCGGCTGACCGGCGCCGCCCACCACGACCGACAGGAGCCGTTGTGCCGCTGACCCGGGTCTACCTCCCGCTGACCCCCGAGGACCTCACCGGGCTCGCCGAGGGGCGGTCGCTGGGCCCACGGCCCGCCCACGCGGTGACGCCCGCCCTGGGGAAGCCGGGACTCGTCACCGACGAGGAGGAGCTCGAGCACGCGGCCTGGCTCGCGGCCACCGAGGAGGCGCTCGTGGAAGCCGACGCCGCGGGTCGTCGTCGTGTGGTGGCGGCCGCCGACGTCGACGCGGCCGTCGTGGGGCACCCGACCGCCGCGGACCCGCCGTCGAGGGTCGAGCTCTCGGCTCCGGTCGAGCGCCGCCGCATCGTGTCGTTCCACATCGACGAGGAGCCCGGTTCCAGCGAGCCGACCGACCTGCTCTGGTACGACGTCACCGAGCTCTCCGCCGTGCGAACGCTGCTCGACCAACCCTGAGCCGACGGCCGCCCACGGCATCCGCCGCCGCGCGCACCGCATCGGATGCTGTCGCGCCACGGCATCGGCTTGCGTGCCCACGGCACCCGCCGCCGTACCCCCCGGCGTCCGCGGCTTGCGCCCCACGAACGCTGGGCGCGAGAGTGGGGTTGGTCCCGACATCGCACCCCGACACGAGGAGCCCCACCGCATGGACGCTGTGACCCACGTCCCCACCCCCACCAACGAGACCGTGCTCGACTACGCCCCGGGCAGCCCCGAGCGGGCCTCGCTCGAGGTGGCGCTCGTCGAGCTGGCGGCGACGCGCCACGAGCTGCCGCACACCATCGGCGGCGCGCGGGTCCTGGGAAAGGGGGAGCGGATCGAGGTCCGACAGCCGCACGCGCACCGCAAGGTGCTCGGGGTCACCCGCGGCGCCACCACGGCCGATGCCGGTGCCGCCGTCGACGCGGCCATGGCGGCCGCTCCGGCCTGGCGCGACCTCGACTTCGACGATCGTGCGGCCATCCTGCTCAAGGCCGCCGACCTGCTCGCCGGCCCGTGGCGTGCCCGCCTCAACGCCGCGACGATGCTCGGTCAGAGCAAGACCGCCTACCAGGCCGAGATCGACGCCGCCTGCGAGCTGATCGACTTCTGGCGCTTCAACGTGCACTTCGCCCGCCAGATCCTGCAGGAGCAGCCGCCGGCCAACTCGCGCGGCCTGTGGAACCGCAGCGACTACCGCTCCCTCGAGGGCTTCGTCTACGCCGTGACCCCGTTCAACTTCACGGCCATCGCCGGCAACCTGCCGACCGCCCCCGCGCTGATGGGCAACACGGTGGTGTGGAAGCCGTCGCACTCGCAGCAGCTCGCGGCCCAGCTGACCATGGAGCTGCTCGAGGAGGCCGGGATGCCGCCCGGCGTGATCAACCTGGTCACCGGCCACGGCCGCGAGGTGTCCGACGTCGCGCTGAGCCACCCCGAGTTCGCGGGGCTGCACTTCACCGGATCGACCGCGGTCTTCCAGGGCCTGTGGCGGCGGATCGGCGAGAACCTCACCAGCTACCGGCACTACCCGCGCATCGTCGGCGAGACCGGCGGCAAGGACTTCATCCTGGCCCACCCGAGCGCCGACCCCGACGTGCTGCGCACGGCGATGATCCGCGGCGCCTTCGAGTACCAGGGCCAGAAGTGCTCGGCGGCCTCGCGTGCCTACGTGCCCCGCTCGCTGTGGAAGGCGATCAAGGGCGACCTGGCCGAGATCACCAACGGCCTGCCGATGGGTGACGTCACCGACCTGTCCAACTTCGTGGGTGCGGTCATCGACGAGCGGGCCTTCGCCAAGCACCGGGCGGCGATCGACCGGGCGCACGCGACCAGCCACCTCGACGTCGTGGCGGGTGGCACCTACGACGACTCGGTCGGCTACTTCGTGCGACCCACGGTGGTCGAGAGCAGCGACCCGACCGACGAGATGTTCAGCACCGAGTACTTCGGGCCGATCCTCGCGGTGCACGTGTACCCCGACCGCCAGTACTCCAAGGTGCTCGACCAGATGGAGTCCTTCGCGCCCTACGCCCTCACCGGCGCGATCATCGCCCAGGACCGTGCTGCCATCGCCGACGCGACGCAGCGGCTGCGCTTCGCCGCGGGCAACTTCTACGTCAACGACAAGCCGACCGGCGCCGTGGTGGGCCAGCAGCCGTTCGGTGGCGGCCGGGCGTCGGGCACGAACGACAAGGCCGGCTCGGCGGCGAACCTGATGCGGTGGACGTCGGTGCGCTCGATCAAGGAGAACTTCGTGCCTCCCACAGCCCACGGCTACCCCCACATGGGCTGACGCTTCTCGACTTCGTGCGACTTGACTGCGGTTCTGGACCCCAGAGAGTCTGAGAACCGCGCCCAAGTCGCACGAAGTCGCGGCGCGCGGTCAGCGGGCGAGCCACTCGCGCAGTAGCCGGATCTCGATGGAGATGGCGGCGTTGATCGGCTCCGCGGCCGCCCGCTCGAGCCTGCCGCCGATCAGTGGCACGTTCGCCTTGAGGTCGGCCGCGAACAGCCACACGGTGTCGTCACCGTGGGGCTCGAGCCGCACCGTGCCCTTGACCGTGAGCGGCGCGCCCTTGACGTGGATGTCGACCATCGACGCCCGTGAGCCGTCGGGTCCCTCGGCGCTCCAGTCGAGCACCTCGATGATGGTGAGGTGGTCGCCGACGAAGGACCGGGCCATGTCGGGCAGCCCGTCGGAGGGCAGCTGACGATCGGTGTGCACCCGGTGCCCGTCGCTGCCGCCGCCGACCTTGACGGTGTAGACGCCGTTGTTCGTGGTGGCGGCGCACTTGGCTTCCTGGAAGGCCGGGTCGATGAGCAGGGCGTGAACCTCGTCCACCGTCCCGTTGAGCTTCTCTCGCGTCGTCAGTCGCACCAGGCGTCCTCTCGCTCGTCGGGTCCGGGAATCCTCTCACCCCCCGCGCAGCCGGTGCGACAGGTCGGACAAGCCGCTGGTCGACTCGCGCAGCACCCCGAGCACCCAGTCGCGGCGGCGCACGTGCTGAGCCAGCACCAGGTCGAGCTCGGCCTGCAGCGCTCGCTGCGTCGCGGCGCGCGCCGCGTCGGCGTCGGCGTCGGCCGGGCCGGTGACTCCCCAGCCGATCTCCACCCGCCCCTCGCGCACGTCGAGCCCGGCCGCGCGGGCGCGCTCCTCGATCGCCCGCCCCCGCGCCACGAGGTCGGCGAGGTCGGTTGCGTGGTCCTGGAGCACCCGGCCGACCCGGTCGAGCTGGCCGGAGGCGGTGTCCGTGGCCGCGGCCAGGTCGGCGGCGCGGCGCCGGGTGGCCGCTGAGGTGCGGCCTGCCCACCCCTCGCCGAGAGCCTGGGATGCCGTGCGCACGCCGGTCGCGCGGTCGGTGAGCCGCTGCGACACCGAGCGCACGGTGCCCGCACACGCCGACAGGGATGCCGGGTCGCCCGGCACCACGCTCACGCCGGGTCCTCGACGTCCACCGGCGCGGCCGTGGAGGCACCGGCATCCGCCGGCCCGCCGGCACCGACCGGCCCCTCGGCGTGCCGGGCGAGCGCGGGGGAGAGGTCGGCGGCCTGCTCGCCGAGCGCACGCAGCGTGTCGGCGACCTGGTCGAGCCAGTCGTCGAGCACGCGCTGCGGCCGGGGCTCGCCGGTCACCACGAGGCACGCCAGCACGTCGTCCTCGGCCTCGTTGACGGTGGCGCGAAGCCCGTCGAGCTGCTCGAGGGCCGCGCGAGCGCGCTGCGGGTCGGGTCGCAGGGGCACCTGCCCACTCTAGGGATGTCCGGCGCCGGCGCCGCCGGGTTACCCACAGGCCGGGCGTCGTGCCCACCGTGTCCCGAGATCGACCAATAGGTCGCGTCAGGGATGTCGGCTCGTCCTGGGATCGACCAATAGGTCGCGTCAGGGATGCCGGCTCGTCCTGGGATCGACCAATAGGTCGCGTCAGGGACGTCGGCTCGTCCTGGGATCGACCAATAGGTCGCGTCAGGGACGCAAGATCCTTCGCTGCGGCTGGCCGAGGTGTCGGCGTAGGGTCGCCGGATGGCTCCCGACGACCGCGCCGACATCCTGCCCGGCGGCCCTCTCGACGCCCTCGCCGAGGTCCAGCAGCTGCTCGACGACCTTCGTGGCGCCGACCCGCAGGTCGACGCCACGGCCCGGCTGCTCTTCGCGCGCGAGGCGTGGCGCCTCGACGACGACGGCCCGGCCGCGTCGCTCTCGGCCACCCTCGAGTCCGCCCTCACCAAGGCTTCTCCAAACAGCGCTGTGCAGCAACGGTTCTCGGCTCCTGACTGGGTGGAGGCGCCACTGTGGCAGGCGGACGGCATCCCGGCCCTCGTCTGTGGTCCCGACGGTGGCGGCATGCACGCCGCCGACGAGTGGGTCGACCTCGACCAGGTGCGCCGGTATGCCGTTGCCCTCACCGGCGCCGTCGCGTACTGGGCGGCCGAGCATGCCCACTGACCCACGCCGGCTGCGTGGCGACGCCCCGCTGCTCGACGCCTGGCTGCGCTTCCACGAGGAGGCGCCGACGCCCTTCACCATCCCCGGCCACAAGCAGCGGCGCGACCTGGTCGGCGATGTCGTCGCCGGCGACGTCCCCCTGTACGCCGGCCTCGACACGATGAAGCTGGCCCGCGGCGTCGTGGCCGAGGCCGAGGCGCGTGCCGCCCGGCTGTGGGGAGCCGACCTGTGCCGCTTCTCGGTCGGTGGGTCGACGCACGGCAACCAGGCGCTGGCGCTGGCGGTGGCGCAGCCGGGCGACCGCGTGGTGGTGGCGCGCACGCTGCACCGCTCGATGCTGCTCGGCCTGGTGCTCGCCGGCCTGGCACCGGTATGGCTGCGCCCGGAGGTCGACCCCACCCACGGGCTCCCCACCGGTGTGACGGCCTCGGCCCTCGACGCCGCGCTCGCCGCGGCGCCCGACGCCAAGGCCGTCTTCGTCGGCGACCCGTCCTACGTCGGCACCGTCGGCGACGTGGGCAGCCTGGCCACCGTGGCGCACCGGCACGGCATCCCGCTCGTGGTGGATGCCGCGTGGGGCGCGCACCTCGGCTTCCACCCCGCCCTGCCGCCGCACGCGCTCGCCGCCGGCGCCGACGCCCTCGTCACGAGCGCTCACAAGGCCCTACCGGCCTGGTCGCAGGGTGCCCTGGTACTGGCGCGCAGCCGACGCATCGGCCGGGCCCGGTTCGACGCGGCCGTGGTGGCGACCGCCACGACCAGCCCCTCGGGCGCCATCCTCGCCAGCATCGATGCCGCCCGCGCCCTCCTCGCGCGCGACGGCGAGTCCCTGCTCGGCCCGGTCATCGAGGCGGTGGCCGCGGTGCGCGAGCGGCTCGCGCGGGTGCCCGGCCTGGTCGTGCTCGACGGTCCAGGGGTCGACCCCACCCGGCTTACCCTGGTGCTTCCCGGCACCGGTGCCGACGGCAACGACGTGGAGGCCGACCTGCTGGCCCGCGGCATGCCCGTCGAGATGGCCGACCGTGACACGCTCGTCGCGATGGTCACCATGGCCGACACCGGTGAGGGCCTGGTCGACCTCGCCGTGGCGCTGGTGGAGTCGGTCGAGCGGCACCGCGCCGGTCCCCGGCCGGTGGTCGCCTCGGGAGTCTGGGCGGTCGACCCGGTTCCCGTCGTCACCCCGCGCGAGGCGTTCTTCGCGCCGCGCGAGAGCGTCGAGGTCGAGCGGGCGGTGGGCCGGGTCAGCGCCGAGCTGGTCGCGCCGTACCCACCCGGCATCCCGGTGCTGGCACCCGGCGAGGAGGTCACCCTCGACGCCGTCGACGCCCTGCGGGCGGCCCGGGCGGCCGGCAGCCGGATCGCCTACGCCGCCGACCCCACCGTGCACACGCTCGACGTGATCGCCGAGTAGCCGGGCCGTCAGCCGCCGGCGCGGAACCCCCGAGCCACCTCAGCGAGCAACCGCGCCCCGAACCCCGTCGCGCCCTTGCTCCGCCACGCCTCGTCCGCGTCGACCTGCATGGTGCCGGCGATGTCGACGTGCGCCCAAGGGGTCTCGCCCACGAACTCCTGCAGGAACAGCGCGGCGGTCGTCGACCCGGCGAACGGCCCGCCCAGGTTGGAGATGTCGGCGATCTCCGAGTCGAGCTGCTTGCGGTACTTCTTCTCCAGCGGCAGCTGCCACACCGGCTCGTCGGTGGCCAGCGCGGCCTCCTTGAGCAGCTCGACCAGCTCGCGGTCGTTGCCGAACAGCCCGGCCGTCGACTGCCCCAGCGCCACCAGCACGGCCCCGGTCAGCGTGGCGATGTCGATGATCGCGTCGACGCCCTCCTCGACGGCCAGCACCAGCGCGTCCATCATCGCCAGGCGGCCCTCGGCATCGGTGTTCTTGATCTCGACGGTGGTCCCCCCACGTGCGGTCAGCACGTCGCCGAGCTTGTAGGCGGAGCCCGAGGGCATGTTGTCGGTGCACATCAGCCAGCCGGTGACCGCGCTCGTCGTGCCCAGGTCGCGCAGCGCCACGAACGCGCCGAGCACCGCCGCCGCGCCGCCCATGTCCATCTTCATCAGCAGGTGCATCGGGTCGGACGGCTTGATGCTGATGCCCCCGGAGTCGTACATGATCCCCTTGCCGACCAGCCCCAGGTGACCCGTCGGCTCGCCCGGCGGCAGGTAGCGCAGCTTGACCATGCGGGGTTCCTCGGTACTGCCGGCGTTGACGCCGAGGATGCCGCCGCAGCCCAGCTCGATGAGCTGCGCCTTGTCGAACGACTCGACCTCGAAGCCGTAGCGCGTCCCCAGCTCGGCGGCGATGTCGGCCATGGCGGATGCCGTGAGGTGGGCGGGTGGGCCGTTCGCCAGGTCGCGCGCCACGGCGGCCGCGCGGCTGCTGACGACACCGGTCGCCACCCCGGCGGCGACCTCGTCGGGGTCGGCCCCGTCGACCGCGAGCGCGAGGTGGGTCAGCGGCTGCTCGCGGTGCTTCGAGCGCAGCGCGGTGAACCGGTAGCGAGCCAGGAGCGCGCCCTCGGTGGCGGCCCGGCCGGCATCCACCGCTCCGACGGCGGTCGACGGCATCCGCACGCCGAGCCGGCCACCCGTGCGGGCAGTGGCGCGGGCGGCGGCGGCCACGGCGTCGCGCAGCGCCACCTCGTCGAGGCTGCCGGGGGCACCGGCACCGACGAGCACCAGCACCGGCCCGTCGGCACGGGGGACCACGAGGCTGGAACCGGCCGACCCGTCGAAACCGGCTGCCCGCAGGGCAGATCGGTCGAGGCCGGTGCCGAGGTCGGCCGGTAGGTCGCCCTCGGCGGGCACGAGCACGGCCACCGCGTCGAGCGCCGACGGGTCGAGGGTGGCGACCGCCGAGACGGCGACGCTCGTGCGCTCCGACGGCACGGGGCTGTAGTCGGCGGGGATGAGCAGGCTGGGATTGCGGGACATCGTCAGCTCCAAGTGTCGGCTGCTCAGACCCTAGTGCCGAGCGGCCCGAGCGGCACAGGTATGTCGAACGCCCTGTGCGGCACGGGGCTAGAGTCGCGCGCATGAGCCCGGTGGCGACGACCTTGGTCATCCTCGCCCTTGCCGTCGTCGCCTTCATGTCCAACCGGATCCCGTTGGGGATCGTCGCCATCGGTGTGTCGGTCTCGCTGTGGCTCACCGGCATCCTCGACCTGAACCAGGCGCTCGCCGGCTTCGGCGACCCGACCGTCATCTTCATCGCGACGCTGTTCGTCGTCGGCGAGGCCCTGGACTCCACCGGCGTCACCGCGTGGGCCGGCCAGCAGCTGATCGCCCGCGGTGGCACCGACCGCGGCCGGCTGCTCACCGTCGTCTGCCTGCTGGTAGCGGGGCTCACCGCGCTGATCAGCGTCAACGGGGCGGTCGCCGCGCTCGTCCCGGTCGTCGTGGTGGTCGCCACCCGGGCGGCGCTGTCGCCCTCGCAGATGCTGATGCCGCTCGCGTTCTCCGCACACGCGGGGTCGATGCTCGCCCTGACCGGCACGCCCGTGAACATCATCGTCAGCGAGGCGGCTGCGGATGCCGGGGGTCGCCACTTCGGCTACTTCGAGTTCGCGCTGGCCGGCGTGCCGCTGCTGGTCGGAACGGTGCTGGTGGTCGTGCTCCTCGGCCGCCGGCTGTTGCCCGAGCGCACCGCGGCGACGCTGCCGCAGGACCTCGGCGACCTCACCGACGCGCTGCGCGCGCAGTACGCCCTGCCCGACGGCGACCTCGTCGGCACCGAGCGCGGGGTGACCGAGGTCGTGGTGGCGCCCCGGTCGCCGTTGATCGGGCAGCACCTCTTCCCGGGCATGGCCACTGCGAGCGGCGACCTCGTGGTGCTGGCGCTGCAGCGTTCCGGCGACCCCATCGAGGGGCCGGAGGAGACGCTGCGGGCCGGCGACACCCTGCTGCTGAGCGGCTCATGGGAGAAGCTGCAGCAGCACACCACCGGCGGCTCCGAGGTGCTCGTGGTGCACGAGCCCGCGCAGCTGCGGCGCGGCGTGCCGCTCGGCCGCGGCGCCAGGCGGGCGATCGGCATCCTCGCCGCCATGGTGCTGCTCCTCGCGACCGGCATCGTGCCCGCGGCGATCGCCGGCCTGTTCGCCGCGGCCGCCATCGTGCTCAGCGGGGTGCTCACCTCGACGCAGGCCTACCGGGCGGTCTCGTGGACCACGGTGGTGCTCGTGGGCGGGATGATCCCGCTCTCGACGGCGTTCGTCACCACCGGCACCGCCGACGCGATCGCCGCCCGCCTGCTCGACCTGGTCGGCTCGGCCTCGCCGCACGTGGCGCTGCTCGCCGTGTGCGTGCTGACGATGCTGCTCGGCCAGCTGATCAGCAACACGGCGACCGTGCTGATCATGGTGCCGATCGCCGCGGTCGTGGCCGCCGACCTCGGCTCGTCGCCGCTGCCCTTCATGATGGCACTGGGCATCTCCGGCGCGGCGTCGTTCCTCACGCCCGTCGCCACCCCGGCCAACACGATGGTGCTCGAGCCCGGCGGTTACCGCTTCGACGACTACTGGAAGCTGGGCCTGCCCCTCATGTTCCTGTTCCTCGCGGTCGCCGTGGTGTGGGTGCCGCTCGTGTGGCGGTTCTAGCCGTCTAACCCGCGACGGAGCCGCCGACGTGCGTCGGGGGCCGCGTGGTTGGATCATCGCAACTAGCCCGTGGAGGATGCCGTGAACCCCGTACTCGCCTTCGTCGTCGTGATGGCAGTCTGGACGGTCAGCGAGTTCGTGGCGAAGAAGACGAAGTCGCTGCTGTCCTCGCTGTTCGTCGCCTCGCTGATCTTCCTGGCCGGCTTCCTGAGCGGCATCTTCCCCGACGACCTCCTGGCGAGCTCGTCGCTGCTGGCCCTGGCCGGGGTCGTCGTCGGCTTCATCATCGTGCACCTGGGCACCATGATCAGCCTCGACGACTTCAAGAAGCAGTGGCGCACCTTCCTCATCGGCGCGTCGACGGTGGTGGGCATCGGGGTGGCGCTGTGGCTGGCCAGCCTGCTCTTCGGCGCCCGGATCAGTGGCAGTGCCGCCGACGGCTACGCGCAGGCGCTCGACTTCGTCGCGGCCGGCACCGGGGCCCTCTCGGGCGGGACGATCTCGGTCATCATCGTGCAGGAGGCGGCGCTCGGCGTCGGCCTCACCGCCATCGCCGTGTTCCCGGTGCTGATCGCCGCGCTGCAGGGGCTGGTCGGCTTCCCCCTCACCTCGATCATCCTGCGCCGTGAGGCGGCCCGGCTCAAGGGCGAGTACCGGGCCGGCAACCTCGCGCCCGCCGAAGTGCCCGAGGCGGGTGCGGCCGAGAAGTCGATGCTTCCGGCGGCCTTGCGCAACACCCCCGGAACCCTGTTCGTCGTCGGGGTCGTCGTGCTGGTGTCGCTCGGCATCAACAACCTCACCGACGGCATCCTCAACACCTTCGTCGTGGCGCTGGTATTCGGCATCCTGCTGCGCACCTTCGGGGTCTTCAAGCCCTCGGTGCTGGCCGGCATCGACTCCTTCGGCCTGATGATGCTGGCCATCATGATCCTGGTCTTCGGGCCGCTGGCCACCGTGCAGGTCGCGGACGTCAAGGCCCTGGCGTTCCCCCTGGTGGTCGTCTTCGTCTTCGGCGTGCTCGGCATCGCCGGCTTCTCGGCCCTGGTCGGCAGGCTGCTCGGCTACAGCATCCCGATGTCGGTGGCCATCGGGCTCACCTCGCTCTACGGCTTCCCCGGCACGATGATCCTGTCGCAGGAGGCGGCCAAGGGGGCCGGCGAGAACCCCGAGGAGGTCGCCGCCATCGAGCACGAGATCCTGCCCAAGATGATCGTCGCCGGCTTCTCCACGGTCACCATCACCTCGGTCATCGTCACCAGCATCATCGCCGGGCGGATCGGCGCGGGCTAGCGCCTGGCGCCCGGGCGGGGTGTGCGGGCGCCGCGCAGGACGCGGGCACCGGCATCCGGATGCCGTGCCGCACCGGGCGCTGTCCCGTGGGCGAGACAGGCGGCCGCGGAGGCCGGGCCGGAGCGAGGCCCGGAAGTGGATAGGCTCGGTCGCGGACACGAGGGCGTGTCCCGCCGTCTCCGGTGAGTAGCGACGAAGGAGTGCCACCGCACCATGTCGACCCCGCTGGCCCGTACCCGTAAGGACGTCCTCAAGCCGATCGCCGCGGCGTTCGAGCAGGTGGCGCCCGATGGCGGGGGGGCCGAGTTCGTCGCCCGCTACTTCCGGCACGTCCCGCTCGACGAGCTCACCTCGCGCAGCCCCGACGTGTACGCCGGCGCGGCCGCCAGCCACCTCGAGCTCGCCCGCCACCGGCTCCCGGGGATGGCCAACGTGCGGGTCTACAACCCCAGCACCGAGCTCGACGGCTGGAGCAACGCGCGCACCGTGATCCAGATCGTCACCGACGACATGCCCTTCCTCGTCGACTCCGTCACCGGCGCGCTCGTCAACGCGGGCATCGACATCCACCTCATCGTGCACCCGCAGCTGGTGGTGAGCCGCGACGCCGTCGGCGAGCTCGAGCGGGTCGTCGCGCGCGACGTCAGCGGCCGGAAGAAGGCGAAGGTCGCCGTCGGCGAGCTGTCCGAGTCGTGGATGCTGCTCTCGATCGACCGCGAGAGCGACGAGGAGCGCCGGGCGCTGCTCGAGCGCACCGTGCGCGACGTGCTCGAGGACGTGCGGCAGGCCGTGGAGGACTGGCCCAAGATGCGCAGCAAGTGCCTCGTGCTCGCCGCCGAGCTCGAGGGCGCGCCGCCGCCGGTCGTCGACGCCGACGAGACCGCGCTCGCCATCCGCTTCCTGCGCTGGATGGCCGATGACCACTTCACCTTCCTGGGTTATCGCGACTACACGCTGCACCACACGGGCGAGGGCGAGGTGATCACCCCGGTCACCGGCTCCGGGCTGGGCCTGCTGCGATCCGACCCGCCGCTCGGCCAGGACCCCGTGCTGCTCACCCCGCAGGCCTCGGCCAAGGCGCACGAGCCCACCATCCTGGTGCTCACCAAGGCCAACACCCGCTCCACGGTGCACCGCATCGCGCACCTCGACTACGTGGGCGTGAAGCGGTACGACGACCAGGGCGAGGTCGTCGGTGAGCGACGGTTCCTCGGGTTGTACGCCTCGACCGCCTACACCGAGTCGGTGATGCGGGTGCCGCTGGTCGCCGAGAAGGTGAACGCCGTGCTCGAACGCTCGGGCGTGATGCCCGACAGCCACACCGGCAAGGACCTGCTCGGGGTGCTCGAGGGCTACCCCCGCGACGAGCTGATCCAGGCCAGCGTCGAGCAGCTCTACGAGACCGCCATGGCGGTCACCCAGCTGCAGGAGCGCCGCCGCACCAAGCTGTTCATCCGCGAGGACGACTTCGGGCGGTTCGTCTCCTGCCTGGTCTACATCCCGCGCGACCGCTACAACACCAGCGTGCGCCTGCGGATGGCCGACATCCTCAAGGAGACCTTCCACGGCGAGTCGGTCGAGTTCTCCGCCCGGGTGAGCGAGTCCGCGCTGTCCAGGCTGCAGTTCGTGGTGCGGGTGCCCAAGGGCAAGCGGGTGCCCACGCTCGGCCGCGCCGAGCAGGACGACCTCGAGCACCGGCTGGTCGAGGTGAGCCGCACCTGGAGCGACCGGCTCGGCGACGCCCTGCGCGCCGCGCGGGGTGAGGAGGAGGGCGACCGCCTCATGGACCGGTTCGGGCGGGCCTTCCCGACCGCCTACGAGGAGACCTTCTCGGTCAACCAGGGCGTCGCCGACCTCCGCCACCTCGACCGGCTCGGGGACGGCACCGGTACCAGCGTCGCGCTCTACCGACCCGCCGGTGCGCCCGGCGACGTGCGCCGCTTCAAGCTGTTCCGGGTCGACCCGCTCAGCCTCACCGACATCCTGCCGATCTTCACCGACATGGGCGTCGAGGTCGTCGACGAGCAGCCCTTCGAGGTGGCCCGCGCCGACGGCACCACCCTGCACGTCTACGACTTCGGCCTGCGGGTGCCCGACGCCGCGATCTGGGACGAGTGCCCGCACGAGCAGCTGCGCGACCTGTTCGAGGGCGCCGTCGCTGCCGTGTGGGACGGCCGCGCCGAGAGCGATGGCTTCAACCGGCTGGTGCTCGCCGCCCAGCTCCCCTGGCGCCAGGTGGTCGTGCTCCGGGCCGTCGCGAAGTACCTGCGCCAGACCCGGGCCACCTACTCGCAGGACTACCTCGAGGACGCCCTCGTCTCGCACCCGTCTATCGCTCGTGACCTGGTCTCCTTGTGGGAGAACCGTTTCGACCCGGAGCGCTTCGCAGGTGAGGTCGGCGACGAGCGCACCACCGCGGAGGAGGAGGCTGCCGGCCGAGTGGTCGACGCCCTCGACGAGGTCTCATCGCTCGACCACGACCGGATCATCCGGGCCTTCCTCGGCGTCATCCGCGCGGGGTTGCGCACGAACTACTACCAGCCGGGCGCCGACGGCGAGCACAAGCCCTACGTCTCGCTCAAGCTCAACCCCAAGGCCGTGCCCGACCTGCCGGCGCCCCGGCCGCGGTTCGAGATCTGGGTCTACAGCCCGCGGGTCGAGGGCGTCCACCTGCGCTTCGGCCCGGTCGCGCGCGGCGGCCTGCGCTGGAGCGACCGGCGCGAGGACTTCCGTACCGAGGTACTCGGCCTGGTCAAGGCGCAGATGGTCAAGAACGCCGTCATCGTGCCGACCGGCTCCAAGGGCGGGTTCTACCCCAAGCAGCTGCCCGACCCCACCGTCGACCGCGAGGCGTGGCTGGAGGAGGGCAAGGCGGCCTACCGGATGTTCATCTCCGCGCTGCTCGACATCACCGACAACCGGGTGGCCGGTGCCGCGGTGCCGCCCGAGCACGTGGTGCGGCACGACTCCGACGACGTCTACCTCGTCGTCGCGGCCGACAAGGGCACGGCCACGTTCTCCGACATCGCGAACGGTGTGGCTCAGTCCTACGGCTTCTGGCTCGACGACGCGTTCGCGTCGGGCGGCTCGGCGGGCTACGACCACAAGGCGATGGGCATCACCGCCCGCGGCGCGTGGGAGTCGGTCAAGCGGCACTTCCGCGAGATGGGCGTCGACACCCAGACCCAGGACTTCACCGTCGTCGGCGTCGGCGACATGAGCGGCGACGTCTTCGGCAACGGGATGCTGCTCTCCGAGCACATCCGCCTCATCGCCGCGTTCGACCACCGGCACGTCTTCGTCGACCCCACGCCGGATGCCGCGGCCTCCTTCGCCGAGCGCCGCCGCCTGTTCGACCTGCCGCGCTCCTCGTGGAGCGACTACGACACGTCGCTGATCTCGGCCGGCGGTGGCGTCTTCCCGCGAAGCCTGAAGTCGATCCGGGTGACGCCGGAGATGGCCGAGGCGCTGGGCATCAAGGGCGTGGAGCGGATGACCCCTGCCGAGCTGATCCACGCCATCCTGCTCGCCCCCGTCGACCTGCTGTGGAACGGCGGCATCGGCACGTACGTCAAGGCCTCCACCGAGGACCACCTCTCCATCGGCGACCGAGCCAACGACGCCATCCGGGTCGACGGCAAGCAGCTGCGGGTCAAGGTCGTCGGGGAGGGTGGCAACCTCGGGCTCTCGCAGCTCGGGCGGATCGAGGCCGCGTTCTGCGGGGTACGGGTCAACACCGACGCCATCGACAACTCGGCCGGCGTCGACACCTCCGACCACGAGGTCAACATCAAGATCCTGCTCGGCGAGGTGGTCCGCCGCGGCGAGCTCACCACCGACCAGCGCAACGAGCTGCTCGTCTCGATGACCGACGACGTGGCCGACCACGTGCTGCGTGACAACTACGAGCAGAACGTGCTGCTGGGGAACGCCCGCGCGCAGGAGGCCTCGATGGCCAGCGTGCACGAGCGGCTCATCCACTGGCTTGAGGACCGTGGCGAGCTCGACCGGGCGCTGGAGTTCCTCCCCACCGATGCCGAGATCGAGAAGCGGCTACACGACGGGCTGGGCCTGAAGTCACCGGAGTTCTCGGTGCTGGTGGCCTACGCCAAGCTCGCGCTCAAGCAGGACATCCTGGCGAGCTCCATCCCCGACGACCCGTACTTCGACAGCACCCTGGCCCACTACTTCCCGCCGCAGATCCGCGAGCACTACGCCGCGGAGCTGGCCAACCACCCGCTGCACCGCGAGATCATCACCAACTCGGTGGTCAACTCGATGGTCAACCGGGGCGGCATCACCTTCGCCTTCCGGGCCCAGGAGGAGGCCGGGGCCACCCCCGAGCAGGTCACCCGCGCCTTCGTCGTGTGCCGCGAGGTGTTCGGGCTGGCCGACTACGTGCGTGAGGTCGAGGCCCTCGACACCGTCGTGTCGACGTCGGCGCAGACCGCGCTGTACCTCGAGTTCCGCCGGCTGCTCGACCGGTCGGTGCGCTGGTTCCTCACGGCGCGGCCGTCGGCGCTGGACATCGGGGCCGAGGTCGAGCGGTTCTCCGACATCCTGACCGACCTGCGCCAGCAGGTGCCCACCCTGTTGCGCGGTGAGGAGAAGCGCCGCCTGGAGCGCAAGGCCGGTGACCTCGTGAAGGCGGGGGTGCCGGAGGACCTCGCGCTGCGCGCGGCATCCCTGCTCGACTGGTACTCCCTGCTCGACATCATCGACATCGCCACCGACACCGGGCGCGAGCCGACCGACGTGGCCCCGCTCTACTACCTGGTCTCGGAGCGGTTCGGCATCGACGCGATGCTGGGCAAGGTCACCAGGCTGCCGCGCGACGACCGCTGGGACGCCCTGGCCCGAGGCGCGCTGCGCGACGACCTCTACGCGGTGCTCGAGTCGCTGACCCGCTCGATCATCGAGGTCGGTGCGCCGGACGCCGAGCCGGCCGCCCAGTGGGAGGCGTGGGAGAAGGCCAACAAGGAGTCGGTGCAGCGCAGCAAGACCTCGCTGTCGGCGATCCGCCGGCTCGAGAACCCCAACATCGCCGCCCTGTCGGTCGCGCTGCGCACGCTGCGCTCGGTGATCCGGGTCGGCGCCAGCAGCTGAACCGGGGGACCCCCCAGGCGCGTCCCGGAATCGACCAATAGGTCACATTGGAGACCCCCAGGCGCGTCCCGGAATCGACCAATAGGTCACAGCGGGGACGCTGGGTGGCGGCTGCCGCAACCCTGGGCGGCCGGCATCCGGGAGGGTGGGGTGACCTAGGCTTCGCGGCGTGAGCACCCTCGCCGAGATGCTGCGCGACACGACGACCCTCGAGCCGGCCGAGTCGGAGTGGCTGCACCTGCTCGCGGGCGACTGGCAGCTCATCGCCGACCTGTCCTTCGCCGACCTCGTGCTGTGGGTGCGCGGCGGCATGGACGGCTGGCGGGCGGTAGCCCACGTGCGGCCCAACACCGGCCCGATGGTCTTCTACGAAGACATCGTCGGCAGCACGTCGACCCGCTCGCGCGCCTCGATGCTCGACGAGGCCGCCCGCTCCCGGCGCCTCGTGGCCAAGCCCGCGCCGACCGTCCGCGAGGACATGTCCATCCGCGAGGATGCCGTGCCGGTCGTGCGCGGTGGCCGCGCCATCGCGGTCGTCACCCGGCACGCGAACCTCACCGGTGGACGCACCCCGAGCCGGCTCGAGCTGACCTACCGCGACCTGGCCGACTCCATCATGCGAATGGTGGCGGCCGGCGAGTTCCCCTCGACGTCGTCACCGACCGGGATGCGGCGTGGGGCCCCCCGGGTCGGCGACGGTGTGATCCACCTCGACGCCGACGGGCTGGTCAAGTACGCCAGCCCGAATGCCGTGTCGGCCGTGCACCGGATGGGTCATGTCGGCGACGTGATCGGCGAGGTGCTCGCCCAGGTGGTGACCGACCTGGTGTCGCGCAGCGGCGCGAACGTCGACGAGTCGCTGGCCGTCGTGGCGACCGGGCGCGCCGGCTGGCGCTCGGAGGTGGAGACGGCGAGCGCGACCATCACCATGCGCGCCATCCCGCTCACCCTCGGCGGAGTGCGCACCGGTGCCATGGTGCTGCTGCGCGACGTTTCCGAGCTGCGCCGCCGCGAGCAGGAGCTGCTCACCAAGGACGCGACCATCCGCGAGATCCACCACCGGGTGAAGAACAACCTGCAGACGGTCGCGGCGCTGCTGCGCCTGCAGGCGCGTCGGGTCACCGACGACGCGGCCCGGGCCTCGCTCGAGGAGGCGGTGCGGCGGGTCGGCACCATCGCACTGGTGCACGAGACGCTCAGCCAGGGCTTCGACGAGACCGTGAACTTCGACGAGATCGCGGTGCGAGGGCTGCGGGCGGTGGTGGAGGTCGCCACCCGCGAGCACCACGTCGAGCCGACCTTCACCGGCAGCTTCGGCCGGATGCGGGCCGAGGACGCCACCGCGCTGGCGATGATCATCTCCGAGCTGGTGCAGAACGCCGTCGAGCACGGCCTGGAGGACCGCGACGGGAAGGTCGAGGTGGCGGTGAGCCGGCGGACGCTCCACGACGGCGAGGAGGAGCTGACCGTGGTGATCACCGACGACGGGGTCGGGCTCCCGGCGGGCTTCCGGCCCTCGCTGGCCGGGCTGGGCACCCGGATCGTGACGTCGCTGGCGGCCGATCTCAAGGGCCGCATCCGATGGGAGAACAACGTGCCGAACGGCACGCGCGTGGAGTTCGTCTGCCGGCTGCGTCCCCTGCGCTAGGACCCGGCCTACGGGTGGGCGAGGGAGCCGAGGTCAGCCGGCGCGGCGGGCCCGGGCGTTGCGACGCTTGAGCGCGCGGCGCTCGTCCTCGGACATGCCACCCCAGACACCGGCATCCTGACCCGACTCGATGGCCCACTTCAGGCAGGTGTCGACCACCTCGCACCGACGGCAGACGGCCTTGGCCTCCTCGATCTGAGCGATCGCCGGGCCGGTGTTCCCAATGGGGAAGAACAGCTCGGGGTCCTCGTCGAGGCAGGCAGCGCGGTCGCGCCAGTCCATGAAGGGTGCTCCTTGTCGCGGGGGTATGCGGGGGTCGAGCGCCTGCGGGGGGTGGGTGCGGACGCTTGCTGGATGCGTCGTCGCAGCCGGAACGGACGTCCACAGCACAGACGTCCGTGCTGCCACACTACCGGGACGGTCCCAATCCAGGAAGGATCGGGGGTGTGACAGTTCCGACAGGCGGAAGGTGTCGGGGGTGCTACCTCGACTCAACGGCCACGGGGGTGGTGGGTGTTCCCACCCCCGCTGACTAGGGTGGATGCCGTGTCAGACACCCCGCCACGCGGCTCGCGGCGCGTTGCCGCTCTGCTCAGTGGCCTGCAGGCGCTCACCCTTGCCGGCTTCGCGGTGTACTACGTCGTCGAGCTCGCCCTGGGGGAGGGGAGCGACGCCGTCCGAGTGGTGATGTCGGCGCTGTTGATCCTGGTCGGGGCGGTGGGGCTCGGCCTCCTGGCCCGTGGCTGGCTCGGTGACGCGTCATGGCCGCGCACCCCGACCATCGTCTGGAACGCGATCCTCGTGCCGGTCGGCATCAGCCTGGTCCAGGGCACCCGGGTGACGGTCGGCTGGGCCGTGCTCGCCGTGGCCGTCGTGGGTATCGGCGCTGCCTGGGTGGCCCGGGACTCCGAGACCGAGGTGCTCCCGGGGCGCGACGTTCCCGACTGAGCGTTCCGCCAGCACGACCTGCAGCTCGGTGACAACCCCGTGTGCGACGTGGACGCCGCGGCCGGGGAGCCGGGGAATCCCGTCGGGCATCGTCGCCGACAGCAGGAAGCGGTCGGCGGCGCCGGGGTTCAGCACGACACCGCACCCGTCGCGTGCCACGTCGACATCGAGGCCGCTGAACCTCGAGGCCAGCGCGGCAGGGCTGGTCGACACCACGACCAGGCCGTCGTCGCGGTCGACGAGCTCGGCGATCTCGCGCAGCACGGGCATCGCGTCGCAGCCAGCGAGCCGGTCGGCGTCGTCGACGCACAGCGCCAGGTCGCGGTGCTGGTGCCGGAGCGCGACGAGGGACTCCGCGTCGCCAGGAGCGATGGCGACCGAGCCGGCCGGCCAGGGCAGCCGGCCGGAGTCGGCCGAGGTGACCACCGCGACCAGACGTCCTGTGTCGCAGAGGGATTGCACGACCACTCGCAGGGCGTTCGTGCGACCGGACCTGGGTGGGCCGACGACGAGGAGCCGGCGGCCGTCGGTCTCCGGGCGCCACGAGAACAGGGTCGCGTGCTCCCCCCCGACCCCGAGGAGCACGTCGAGTGCGTGGCGGTGGCCGGCACCCGCCCGACCGCCGGTGACGGGTGGCAGCTCCTCGCGGCGGACGACGGTCGGCAGGCTGACCCACCGCCACGCCGCGCCCTGAGCGGGGCGTCGTGCCGCCCTGCGCGCGATCACCTCCGTGTCGCGGGCCGGCACCAGCGCGAACTGCACCTCGCGCTTGTCATGAACCCGCACCGCGCGGCCGGGTGGCGGGTGCTGCGGAGCGTCCGTGGGGCGCAGGCCGGCGAGCGCGGCATCGAGCGGGTCGACGTGGCCCACCAGGAAGGTGCGTCCGGCCACCTCGCCCCATCGTGGGTGCAGCAGGCTGCGACCACCGGCGAGCGCGCCGACCACGCCCACCGACCGACCGTCGCGCAGCACGCGCAGGAGCGAGGCGGTGAGGTGGTCGGACCCGTGGGCCGGGTGGGCCTCGACGAGCTGCTCCCAGCCGTCGACGACCAGCAGGATCGTCGGAGGCGCGCCCGGGTCGCTTTCCGCCGCGGAGGCATCCGGCCCCGGCTGCACCGCTGCTGCGCGGCGGCGGTCCACCTCGCAGCGCAGGTGCTGCACGAGGGCGGTGCAGGCGCGCACGTCGTCGACCCGGGTGCGGGTGCCCAGGTGCGGGAGGGCGCCGAGATCGGCCAGCGACCCGTGCCCGTCGACGACGTGCAGGTGCAGCGACTCGGGGCCGAACCGGCGAGCCGCCGCCAGGGCTAGTGCCCGGAGGGCGGTGGTGCGCCCGCTGCCGGCCCCGCCGGCGAGCAACCAGGAGCCGTCGGTGGCGTCCCACCGCAACGGCGCCACGCGCTGCAGGTCCGGCTCGTCGACGAGACCGACCACGACGCACTGATCGCCCGACCCCGCGCCGGCGCCGTCCTCCTCATCGGCGCCGTCGCGACTGCTGTCGGCGCACGCCACCACGGCCGGCAGCGGAGCCATCCACGGTGACCTGGGCACGACTCCACCCCGCAGGCGGTGCGCGTCTCGCACCGCGGTCACCGCAGCGGGCGGTGCACCGGCGTCCGCCTCGTCATCGGGCGGCGTCGACCGGGCCAGGGCGTCGCCGTCGGTGACCGGCCGGACCGTGAGCCCGACGCCGGGGCGGACCCGCGGCGCCGCGACGGTCGCCGACTGGAAGGTGACCAGGGACCCGTCGGCCCCGCGGGCCAGGGCCCGCCCCGGCGTGCTCGGCGCGATACCGGCGGCCGCGCCGTCGTCGAGCACGTCGACCGAGTCCGCACGGTCCCGCATCCGGAAGGCGATCCGCAGCGAGACGTTGGCTTGCACCTCCGCGTTGAGGGCGCCCGACGGTCGCTGGGTCGCCAGGACGAGGTGGACGCCCAGGGACCGGCCGAGAGCAGCCAGCCGCACCAGGCCGGTCACGAACTCGGGAAGCTCCTCGACCAGCGCCCGCAGCTCGTCGACCACCACGACCAGTCGAGGGACTGGCTGCGAGCCCGGGCTCCGAAGCCGCTGGTAGCCCTCGAGGTCGCTGACGCCGACAGCCGCCATGATCCGCTCCCGTCGACGCAGCTCGGCACGCAGGGACGACAGCGCACGCGAGACCAGGTGGTCGTCGAGGTCGGTGACCAGCCCGACGACATGGGGAAGGCCGGAGCACGGGCCGAAGGCCGCACCACCCTTGAAGTCGACGAGGACGAAGGTGAGCTCCTCGGGGGGTGCGGAGACGGCGAGCGAGGCGACCAGGGTGCGCAGGAACTCCGACTTGCCCGACCCGGTGGTGCCACCGACGAGCACATGCGGACCGTCGCGGCACAGGTCGACGACGAAGGGGCCTGCGGGGGTCGACCCCACCACGGCGGCCAGGCTCGACCGCGCCGAGGCAGCCCCGAGGGCGGCGGCCTCCCGGCAGCGCCACCGCTCGGCCACCGTGACGGCGGTCGGCTCGCCGCCCAGGGCCTCGGCCAGGGTGAGCCGGGGCGGCAACCCGGCAGTGCCCCGGGAGTCGGCGCAGCGCACCGGGGCCAGGGCCCGGGAGAGCCGGTCGACCCACCACGGGGCGACGAGGTCGGGCAAGAATGCCACCGGGCCGTCTGGCCCGTCGAGCAGGAGAGCGGAGCCGACCCGGTGCACCACGGCGCGGCAGCCGGGCGCGAGCCGCGTGCGGCTCGGGGCGGCCACGAGCACGACCGCGCCGTCGGCAATGGCGGCCTTCACGAGACCGGCCGAGCCGGGCCCGGGACGGGGAACCACGAGCAGGCGAAGGGGGCCGGCACGGCCTCGGTGGGCACCGTCACCCGAGCTGGACGGCGGCCGGCCGGCCGGCCGCGCGGAACCGTCAGCGTGCGGCAACCGGGCGGCCCAGGACCACCGCGGGTCGCTCGACGCGACCGTCACGGACAGCTCGTGCGGGGCGTTGGCCGTGCACAGCTGACCCACGAGGTTGGCCAGGTGGCCGTCGGTGAACGCGCTGGGCCCCACGACACCGAGGCAGGACAGCTCGGCCAGGTCGGCCACGAGGGGGGTGTGCGCCACGGTCGGGCGGGTCTGCGTGGTGCCGTCGACCCACACGACGCGGGTCGGCACGTCGCCCAGACCGAGGCGAACCAGGGAGGTACCACCACCGGACCAGATGCCGCCGAGTCTCCGCTCGGCGGTCGCCAGGACGGCCGCGGGGTCGGGGTGCGAACGGTCGAGCCGCTCCCGCTCGGTGCGCAACGCTGCGGTGAGCCGGCCCCGCGCCTGCTCCAGGGCCACGGCATGGGCCTCGAGCTCGCGACGCCGGGCCCGGCCCGAGCCCCAGCGATCTCCGAGGGCACCGGCCAGCAGGGACACCGGGCCGAGCGCGGCGAACAGCAGCAGCTGGGGACCGAGGAAGAACGCCAGGGCGATGGCGACGGGCACCGGCGCGACGGCCGCCAGCCAGGGCACCCGAGCCCGTTGCCGCTCCTGCGGTGCCGCGGGGGCGGTGACCCGGACGTCGGTGAGGGGCGGCGCGGGCCCGGGGGTGGGGCTGACGCGCACCGTGCCGTCACCCGGGTGCCGTAGCGGCGGACCGGGGCCGCCGGCGCGCCGTAGCCGCAGGGTCGTCGACCCGATGACCACCGTCGACGTGGCGTCGACCGGGGTGACGGTGCCGACAGGCGCGCCATCGACCACGACGCCGTTGGTCGACGCCCGGTCCTCGACGGTGACCCCGCTCGAACCGACAGCCACGTACAGGTGCTCGCGGCTGAGGGACTCGTCGTCGACGACCAGCCCGGCCACCGGCGCCCGGCCCACCGCGACGCCGGGTGGGAACAGCGGGTGGCGGCGCCCGGCATCCGGGCCGCCGACGACGACGAGGTCGAGCACGGAGCCGGGCCCGGGCAGCCGGGCCGGGACCGGCGCCCCGGCCGGTGCTGCGGCGACGGCGACGGCGGCACCGTGCAGCAGCGGCGGCATCCCCACCACACCGTCGGGCGGGAGCACGCGCCCGCCCGCGCTGAGACCCGGCACCGGCTCGCCGAGGTGGCGGGCCAGTGCGGCGCACAGCTCGGCGACCGTGGACCGGCTCGACCACACCACCACGACCTCGACCGGGTGCGGTCGTCGTCGTGGTAGGTGGACGGTGAGCGTCATCTCCATGGCGCCACCGTAGGAAGACCGACCGACGACGCCTCGAAGTTATCCACAGGCCCGGCGCCAGCAGATGCGCGCGGGGGTGACGTCGGGTTTGCTATGCCGAGACATCGGTGGTCGGCGGAGGGGTCCGGCCACAGGAGGGGGAGACGTGGATGCCGTCCAGACGCTCGAGGGCGAGGTTCGTGAGCTGATCCGCCGCTCCGGGCTGGACCCGGCGCGCGACGAGGGCGAGGTGCGCCGCCTCGTGCGCGAGGCCGTCGCCGACTACGACGAGCGGTCGATGCTCGGTGGGATGCCGGTGATCGCCGACGTCGAGGCGGCGTCACGCACGGTGTGGGACACGGTGGCCGGCTACGGGCCGCTCCAGCAGTACTTCGACGACCCCTGCGTCGAGGAGATCTGGATCAACGAGCCGTCGCGGGTGTTCGTCGCTCGCGAGGGGGTCGCCGAGCTGACCACGACGCTCCTCTCGCACGACCAGGTCAGGGACCTCGTCGAGCGGATGCTGAAGTCGTCGGGCCGCCGGGTCGACCTCAGCTCGCCGTTCGTCGATGCCGTGCTCCCCGACGGCAGTCGCCTGCACGTCGTCATCCCGGACATCACCCGCGAACACTGGTTCGTCAACGTGCGCAAGTTCGTGGTCAAGGCCGACTCGATGGACGACCTGGTGCGCCTCGGCACCCTCACGAGGCAGGCGGCCCGGTTCCTCGAGGCGGCCGTTGCCTCCGGGCTCAACGTGCTGGTCGCGGGCGGTACCCAGGCCGGGAAGACGACCCTGCTCAACTGCCTCGCCTCTGCCGTGCCGGCGCGCGAACGCATCGTCACCTGCGAGGAGGTCTTCGAGCTGCGCATTCCCCACCGCGACGTCGCGGCGATGCAGTGCCGCCAGCCGTCGCTCGAGGGCACCGGTGAGATCCCGCTGCGCCGGCTGGTCAAGGAGGCGCTGCGGATGCGGCCGTCGCGGATCGTGGTGGGCGAGGTGCGCCAGGCCGAGAGCCTCGACCTGCTCATCGCACTGAACTCGGGCCTTCCGGGCATGTGCACCATCCACGCCAACAGTGCCCGCGAGGCCGTCACGAAGATGTGCACCCTCCCGCTGCTCGCCGGCGAGAACGTCTCGGGTCGCTTCGTGGTCCCGACGGTCGCCGCCTCGATCGACATCGTCGTCCACGCCGCCCTAGAGCGCGACGGCCGGCGCACGGTCCGCGAGGTCGCTGCCGTGCCGGGGCGCGTGGAGGGCGACGTCGTCGAGATCGCCGACCTGTTCGTCCGGCGTGGCGGTGCCCTGGTGCGGGCGGACGGGTTCCCCCCGCACGTCGACCGCTTCGAGCGGGCCGGCTACGACCTGTCCGCCCTGCTCGCCCAGGCGGCTGCAGCGTGACCGGGCTGCTCCTCGGGCTGCTGCTGGGCATCGGTCTGTTCCTCGTGTGGTGGAGCTGCTGGGTGCCGTCGCAGCAACCGCCGCCGCGTGCGCGCCGGCCCGGCCCGGTCGACCGGCTGTCCGACGAGATCGTGCAGGCGGGGTTCGCGGGATTGTCGGTGCGCACCCTGCTCACCGCCTGTGTCGTGACGTCGCTCCTGGTGCTCGCGCTGGTGCAGGCCACCGTCGCCGTCCTGCCGATCGCCGCGTGCTTCGCCCTCATGGCCGCGTACCTCCCACTGGGTGTCGTGCGGGCCCGGTCACGACGCCGCCGCGCGCGACTGCGTGACCTGTGGCCGGATGCCGTCGACAACATCACCTCGGGCGTGCGCGCGGGGATGGCGCTGCCCGAGGCACTGTCGCAGCTCGGCACGCGCGGCCCGGAGGAGCTGCGCGAGCCGTTCCGGGCGTTCGCGGACGACTACCGGCTCAGCGGGCGCTTCCACGACTCGCTCGACCGCCTCAAGGAGCGGTTGAGCGACCCGGTGGGCGACCGGCTCGTCGAGAGCCTGCGGATCGCCCGTGAGGTGGGTGGCACCGACCTGGGCCACCTCCTGCGCACCCTGTCGGGCTTCCTACGCGAGGACGCCCGCACCCGCGCCGAGCTCGAGACCCGGCAGGCGTGGACGGTCAACGCCGCCCGACTGGCCGTGGCCGCGCCGTGGGTCGTCCTCGCCATGCTGTCGACGAACCCCGAGTCCGTGGCGGCCTACTCCACCGCCGCCGGCGCCGCAGTGCTCCTCGTCGGCGGTGTCCTCACTGCCGTGGCCTACTGGGCGATGGTGCGCATCGGCCGGCTGCCCGAGGACGAGCGGGTGCTGCGGTGAGCGGGCTGGCCCGCAGCGGAGCGCTGCTCGGCTTCGTGATGGGGCTGGGCCTGGCGCTGGTCTGGCTGGGCCTGCCGCTCCACCGGCGGGCCGGGCTGGCCGGGCGCGTGCTGCCCTACCTGCGTGACACCCCCAGGCCGTCCCGGCTGCTCGACGACCCATGCCCCGCCGGCGGAGCGCTCGGCGTGGTTGCCGGCCCCGTGATCCGAGACCTCGGCGCCGTCGTCGAGCGGGTCATGGGCGGGGCCGACTCCGTGCGCCGGCGCCAGCTGCGCGCCGGGCTGGCGGCCGACGTCGACCGGTTCCGTGCCGAGCAGGTGCTCTGGGGAGCTCTCGGCGCCGTCGTCGGAGGTGCCGCCGGAGTCCTGGCACTGGTACTTCGCGAGGCCGGCGTCGTCACCGTCGTGATGCTCACTGCGATCGGCCTGGGCGTCGGAGTCACGGGCGCCGACTACCTCCTCTCCCGTCGCGCGGCTCGCCGCGAGGCGCGGATGCTCACCGAGTTCCCCACCGTCGCCGAGCTGCTCGCCCTGGCGGTCGGCGCCGGTGAGGGAGCGGTCGGGGCCCTCGACCGGGTCTGCCGGCTCTCGCACGGCGAGCTGGCCGGTGAGCTGCGGCGGTGCTTGGCCGACGCCCGCGCCGGGGCCAATCTGCCGACCGCACTGCAGGGACTGGCCGACCGTACCGGCCTGGCCAGCCTGCGCCGGTTCGTCGACGGTGTCGTCATCGCCGTGCAGCGCGGCACCCCCCTCGCCGACGTCCTGCGGGCCCAGGCCCAGGACGTCCGCGAGGAGGGGCGCCGATCACTGATGGAGGCCGGCGGCCGCAAGGAGATCGCCATGATGGTCCCGGTCGTCTTCCTGATCCTCCCGGTGACGGTGCTCTTTGCCGTCTTCCCCGGGTTCACCTTCTTCCGCTTCACTCTCTGACCAGGAAGGACCGACCGATGTCGATCATCCGCACCCTGCCCCTGCGAGCGCACCTGCTCGCCGACCGCCAGCTCGCCAGGGCCGCCCGACGCGCCGAGCGGGGTGACGTGCCCGGCTGGGTGCTCATCACCTTGATGACGGCCGGGCTCGTCACCGCCTTGTGGGTCGTCGCGAAGGGCCAGCTCGTCGCCATGTTCCAAAGCGCCCTGTCGTCGGTGAAGGGCTGATCCCGCCCGATGCGGTGGGCGCGGGACGAGCGGGGCGCAGCCGTCGCGGACTTCACGATGGTGTCCGTGCTGGTCGTCGCGGTGTTCCTCGCCGTCTTCCAGCTCGGGCTCGCGCTGCACACCCGCAACACGCTCATCTCCTGTGCCTCCGAGGGGGCACGGCTGGGAGCACGGGCGGATGCCGTTGCGGGGCAGGGTGTGTCACGTACCCAGTCCCTGATCAGTGCGTCGCTCTCGTCGCGCTACGCGCGCCAGGTCAGCAGCCGCCAGACGGTCGTCGAGGGCGTGCGGGTCATCGAGGTCCGAGTGGTCGCCCCCGTCCCGGTGATCGGGCTGCTCGGGCCGGAGGACCGGCTCGACGTGGTCGGGCGGGCCTTCTTGGAGGCGCAGTGACCCGGCCCCGGCCCGCGCCGCTCGACGAGGGTGGCAGCGCCGTCGTCGAGTTCGTCGTGCTCGGCGTGCTGTTGCTCATCCCCCTCGTCTACCTCGTCCTGACGCTGGCGCGGGTGCAGGCCGGGTCGTATGCCGTCAGCCAGGCGGCGCGCGAGGCGGGCCGTGCCTTCGTCACCGCCGAGACGGACGGCAATGCGACGGCCCGAGCACAGGCCGCCGCACGACTCGCCTTCGCCGACCACGCGTTCGAGGACTCCGGCCGCGTGACCATCGCCTGTGACGCAACCCCGTGCCTTCGCCCGGACGGCCGGGTCGTCACCGCCGCGACGGTTCGCGTGCCGTTGCCGCTGGTGCCGTCCTTCGTCCGCCACGTCATCCCGATGGCGGTGCCGGTGAGCGCGAGCCACCTGTCGACGGTCGACCGGTTCCGAGGGCTCGGGTGACCAGCCGCAGCGGCGAGCGTGGCCGCTCGAGGCAGGACGAGACCGGCTCGATCAGCCTGTTCATCCTCGGGCTGTCACTGGTCGCGATGCTGCTCATCGCCGGGGCCGTGGCCGTCACCTCCGCGCACCTGTCACGCATGCGGTTGCTCGACGTCGCCGACGGTGCCGCGCTGAGCGCGGCGAACGCCCTCGACGACGCGGCCTACGCGCAGGGCGTGGGGGAGTCGGTGCCGCTGAGCAACGCCTCGGTGCAGGAGCGCGCAGCCGCCTACCTCGGTGCCCGTCCCCGACCGGGCAGCATCTCGCGGTGGCGGCTCGCGCCGGGCACCGGTACCCCTGACGGCCGGACCGCGGTGGTCGTGGTCGTCGGCGAGGCGCAGCTTCCGATGGTCGGCACGGCGCTGCGTGAGCTGGGGGTCAGCCTGACGATCCGCGTCGAGTCCAGGGCACGTTCCGACCTCGCCGGCTGACCGCACCCGAGCGGCGCACGGCCCTGTCGCTCAGCCGGTCACGACCTCCGGCGCCTCCGCATGAGCGCGCACCAGCGCCACCACGAGCCGGTCGGCGGCGTCGTTGGCGCGGGCCAGCATCCGGGTGGTGGCCGGCGTGGCCAGGGCATGCCGGCAGGCCAGCTCGCCGAGCACGTCGAGCAGCAGGCTGCAGCAGCGCTGGAACGCCGCCACGCTCTCGCCGAGGTTCCCGCTTCGGCGGCGCGCGAGCCTGCCGTGCATCGCCGCCGCCTGCAGGGCCGGGGCCAGCGCGGCCTCACGTTCCCGTCGGGTGCTGCCGTCGACGTAGCCCAGCACCCCGTCGACCAGGGTCCGGCCACCGAGAGCGAGCACGGCGTGGGTCTGCTCGTCGGCCCCGTCGAGCCACGAGACGTCCGGGCACGCGGCGGAGATGCTGGCGCGCAGGATGTCGACCACCGTGTCCGTCGAGCCACCCAGGGCGGCGATCGACGGCTCGGTGCTCGCGGCATCGGGCAGCAGGTGCTCGAGCGTCGAGCGGGCGTAGCGGCGGTGACCGCCCGGGGTCGTGAAGGTGACGATCTTCCCGGCCACGCTCCATCGCCGCAGCGTCGCCGGGGAGACCCCGAGCATGGCGCTCGCCTCGTTGACCCCGAGCCAGACCTCACGGTCCTCGGCAAAGGGGTGCGGACCGGTGACCATCAGCTTCCTCCTGAAGGGAGGTGAGCGTTCGACCTGGGCAGCACGTTGTCCTTGTGGCACTCCTCGCAGTACGCCTTCTGGTGGCAGACGGCACAGGCCTGCGTCCCGCCGGCGACCTTGGCCGACTGCGCGTGGTTGTAGAGCATCTCGTCGTGGCTCACCTTGATGGCGCCGCTCTTGTGGCAGTTCTCGCAGTAGCTCGTCTGGTGGCACACGCCGCAGGTGGCCGGGTTGGCCGAGGTGGTGCCGGCGACGACGCGGTGGTCGAACACCCACAGCGGGTCCCGGTGGTCGGCCGGCCGGGCGCCGAGCGGCACGTTGGCGACCGTCTGCGATCCCTGCGGAGCGGTGTGGCAGGTCTCGCAGGTCGACGGGATGGTCTCCTTGGTCAGCTGGCCCTTGACGACCTTGTAGTGGGCGCCGTCGTGGCAGCGGAAGCACCCGTTGGAGCTCTGGTGCCCCAGGTTGGTCGGGTAGGTGCCGCTGCGCACGTTCATGTGCGAGTCGACCGTCTCGTCGAAGATCTCGGTGAGGCTCCTGGTCGCCGCCGTGATGTCCTTGGCCTGGTCCTTGGCCACGAGCGGGTACTTGCTCGTGTAGAAGTCGGACAGCTTGCTGATCGCCTCGCGGCCCTCCTCGTCGGTCGCGTACCGCTGGGCCAGCAGGGCGACGGAGTTCCGCTTGACGAAGGGCAGCGTGGGGCTGATCCGGCCCTCGGCCATGGCGGCGTCGACAGCCCGGTCGGCGGTGGGGGAGTCGTGCCCGACCCGGTTGTGGCAGTCGAGGCAGTCCATCGTGCGGGTGGTCTGGGTGGCGGTGAGCCGGGCCAGGTCCTGCCCGGCGTTGATCGACTCGCGCACCTGCCCCTCGGCGATGAACTGCTCGAGCTCACCGGTCTTGCTGTCCTTGAACTGCACGCTGTCGATGACCTGCTGCTGCTCGTCGGGCGAGGTGTACGTGACCTCCTGGAGCACGTGCCAGTGCGTCGACACCGGGTCGGGGCCATCGGCGTTGGCCGGGCGGATCAGCACCGCGAGGTCGTTGCGGGTGTTCTTCTCGTCGCGCTCGAAGGAGGCCCGCACGTGCAGCTTGCTCGGCTGGCCCGGCTTGGCCATCTGCGACAGGGGGTGGCACTTCTCGCAGGTGTTGGCCGTCGGCGGCATCTCGTCGTGGGCGATCGGCGGGATCGGCGTCGGGTAGGTGGCGGTGACCAGGCGGTAGAGCTCCCTGGTGCCGGCCAGCTTCGCGCTGACGAAACCCATCACTCCGGGGTTAACGTGGCACTCGCCGCACGAGACGTCCTGGTGCGGGCTGGCCTCGAAGGCGTTCTTCTGCGGCGTCATCGTGTGGCAGGTCGTGCAGAAGGCCGCGCTCTCGGAGTACTCCACGAGATGCACGGTGCCCAGGGTGCCCAGCACGCCGAGCAGCAGCACGCCGCCGACCGTCGCGAGGATGCCGCGGGTCGTGGTCGGCAGCACCTTCAGCAGCCGTGCCTTCCAGCGAGCCCAGAACCCCGGCTTCGCCGAGGTCGCCGCCGCGCCGTCCGCGCCGTCCGCGCCGTCCGCGCCGTCCGCGCCGTCCGCGCCGTCCGCGCCGTCCGCGCCGTCCGCGACGTCCACGCCGTCCGCGCCGTCCGCGACGTCCACGGGAGCAGCGGTGGTGCCGGGGTCAGGCACGGCGGTGCCGGCATCCCCCTCGGGCACGGCAGAGCCGCCGTCCCCCTCGGGCACGGCGGTGCCACCATCCGGTACCGGGTCGGGGCCGGCGGTGCCGGGATCGTCGCCGGAGGTGCTCATGGCGTCATCACCCTCTCGACCGAACCGGTGATGCTGTCCGTGGACACCCCGCCCTGGCGGATCTCGCGCAGGACTCCGTCGCGGTCGACGAAGAAGTGCGCCGGGATGGCGGACACGCGGTAGGCGTCCGCGATGGCGGACTGCTCGTCGGCACCGACCGGATAGGTGGTGCCCACCCGCGAGGCATAGCTGCGCACGGCATCCTGGCCCTCGTTGATGTTCACCCCGAGCACCACCAGACCGTCCTTGCCGTACTTCTCGTAGGCGGCCTGCACGTCGGCAACCTCCGCCTGGCAGGCGGCGCACCAGCTGGCCCCGAAGACCAGCCACACCGGCTTGCCGCGGTACTGGTCCAGGGTCACCTTCGTGCCGTCGACGGTGGTCAGCGTGAAGTCCTGCGCCGCCGCGCCCACCTTGGGCGCGGGCACGGTCGACTGGCCGGGCAGGGCGACGACCGTGGTGCCGGACGCGTTCGCGGCATCGGTTCGTCGGCCGTTGATGACCCAGGCACCGCCCGCGACGAGCGCCGCGGTCACGAGGAGGACGGCCAGCGTGCCGAACCGGCTCGAGCGGATCCGCTCGCGCAGGTCGCGTCGTCCGGCCGCCCCGTCACCGGCCGACCCGACCCGCTGCCGCGCACCGGCCCCGGGCTCGGGCTCGGCGAGCACGTCCACCCCCTCGACGTGCTCCACCGCGACCGGCGCGGCCCGGGCCGTGCGCACCGGCGAGGCGGGGGCAGGGTCGGCGAGGAGGCCGTCGTCGAACAGGTCGTCGTCGTCCATGGGTGGTGCGCTTCCCTTCAGGTGTGGGTCTGCCCTGCTGCCGGTGTGCGGGTCGATCAGGTGTAGCTGTGCAGCCCGCCGAAGAAGGCGTTGCCGACGAAGGTCAGCACGACGCTCGCGAAGCCGATGACGAGCAGCCAGGCGGCGCGGCGGCCGGTCCAGCCGCGGGCGACGCGGGCGTGCAGGAAGCCGCCGTAGATCAGCCAGGTGACGAGCGAGGCGGTCTCCTTGGGGTCCCAGCTCCAGTAGCTGCCCCAGGCGATCTCGGCCCAGACGGCGCCGAGCACGAGCACCATGGTGTCGAGCGGGAAGCCGATGACGACGGCGCGGTAGCCGAGCCGGTCGAGCACCTCGTCCTTGGGCACCAGGTGCTTCCAGCGCTGCGGGGTCCACAGCGTGAGGGCGGCTGCTGCGAAGGAGATCGCGAAGGCGCCGTAGGCGAAGATCGCCACGATGATGTGGATGGTGAGCAGCAGGCTGTTCTGCAGGGCCGGCACCAGCGGGTCGACCTGGGTGTTCTGGGCGCCGGCGTAGAGCAGGGCGAGCACCGTCATCGGGAGGATGAACAGGGCCAGCGTGCGGGCGTGGTAGCGCCACTCGAAGTAGCAGTAGGCGGCGAGCATGCCCCAGGCCAGCGACGTCGCGAACTCGTACTGGGTGACGAACGGGCCGTGGCCGGTGGCCGCCATCCGCAGGCCGAGGGCCGCCGTGAGGAAGCCGAGGGCGATCCAGGTCAGGCGCGTCCCGTAGCGGGCCAGGGTCGTCGCCGACACGGCGGTGTCCCGGGCCACGATGTCCTGCTGCGCGGCTGCGGAGACCGAGTCGACGTCGTCGAACAGGTCCTCACCGGATGCCGTGACGAGCACCTTTCGCCGCGAGGCGCCGGCGGCCGCCCGGTGACCCGCGCTCATGGCCCACGCGTAGGCGATGGTCGCGAGGACCGTGGAGATCAGTGCCGCGACGAACGCGAACTGGGAGTAGGTGATCATGCCTGTCACTCCTTCGAGGGCTGGCCGACAGGGGCGTCAGGCCGTGTGATGGTGGACACCAGGTCCGAGAACACCGGCTCGAAGCCGGGGTCACGCTTGAGGGGGGCGCCGAGCCGCACGCTGGCGGTGCCGTCGGCGGTGTCGCGTACCCGCACCCACAGGCGGCGGTGCGGCATGAAGAACACCAGGTAGCAGCCCAGGATCAGCAGCGCCGCACCCAGGCCCACGACCCACGAGCCGCTGTCCTGCTTGACGGTCAGCCCGGTGTACTGGCGGTTGCGCTCGTAGGTGTAGGTGAGACCGTCGACGACGGCGGACTGACCCTGGCTGACCACCGGCGTGCCGAGGGGGGTGTCGACCCCGTCCTTGTGCACCTCGAGCTGCGCCGAGCCGGCGGGCAGGTCGGCCAGCACCTGGCCGGACGCGGCCTCGACGACGTAGACGGTGATGCCGCGGTCGGGGATGGTCAGCTGCCCGATGCTCTGCTGCCCGTCGTCGGACTGCCACTGCAGCGGGACCAGCCCGGAGTAGACCTTGGTGTCGCCGTCGCTGACGGTGACGTCGGCGCCGTTGCCGAAGGACGACTGGTGGAACCACGTGCCGTCGTAGATGAGCGGCGAGTTCACCCGGGTCTCGTGGCGCGCGACCTGCTTGCCGTCCTGGGTCAGCACCAGGTCGGACACGTAGTCCTTGGGGGCCCCGTTGTCGTAGTAGGAGTCGGTGAAGCTCTTGGCCTCCACCGTCAGGCCGGTGCCGTGGCCCACGCTGACCGGCACGCCGACCGGCGCGATGAAGCTCTTGTCGCGAAAGCCCGTGCTGGCGCTGACGACGAAGCCGAGCATGACGACGATGAGGCTGAGGTGGGCGATGACGGTGCCGAAGGGGCCCCAGCGGAAGCGGTCGGCGTACAGCGCTGTGCCGGTGGCGGCCTGGGCGTCGATGATGCGGAAGTGCTTGGCGCGCAGGGCTGCCCGCACGTGCTCGGTTGCCGCTGCGCTGTCCATGGGCAGGTCGACGGTGGCCCGCAGCGGCGCGTGGTCGTAGAAGACCTCGCTCATCGTGGTGCGTGGCTTGGTCGCCACTCGCCACAGCCGGGGGGCCCGGTTGACCGAGCAGGCCAGGATGCTCAGGCTCAGCAGGGCGAACAGGCCCATGAAGTACCAGGTCGAGAAGACGTGGAACAGGCCGAGCTTGTCGAGGATGCCGGCCCACCCGCCGTAGCGCTGGGTCGGCGTGCCGGCGAGCCACTGCTGGTACGCGGCCGGGTCGGCCCGCACCTCCGGCTCCACCTGCATGAGCAGGGTGCCGAGGAGGGTCAGCACGCCGAGGGTGAGGATGATCCACAGCCCGGTGCGCATCGAGATGAGGAAGAGCCAGATCTTGCGCAGCGGGTGGGCGTGGTGGTGGCCGTGGCCGTCCTGCTCACTCCCGTCCAGGACGTCGACGCCGTGCTCGTGGTCGACGTGTCCGGGCACGTGCGAGGTGATGTCCTCGCGGCCCCTCACGGTGGTCGTCATCGCGATGCCTCTTTCAGACGGGGATGGTCGGGAAGAACTGGGAGAGCCGCATGAGCAGGTTCGTGATCATCAGGAAGCCGACGGCGACGAGCATGGAGCCGGTGGCCAGGGAGACGACGGCGTCGTGCCGGGCGAACCAGCTGAGGCGCTGGCGCAGGCTGTCCGCGCCGAGTGCCACGAGGATGAAGGGGATGCCGAGCCCGAGCGCGTAGGCGAGGAGCAGCACCGTCCCCTGGGCGAGGTCCGAGCGCAGCGACGCCAGGCCGATGATCCCGCTGAGGATCGGGCCGATGCAAGGCGTCCACCCGGCCGCGAACACCACCCCGAACAGCGCCGAGCGGCCCACGCGCGGCGCCTGCTCGATCACGGTGCCGTCGGCGTGGCGCTGCACGAGCCGGCCCATGTTGGCCCCGGCGCCGGCCTGGCGACCCAGGACCGGGAGCGAGATCAGGCCCGCGACGTGCAGGCCCATCACCACCAGGATGGCGCCGCCGACCTGGCGCAGCAGGCCGACGTGGTCGCGCAGCGCGTAGCCGACCAGCCCGATGGAGGCCCACAGCGCCACGAACACGACGGTGAAGCCGATGACGAAGGCCAGGGCCTGCCGGAAGGCGACACTGCGGGTGGGCCGGCCCGTGTCGTTGGTGCCGCCGACGATGAAACCGACGTAGACCGGCACCAGCGGCAGGCAGCACGGCGACGCGAACGACACCAGACCCGCGGCGAAGGCCACCGCCAGGGTGATGTTCCCGTTCATGTCAGCCGCGCTTCCTGTCGTGGTGGTGGGGGGTCGAGGTCACTTGGCGGGCGTCGGCGCTGAGCTGGAGACGGACCCGACCTGGGACTGCACGGTCTTGGCGAGCTCGCTGTTCGGGTCGATCGCCACGACCTTGGCCCACTCGGTCTTCATCTCCGCGTTGCGGCCGGTCGTCATGTAGAGGAAGCCCAGGTCGTAGTGCATCTCGGCGTTCTTCGGGTAGGCCTTGATGCCGGTCTTCCAGGCCTGCTCCGCGGCGGCGGTGTCGCCACCGTTGTAGGAGGCGGCCCCGAGGCTGATCAGGCCCTGCTCGTTCTTGGGGTCGACGGCCAGCACCTTCTGGGCAGAGGCCTTGGCGCTGGTCCAGTCGTTGGCGGTGAAGTACAGGTCGGTGATCTTCTGCAGCGACGCGACGTCCTTCGGGTCGGCCTTGACCTTCGCGGTCAGCGCGGCCAGCTGGGCCTGGTCGATCGTGGGCGCCGCGCTGGGGGCGGCGGCCGAGCTGGCGGTGGCGGCGGAGGTGACGTCCGGCACGGTGGGGCGGCCCATCCAGTAGACGCCGAACACGACTGCGACCGTCGCGAGGACGGCGATGATGCCGATCAGGACGCGGTTGGTCGAGCCGCCCGCCGGCGCGGGGGCCGGTGCCACGACGGTGGCCGGAGCCGCCGCTCGGGAGGGGGGACGAGCTGGGACTCGGGACCTGTCAGCAGGGAGAAGATGCGGTCCGCCTCCTGCTGGCGGCGGTCCGCCCATCCGCGGATCTCGCTGGGCGCCTGGTCGAGGAAGTCACCGATCCGGTCGTACGTCGTCTCGACCTCCTGGTCGTCCGCGGCGGCGTCGAGCCCGAACCGGGCAAGCAGTCCGTCTCTCGTCACGACCGCGTCGGACGTGGTTCCCGTGGCGGTCGCTTCCCGTACTGGGGACATGGGGTTCGCTCCTCGATCATCGGCAGTGGTCGGTGTTCCTGGGTGCCGATTTCAGTATCGTTTTGAGCGATTTGCGGAACTATCCGCCTAGGGGCACATATCCGATAGAGGTGACCGGGGCGGGGGTGCTGTACGTCGCCTGCTGGTGGTCCTTGCCGTGGCACGTGAGGGTGCACGAGGCGCCGGTCGCCGTCTTGGTGAAGGTGGGCACCCCGCCCATCGACCGGCTCGGCAGGACGTTCGGGCCGAAGACGACCAGGCGGTCGCCGGACAGCTTCTGGGTGGTCGGCGGCTTCGTCGTGCCGTGGTCGTCGAAGTGGCACTCCGCGCAGCGGGCGTTGCCCTGCCCGGCCCCGGGGGTGTCGATGTCGAGCCCGCCGCTGCCGGCGTCGGAGATCCCGGACGTGTGCAGGCCGTGGAACACGAAGTTCGTGCCCTCCGCCGCCGCGGGGCGCCGCTGGTTCATGAAGGGCGTCTCCATGTGGCAGGTGAGGCACAGCGCGAAGCCCGCGTTGTCGTAGAACCGCCCGGATGCCGAGAGCACGCGGTTCTCGTAGGGGCGAGTGAGGATTCCGCGGTTGGTGGAGGCGTGCACGGTGCTGGTGGCGTCGGGCGCGTTGCGGGCAGGGTCGGTCGACGTGCCGGTGGTGTTGCTCGAGTGGCAGCTGACGCAGCGCACGGTGTCGCCGGTGCTGAAGTTCCACAGCTTGTAGGGGGAGGTACCGGCGAGGCTGTCCGCCAGCTTCTGCGTCTGGTTCTTCCCGGGGGCCTCGATCGGGTGGTATGAGGCGTTCGCCGGGTTGAGCGCCACGGCGAGGTCGGTGGCGCTCTGCGACGGCTTGCCGGGCACGTCCGCCGGCTGAGAGGTGAAGCCGGAGTGGCACTTGAAGCAGAGCTGGTACTCCGCGGTGACCGGTGCGACGGTGCCGTCCAGCCAGGTGTAGCCGGGGGCTGTCCCGGCCGCCCCGTTGGTGACCGCGACGCCGGAGACGTTGACCAGTGAGCCCGGGGGCGTCCAGCCCGTGGCGGTCATGGTCGGGGGCGTGTCGGTCGAGCCGTGCGGGTTGTGGCAGTCGCTGCACTGGCTGTGCCGGTCGAGCCGGCCCTCGAACTCGTTCTCGGCGTCGAGCGTGTGGCCGGTGGCGTCCGCCGTGTCGTGCGACCAGTACGAGCGCGTCGTGGGGTCGTTCGCGGGCTGGCCGAGGGTGTACTGCGCCTTCACGTCAGCGGCATCGCCGACTGCGCCGCCCGCGTGGCAGGCGTAGCACTGCTCGGTGATCGACGGCGCCTTGACCAGCGCACCGGCCTTCGCCGTGTGTGCCTGGTGGCACACGCTGCACTGTCCGCTCGTCGTCGAGGAGTAGGGGTCGTGGATCGTCGCGGGACCGTTCGGCCCGACCGGTCCGACCGTCACGACGTACGACGGGCCGGCGGTGGCGACCTCGGTCAGCATGGCCTGCGCCGTGGTGTCGGGCACGAAGGCGGCAGCCATCGTGGCGACGAGGTCGGTGGCCGCAGCGGCAGCGGCCGGCGCGGCATCCGCGACGTCGGTGGTGCTCGTGCTCGTGAGGTTTGCGGTGACGGGGACGGTGGTGCCGCCCCTCGCGGGCTGCGAGACCAGGCGGTAGGCGGGCGGCGCAGAGCCGGCCGCGGTGGTGGCGCGGGCCGGGGCGCTGCCGCTGGGGGATCCCTGCTTCTGACCCGGGCTCTGGAGCACCGGCGGTGGGTCGGCGACCGTCACGCTCACCGTGTCCGCTCCGGGGATCGCGGCGCCGCCGTCGGTGACCCTCAGGTCGTAGGTCGCGCCGTACGGCGCGTCGATCGAGAAGGCAGCGGTGAACTCCTGCTCGGTCACGGTGCCGGCCAGCACGGTGTACCGGGGCGCGGCCTGGACCCCACTGAGCCGGTGTCCCTCGGCCTGGGCCGCCCCGTCGGGCGCGGCGAGCCGCGCCTCGTCGGGCGTGGTGGTGGTGTTCTCGGGTGCGGTTCGGGTGCCGCCGTTGGCCTTCACCCACTCCTCCGCCGCGTGCAACGGGATGGCGGGCACCGCCTCGTCGGGCACCACCTGGAAGGTGTTCGCGCCGGCTACCCGGTACTCGAGCCGGGGCGCCACTGCCACGTCGCCGGGGCCGCCGTTGCCGAGCTGCAGCACGATGCGGAAGGTCTGGAAGGGGAGCAGGCCGGTGAGGGGCTGTCCGGCAGGCAGGTAGGTCGGCGTGGTGCCTGGAGCACCGAGGGTGGCCAGCGCCGCCGGCCCGCCGAACAGCCCTGGTGTGATGCTGGCCGGTGCGCTGGACGGCGTCGGTGACGGCGTGGGAGCCGGTGCTGCCGCCGAGGCGGAGGGCGCCGGGACAGGGCTCGCGGCCGACGGAGTGGACGAGGGTGTGGGGAGCGGGGACGGGGTGCTGCTGCCGTCGGCGGTGGCGCCCGGGGCCGGTGTGGGGGCCGGCGTCGGTACGGGGGTGGTCTGGATGCCGGCGCTGCCCGGGGTGGGGGTCGCGCTGCTCGACGGTGTGGTCACGTCGGTGACGGCGACCCGCTGGACCGCGGCCTGCTGGGTGGCGGCCCGCTGGGTGGCGGCCCGCCGCGCCGCGGAAGCGCTCGCCGTGCGGGGGGTGGACGTGGGGGCTGCCACGGTCGGTGCCGGGCCGGCCGACTGCAGGCCCACGGTCTGCACGACGGCGATGGTCGACGCGGTGAGGAGCACCGCGGCGGCGGCGAGGACGTGGGCCGGCCGGACGTCGAACCGCGCGGTGCGCGGTGTCCTGCGGCGCTCCTGCGTCATCGTCGGTGCTCCAGTCGCTCGTCGTTCGTTCGTCGTCCGGAGCCACAGGCGGCCTGGGTGAGAGGCCGCCTGCAGCTCACAGACGGGTCTGGCTCGGTGTGGTGTCCGCCGGGTCAGACGTTGTGGCACATCACGCAGGTACCGCGGTCGTCCACACGGAGCAGACGGCTGTCGGAGCTGGTGCCGGTGCCGTTGGGCCACTCGACCTTCGAGTTCGGCATCTGGGCGTTCGTGCCGTGTGCTACGTGGCACTGGATGCAGTTGCGGTTTGCCGAGGCGTCGCCGCTGACCTGGTCGCCGGTGTGCCGGTACGAGAAGACGGCGTCACCGGAGTTCTTGCCCCACGACCCGGACGGTGCCAGGTACCGCGTGTGGCACGTGGTGCACCACGCGGCGACATTCGCCTGGAACGAGCTGACGGTCGCGGAGATCGTCTTCTGAACCGGGGTCGGGTCGGTGGTGGAGGTTCCTCCGAGGATGGTCGTCGTGCCCGTGTCGGCCACGGCGTTGGGGTCGCCGGCGATCCAGTAGTTGGTCGTCGTGTAGACCTTGTTCGCCGTGTCCTTGATGACGATCCCGGGCGTGGTGTTGCCCGGAAGGGTCGCCGTGAACCCCGAGTCGGACGGCACAGCCCGCAGGATGCGGTACTGCCCGTTGCCGTGCGGGTCGTGGCAGGCCGTGCACTCGAGCTTGGTGTTCGTCGTCGTGCTCATGTCCTTGCCGGCGTTCGCCGTGCCGGAGATGGGCCCGTTGCCCCACATGATGCCCACGCCACCGAGGTGGTTGGACGTCGTGTCCTGCGGGGTGGCGGCGGGTGGGACCAGCTGGTTGCGGGACCGGTAGTTCGTACCGCTGAGGTAGATCTCCTTGGTCGCCGTACCCGTCCCGAGTGCTGCCTTCTCGAAGCCGCCACCCCGCAGGGCGCCGGCCACTGTGGTGCCACGGTCGACGGTCAGGGTGGTTCCGTCGGGGTACGTCGTCGTCGATGCGGCGTCGTAACCCAACCCACTCTGTACGTCGGTCGTTGCACCGGTTCCACCGTCACCGTGGCACGAGTAGCACAGGCTTTCCTCGCTCGTGGCGTTGAGCAGGTAAGCCGCGCGAGCCGTGTGGGCCCGGTGGCACGAGGCGCAACGCCCCTGGCCGGCATCGGTGATCTTGACACCGCTGGTCGGCGTGTTCGTGGCGGTGGACACGTGTGGGCCGTTGTCGGCGTAGGCCGGCACCGCCCCGAGGAAGAACGCGGCCGCGGCCGTCGCGCCAAGCGCTACCAGCCTCGTCCGTACCTTCTTGTGCGTTCTCATTGTCGCGTTCCAATCTGAGCTGTGAAGTTGTGTACTCCTGTTGTTGTGCGGTGAATTTCCTTGCGGTGAACCCGAACGGCTGGTTCGGCGACCAGGTCGCCGCACCTCCGTCAGGCCACTTCTGTGGGACCGGGAACCAGTCATCAGTACCCCCACACCTCGATGCGGTTGTTCTCCCGGTCGGCGACGTAGACGCGACCACGGGTGTCCGCGGCAACGCCGTTGGGGAAGGTGAACTTGCCGTCGTCGTGCCCCTCGTCGCCGAAGGAGGCGACGTAGCCGGGGTGGTCCGTCGGCGAGGAGCCGAGCGTGAACAGCCGCACCATGTGGTCGGTGGTGTCGGCCACGAACATCCGGCCCTGGTCGTCGACCGCGAGGCCGCGGGGCAGGCCCAGGTCGCCGTCGCCGACGCCACGGGCGATGAGGGTCGACACCGTGCCGGCCCGGTCGATGGAGACGACGCGACCGTTGTTGCTGTCGCTGACGTAGATGCCGCCGTCCGGCCTGACGACGATGGCGTTGGGGTAGTTGAGCTCGCCCTTGCCGAGCACGCTGCGCAGCGTGCCGTCGTGGGCGAACACCAGGATCCGGTGGTCGGCGGGCTTGGCGCTGAGCACGTCGGCGACGTAGACGGTGCCGTCGGGGCCGACCGCCAGGCCCAGGGGCGAGATGGTGCCGACGCCCTTGCCCTTCGGCTGGAAGGTGGAGAGGTAGGTGCCGGTCTCGTCGTAGACGTACACCTTGCCGGCTGCGCGGTCGCCGACGTAGACGTCGGCGTTGGTGGGGTCGACCGCGACGTAGACGGGCACGTGCAGCGTCTTGGGTGTGGCCGGGGGCAGCAGCTCGCCGACCTTGACGCCGTCGCGGTCGAAGATGAACGTCGTCGGGGTGGCGCCGGACTGCGTCGCGTAGATCCGCTCCCCGTCGGGCGAGACGGCGACGCCGAGCGGGCGGACGACGTCGTAGACCGACGTCTTGTAGGTGGGGGCGTGCGCGTCGCTGAGCCCGGGCAGCTCGGTGAGCGGCTTGCGGTTCAGCAGGTACCAGGTGAACAGGCCCACGAGGAGCACGAGCAGGGCGAACACGACGGCGAGGATGATGCGGCGGCGCTTGCGGCGGCCCTCGTCGACGGGCGGCACCGGGGCCGGCGGGGTGGGGGGCTCGGAGAGGTCGTCGAGCAGGTCGAGCAGGTCGGTGCTGGACTGGGTCTCACTCATCGCAGGTCACCCTCACTTCTTCTTCGCCGTGGCCGGTGGTGCGAGGGGCTTGACGCCGATGGCTGCCAGCGCGCTGATGGCGGCGATGTTCTTGGGGTCCTTGGCCAGCGCCTTCTGGTACCAGGTGCCGGCGGCCTTGGTGTCGTGGCCGGTCTCGGCGATGAGTCCGAGCCCGAGCATCGCGTCGGCGGCGGCGGGGCCTGCGGTGAGAGCGGTGAGCTGGGTGCGGGCCTGGTCGACCTTTCCGCTGCAGAAGCCGCCCATCGCCGAGGAGTAGCTCGCGAGCTCGGGCTTCTTCAGCGCGGCGTAGGCGGCCTGCATCTGCTGGTAGGGCTCGCACCAGCCGGTCGGCACGAAGCGCAGGGCGTCGCGGAAGGTCGCGACCGCCTCGGCGTTCGCGCCCTTCTGCATCTGGGCCAGGCCCACCTGGTACATGGCGTCGGAGTCGGTCGGCTCGATCTTCAGCGCGTGGCCGAGCTGGCCGAGTGCGACGTCCGACTTGTTCTGCTTCACCGCGATGCTGCCCAGGTAGTAGTACGCCGCAGCGAGCTGGGAGTCGGCGCCGGCGAACTCACCCTTGCGGGTGGCCGTGACGATCTGGGTGAGGGATGCGGTGGCCTGGTCGAGCTGGCCCTTCGTCATCAGGGCGAAGCCCTTGCCGAGCAGCGCGTCCTTGTTGCCGGGGGCGGCCTTGAGCACCTGGTCGAACTGCTTGACCGCGTCGTCGTAGCGCGCGGCCTGCTCGTACACCTCGCCCAGCTGGAGCCGGGCCTGCAGGTCGTCGGGGTTCTTGCGCACTGCTGCCTCGGTGAGCGCGACCTGCCGCTCGACGATGGAGGGCGCGGCGGTCACGTGCTGGTCCTTGTAGTACAGGAGCCCGAAGGCGACCAGCCCGACGGCGAGGGCCGCGGCCCCGATACGCAGGAGCACGGCCATCGTGCGGTCGGACGGATCCGCCGCCGTGAGCCGGTGGGGGCTCATCGTGTGTGCCATAGGTACCTCACCCGTTCCTTTGGCGGTGTGGCGGCATCCCTGCCGTCGGAGGACGGACCTCCTCCACGTCCATCGTGGGTGGGCGGGCCGGTGAGGCCTATCCGCCGCAGGGTAGATATCGGGTAGAGCCCTGGCCGCGACCCCCTCGCCGGGCACACCGGCTCGACGGGCGGGCGCGACATCGGCACCACTACACTGCGTCGTGGACAGCGCCCGGAAGGCGCCGGCAAAGGAGCGGACCGATCAACACCAGTGGAGTGACCGGCTCGGGAGGCGCCGAGAGCGCGCACTCCCGCTCTGCCGCCACCATGGCGGAGCGCCCTGGCCCCGATCCGGTCGTCGGTCCCGCTCCGCGTACCCGGCTGGTCGACCGCCGGCTGTGGGCGATCGGCATCCTGGTTCCCGTCGGGTTCGCGATCGGGCTCGAGCTGGTCCGCTGGCAGCTCGAGCAGCAGGGCGTCTGGTCGCCGGGCGTCTTCGAGATCTGGCACATCGCCGGCCTGGCCGTGGTCGTGGTCGGCATCGTGCTGTTCGCGTTGTTCATGTTCCGGCTCATCGACCAGATCGACCGGCAGGTCGTCCGCCAGAACCGCGACCTCACCGCGGCGAACGCCGTGGCGGGGGCCATCCAGGGCCAGGCGACGGTGCCGGCCATCGTCGACAGTGCCCTGACCTCGCTGCTGCGCACCTCGGGGGCCCGCCAGGCCCGCATCCGCTTCCCGGAGCCGGTCGGGTTGCCCGACAGGGACACCCACGCCCGCACGCTCACCGTTTCCGGCGCCCGGGTCGACACCGGCAGCCCCTCGCTCGAGGTGCCCATGGCACACGGTTCTGGCGTCGTCGGACGGCTGGCTCTGTGGTACCCGGCGGGTGCCGATGTCGCCGACCGCATCGGCGGCGCCGCGCTGTCCAGCCTGACCACCCAGATCGCATGCGCCATCCAGCTGGCCGGCGCAGTGGGCGACCTGGAACGGCGCAAGCTGGAAGGACACGCCTTCTACGACATCCTCCTGCGCGTCTCGAACCAGGAGCCGACCACGCCGGTGCTCGAGGCGGTCGTTCGACATGCGGCTGCACTGCTCGGTGCGGATGCCGCCGTCGTCACGGTGTCGCCGGAGACGACCCGCACGATCCGGTTCGATTCGGGGTCGGGGGCACAGGCGCCGGCGCAGCGGCCCGACGGCGCCACCGTCGTGTCCTTCGGGCTGCCCGTCGCGCCGCCGCCGGGCGGCGGCCAGGCCACGGCCGCCGCCGACGACCGCGAGTGGGCGCACACCGCGAGCCGCGACGTCACCGGCGGGGCCGGCCACCTCGGCGAGCTGTGGGTGGCCCGCACCACTGGGGCCGAGTTCACCGACCGCGACCGCGGTTTCCTCGGCACCCTGGCGAGCCTGGCCGGCATCGCGCTGTCCGGGGCCCAGATGCGCGAGGGCGCGCGGCAGCGCGCCGTGCTCAGCGAGCGCACCCGGATCGCGCGTGAGATGCACGACAGCCTGGCCCAGGTGCTCGGGGCAGTGCACCTGCGGCTGCGGGCCCTCGAGACCGGCGTCGGAACCCTGACCGACGACGCGGTGGTGGCCGAGGTGGAGGCGCTCGCGGACGTGTGCGCCGAGGCCTACCGCGATGTGCGCGAGACCATCCTCGGGCTGCGTGACGCAAACCGGCACGCCGAACGCAGCCTCGAGGACAACCTGCGGTCCTACCTCGAGGCCTACTCCACCCAGAGCGGCATCGGCGCCCGGCTGGACAACGAGGTCGGCCACGAGGTGGCGCTCTCGCCGAGGGCCGAGGTGCACATCATCCGGATCGTCCAGGAGGCGCTGACCAACGTGCGCAAGCACGCGGGCGCCCGCTCGGTGGTCGTCAGCATCCGCGGCGACGACACCACGACGTGCTTCGTCGTCGCCGACGACGGCGTCGGCTTCGACACCGAGGCGACGGCCGGCTCGCAGGACGGCTACGGCCTGTTCACCATGCGCGACCGGGCGGCACTGCTGGGCGGTACGGTGCAGGTCCACTCCGCACCCGGGGCCGGAACCACCGTGACGGCCAGCGTGCCCGAGCGGCCCCATCCCTCCTTCACCACGAGGCCCACCGGATGAGCGAGCCGATCCGCATCCTGCTCGTCGACGACCAGCCGCTCTTTCGTGGTGCGATCGCCGCGCTGCTCGCCAGCCAGCCCGACATGGAGGTGGTCGGCGAGGCCGAGAACGGCCTCCTCGGGGTCGAGAAGGCCCGCGAGCTGCATCCCGACCTCGTCATCCTCGACGTCGACATGCCGGTGATGAACGGCGTCGAGGCGGTGCGGCTGATCCGCGAGCAGGTGATGGACGTCAAGGTCATCATGCTGACCGTCTCCGACGTCGAGGACCACGTCATGGACGCCCTGCGCCACGGGGCGCACGGCTACCTGCTCAAGGACCTGCGCCCCGAGCAGCTGCACGACATGATCCGCTCGGTCATGCGCAACGAGACGCCCATCTCACCGGCCGTCGCCGGCCGGCTGCTCCGCGAGATCCGCGACGGCGGCGCGAAGAAGGTCACCTCACCGTCCCCGGAGCAGGCCCGGTCAGTGGTGACGCCGCGCGAGCTGGAGATCCTCCGGCTGGTGGCCGTGGGGATGAGCAACAAGGAGATCGCCAAGCGGCTCGTCATCACCGAGGGCACGGTCAAGAACCACGTGCACAACGCCCTCGAGAAGCTGCACCTCGACAACCGGATCCAGGCTGCCGCGTACGTGATCCGGCAGGGGCTCGGGTCGCCGGGCACCGAAGACTCCCGCTGACGACCGCCGGGCAGGCACAGGGGTACCAGTATCCTTTGTGTGCCCATCGCCGGATGTCGCGCGTCGGGTAGCGGGCCTAGCGTGGTGCTGTCGGCTTCGTGCTGAGGAGGCGAGTCATGGCTCGGCAGGGGACGGTCCTCGTGATCTTCAGCACCGACCTGCTGGGGGAGGGGCTGGCGGCCCTGCTCGAGGGCCTGGGCGTGGAGGCTTCGGCCGTTCGGTCCTCCGACGCGGCTGCGGCCCGGCGCGCCCTGCACGGCCACCCGGACGTCGTGGCGGTCGAAACCACCGATGCGAGGTGCCTGGCTCGCATCCGGCAGTTGAGCCCGTTCTCGCGGATCGTCGACATCAGCGACTCCGTCGGCCCGGCCCACCCCGAGCACGCCCTGCGCCACGACGTCATCCTCGACGCCCTGCGGGACGGCTCCGGCTGAGTCGCTGGCCACCCCGCGCGAGGCCATCACCGACGACCTCGCCCGCGACTAGCTCGTCGGCTCCCCGTGGCACTCGACGAACGCGCGCCCGCCACCGCACGTACAAGGTTCCCCCGCAACGCGTCTGGCGTCGCGCACGGCATACCAGTCGCGCAGGCCGGCGGCGTCGCGGCCCTGCCGGAGCAGGCTGGCCATGACTCGCATCGGGCCGTCGACGTGGCGGAAGAAGTGCTGGTACCCCGCGCACAGGTAGTGCAGCCCGGGCTCGCCGTCGGGAGTGGTGGTGAAGCGGTCCTTGGGGCAGCCGCCGTTGCAGGCGAACCGCACGTCGCAGTCCTTGCAGTACTGCGGCAGGGAGTCGAGCTTGGCCTGCCCGAACGCCTGCTGTCGGGGCAGGTTCACCAGCTCGAGCATGGTGCGCCCCTCGGCGATGTTGCCCAGCAGGTAGCCGGGCTCGACGTAGTGGTCGCACGAGTAGAGGTCGCCGTTGTGCTCCAGCGCCACGGCGTCCCCGCAGGTGCGCGCGTGCACGCACAACCCCACCTGGTCCATGCCCATCCAGTGCGCCAGCGCGGTGTCGAACATCGACACGAACACGTCGCCGACGTCGTGCCGGGCCCACTCCTCGAACACGTCGACGAGGAAGCGCCCGTAGGCCTCGGCGCCCACCGTGCGGTGGGTGACCAGGTCGCCCTCCTGGCGGTAGAGCGGCCGGTCGCCGGAGCGCGACCCCCACCCGGACTCCGCCAGCGGCAACAGCTCGGCGGTCACCCGCTCCACGATGGGGATGAGCTGCACGAACGTCGCGCCGAGGTCATCGCGCAGGAACCGGTAGACCTCCAGGCCGGAGTCGCCGTTCGCCGAGTTGACCGTGGTCAGCGCGTTCCAGTCCACACCGTGCCGCTCGAGGGCAGCGAGCCCGGCCACCACCCGGTCGAAGGTCGGCTTGCCGCCCTTGTCGACCCGGTAGGCGTCGTGCATCTCGCGCGGCCCGTCGATCGACACCCCGACGAGGAAGTCGTTCGCCTTCAGGAAGGCGCACCACTCGTCGTCGAGCAGGGTGGCGTTGGTCTGCAACGTGTTGAGAATGCGCTGCCCGGGCGCCGCGTGCTTGCGCTCGAGCTCCAGGGTGCGCGCGAAGAAGTCGATCCCCATCAGGGTCGGCTCGCCGCCCTGGAACGCGACCACCACCTCGTCGACCCCGCGCTGGGCAGCGAGCAGCTGGGCGATGTAGGCCTCGTGCACCTGCGGCGGCATCCGGAACCCGCTGCCGGGGTACAGCTCGTCCTTGCTGAGGAAGAAGCAGTACTCGCAGTCGAGGTTGCAGATCGCCCCGGTGGGCTTGGACATCACGTGGAAGGCGCGCGGTGCTGTCAGTGCCGCCATCGCCCTCCCTCCGCCGTGGGCCGCCCCCGGTGTCGAGCGGCCGTGATCGCCCCAACCATCGTCCAGCACGCGGGCCACGGCGTCACCTCGACCGGGTGACGGCGCAACCGGCGTCGCTGCCGAGGTATCTGTGGGCACGTCCACCGCTTCCTCTCACCATGGACCCCCGGCTGCTCGCGTTCCTCGGCGTGACCGGTCTGGTGATGGCCGTGCCCGGGCCGTCGGTGCTCTACGCCGTGACACACCGCCTGAGGTCGGGCCCGGCCGCCGGCGCCTTCGCGGTGCTGGGACTGGAGTCGGGCCTCGCGCTGCATGTGGCCGCAGCGTGCCTGGGTGTCTCCGGCCTGATCGCGGCATCCGACACGCTGTTGCGGGTCCTCCAGGTGGGTGGCGCCGCCTACCTCGGCTGGCTCGGCATCCGCCTGCTCGCGCAGCGCGGCGACCTCCCGCGCCCCGACGCCGCCGCCGTCCCGCGGGGCGGTCTCGCGGGCGTCTACCTCGGAGGGCTGCTCGTCGACCTGCTCAACCCCAAGACGGTGTTGTTCTTCGTCGCCGTCCTGCCCCAGTTCGTCGACGCGGGCGCCGGATCGGTCCCGGGGCAGTCTGCCGCGCTCGGCGGCGTGGTGGTCGCCCTGGCGGTGCTCGTCGACGGCGGGTACGCCGTGCTGGCGGGTCGCGCGGTGCGCCACGGCATCCCGGCGTCGGTGCAGCGGTGGGGGCGGTGGGCTTCGGGGAGTGCCTTCTGCACCCTCGCGGCGCTGGCCCTGCTGGGGTGAGCGTGCGCGCTCACGCCTGCCGTAGGCTTGACCCTCGTGGCTGTCGACTTCTCCCAGGAGATCAAGGACCTCCGCGCGACCATGGCGTCCGTGCGTGAGGTGACCGACCTGACCAAGCTCGAGGCGACCATCGCCGAGTTCGAGCGCCAGGCGTCCGACCCGAACCTCTGGGACGACCAGGAGAAGGCGCAGGTCGTCACCTCCGGGCTGTCCCGCGCCAAGGCCGAGCACGACCGGGTCACCGGCATGGACGCGCGCATCGACGACCTCGAGGCCCTGGTCGAGATGGGCCAGGAGGAGAACGACGCCGACACCCTGCTCGAGGCCGAACGCGAGCTCGTCGTGGTCAAGAAGGCCGTCGGCGAGCTCGAGGTGCGCACCCTGCTCGCGGGGGAGTACGACGTGCGGGCCGCGGTGGTCACCATCCGCGCCGGTGCCGGTGGGGTTGATGCCGCCGACTTCGCCGAGATGCTGATGCGCATGTACCTGCGCTGGGCCGAGCGCCACGGCTACCCGGTCAAGGTGCTCGACACCTCCTACGCCGAGGAGGCGGGCCTGAAGTCGGCCACCTTCGAGGTCGACGTCCCCTACGCCTACGGCAACCTCAGCGTCGAGGGCGGCACCCACCGCCTGGTGCGGATCAGCCCGTTCGACAACCAGGGCCGCCGGCAGACCAGCTTCGCCGCGGTCGAGGTGGTGCCGCTCATCGAGCAGACCGACACCATCGAGATCCCCGAGAACGACCTCAAGGTCGACGTGTTCCGCTCCAGCGGCCCCGGCGGCCAGTCGGTCAACACCACCGACTCGGCGGTGCGGATGACCCACCTCCCGACCGGCACGGTGGTGTCGATGCAGAACGAGAAGAGCCAGATCCAGAACCGCGCCGCGGCCCTGCGGGTCATGCAGTCGCGCCTGCTGCTGCTCAAGAAGGCCGAGGAGGCCGCCGAGCGCAAGGAGCTCGCCGGCGACGTCAAGGCCAGCTGGGGCGAGCAGATGCGTTCCTACGTGCTGCACCCGTACCAGATGGTCAAGGACCTGCGCACCGGCTACGAGGTCGGCAACACCTCCGGTGTCTTCGACGGCGACATCGACGCGTTCATCGAGGCCGGCATCCGCTGGCAGATCGGCCAGGACAAGGCCGCCGCCGCGCAGGGCTGAGCCGTGAGGGAGCAGTCCACGCCCACCAGCCCGACCCCGGATGCCGGGGCGTGGGCCGCGTGGTCGGCCGGCCTCGCCGACGCCCTCCAGGGACTCGCGGAGCGCGCGTCCCTCACGGTGACCGCGCCCCCGAGCAGCGCCCGCCCGGTCCGGCTGCGCAAGCCTCGTCTCGGTGGGTTCATCCCGGCCAAGCACGAGGTCGTCCGGCCGTGGGTGCGCCTGGTGCGGGTCGAGGACTTCCTGCGCGGCTACTGCATCGGCGCCGAGCTCATCGGTGCCCACTTCCCGCTCTCGCCCGACGAGGATGCCGCCCTCCTCGCCTTGGGCTGGCACCACCCGACACCCACCGACGGCGAGGACTACCTGCGGTTCTGGCCCGACGACGTGCCCCGGGGCCCGTTCCTCCCGCGCGACGAGGCCGAGCGCGCAGCCGCAATGGTGGCCTCGACCTTCCGCGAGGTGCTGGCCGTCGCGGCGACCGACCTGCCGACCACCACCGCCGGCTGAGCGGCCGGCCAGGAGGTGCCCGCGGACCCGCCGACATGGGGCCGCTGACTGGCATCCAGAGGTTCCCGACCTATCCTCGGAACGTGCCGTTCCCGCAGGGTCCGGCGTTCCGACCCCGACCGACCTCCCGTGAGGCCACACCGCCGCATGATCCGCTTCGAGAACGTCTCCAAGATCTACCCGCGGTCCGCTCGTGCGGCCCTGAACGAGGTGACCCTCGACATCGACCGCGGCGAGTTCGTCTTCGTGGTCGGGCCGTCGGGGTCGGGCAAGTCGACCATGCTGCGCCTCGCCCTGCGCGAGGAGGCGCCCACCGAGGGCACCGTGCTGGTCGCCGGCCACGACCTCGGCAGGATGCCTGCCCGCCAGGTGCCCAGGCTGCGCCGCGAGATGGGGGCGGTGTTCCAGGACTTCCGGCTGCTGCCGAACAAGACGGTGGCGGAGAACGTGGCCTACGCCCTGCAGGTCATCGGCAGGCCGGGGCACGTCATCCGCCAGCTCGTTCCCGAGACGCTCGAGACGGTGGGCCTGGCCGGCAAGGAGAAGCGCTTCCCGCACCAGCTCTCGGGCGGCGAGCAGCAGCGCGTGGCCATCGCCCGCGCCGTGGTCAACCGGCCGCAGATCCTGCTGTGCGACGAGCCCACCGGAAACCTCGACCAGGCCATCAGTCTCGACATCGTGCGCCTGCTCGACCGGATCAACCGCACCGGCACCACCATCGTCATGGCCACGCACGACCACGACATCGTCAACGACCTGCGCCGGCGCGTGATCCAGCTCGACGACGGGCGCGTCGTGCGCGACGAGCAGGACGCCACCTACGACCCGCCCGTGGAGGTCTGACCCGTGCAGGCACGATTCCTGTTCTCCGAGGTCGGCTCGGGGCTGCGGCGCAACGTGTCGATGGCCGTCTCGGTGGTGCTCGTCACGATGGTCTCGATGTTCCTGCTCGGCCTGGGCCTGCTCGCCCAGCGCCAGGCCGACACCATGAAGGGCTACTGGTACGACCGCATCCAGGTGTCGATCTACCTGTGCACCGCCGACTCGCGCCAGCCGAACTGCGAGAACACCGCCGTCACCGAGGCGCAGAAGGCCGCCATCGAGAGGCAGCTCAAGGCGCTGCCAGAGGTCAAGCAGGTCTTCTTCGAGTCCGAGCAGGAGGCCTTCGACCGGTTCAGGCAGCAGTTCCGCAACAGCCCGATCGCCGGCAACGTACAGGTCGGCGACATCCCGCAGAGCCTGCGCGTGCAGCTGAACGACCCGACGAAGTACCAGGTGGTCACCCAGCAGTTCGAGGGTGCCCCCGGGGTGGCGACCGTGCAGGACCAGGAGAAGGTGCTCAGCAAGTTCTTCACCATCATCCGGTGGATCACCATCTTCGCCGTGGCCCTCGCAGCGCTGATGGCCGCCTGCGCGGCGTTGCTGATGGCCACCACCATCCGGCAGGCGGCCTTCATCCGGCGCCGCGAGATCGGCATCATGCGCCTGGTCGGGGCGTCGAACTGGACGATCCGGATGCCGTTCCTCACCGAGATGGTGATCGTCTCGGGCGTGGGGGTGCTGCTGGCCGTGGGGTTGCTGGTCGCCCTGACCAAGTACGTCTTCGAGGAGGGGGTCATCCAGATCGCGCTCAGCCAGGCGTTCATCGGGGTCTCCGACGTGTGGATCCTCGCCCCGTGGATGCTGCTCGGGGTCACCGCGATCGCGGTGCTCACCAGCGTGGTCACCCTGCGCCGGTACCTGCGCGTCTGACCGCCCTGTTGGCAGTTGGCTGAGGACGTGCGACGATCTTTGTGCGCCAGGTATTCGCGCTGGCGTGGGAAACGTGTTACCAATGGTGACCATGGGACGACCTGCCCTCGCTGAACTGCGCCCTGCGCGCCGCTGGATCGCGATCCTGACGGCCCTGGTGTGCGCGGTCGCGATGGCCTCGACGGCCGCCGAGGCGGTGCCCACCGGCGCCGACCCGGGCAAGGAGAAGCGCAAGGTCGACGCCCAGGTCGACCAGCTCAAGGCCCAGCTCGACGAGACCAGCGCCGACCTGTCGGCCGCCTACACGGCGCTGCGGAGCACCCAGGACAAGCTGCCCGCCGCGCGCACCGTGCTGGAGAAGGCGCAGAACGCGGCCGCCACTGCCGACCGGGCCAACACGCTCGCCGCGCAGGAGCTCGAGGCCGCGCGCGCCAGCGAGAAGAAGGCCCAGGACAAGCTCACCTCGACGACCAAGAAGGTCAAGAGCAGCCGCACCCGGGTGGCCCAGTTCGCTGCCCAGATCTACCAGGAGCAGGGCTTCGGGCAGCTCGACATGGCGCTGTCGAGCAGCGACCCGCAGCAGTTCGCCGACCGCATCGCCCTGGTCGACACGGTGATGGAGGTGCAGAGCGAGACGATGGACCGCCTCGCGACCGAGCGGGCCAGCCTCACGGCCCTGGAGGACCACCTCTCGGCGCTGCGGGCCGACTCGGCGCAGAAGAAGAAGCGGGCGCAGGCGGCCCTCGAGCGGGCGCAGGGCGCCCGCGACGCCGCGGCCCGCGCCAAGCAGGACCTCGATGCACTCGCCGCCCAGCAGTCCACCCTCGCCTCGAGCGTCAAGGCCAAGCTCGCCACCGAGAACCAGCGCCTCGCCTCGATGGAGGCCGAGCAGGCCCGCCTGCACAAGATCCTCGTGCAGCGCGCCGCCGAGCAGCGCCGCCGCGCGGCGGCCGCCCGGCGAGCGGAGGCCGCCCGCCAGGCCGCCGCCGCCAAGAAGAAGCGCAGCAGCGGCAGCAGCAGCGGCAGCAGCAGGGGCAGCACACGCAGCGGCGGCGCGGTGGTCACCCGCAGCAACGGTTTCCTCGGCTCACCGGTCAACGGGCCGACCACGTCCGAGTTCGGCATGCGCTTCCACCCGATCAAGCACATCTGGAAGCTGCACACCGGGCGTGACTACGGCGTCCCGTGCGGCACCCCGGTGCACGCGGCGGCGGCCGGCGACATCATCAGCGCCGGGTGGGGTGGCGGCTACGGCAACCGCATCGTCATCGACCACGGTCTGGTGCGCGGTGTGGGCCTGGCCAGCACCTACAACCACCTGACGAGCATCGTGCGCGGCGGCGGGCACGTGTCACGCGGCCAGCTGATCGGCTACAGCGGCACCACCGGCACCTCCACCGGCTGCCACCTGCACTTCGAGGTGCTGGAGAACGGCAACTTCGTCAACCCGCGAAAGTGGATGTGAGCCACCCCCACCTCGCAACTCGGTAGGGATGGGTGCTGCGGACGGGTACCCTCGGCTGGTGCCCAAGGAGACCGGACGAAAGCTCGTCGCGAGCAACCGCAAGGCCCGCCACGACTACCTCATCGAGGACACCTACGAGGCGGGCCTGGTGCTGGTGGGCACCGAGGTCAAGGCCCTGCGGATGGGGCGTGCCTCGTTGGTCGACGGCTGGGCGGGGTTCGACCGTGACGACGAGCTGTGGCTCGAGGGCGTGCACATCCCCGAGTACAGCAACGGCACGTGGAACAACCACACGCCGCGGCGGCGCCGCAAGCTGCTGCTGCACCGGCGCGAGCTCGAGAAGATCCTGCACGCCACCCGCGAGACCGGGCACACGATCGTGCCGCTGTCGCTCTACTTCAAGGACGGGCGCGCGAAGGTCGAGATCGCCGTCGCCAAGGGCAAGAAGAACTACGACAAGCGCCAGGCCCTGCGCGAGCGGCAGGACAACCGCGAGGCCGACCGCGCCATCGCCGCCCGGCGTCGCGGTGAGGACTGAGTGACCGGCACGTCGGGCGGCCGAGCCGCCCGCCGGCGCGCGTGGTGGCGGTTGCTGTGGTGCCTGGCGATCGCCATCACGGTCCTCCTCCTGGCCCCGCTCGCCCTGGCGAGCGCCCCTCGACCTCTTGCGGATCCTGCGCGCCAGGAGGGCTCATCGCCGTGGGCGCTGCTGCCGGCCGCGGTGCCGGCACGGGAGCAGGCCGACAAGCTGCTCACCGAGTTCGAGGTCGACACCGACGGCTCGGTCGTCGTCACCGAGACGATCCGCTGGCGGTTCCCGGAAGGGGAGGAGCGGCACGGCATCGTGCGCAACGTCAAGGTGCGTGCGGGCTACCGGGACAGCGACACCCAGTACCGGTTCTACGAGCTCACCGGCGTCTCGGTCACCTCGCCCTCGGGGGCACCGACCGACATCGCCATCTCCGACGTCGGTGCGTTCCGGCAGATCCGCATCGGCAGCCCGTCGCAGACCATCTCCGGAACGGCCGACTACGTGGTGCGCTACCGGCTGGCGAACGTGGTCAACGACATCGGCGACGGCACGGCCGAGTTCTACTACAACGTCGTCGACCCCTCCAACGGCTTTCCGCAGCAGCAGGTGTCGGCCACGGTGACCGGGCCCGTCGCCGCCACCCGTGCGGCCTGCTTCTACGGCGACGTCGGCTCCACCACCCCGTGCGAGGCGGTCGCCGGAGCGACCAGCACGTTCCTGGTGCCCGACCTGGCGGCCGAGCAGGGTGCGAGCGTGCTGACCTCCTACCCCCGAAGCGCCTTCGGCGACCTCACCCCGGACCTGCGTGAGGGCTCCCCGGATGCCGGCTCGGGCGCCGTCGTCAGCCCCGGCCTGGCCCGAGCGCTCGGCTGGCTGACGATCGGTCTGGCGCTGCTGCTGCCGCTGCTGGCGGGGGGCCTGATGGGCCTGCTGGTGTGGACCCGCGGCCGCGACGAGCAGTACGCCGGGCTCACCCCCGGGCTCGTCCCCGGTGCCGACCAGCAGGTGCCGGTGGTCGTCGGCGGGCCCAGCCCGACCGTGGCCGTGCAGTTCACCCCGCCACCCGGCGTGCAGCCCGGCATGGTGGGCACCATCCTCGACGAGGAGGTCAACCTCGTCGACATCACCTCCACGCTGGTCGACCTCGCCGTGCGCGGTCACCTGCAGATCTCACGCGACGACCGGGGCGTCCTGCGCGCCGACGACTGGGTGCTCACCCGCACCGGCCCGCCGGCCACCGCGGGGGCCCTGGCACCCTACGAGCAGCTCCTCCTCGATGCGGTCTTCTCGGGTGGCAACCGCGTCGCCCTGTCCCAGCTCAAGAACCGCTTCAAGCCGACCCTGGATGCCGTGGAGCGGCTGATGTACGAGGAGGTCGTGCAGCGTGGGTGGTTCCGGCGCAGCCCGGAGCGGCAGCGGTCCGGCTGGGTCGGGTTCGGCACCGTGGTGATCGCCGGGTCGGTGGCCTTCGCCTTCTTCGGGGCCGCCCCGCTGTCGGGGCTGTACCAGGACGCCGGGTTCGCCTTCAACCCGGCCTGGCTGCTCGCGGCAGGCGGAGTGCTGGCCGGCGTCCTCATCCGCGTGCTGGGGGGACGGATGGCGGCCCGCACGGCCCGGGGGTCGGCGGTCCTGGCGCAGGCGCGCGGCTTCGAGCGTTACATCGCGACCGCGGAGGCCAAGCAGATCCGTTGGGAGGAGGCGCAGGACGTCTTCAGCCGCTACCTGCCGTACGCCATCGTGTTCGGCCTGGCCGACCGCTGGGCCCGGGTGTTCGAGGACGTCGCCGCCGCGGCCAGCGCCGCCGGCCACTCCCTCGCCAGCCCGGCATGGTACGTCGGCAGCTGGTCCACCGGCGGCTTCTCCGACGTCGCGTCGAGCATGGACTCGTTCTCCACCGTCGCGGCCGGCACCTTCGTGTCCACCCCCGGCTCCTCGGGGTCGAGCGGGTTCAGCGCGGGTGGCGGCTTCTCCGGCGGCGGTGGCGGGGGCTCGTCGGGCGGCAGCTGGTAGCCGCGCGGGGCACGCCGTCGGGGCCGAGCGGCCGGCCCACGACGAAGGGCCGCCCCCGCACGGGCGGGAACGGCCCTTCGTCGTGCGGCAGGGGCAGTAGCCCCCGCAGGGTCAGTTGTTGAAGGCGTCCTTGACCTTCTCGCCGGCCTGCTTGACGTCGGCCTCCGACTGGTCGACGCGGCCCTCGGCCTCGAGGCTCTCGTCGTCGGTCGCCTTGCCGGTGGCCTCCTTGCTCTTGCCGGTGAGGTCGTCCTTCATGTTGTCGATCTTGTCGCCAAGTCCCATGTCGCTCTCCTTCGCTCGTGGAGTGGAGCACCGAGCCACTTCTTGACCGGATGCGGTCTGTCCACCGTACGAACTCGTCGCCGCCAAAAGGGCTTTCGCGACGCGGCGCTCGACGAACCTTTGACGCGGGGGGCAGTCAGGCAGGTGAGACGACGAGGATGAGGTCGCCACCCTCGACCTGCTGGTGGCCGGGGATCGCCAGGCGCTCGACGGTGCCGCCGATGGGGGTCGTGATGCTCGCCTCCATCTTCATCGCCTCGATGGTTGCCACCACCCCGCCTGCCTCGACGGTGTCGCCCTCGGCCACCGCCGGGGTGACCACGCCGGAGAACGGCGCGGGCACGTGGCCGGGGTGTCCGGGGTCGGCCTTCTCGACCGACTTGACGTCGGCGGTGACCGAGCGGTCGCGCACCTGGATGGGCCGGAACTGGCCGTTGAGGGTGCACATGACGGTGCGCATCCCGTGCCGGTCGGTGTCGCCGATGCTGCTGATGCCGAGCAGCAGGCGCTTGCCGGCCTCGATCTCGGCCTCGTACTCGCTGCCCTGCACCAGCCCGTGCAGGAACTCGATGGTGCCGAGCACCGACAGGTTGCCGAAGCGGTCGCGGCTGTCCTCGAACTCCTTGGTGGGCCCGGGGAAGAGCAGCATGTTGAGGGTGCGCCGCGGGTCGGCCGACAGCGCCGCCTCCTGCTCCTGCGTCAGCTCGGTGGTGCGCGCCTTGGCGTGGCGGCCCTGCAGGGCCTTGCTGCGGAACGGCTCGGGCCAGCCGCCGGGCGGGTCGCCCAGCTCGCCCTCGAGGAAGCCGATGACCGAGTCGGGGATGTCGTACTTCGTCGGGTTCTCCTCGAAGTCGGCCGGGTCGGCCCCAGCGCCGACGAGGGCCAGGGCGAGGTCGCCGACCACCTTCGACGACGGGGTGACCTTGACGAGGTTGCCGAGGATGCGGTTGGCCGCGGCGTACATGTCCTCGATGTCCTCGAACCGGTCGCCGAGGCCGAGGGCGATCGCCTGCTGGCGCAGGTTCGACAGCTGGCCGCCGGGGATCTCGTGGAAGTAGACCCGACCGGTGGGGGAGGCCAGGCCCGACTCGAAGGGGCGGTAGATCTGCCGCACCGCCTCCCAGTAGGGCTCGAGCGCGAAGACCTTGTCGATGTCCAGGCCGGTGGGCCGCTCGGTGCCGTCGGTGGCGGCCACCAGCGCCGACAGGCTCGGCTGGCTGGTCGTGCCGGACATCGAGGAGCAGGCGGCGTCGACGGCATCCACGCCGGCGTCGATGGCGGCGAGCAGGGTGCCGATCTGGCCGCCCGCGGTGTCGTGGGTGTGCAGGTGCACGGGCAGGTCGAAGTTCTCGCGCAGGGCGGTGACCAGCTTGGTGGCGGCCGGTGCGCGCAGCAGGCCGGCCATGTCCTTGATGGCGAGCACGTGCGCCCCGGTGTCGACGATCTGCTCGGCCAGGCGCAGGTAGTAGTCGAGGGTGTACAGGTTCTCGCGCGGGTCGAGCAGGTTTCCGGTGTAGCACAGGGCCACCTCGGCCACCGCGGTGCCGGTGTCGAGCACCGCCTCGACCGCCGGCCGCATCTGCGCAACGTCGTTGAGCGAGTCGAAGATCCGGAAGATGTCGAGCCCGGTGCGGGCGGCCTCGTGCACGAACGCGTCGGTGACCTTGGTGGGGTAGGGGGTGTAGCCGACGGTGTTGCGGCCGCGCAGCAGCATCTGCAGCGGGATGTTGGGCATCGCCTCGCGCAACAGGGCGAGGCGCTCCCAGGGGTCCTCGGAGAGGAAGCGCAGCGCGACGTCGTAGGTGGCACCCCCCCACGCCTCCATCGAGAGCAGCTCGGGGGTGAGCCGCGAGACGTGCCCGGCGACGTGCAGCAGGTCGCGGGTGCGCATCCGGGTGGCGAGCAGGCTCTGGTGGGCGTCGCGAAAGGTGGTGTCGGTGACCGGCACGTCGGTGCGGGCCCGCAGCTGTCGGGCGAACTCGGCCGGGCCCACCCGCACCAGCAGGTCGCGCGACCCCGGGGGCACCGGGGCGTCGCGGTCGATCACGGGCAGCTTGGTGCGGGGCTTGATGAACGTCGTCGCAGGGCCGTGCGGCTGGTTGACGGTGACGTCGGCCAGGTAGGTGAGCAGCTTGGTGCCGCGGTCGCCGCCCATCCGCGCCTCGAGCAGCTGGGGGCGCTCGTCGATGAAGCTGGTCGTGGCCTCGCCGCGCTGGAACACCGGGTCGGCGAGCACGGCTTCGAGAAAGGGGATGTTGGTGGACACACCACGAATTCGGAACTCAGCCAACGCCCTTCGCGCACGGCGCACGGCCATGGGGAAGGTGCGTCCACGACAGGTGAGCTTGACCAGCATCGAGTCGAAGTGCGGGCTGACCTGGGCGCCGACGAACACGGTGCCGCCGTCGAGCCGCACCCCGCCACCGCCGGCCGAGCGGTAGACGGTGATCTGGCCGGCATCCGGTCGGAAGCCGTTGCTCGGGTCCTCGGTGGTGATGCGGCACTGCAGCGCGGCGCCGCGCACGTAGATGTCCTCCTGGCGCATGCCGAGCTCGTCGAAGGTCTCACCCGAGGCGATCCGCATCTGCGCCACGACGAGGTCGACGTCGGTGACCTCCTCGGTGACGGTGTGCTCGACCTGGATTCGCGGGTTCATCTCGATGAAGACGTAGCGGCCGTCCTCACCGAGGAGGAACTCGACGGTGCCGGCGTTGAGGTAGCCGATCGACTCGGCGAAGCGCACAGCATCCGCGCACATCGACGCCCGGGTGTCGGGGTGGAGGTTCGGAGCGGGCGCCATCTCGACAACCTTCTGGTGCCGGCGCTGCACCGAGCAGTCGCGTTCGTAGAGGTGCAGCACCGTGCCGGTGGAGTCGGCGAGCACCTGCACCTCGATGTGCCGAGGGTTGACCACGGCCTGCTCGAGGTAGAGCGTCGGGTCGCCGAACGCGGCATCCGCCTCTCGCTGGGCCGCCTCGAGCGACTCGCGCAGCGTGGAGGGGTCGTCGACGCGCCGCATGCCGCGCCCGCCGCCACCGGAGACCGCCTTGACGAACACCGGGAAGCCGATGCCCTCGGCGGCGGCGGCGAGCTCGTCGAGGTCGGTGGTGGGTGGGGCGCTGTCGAGGGTCGGCAGGCCGGCCGCGCGCGCTGCGGTGATGGCGCGCGACTTGTTGCCGGCCAGGTGCAGTGCGGATGCCGGGGGCCCGATGAAGGTGATGCCGTTGGCCTCGCACGCCTCGGCGAGCAGCGGGTTCTCGGAGAGGAAGCCGTAGCCGGGGTAGATGGCGTCGGCGCCGCACTCGACGGCCACCCGCACGATGTTCTCGTGGTCGAGGTAGGCGCGCACCGGGTGGCCCTCCTCGCCGATCTGGTAGGACTCGTCGGCCTTGAGGCGGTGCTCGGACCGGCGGTCCTCGTGGGGGAAGACGGCCACCGTGCGGGCGCCCAGCTCGGTGGCCGCACGGAAGGCCCGGACGGCGATCTCACCACGGTTGGCGACGAGGATCTTGGCGAACATGGTGGACCTCCCGGTCGGGTGGGCACGTTCCCCGGCGGCGAGCCGGTTGCGTGCAGCCTAGTGACGCAGGCCACTTGACCGCCGAGGGTGTCCTCCCTGCGGACGGGTCGACCGGCGTCGGTGCCGAAGGCCGCGGGCGCCGTGGCCGGGACGGGATCAATGGCCCTAATCCATACCAATTAGTCGCCGTTGCCCCTAGCATCGCCCTCGTCGCACCACCTCGACGCCGGCCGGGTCCATGGTCGGCCGGAGCCACGGGAGCAACCGTGGCAGCTCACCTGAACGACGACGAGAAGCAGCTCGCCGGGCTGGGCTACGAGCAGGAGCTCAACCGGAGCTGGTCCGGGTTCTCCGACTTCGCGATCTCCTTCTCGATCATCTCCATCCTGGCCGGCTGCTTCACCACCTTCGGCCAGGCCTGGAACAACGGCGGTCCGATCGCGATCTCCATCGGCTGGCCGATCATCTCGGCGTTCATCCTGGTCTTCGGCTTCTGCATGAGCGAGCTCGTGTCGGCCTACCCCACGTCGGGCGGCATCTACTGGTGGGCGAGCAAGCTGGGCGGCGCGAAGGCCGGCTACTACACGGGCTGGCTCAACCTGATCGGCCTGCTCGCCGTCGACGCATCGGTGGCCTACGGCTGCGCCACGTTCTTCGACCCGTCGTTCAGCACGATGAGTGAGTCCTGGGCGGCGGGCTACAACCTGCAGCGCGTCTTCTGGATGTTCCTCGTCGTGCTCGCCCTGACCGCCATGGTCAACATCTTCGGGGGTGCCATCCTCGACAAGCTCAACGACGTCTCCGTGTGGTGGCACGTCGTGGGTGCCGCGATCATCATCGCGATCCTGATCTTCCTGCCCGACAGGCACATGAGCATCAACGACGTCTTCACGATGCGGGTCAACAACAGCGGTGGCCTCGCCGACGATCAGACCAGCGGCCTGGGGTACTGGCTGTACGTGCTGCCCCTGGGCTCCCTGCTCACGCAGTACACGATCACCGGCTACGACGCGTCGGCCCACCTGTCCGAGGAGACGCACTCGGCCGCCGACGGTGCGGCGAAGGGCATCTGGCGCTCCATCTTCTACCCCGCGATCGGCGGATGGATCCTCCTGCTCGCCTTCCTCTTCGCCGTCCAGGACCCGGCGGGCGTGACCGCCGGCGGCGGAGGCGTCGCCGTGATCTTCGAGCAGGCGCTCAGCTCGGGCTGGGCGGGCACCGTGCTGCTCATCGCGAGTGTGGGTCAGTTCTTCTGCACGACGGCCTGCATGACGTCGACCAGCCGGATGCTGTTCGCGTTCTCCCGCGACGGCGCGGTCCCGGGCGCCTCGCTGTGGGCCAGGCTCAACTCGCGCAAGGTGCCGGCCAACGCGGTGCTGATCTCCACGCTGGTGGCCGCCCTCATCACCATCCCGGCGCTCGTCGAGGTGAACATCGGCACCGAGGAGGCGCCGATCATCGTGCCGACGGCCTTCTACGCGGTCGTGTCGGTCGCCGTGATCGGCCTGTACCTCGCGTTCCTCATCCCCATCTTCCTGCGCTGGCGGGCGGGTGACGCGTTCAGGCAGGGCGCGTGGAACCTCGGCTCCAAGTGGAGGTGGATGGCCCCCGTCGCGTGCCTCGAGATCGTCGTCGTGAGCATCTACTTCGTGCTGCCGTTCACTCCGGCCGGCACCCCGGGCAACGCCGACTTCGCGTGGAAGTACGTGAACTACGCGCCGATCCTCACCGGCGGTACGCTGCTGCTGCTGTGGATCGGGTGGCACCTGTCGGCCAAGAAGTGGTTCACCGGCCCGAAGACCACGATCGACCTGCCCGAGGGCGTCACCGCAGCCGACGAGATCGCGATGGAGCACCATGGCAAGAAGGCGCACGGTGGCCAGGTGCACGAGCAGAAGACCGACGACCCGGTCTCCTGACGTCGTGACGCTGAGCGACCTCGAGCAGCTGCTCGACGGCATCCCCGTCCTCACCGGGCAGGGGCGCCAGGTGACGCCGCTGCCCGGTGGTCTGACCAACACCAACTACCGGGTGCGCACCGACACCGGGCTCGACGTCGTCGTGCGGGTGTCGGCTCCCGAGACCGGGCTGCTGGGCGTCGACCGGCACGCCGAGCACGTCAACACGCTTGCGGCGGCGGCCGCCGGCGTCGGGGCGCCGGTGCTCGACTACCTTCCGGGCCGCGGGCTGATGGTCGTCGGGTTCCTCCCCGGCCGCACCTGGACCGACGCCGACGTCGCGGCCAACCTGCCGCGGCTGGCCGCTGCGCTCCAGCGCCTGCACGGTGGGCCGGCGTTCGTCGGCCGGTTCGACATGTTCGCCCTGCGCCGCCGCTACCTCACCCTCGTGCGCGAGCACGGCTTCCGGATGCCGGCCGGCTACGTCGCGCTCGAGCCGTTCGCGGACCGCCTCGAGCAGGTGATCGCGCTGGCGCCCGAGCCACTGGCGCCGTGCCACAACGACCTGTTGGCTGCCAACGTGCTCGATGACGGCGCAGACCTGCGGATCATCGACTACGAGTACTCCGGCATGAACGAGCCGTCCTTCGAGCTCGGCAACGCGATGGCGGAGGCCCGGCTCGGCGAGGAGCCGCTCACCCGGCTGTGCGCCGCCTACTACGGCCGGCACGACGACGCGCTCGTGGCTCGGGCCGAGCTGTGGGGCTGGCTGGCGCGGTACGGCTGGACCCTGTGGGGGATGATCCAGGACGGCACCAGCCCGCTCGAGTTCGACTTCTGGGAGTGGTCGATGGCCAAGCTGGAGCCGGCCCAGGAGCTCGCCACCAGCCCGCGGTTCGAGGCGCTGCTCGCCCGCGCAGCCACCCGATGAGCACCTCGGCCGGCGACACCCTTCCCGCCCGGGCGCGGGTGGTCGTCGTGGGCGGCGGTATCGTCGGCGCGTCGACGGCCTACCACCTGGCGCACCTCGGCGAGGCCGACGTGCTGCTGCTCGAGCAGGGGACCCTGTCGTGCGGCACCACTTGGCACGCCGCCGGGCTGGTCGGGCTGCTGCGGGCCAGCGAGAGCGGCACCCGGCTCGTGCAGCACTCCGCCGCGCTCTACCAGCGGCTCGAGGCCGAGACCGGCCTGGGCACCGGCTACCGGCAGTGCGGTGGACTGGTCGTCGCGCGCACCGACGACCGGATGACCGCGCTGCGGCGCACCGCGGCCACCGCCGCGGCCTACGACCTCGAGTGCGCGCTGCTCACGCCCGGGCAGGCCGGGGAGCGGTACCCGTTGCTGCGCACGGAGGACCTCGCCGGAGCGATCTGGCTGCCCGGTGACGGCACGGCCAACCCCACCGACGTCACCCAGTCGCTCGCCAAGGGTGCCCGCCAACTCGGCGTGACGGTGCGAGAACGGGTGCGCGTCACCGGGTTCGACGTCGTGGCTGACGCCGCTGCCCCCGGTGGACGTCGGGTGCGCGGCGTGCGCACCGACGCCGGTGACGTCGAGTGCGAGGTGGTCGTCAACTGCGCCGGGCAGTGGGCCAAGGCGGTCGGTGCACTGGCCGGGGTCGGCGTGCCGCTGCACTCCGCCGAGCACTTCTACGTCGTCACCGAACAGGTGGACGGGGTGCACCGTGGCCTGCCGATCCTGCGCGACCCCGACGGCTGGACCTATGTCAAGGAGGAGGTCGGCGGGCTCGTCGTGGGCGGGTTCGAGCCCGAGGCGAAGCCGTGGGTGGCCCCCGAGGACATCCCGTACCCCTTCGAGTTCCAGCTGCTCGACGAGGACTGGGAGCACTTCTCGGTGCTGATGCAGAGCGCCGTCCACCGCCTGCCGGTGCTCGAGCGCACCGGCATCCGCAGGTTCTACAACGGCCCCGAGAGCTTCACGCCCGACAACCAGTTCATCTTGGGCGAGTCGCCCGACGTCGCCGGCTTCTTCGTCGGCGCCGGGTTCAACTCGGTCGGCATCGCGTCGGCGGGTGGCGCCGGGCAGGCCCTGGCGCAGTGGGTCGTCGCCGGCGCCCCACAGGAGGACCTCGCCCTGGTCGACATCCGACGCTTCGCGCCCTTCCATGCGAGCACCCCGTGGCTGCATGCGCGGGTGTCGGAGGTGCTGGGACTGCACTACGCGGTCCCCTGGCCGAACCGTGAGCTCGACTCCGCACGGCCGTTCCGCTGTTCTCCCGTCCACGACCGGCTGGCCGCTGCCGGTGCGTGGTTCGGCTCGAAGATGGGCTGGGAGCGACCCAACTACGTTGTGCCACAAGGTGTTGCAGCCGCAGACCGGCCGGCGACCTACGGCTGGGGCCGCCAGCCCTGGCACGAGTGGGTCGACGAGGAGCAGCGGGCCACGCGCGAGGCCGTCGCCCTGTACGACCAGACCTCCTTCGGCAAGCTGCGCGTGCACGGCCCGGACGCGCTCGCCCTCCTGCACCGGGTCTGCACCGCCGACGTCGACCGGGCCGTGGGGGCGGCGGTCTACACCGGCATCCTCAACGACCGCGGTGGCTACGAGGCTGACGTCACGGCGACCCGGGTCGCCGCCGACGAGTGGCTCGTGGTCACCAGCGCGGGCTCGCCGGTGCGCGATGCCGACTGGCTGCGACGGCACGTCGCCCCCGGCTGGCGGGCGGTCGTCGAGGACGTCACCACCGCGTACGCCGTGTTCGGCGTGATGGGCCCGCACTCGCGCGAGCTGTTGTCCGGGCTCACCGCGGCCGACCTGGGTGATGGCGCCTTCCCGTTCGCCACGAGCCGCGTGGTCGACCTCGGCCCGGCGCGGGTGCGCGCCACCCGGATGACCTACGTGGGCGAGCTGGGCTGGGAGCTCACGGTGCCCACCGAGCTGGCCACCGGGGTGTGGGACCGCATCGTCGACGCGGGAGCCGACCTCGAGCTGCGCCTGGCCGGCTACTACGCCATCAACGCGCTGCGGCTCGACAAGGGCTACCGGGCGTTCGGCCCCGAGCTCGGCCCGGACCGTACCCCGGTCGAGGCCGGGCTGACCTTCACCTGCGACCTGTCCGGCGACCGCGCGTTCGTGGGCCGCGAGGCCGTCGAGCGGCAGCGCGCCGACGGCCCGACGCGCCGGCTGGTGTCGTTCGTGGTCGACGACCCCGCGGCCGTGCTCTGGGGCGGTGAGCTGCTGCTGCGCGACGGTCGCCCGGCCGGTCAGGTGACCAGCGCCGCGAGCAGCGCCACGATGGGCGCCGCCGTCGGGCTGGCGTGGGTGTGGGACCCAGGTGGTGGGCCGGTGGCGACAGGGGCGCTTCGTGCCGCCGCCGAAGGATGTGAGGTGGACGTGCTGGGGAGGCGGCACACCGTGCGGATCTCGGTGCGCGCACCGCACGATCCGGCGAACACCAGGATTCACTGTTGACTCGTGCGCAACAGGGCTACTCTCTCTACCATGGCAGCAGGGGCCGCGCGGCACCGCGCTCCCAGGAAATCGCGCGGGAGCACCGGCAACGTCCTGCAGGCGCTCGGCGTCGCAGGCGGCGGGCTCCTCGCTGTCGCGGTGATGACCGCGCTCGCCGGTGGCCCTGCCCCGTCCGAGACCCTGGTGGCTGCCTCGCCCACCGCGTCCACGGTGGCGACGACCGCCGGTGCCATCGCCGCCCGGGGCGCTACGTCGGTGGTGCGCCAACCCGCCGTCGAGGTGACCGCCACGGCATCCATCTGGTCGGTCCCGGGGCGCCCCCGCCCCCGCCCGATCGGGCCCACCATCCCCGCCCCGCCGAGCCCTGCACCGACGCCGCCGGCGCCCACGCCGGCCGCGCACCAGACCCCTACGCCGACCCCCCCCACTCCGAGCCCCACGCCGACCCCGACCCACCGGTCGCGGGTGCAGCCACCGCCCGTCGTGCACCCGCCCGCGCCGGTGCCCACCCCGACGCCGACGCCGACGCCGACGCCCACCCCGACGCCGACGCCGGCCGATCCGCCGGCCTCCCCGGTCGCCCCGTTGCCCCTTCAGCCGGCCCCGCTCGACGCGCCATCGCCCGAGGCCCCGGTCGGCTGAGCGCGCCGCGTCCTCCCAACTCGTTTGGGGCGGCGCGTGCTGGGCGGCATACTGGAAGGGCACCCGCGTGTTGTACCTGACGCGTGGTCGCACAACTGAACAGCGTGGGAGTGAGCCCCCTCAGGGGGGTGATCGGTTTCGACATTGGTCGGTTGGCCATGGGGAAGCGGGTCGAGGACGCACGGTTATCTCGTAAACGATCCGTGCAAACCAATAGGTGCCAATTCCAAGAGCACCGACTTCGCCCTCGCCGCCTGAGCGAGCTCCGAAGTCCGTTGGCCTGAGTTCGATCCTGACTCAGTAACCAGCGTCATCTAGGGATCTTGCTGCGTCGTCATGTCGGGGGACGGCGCGGGACTCTCACTCGACTGGGCCTGTCAGCGGACGTGTGCGTGCGAGCGCTGGGGCCGAGAAAATCCATAGCGCACTGCACCCGGAGAAGCCCTGGTGTTCCGTCAGTGGACGCGGGTTCGATTCCCGCCACCTCCACCCCTGCGGTTCGCTCCCACGCTGTTCAGTGCTTGAAATGGGCCTGACCTGCACAAATGTGCAGGTCAGGCGCTATTTGCCGCTTCAGGGCGTAGATGGATCGTGTCTAGACTTGTGTGGCCGGAAAACTGACACACAGCTGACACAGGGTGGTGCGCGCACGGGTTGCGCAAACCGGTGCGTGGCTCTCTGATAAGGCCTACACGGGGAGGATCCATGGCTGCGCCGGCGAAACTGCCCAGGGGGATCGTCCTGCATCGGGGTCGCTATCGCGTCAGGGTCGACTACGAGGGACGTACGCACTCCCTCGGCGTGTATCGACACTCTTACTGACGCGCGCGCTGCGCTTGATATCGCTCGCGGGCAGATGGCGCGCGGCCTGTTTGTGCCGCCAGCCGAGCGCCGGTCGGCCCGCAAGGCCGAGGTCGCGATGGTCGAAGCCCAGTCGGTGACGCTGAAGGAGTGGTCCGAGAAGTGGCTCCTCGCCCTGGAAGCCAACCCGGACCGTTCCCCGGCGACCGTCGTGTCGTACCGCTCTGTCCTCAAGAACCACGTTCTCGACGACCTCGGTGACATCCGATTGGCCGACCTGACCACTGAACGCGTAGCCGACCATCTCGCTGCCCTTGGCCGGCAGCGTTCGACGCGGCACCCAGATGCTCGCGTCAATGGCGTAGCGCCGAACGTGGTGATCGTGCTCCGCTCGATGCTCAACGCCGCGGTGCAGGCCAACGCCGGCGCCCTCGAGACGTTCGACTTTCCCAAGGCACCGAAGCATCGCAGGGTGCGCCCCGAGGACGAGCAAGGAGACGT